>JBMTIM010000015.1:0-53556 GCA_049437325.1 Acidimicrobiales bacterium
CCCATCTCGTGATCGACGGCGAGATGACCATCGGTGAACTGGTCAGCTTCAACATCTACGTGTTGATGCTGATTCAGCCGCTGCGGATGCTCGGCATGATCGTGGCCAATGGCCAGCGGGCATCGGCTGCGGGCGTGCGAATCGCCGAGGTGCTCGACACGGCCCCGGCGATCGTCGATGTGGCATCACCGACCGCCCTGCCGGACCAGGGCGCGCTGGGACGGGTCGAGTTGCGAGAGGTCGAGTTCGACTATCACCCGGAGGCTGCGGGAGCCGGGGTGTTGCAGGGGTTGTCGCTCACGATCGAGCCGGGTGAATCGGTTGCGCTCGTGGGAGCGACTGGTTCGGGCAAGTCGACGGTCGCCCGCCTGCTACCGCGCTTCTACGACGTCGACGGCGGGGCGGTCATGATCGATGGCGTCGATGTACGCAGCGTCGAACGGCGCAAGTTGCGCAAGGCGGTGTCGATCGTCTTCGAAGAGACGTTCCTGTTCTCCTCGTCGATTCGAGAGAACATCGCTTTTGCCGACCCTGACGTCGATTTGGACGCGGTCGTGCGCGCTGCAACGTTGGCCGGGGCCGACGAGTTCATCCGTGATCTTCCCAATGGGTACGACACGGCGATCGGCGAGCGGGGCTTCTCGCTCTCGGGTGGCCAACGGCAACGAATCGCAATCGCCCGGGCAATTCTCGCCGATCCCCGGGTGCTCGTGCTCGACGATGCAACATCGGCGGTCGATCCGACCAAAGAGCACGAGATTCGCGATGCACTCGGCGAGGTCATGCAGGGTCGGACGACGATCGTGATCGCACACCGCCCGGCGACGATTGCCTTGGCCCATCGTGTTGTCCTGTTGGACGAGGGCCGAATCATCGCCGAAGGAACCCACGACGAACTCCTGGCCACCAATGCCCGCTATCGCGAGGTTCTTGCCGCTGACCGCGACGTCACTGGCGGAGGTCGCAGCTGATGGGTTGGTCGATGGCTCACGGCACCGCCGACGATTCCCGACTCGGCTTGGCCGGAACGGGGACGGTGCTCAAGCGAACGTTCCGTTACGGGCGCACGTATCGAAGCGGGGCGGTGCGTGCCGCTGGCCTGTTGGTGCTGTGGACGTTCACCCTTCTGGCGGGGCCCCTGCTCGTCCGTCGAGGAATCGACGAGGGCATCGCCAAGGGGGATGGGGTCCAACTCAATGTGTCGATCGCCATGTACGTGGTGGTGGCCGTTGCGAGCTATGTCTCGTTCCGCTTTGCCATTGTGCAGTTGGCGAAGGTTGGCGAGGCGTTCCTGCGCGACATGCGAACGCGGGTGTTCGACAAGTTGCTGCGGCAATCGATGGCCTTTTACGACCGGGAGAAGGCCGGGGTGCTGGTGAGTCGAATGACCTCCGACGTCGATTCACTGCAGGAGCTCGTGCAGTTCGGGTTGGTCATGTTCACGAGTGCTGCGCTGCTCCTGGCCGGTACCACGATGCTGCTGTTCCTGCTGTCGTGGAAGTTGATGCTTCTGTGCCTGGTGTCCATGCCCGTGGTGGCGGCTGCGAGTGTCAAGTTCCAGCGGGACTCGAACCGGGCATACCTCCTCGTCCGCGACCGGATTGCAGACACGCTGTCGGGCTTGCAGGAAGGGCTGAGCGGTGTTCGCGTCGTACAGGCGTTTGCGCGCGAACACGTCGAATCGGCCCGTTTCGCAGAGGCAAACCGCGATCTCTACCGCACACACATGGCTGCCGTCCGTATCCAGTGCTGGTATCTGCCGATCGTCGAGTTTGCCGGGGCAGCAACGACTGCCATTGCGCTCGGCGTCGGTGGCTGGATGGTCAGCGAAGACGCAATGACCGTCGGCACGCTGGTTGCCTTCATTTTGTTGCTCAGCTCGTTGTTCGAACCGGTTCAGCAGCTCAGTCAGCTGTTCAACATGGTCCAGTCGGCGACCGCGTCACTCAACAAGCTGTACACCCTGCTCGACGAGCCGGTGCTCGTGACCGATCGACGTGGGGCCGTTGCCATCGAGCGACGGGAGCCGATCGTCATCGAGGGTGTCGGATTCGCCTACGGCGGGGGAGAGCCCGTGCTTGCCGATGTCGATCTCGAGGTCGGGGTGGGCGAGCGCGTTGCGTTCGTCGGTCCAACCGGGGCCGGCAAGTCGACGCTCGCCAAACTGATTGCCCGTTTCTACGATCCATCCGTTGGAACCATCTCCCTCGGGAACACCGATCTTCGAGACATCTCCGTTCGATCGCTTCGTCGGGAGATCGTCGTGGTCCCCCAGGAGGGCTACCTGTTCTCGGGCAGCGTCGCCGAGAACATTCGGGTCGCGCGGCCCGATGCCTCGGACGCAGATGTTCGCGTTGCGCTCGACCGCATCGGCGTGCTCGGGAGATTCGAAGCCCTCCCGGCGGGCCTCGACACCGAGGTTCAGGAACGCGGCAGCCGACTGTCGGCCGGCGAAAAGCAGCTGGTGTCGCTCGCTCGCGCCGCATTGGCGGATCCTTCGGTGCTGATTCTCGACGAGGCCACCTCGTCGGTCGACCCGGGGACCGAGGCAATCGTCGAAGCTGCAATGGAGACGCTGATGGAGGGCCGAACGGTGATTGCGATTGCACATCGCCTCTCGACCTCCGAGCGCTGCGATCGGGTCGCCGTCATCGCGGAGGGTGGCATCGTCGAACTCGGCTCCCACGACGAACTCGTCGCCTCAGGGGCCCACTACGCCGAGCTGTACCAGGCGTGGGTACGCGGTCTTGGCGAGCGCGCCTGAGTCGGTTGCCTGAAGGTCGGTTTCGCTCGCAAGCGGTCCGGCCTAGCGTCGGTGAGATGAAGATCTCGGTAAGCGTCGGCAGCGCCTACTACGACGGTGAGCGTTGGGCGGACGTCGTCGAGTATGTGAAGGCGGCCGAGCGCTTGGGGGTCGAGACAGTGTGGTCGGCCGAGGCATGGGGGATGGAGGCGGTCTCGTCGCTCGGCTACCTCGCGGCGGCCACCGACCGCATCACGCTCGGGTCGGGAATCATGCAGATCAGCGCCCGGACACCTGCCATGACGGCGATGACCGCCTTGTCGATGGCGCAACTTTCGGACGACCGATTCGTGCTCGGTCTCGGCGTCAGCGGTCCCCAAGTGGTCGAGGGGCTGCACGGCGAGGCATTTGCCCGACCACTCCATCGATTGCGGGAGTACGTCGAGGTCGTGCGCATGATGTTGCGGGGTGAGCGCGTTGCGTACGCGGGCGAGCACTATGTACTGCCCCGACCCGGAGGGGAAGGGAAGTCGCTTCGCTCGTCGATCCGCCCTCGGCCCGATTTACCGATCTACCTGGCAACGCTGGGTCCGAACGCTCTCGAACTCACCGGTGAGATTGCGGACGGCTGGCTCGGAACCTCGTTCATCCCGGAAGCTGCAGATGTCATGCTCGGCCCCATACGGACGGGCGCCGCAACGGTCGGGCGCACCCTCGACGACATCGACATTCAGATCAACGCCAACGTGGTGGTGACCGACGAGGTCGACACAGCGATCGAGCGTGCCCGGAAGGCGATGGCGTTCACGCTCGGCGGTATGGGGTCGGCCACGACGAACTTCTACAACGCTGCCTACGCCCGAGCGGGGTGGGCTGATGCTGCCGCCCGCGTGCAGCGCCTGTGGGTCGCTGGCGACAAGACAGGAGCGACAGGCGCCGTCCCTGACGAGTTGGTCTTGCAAGCCTCCATGCTTGGCACCGAAGAGATGGTCGCCGAACGGGTCCGGGCGTGTGCCGCAGCCGGGGTTGACGGCCTCCGTCTCGCCCCCAGGGGCGCCACCTCGCAGGAGCAGATCGAGGACCTCGAACGCTCCGTCGCAGTGATTCGCGGGGCAACGGCGCGATGACCGGCAACGCCTCGCGTGGTCACTCCAGCCGGTGAGTACAGTCGCGTGCCGACGCAACGGAACGAGGGGGTGGCGGTGAGAACGGTCGTGCGGAACGGGATCGTGCTCGACACCGACACGATGACATACGGCGATCCCTGTGCGATCGTGATCGAGGACGGCATGATCGTCGATGTGACGAGCGAGCCCGTAGGGCGCGCCGATGTCGACATCGATGTTGGTGGCCAGTACGTCGTTCCGGGACTGGTGGACGCGCATGTGCACTTTCGTCTGGCCAGCCTGGACTTCGCCTCGGTGAGTCGCTGGAGCGAGGTCGAGTACGGCATAGCAATGGCGGGCCTGGCCAGAGCAACCGTGGAACGTGGATTCACGACGGTGCGGGACCTGGGCGGCGAGGTGGTCGGCCTGATGCGGGCCATCCAGCGTGGCGCGGTCATCGGTCCGCGAATCGTGCGGGCGGGCCGGATGCTGAGCCAAACCGGCGGGCACGGCGACGCTCGAGGCGGGGACCTCGCCCTCCCCCAGTGCGCATGTGCCATGCCGAGTGATGTGATGTCGATCATCGCCGACGGTGCAGACGCCGTGCGAAAGGCGGCACGACACAACCTTGCCGATGGCAGCGACTTCTTGAAGATCCATGTCTCAGGAGGGGTGGCGTCCCCCAAGGATCCCCTCGACAGCCTGCAATACACACCGGCTGAAATCGAGGCAGCGGTCACCGAGGCTCGCCATCGGGGCACGTACGTCGCGGCCCACGCCTACACCTCGGAGGCGATCGCCATGGCCGTGGCTCATGGCGTGTACACGATCGAACACGGCAATCTGATCGATCAGTCCACAGCAGCAGCGGTTGCGGCAGCCGGAGCAGTGATCGTGCCGACACTGTCGACCTACGAGGCGATGCATCAGCTGGGAGCTGCCCTCGGTATGCCTGCCAAGAACCTCGAGAAGAACGAGATCGTGTACGAAGCCGGTCTCGAGGCCCTGCAGACGGCGGTGGAGGAGGGGGTGACGCTTGGGCTCGGCACCGATCTCATCGGTGAGACCCAGGAACGGCAAACCCGCGAGCTGGCGATCCGGGCCGAGGTCCAACCGCCGATCGACGTGCTGCGCTCGCTGTGGGTCGTGAATCCGGCTCTGTGTCGTCTCGACGGCCGGATCGGCGTGGTGGCGCCGGGCGCATTCGGTGACCTGGTCGTCACCTCGGTTGATCCCACCACCGACATCGTCAGGTTCGCCGATCACCGAACCGCCCACTCGTTGGTCGTACAGGGTGGCGACGTCGTGGTCGATCGTCGGTGAGCGCGTCGCCCTCGGAATCGATCTCGACATCTGCGCGCCGAGTACCGTCGACTGCGATGGCGTTGGATCCCATGAACGAATTGGCGTTCTACACACTTGCGGGCGCGCCGGACAACACCCGGGATCTCATCGACGAGGTCGCCCGGGCCGAGGCGCTGGGTCTTGGTGGTTGCTTCGTCAGTGAACGGCTCAACGTGAAGGAGGCGGCAACGGTGTGCGGGGCGGTCGGGGCGGCGTCCCAGCGGATCGGCATCGCAACAGCTGCGACCAATCACAACACCCGGCATCCGATGGTGACGGCGGCGCACGCGATGACGATGCATCATCTGACCACCGGGCGGTTCTCGCTCGGCCTTGGGCGTGGTATCGAGCGTGTGTCGAAGGCGTTCGGCCTCGGGGCGATCACCACCGCGCAGATGGAGGATTTCGTCGGGCTCATGCGGCGGGTGTGGGCCGGTGAGGTGGTGGTCGGCCACGACGGTCCGGCCGGGCGATACCCGGTCCTGGCCATGCGGGGCCTGGATCCGGCCCACATCCCGATGACGTTGACGGCGTTTGGCCCGAATTCGTTGGCGCTCGGTGGTCGATGCTTCGACGCCGTCGTGTTGCACACGTTCTTCACCGATGAAACGACGGCGCGCGCGGTGGCTGCCGTCAAAGCGGCGGCCGAGCAGGCCGGTCGTGATCCCGATCACGTCCGGGTGTGGTCGTGCTTCGCAACGGTTGGCGATCACCTCCCCGAGTCGCTTCGGCTCAAGAAGACGGTGGGTCGAATGGCGACCTACCTGCAGGCGTACGGCGACCTGATGGTGGCGACCAACGAGTGGGACCCGGGCGCACTCGAGCGATTCCGTCGTGACCCGTTCGTCGCCGGTTTTTCCGGCGCACTCGATCACACCGCCACCGTTGATGAACTGGAGCACGTTGCCACGCTCATTCCCGATGAGTGGCTTGTGCCCGCCGCGAACGGGACACCGCAGCAGTGCGTGGAAGCGATCCGTGGCCAATTCGAACTGGGGTGCGACGGCGTGATCCTCCATGGTGCTTCCCCGTTGGAGCTCGAGCCGATCGTGGCGGAATATCGGCGCACACGTCCAGCGGGTTTCTTCGAGCATCTTGTCGCCAATCCGGGTGGGCTCAGCGACCGGGGAATGTCGTGACCAGCCGCCTCCCTGCGTTGGCATTGAGCGCCGTGCCTGGCCGCCGAAGCGCAACGATCGAGCTTGCACAAGAGATCGAGGATCGTGGCTTCGCCGGGATCTACTGTCCGTCGTTCGGCGATGGCCTCGGGCTCTGCCAAGCCATCGGGCACGCAACCACGACCATCGAATTCGGCACGTCGATCGTCAACATCTACACCCGTCATGTTGCTGATTACGCCCAGACTGCAGCGTCGATCCACGAACTCTCCGAGGGGCGATTCCGCTTCGGTATCGGCGTGTCGCACGCACCCATGAATGATCGCCTCGGTATCGCCACCGGACGTCCACTCGCCGACATCCGCCGGTTCGTGGAAGCCTTGCACGCACAGCGACGGATCGGGGAACTGCCCCCGATCGTGCTCGCCGCGATGCGCGACAACATGTGTGCCCTCTCGGTCGAGATCGCCCAAGGCTTGGTGTTCGCAAATGCGGCCCGGAGTGCCGTTCCCGACACGCTTGCCCGGTGCCCGGAACGACCCGATGGGTTCTTCGTCGGGGGCATGATTCCAACATGCATCAGCGACGACCGGCAGGCGGCTGCGGCGGTGATGCGCAAGACCCTGACGATGTATGTCGGATTGCCGAATTATCGCAACTACTGGAAAGACTGCGGCTATGCCGCCGAGATGGAAGCAATCGAGACAGCGCAGGCTGCAGGTGATCACGATGCTGTGCCAGCACTGATGTCTGACGCCTGGCTTGCTGACTGCACACTCCATGGACCCGCCGATGAGGTTCGAGACGGTCTCGAGCAGTGGTTCGACGCCGGCCTCGGGACGCCGATTTTGGTGCCGTCATCGGTGCAGGGCGGTCAGATGACTGCGTTCGAGGAAATCTTCGCGTTTTTCGACACCTGAGTTCGCACCGATTGCTGAAAGGTGCAAAGATGCGCCGACTGTGACGTCGGACACAGTTCATCGTGGGGGATCTGACAGTGGAGATCGAGTTCGGATGACGGCTGCTCCAGCGGACCATGCTGCCCTTGTTGTCGAAGATCTGAGGACCCACTTCTCGGTGCCGGCCGGGGCGGTGAAGGCTGTCGATGGAGTGAGCCTCTCCCTCGATCGAGGCAGGACGCTTGGGGTGGTTGGGGAGTCCGGTTCGGGAAAGACGGTGCTCGCGCGCACCATCATGGGCCTCAATGTGGCCGGGAACGCTGTTACCACGGGATCGGTCATGTACGAGGGGAAAGAGCTCGTCGGGCGATCCCCCAAGGAGATGAAGGCCCTGTGGGGTACCGAAATGGCGATGGTCTTCCAAGACCCGATGACCTCGCTCAACCCGGTGGTGAAAGTCGGTCGGCAGCTCACCGAGCATGTCCGGATCCACCTGGGGGTGTCCAAGTCCGAGGCCCGCTCCATCGGGACCGACTTGCTGCGCTCGGTGAAGATCCCGGAGGCCAGCGAGCGGTTCGACGTGTACCCGCACGAGATGTCGGGTGGCATGCGTCAGCGCGTCTGCATCGCTATGGCGCTGGCCTGTAGCCCCGAGGTGCTGTTCGCCGACGAGCCGACAACGGCCCTCGATGTCACGGTCCAACACCAGATTCTCAATCTGCTCGCCGCTCAGCAACGTGATCGGAACATGGCGATGATTCTTGTCACCCACGATCTTGGGGTCGTGGCCGGTCGCACCGACGAGATCGCTGTGATGTATGCAGGGAAGGTCGTCGAGAAGGCACCGACCGCAACGCTTTTCAACGAGATGCGCCACCCCTACACCGAGGCGTTGCTGAACAGCATTCCGCAGACGACACGGCCGAAACACACGCGTCTTGCCGCCATCACCGGTCGACCGCCCGATCTGATCAACCCGCCTCCGGGTTGCTCTTTTGCCCCGCGCTGCCCGTATGCCAGAGCACGGTGTCATGAAGAAGAGCCGGTACTGCAGATCGCCGGCACCAGTGGCCATCAGTTCGCCTGTCACACGCCGGTGGGCAGCCCAGCGGCAACGGAAGCGTTCGAGGCGAACCTTGCCGAAGGGTTGCCTGCGGCCCTCGTCGCCGCTGGCCATGACGCGGCTCCTGCAAACCAGCAAACCGATTGGGCAGACTGATGGCTGGATCCGGCACCGCACACCTCCGTCCCACCGGCGAAGCTCTGCTTCGGGTGGAGGATCTCACGGTCGAGTTCCCCGTGGGTCGCAACCGCGTCGTTCATGCGGTCAGCGGAATCAGCTTCGACATTGTGAAGGGGGAGACCCTGGGTCTGGTCGGCGAGTCGGGCTGCGGGAAGTCCACGACGGGCCGAGCGCTGATTCAGCTCCCACGGCCCACCAGGGGACAGGTCACACTCGGTGGGGCGGACCTCAGCGGCCTCGACGAGGAGTCGATGCGACGTCTGCGTACGCAGGTGCAGATGATTTTCCAAGACCCGATCTCGTCGCTCAACCCTCGACGCGCAGTCGGCGAGGTGGTTGCCGAGCCGCTCCACGTGTGGGGTCCGGCCGACAAAGAGGCACAGTGGGAACGGGTGTCCAGGATGCTCGACGCAGTCGGCATCGATCCGGACACCGCCCGCTACAAATATCCGCACGAGTTCTCTGGCGGGCAGTGCCAGCGCATCTCGATCGCGCGAGCTCTCGTGCTCGAACCGGAGTTGATCATCTGTGACGAGCCGGTTTCGGCGCTCGACGTCTCCGTCCAGGCCCAGATTCTCAATCTGCTCGAGGATCTCAAGGCCGAGTATGGCCTGACCCTGGTGTTCATTGCGCACGACCTTGCGGTCGTCAAGAACATCAGCGACCGAGTCGCGGTGATGTACCTCGGCAAGATGTGTGAATACGCGGAGTCGGACGAGCTCTACGCAAATCCAGCACACCCGTACACACAACTGCTGATGGAATCGTTGCCCGTTCCCGACCCCGGCATCGACTTGCAGACCGACGTCACCGACGAAGGTGAATTGCCGTCACCGATCAACCCGCCGTCAGGATGCCGGTTCCGTACCCGTTGCGAGCGAGCCGACGCTCTGTGCGCCGAAGTCGAACCAACGATGCGGCGCGTGAGCGACGAGCACTTCGTGGCGTGTCATCATCCTCTGATCGACGTGGACGAATCGAGCGTGCACATTGCTGCAACGGCTGAAGGCCTAGGAGGGGAATCAACATGAAACAAACGAGTTTGTACAGGCTGTTGGCGTTGTTGCTGGCGCTTGCCCTCGTTGCTGCTGCGTGTGGTGGTGATGATGGTGACGACGGTGTCGATGCCGGTGGCGACGACACGGCCGATGACGGCGATGCTGCGGCTGATGACGGTGATGACGGTGATGATGATGCTCCGGCGGCCGGTGATGAGGCCGAGGGTGATGTCGACACCGAGGTCGAGGTCGTCGACGAGTCCCGCCCGACCGGCGGCGACATCGCGGTCGGTCTCGAGGCCGAGACGACGGGCTTGCGGCCGTGGGAGGACACGTGTTCCTCGCCCTGCGCCAACATCCTCACCACCTTGTTTGACCCGTTGGTCGAGCGCGATGTCGACGGCAACTATGTGCCGTATCTGCTCGAGTCGCTCTCGTCGAACGACGATTTCACGGTGTGGAGCGGCAGCCTTCGTTCGGGTGTGGTGTTCAACAACGGTGATCCGCTGACGGCGCAGACGATTGCGGACATGTTCCCGATTCAGGCCGTGGGTGCCACCGGTGCCGGTTCGGTTTCCGCAGCAAACTTGGTCGAGGTGAACGCAACAGGTGAACTGTCGGTCGAGTGGGTGTTGAGTCGTGGTTCGGCTGCATTCCCGGCGTACCTGTCGCGTGCGGCGCTGGGCATGGTCTTCCATCCGGAGGCGGCGGCGGATCTCGAGGCGTTCAATGAGAACCCGATCGGTACGGGTCCGTTCATGCTCGAGAGTCGCGATCTCGACAACGAGACGTTGGTCGTGCGGAACCCGGATTACTGGTTCGTCGATCGGTTCGGGACGCAGTTGCCGTATCTCGACAGCATCGCGTTCCGTCCGATTCCTGATGAGGGAACCCGTCTCGACGCAACCCTGTCGGGTACGACCGATGTTGCGCAGACGTTGCGGCAGGGCACGATTCGTGATGCTCGGGCCGAGCGTGACGGTGGCGCCGACATCTTCTTGTTCGAGTTCCAGGGCAACAACGTCGGTGGCGGCATGTACAACGTGCTGGTTCCGCCGTTCGATGATGTGCGGGTCCGGCGCGGTCTGGTGCACATGAACTCGCAGGAGAACGTGATCGAGGCGCTGGGTGGTACCGGGATTTCGTTGCCGGGTACCCAGTTCTTCAGCCCCGATTCGCCGTGGTGGTCGCAGAAGGTCGCTGATGCGTGGCCGCAGTTCGATTTCGCCAAGGGTGTGGAGTTGTTGACCGAGTACGTCAACGATCCCGGTCGTTCCGACGGCAAGGCGGTCGGTGAGCCGATCGATGCCGAGTTGTCGTGTCCGCCGGACCCGACCCTGATCGCAGCGATGCAGGTGCTCGAGCAGGTGTGGACCGAGAGTGGTCTGGTCAACGTCAACTTGACGAACTACGACCAGCAGACCCACATCGGGTACGCCCTCGGCGGTGAAAACGGCTTCGTCGGTAGCCACACCACCCACTGCTGGCGCTTCTCGGGCGAGGACGATCCATCGCTGATTCTCGATTCGGCCTTCGCGCCGCCGACGGCTGAAGTTGCGGCAGCGAACGGCCTCGACGGCATCGTGTCGCCGCTGAACTTCCCCAACTACTTCTCGTTGGAGATGTTCGGCAACCTGCAGGCAGCAACCCAGACCGACGTCTTCGAAGAGCGCTTTGCTCTCTACGAAGCTGTCATGATGGAGATCGCCGAACAGGTTCCGGTGTGGTACTCGGGTCACACCGCAACCGCACTGATCGTCGAGGCGTCGATCCAGGGCCTCAACAGCTGGGAGTTCCCCGACGGCACACTCGGCATTGGCCACCCGAGCGCGATAGGGCGCTGGGGCCAAGCCTGGCTCAGTGCAGAATGATCTATACGTTTCTCCGGGTCGGGTGCTGTGGCACCCTGCCCGGCGACAAACCAGGAGCCCTGGCTCCACATTGATCCCAGGAGGGGAATCAACATGAAACAAACGAGTTTGTACAGGCTGTTGGCGTTGTTGCTGGCGCTTGCCCTCGTTGCTGCTGCGTGTGGTGGTGATGATGGTGACGACGGTGTCGATGCCGGTGGCGACGACACGGCCGATGACGGCGATGCTGCGGCTGATGACGGTGATGACGGTGATGATGATGCTCCGGCGGCCGGTGATGAGGCCGAGGGTGATGTCGACACCGAGGTCGAGGTCGTCGACGAGTCCCGCCCGACCGGCGGCGACATCGCGGTCGGTCTCGAGGCCGAGACGACGGGCTTGCGGCCGTGGGAGGACACGTGTTCCTCGCCCTGCGCCAACATCCTCACCACCTTGTTTGACCCGTTGGTCGAGCGCGATGTCGACGGCAACTATGTGCCGTATCTGCTCGAGTCGCTCTCGTCGAACGACGATTTCACGGTGTGGAGCGGCAGCCTTCGTTCGGGTGTGGTGTTCAACAACGGTGATCCGCTGACGGCGCAGACGATTGCGGACATGTTCCCGATTCAGGCCGTGGGTGCCACCGGTGCCGGTTCGGTTTCCGCAGCAAACTTGGTCGAGGTGAACGCAACAGGTGAACTGTCGGTCGAGTGGGTGTTGAGTCGTGGTTCGGCTGCATTCCCGGCGTACCTGTCGCGTGCGGCGCTGGGCATGGTCTTCCATCCGGAGGCGGCGGCGGATCTCGAGGCGTTCAATGAGAACCCGATCGGTACGGGTCCGTTCATGCTCGAGAGTCGCGATCTCGACAACGAGACGTTGGTCGTGCGGAACCCGGATTACTGGTTCGTCGATCGGTTCGGGACGCAGTTGCCGTATCTCGACAGCATCGCGTTCCGTCCGATTCCTGATGAGGGAACCCGTCTCGACGCAACCCTGTCGGGTACGACCGATGTTGCGCAGACGTTGCGGCAGGGCACGATTCGTGATGCTCGGGCCGAGCGTGACGGTGGCGCCGACATCTTCTTGTTCGAGTTCCAGGGCAACAACGTCGGTGGCGGCATGTACAACGTGCTGGTTCCGCCGTTCGATGATGTGCGGGTCCGGCGCGGTCTGGTGCACATGAACTCGCAGGAGAACGTGATCGAGGCGCTGGGTGGTACCGGGATTTCGTTGCCGGGTACCCAGTTCTTCAGCCCCGATTCGCCGTGGTGGTCGCAGAAGGTCGCTGATGCGTGGCCGCAGTTCGATTTCGCCAAGGGTGTGGAGTTGTTGACCGAGTACGTCAACGATCCCGGTCGTTCCGACGGCAAGGCGGTCGGTGAGCCGATCGATGCCGAGTTGTCGTGTCCGCCGGACCCGACCCTGATCGCAGCGATGCAGGTGCTCGAGCAGGTGTGGACCGAGAGTGGTCTGGTCAACGTCAACTTGACGAACTACGACCAGCAGACCCACATCGGGTACGCCCTCGGCGGTGAAAACGGCTTCGTCGGTAGCCACACCACCCACTGCTGGCGCTTCTCGGGCGAGGACGATCCATCGCTGATTCTCGATTCGGCCTTCGCGCCGCCGACGGCTGAAGTTGCGGCAGCGAACGGCCTCGACGGCATCGTGTCGCCGCTGAACTTCCCCAACTACTTCTCGTTGGAGATGTTCGGCAACCTGCAGGCAGCAACCCAGACCGACGTCTTCGAAGAGCGCTTTGCTCTCTACGAAGCTGTCATGATGGAGATCGCCGAACAGGTTCCGGTGTGGTACTCGGGTCACACCGCAACCGCACTGATCGCCGACGCGTCGATCCAGGGCCTCAACAGCTGGGAGTTCCCCGACGGCACACTCGGCACTGGCCATCCCAACGCTGAAGGGCGCTGGGCCCAGGCCTACATCTCCGTCGGCTGACACCGGTGAATCCTGGGAGGAGTGACGCCTGATGGGACGAGTACTGATCGCCCGCTTCGGCAGGCTTTTGGCGACCTTGTTCGCCGTGACGTTCTTGTCTTTCATGCTGACGTCGCTCCTCCCGGGCGACCCGGCGGTTGCCGTGCTCGGACAGGACGGCATCCAGAACGAAGAGTTGTTGCAACAGGTCCGCGAAGATCTGGGCCTCAACCGTCCGATACCGACGCGCTATCTCGAGTGGCTGGGCAACGCACTCACCCTCGATCTGGGCGAGTCGTACATCAACAAGGGCCAGGATGTCTGGGGCGATGTGATCGTCGCCCGGTTCCCGGTCACGGCGCAGCTTGCGGTCATGGCCGTCGGTCTTGCCGTGATCCTGGCAGTGCCGATCGGCATCATCGGTGCCTATCGAGAAGGGAGGTGGCAGGACTCGACCACCTCGGCGGCGGTGCAAGTGGCGCTCTCAGTGCCGAACTTCATCACCGGCATCTTCCTGATTTGGTTGTTCTCCGTGCAGTTGGGATGGCTGCCGGCCTCGAACTGGAATCGACTGGGGAACGGTTTGGTGGACAACCTCAAGACATCGATCCTGCCCGCAGCTGCGCTGGCTTCGACCCAGATGGCGATCTTCTCTCGACTCGTCCGAGCGGACATGATCGCCACGCTCAAGGAGAACTACATCCTGTCGGCCCGCGCCAAGGGCCTGAGTGACAGCTACATCCTCGTCAGGCATGCGTTGCGCCCCAGCTCACTGAGCCTGATGACGATCGTGGGCCTCAACTTCGGTGCACTTCTCGGCGGCACCGTGGTCATCGAAACGCTGTTCGCCATCCCAGGACTCGGCTTCCGCTTGATCAATGCGATTTATCAGCGCGACATTCTTGTGATCCAGGGGATCACGGTCTTTGTCGCGGTGGTCTACGTGGTGATCAACACGGTCGTCGACCTGCTGTACGCCGTCGTCGATCCTCGCATTCGAAGGAGCTGACCCGTGGCCAATCCCTCGGAACCAGTCGAATACCCGCGAGAACGGCTCTCGCCTGTCTCGACGTCGGTCGGGACTGCCGGCTCTGTCGGCAAGCCCGAACGTGCAACCGTGCGGGAGGTGTTCTCGGAAATGCCCTTGCTGGTCAAGATTTCGACCATTTGGTTGATACTCGTTGTGGGCGGCGCCATCTACGCCAAACTCGACGTCGCCGTTTTCGACGGTGCGCTCCCACTCCAAGACCCCAACCTGCAAACCAACAACTTCGATGGGGCAACTGGTCAGTTCGGGGATGGCGAGCCGTTGGAGAGCCCGTCGGCCGACCATTGGTTGGGGACTGACGCCATCGCCCGCGATACCTTTGCTCGCCTGGTGCACGGCGGATGGGTGAGTCTCATCGTCGCCGTCACGGCTGCAGCATTCGGCATCATCGTCGGTGGTTTTCTGGGCACACTCGTCGGCTTCGTTCGGGGTCGGACCGAGGCGGTACTGATGGCCGGTATCGATGTCATCCTGGCGTTCCCTGCACTCATCCTGCTGCTCGCATTGGTGTCGATCTTCGAGGTCCGAAGCCTCACGCTGATCAGCCTCGTGATTGGAGCGTTGTCGATCCCGTCGTACACCCGCGTCGCACGGGCCAGCAGCCTGGCGATCTCCAACCGAGAATTTGTCACGGCAGCCCGTGCCATCGGTACCAAGCCGCAAACCATTTTGTTCCGGGAAGTGATTCCGAACGTGTTCCCGGTGCTGCTGTCGTACGCGATGGTCGCGGCTGCATTCGTGGTCGTGGTTGAAGGCGGCCTTTCGTTCCTCGGCCTCAGCGTCCAGCTCCCGCAGTCGACATGGGGCAACATGATCAACCAGGCCCGGCGCGACATCAAGCTCAACGTTGCCCAGGTCTTCTGGCCCTCCCTGGTGCTGAGTCTCACCGTCTTGTCGCTCAACCAGGTGGGCGATTGGTTCCAACGACGCAGCGCCGTTCGGTCCGCCTCGCTCTGACCCCGACCTTGCTCCGCGCCGTCGAGGCGGTTGTCCACTCGACGCTCGATCCGACGCAACACCGCGGCGTACGTCTTCTGGCCAACCTCTCCCTGGTCCTCATGCTCGGCCTCTTCGCCACAGGCGTCGGGACGTTCCTCACCCATCAGCCCGACCCCAATTGGTACAACTACGTAGAGGGTCAGGGCGTGCAGCCATTCGGCGTCCCCTCCGAGGGTTGGGCGGCTTGGCATGGGCTGTTCGCCGATGCTGCGTTCTTGCTCGTGTTGTTCGGGAGTGCGTGGTTCGTCTATAAGGTCTCGTTCTATGTCGTGCGTTTCGCCGTGGCAGCACTGATGATCGTGTTGTTCGGCCATGTGACCGGCTCCATCATCCGCTTCAATGTGGTCAAGCTGCAGGGAAAGGAGTTCCAGGAGGCAGGTGAGGGCTACTGGCAACTTCTCTCCGGCAACTTGGAATACATCGTCACTGCAAGATTCGAGATGACCGCCGTGGCTACCCAGTTGTGGGTTATCGCTCACGTGCTCACGCTGCCGGTGTTGGTACTTGGCGCGCTCGTGTCCCTTCGTCAGGTCGGACGGACTGATCCGCTCCGATCCTCTGTATCGGGCGCTGCTCGCCCTGGGGATTGACGTTCCCACGCTGCCTTGTCAGGTGTCGTAGAGTCCGCTCATCGTGTCGACCGAACCGCAGCTCATCACCTATGTCGACCGACTGGCGGGCAACTTCCGAGGACTTGATGCGGTGCTGCGACTCGAGTTCGCGGGTGCGTTCGCCGGTGTCCACCTGCTGCCCTTCTATCCCCCGATCGACGGATCAGATGCGGGGTTCGATCCCGTGGATCACACGGCAGTCGACCCTCGTCTCGGCGACTGGGACGACGTCGCCCGCGTCGGCTCAGGTCACCGGATCATGGCCGATCTCATTGTCAATCATGTGTCGAGTCATTCGACCCAGTTCCAGGACTGGGCCGCGCGTGGTGGCGCGTCAGCGTTCGACGGCATGTTTCTTACCCGCGATGCAGTGTTCCCGGAGGGTGCCTCTCGTGAGCAACTCGAGCTGATCTATCGGCCCCGTCCCTGGCCGCCGTTCACCACCTTCGAGATTGCCGGTGTTTCTCGGGAGGTCTGGACAACATTCACCAACGAGCAGGTCGATCTCGATGTCAGCCACCCGAGTACGTGGGCCTATCTGCTGACGGTTCTCGACCGGTTTCGGGAGGTCGGCGTCGACCTCGTTCGTCTCGACGCGATCGGCTACGCGGTCAAGCGGGCCGGAACGTCGTGTTTCATGATCCCCGAGTGCTTTGCGTTCATCGAACGCATCGCGCAGGCGACTCGGCAGCGAGGCATGGAGGTCCTCGTCGAAATCCACTCCCACCATCGCTTTCAGATCGAGGTGGCGAGCCGAGTCGACCGGGTATACGACTTCGCACTCCCACCGCTCGTGCTCTTCGGCCTGTTGCATGGCGATGCAGAGCCCCTGGGGCAGTGGCTCGACCGCGCGCCTCGCAACTGTGTCACCGTGCTCGACACTCACGACGGAATCGGCATGGTCGACGTTGCCCCCGAAGGGGACGAAGCCGGCCTTCTGACGGCCGAACAGGTCGAACGCCTGATCTCGGCAATCCACGCCGCGAGCGGCGGCACCTCCGTCAAGGCGACGGGGTCAGCCGCCATGAACCTCGACAGCTATCAGATCAACTGCACCTTCTACGATGCGGTCGGGCGAGACGACGACGCCCACTTCCTGGCTCGGCTGATCCAAGTGCTCGTGCCCGGGATCCCTCAGGTGTACTACGCGGGCCTGCTGGCCGCACCCAACCAGGTCGCGTTGTTGACCGACACTGGAGTTGGGCGAGACATCAACCGGCCGTACTACGACGATGCGAGCCTCCGCGCTGCGCTCGAGCAGCCAGTGGTACGAGCCACCCTCGACCTTCTGCGGTGGCGAGCCCGGCACGATCCGGTCTTCCAGGGCGTCTTTGGATGCAAGGCAGTGGGCAGCAGACTGCGGCTCGAATGGGAATCTCCGGCTGGATGTCTGTATGCCGATGTCGATGTTGCCGACCGCTCCTTTTGCATCGATCTCGACGGTGAGCAGATCGTGGCCCGGGAGGGCTTCGGATGAGCGATTCCGGCCACCTCAGCAGCGCTGAGCGTGTCCTGGCATCGCAGGCCGAACTCGAGCGAATCGGGAACGCACCGATGGGATCACACCGCCGGCTGGTCACGGCGTCGACCTACGATCTGGCGCACACCGATACCGCAAAGGATCACACCCCCGCCGCCGACCAAGGCCTGAACCGGTAGCGCGCCGATCAAGACGACGCATCCCGCCAAACCCACCACGGCAAACGCTTTCGGAAAACGACGCTGTGACGAGGGAAGCGTCAACGCCGCACCGTTCGTGATGGCGTAGTAGAGCAGAACGGCAACGCCACTTACCGCGATGGCGTCTCGCAGGTCGAGTACGAGGATCAGCGCGATCACCGTGGCCGCAACCGTCACCTCGGCTCGCAGCGGAAGGGAACGGGTCCTGTCGACGTGGGCCAGCCAGTGCGGAAGCTCCCGCTGGCGTGCCATCGCAAGTGTGGTACGGGAGATGCCTGGGATCAGATTGAGCAAGACCCCCAGCGCAGCGATCGCCGCTCCGATCTGAACGAATACGGCGAACGATGAGTTGGCGTCCTCGAGCACACGTTGGAGTGGTGCGTCGAGAGGTCCCAGCTCTCGAGTCGGAATCGTCCGGAGAAGGGTGAGTGCGACAATGGCGTAGACCACCAGGACGCCCCCGAGTGCAGCCGGGATGGCTCGAGGAATGGTGCGCTCTGGATCGACCACCTCTTCCCCGAGAGTGGCGACTCGGGCGTAGCCGGCAAATGCAAAGAAGAGGTAGCCAGCACTCTGCAGAACGCCGTACACGCCGCCTTCGCCGAGGTCGATCCCTCCGCCAGCGGGCTCGACATGCGCCCAACCCGAGATGACCACCACTGCGAGCGACCCCAGGGACACCGCAAGGAGGGCGCAGGTCACGGCAACGGTGCGCGACAGACCGCCGATGTTGACGGCGGTGACCAAGGCAACTGCGGCAACTGCCACAGTCCGAGCGCTGTCCGGAGCGAGGTAGGCACCCACGGTAAGTGCCATCGCCACACACGACGCCGTCTTTCCGACTACAAAGCCCCACCCTGCAGCGTGGCCCCAGCCCTCGCCGAGTTGGCGCCGCGCATACACATACGTGCCGCCCGACTCCGGGTGGATCGCAGCAAGTTGCGCCGACGACGTGGCGTTGCAGAAGGCGACGAACCCGGCCACAGCGAGACCGATGAGGAGCCCATCGCCTGCGGCAGTGGCAGCCGGGCTCCATGCGGCGAAGACACCCGCTCCGATCATCGAGCCGACGCCGACGACTACTGCGCCGCCGAGGCTGAGTGTGCGTTTCAGCTCGCTCACGAGAGTCCACCTACCCGATCGGCCGGGTCAGGTCCCAGTCGCTGTCGAGAGCGACCTCGCCGCCGCGGCACAGCCCGATCTGTTGGAGGTCGAACCGAATGCGCTGGCAGTGATCGACAGCGCGGGGAGCCAGGCGTGCTCCTTCATCGGCATCACGGTGCAGGTGTCGCTGCCTCAACATCGCAACTATGACACGACGGCGTTGACCCCACATTCGAGCCACGGGCGGGGGAGTGCCTCGATGTTGGTCGACTCGTCGGGCCCATGCGTGGTGCCGAAGACGTCGAAGTGAGCCTTCACGTCCCTGCCCCCGCCTACCGGAACTCGAGCCCGTCGAAGTCCCCGGACTCGCGCCAGCCTTTGATGTATTGGAAGTAGGCCCATGCACCGTCGGGGTACCCCACGCCGGCAAGGCCATCACCCATCTCGTCGACCTTGCCCTCGTTGTTGTAGTAACCGGGCGTGCAGTCGGGGTCGGCACCGAAACGTCGAGGATTCGAACGCAGCAGCTCCATCCAGTCGTTCTCGGCCTCCTGCGTCACCTCGACCTCGACAGCACCTGTGTCGTTGGCGTGCTGCAGGATCGCAGCCAGGGTGTGCGCCGCCTCGACAAGGTTGTGGGGAATGTTCGAGATGAGGTTTGCGGCCTGCATAGGGCTGACCACGTACAGATTCGGGAAGCCGTGCACGTGCATGCCGTGTTTGGACACCATCCCCGGGTCCCATCGTTGCGACAGCTTGATCCCGTCGCGTCCGGTCGTGTCGTATCCGGAGCGGCGCGCATAGCTGGTACCAACTTCGAAGCCCGAGGCGTAGACGATGCAGTCGAGTTCGTAGTGTCGATCACCCACCCACGCACCGGTGCTATCGATCTCGCGCACACCTCGACCGTCGGTGTCGACGAGTGTGACGTTCGGCTTGTTGTAGGCGAGCAAATACTCGTCGTGAAAGCACGGGCGCTTGCACAGTTGCCGGTACCACGGCTTCAGGGCCTCCGCAGGGGCAGGAGCGTTCACGACCTCGTCGCCGCGAGCCCGGATCTCTTCATTTTTTTCGTCATCGGACTCGTGGAAGGCGGCCATCCACGACTCGACGGTGCGTTCTCCACTGTCCATCTCGGTGAACTTCTTGAAGATTCGTTGGGTGATGTCGGTCCAACCGTCCTGGACAAGGTCTTCCTCGGCCCACCCGCCGGTTTGCAGAATCGTGAAGTTCTCCAACCACTTCTGCTGCCAGCCGGGTTCGAGTGTTGCGAACCAGTCAGCGTCGATCGGGTGGTTGTTGCGGACATCGATCGACGATGGCGTTCGCTGGAACACGAAGAGCTCACCGGCGTGCTCGGCAAGGTGAGGGATGCACTGGACCGCCGTCGCACCGGTCCCGATGATGCCGACGCGCTTGTCGTTCAGACCCGTCATGGGGCTCCCGCTCGGGTCCCCTCCGGTGACGTCGTAGTCCCATCGGCTCGTGTGCCAGGCGTGCCCCTCGAAGCGTTCGATCCCAGGAATCCCGGGCAGCTTCGGACGGTGGAGCGGTCCGGTGCCCATGCCGACGTGTCGGGCACGGATGTCGTCGCCCCGGTCGCTACGGATGATCCAGCGGCTGGATGCTGGATCCCATTCGAGGTCGGTGACCTCGGTCGAGAGGAGGGCGTTGTCGTAGAGATCGAAGTGTTCCCCGATCCGACGGCAGTGCTCGAGAATTTCGGGCGCCCTGGCGTACTTCTCTGTGGGCATGTGGCCGGTTTCTTCCAACAGCGGCATGTACACGAACGCGGCCGTGTCGCACATTGCTCCCGGGTACCGGTTCCAATACCAGGTCCCGCCGAAGTCTCCGCCCTTTTCGATGATGCACACATCGTCGATTCCTGCCCGCTTCAGCGCCGCTCCCACGACGAGCCCGGCAAACCCGCCGCCGATGAATGCGAACTCGACCTCGCCGGTCCGTGGAGCACGTTCCGCCCGCTGCACATACGGGTCGTCGAGGTAGTGCGCGAACGCGCCGGTGGGCTCGAGGTACTGGTCGTTGCCGTCGGCCCGAAGCCGCTTGTCGCGTTCAGCGCGGTATTTCTCTCGCAGAGCGGTCCGATCCATCTCCCCAGTATCGCAACGCAGGCGAGGCTTGACCGAATCGCTCACTCGGTGGCAGCGACGTTGAGCACGGCATCTCCGCGGTTGACCAGGGGGTGCAGGAGCTTGCCGACGAGCACACCGTCGCTCGGCGCTTTGAGTCGACCGAGTTGCTTTCCGAACGGATCGCGCAGCACCCCCATCTGCTCACCCTTCGTCACCCGTGCCCCGAGTGTCAGACGACAGTCGACGATGCCGCTCTTCGACGCACGAACCCAACGGCTCGAGGTGGCCAAAAGTGTGGGCGGCGCAGCTGGTGCCAGATCGTCGATCATGCCCAGGTGATGGATGACGCGAAGAATGCCGTCCACCGCGGTTTGAACCGATGTCTCGTCGAACCGGTACGCCTCACCGCCCTCGAACACCAGACAGGTTGCGCCGGCTTCGGTGGCCGCACCACGAAGCGAACCGTCGCGGACCCGTGAGTCGATGACGATCGGAGCACCGAAACACATCGCAAGCTCGAGGGTTCTCGTGTCGGACAGATCACCGCGAATCTGGGGAAGATTGGCCCGATGATCCGAGCCGCTGTGCAGGTCGATTCCCACTTCGCAACGACCGACGACTTCCGTCATCATCAGGTGGGCGATGCGGGATGCGAGCGAACCCCGTGCCGAACCCGGGAAGGCGCGATTGAGATCTCGTCGATCAGGCAGGTAGCGGTCGCCGGTGTTGAACCCGTGCACGTTCACGATCGGGACGGTGATGAGGGTCCCGGCCAGCGAACCTGGATGCACCAGGGCGAGCAAGCGACGGATGATCTCGACGCCGATGATCTCGTCGCCGTGGGTGGCGGCATTCACCCAGACGGTTGGCCCATCGCTGACCCCGTGCAACACCACCACCGGGAGCGCCACCGGAGTCCCCGACATCAGTCGGGCGATCGGCAATTCGGTCTGGGTTCGGCGGCCCGCCGGAGCCGTGGTGTCGCCGATGGGAAACGGCGGCCGCCTCGTCATGTGTCGTCGGTGATCGTTGGGTCCGGCAGCGGTTGGAGCTGCAGGCGGCTGCGACGGCGCCGTCCCGGGACGAGGCCTCGCATCGCCTCCAGGTTGCCGAAACACAGCAGTCGATCGTCGACTTCGATCACCCGCTCGCTGCGGGGATTCGGGATAACGGCAGTCCCACGATGCAACGTGAGTACGGAAATGTCCTTGTCGCGAAGTTCACCGATCGTGGTTCCCGCCGCAACGAGCGCCGCCCCCTCGTGGACTGCGAGTTCGACCACCCCGTACCCGGCGCTCACGGTGAGCCGCTGCCGAATGTCGAGTTCGGGAAAGGCGACCTGGGAGGCCACGAAGTCGACGATTGCACCGGCAATGTCGAGTTCGGTGGCGCGCTCGATGCCCTCGAATCCCGGTGAGGAGTTGACCTCGATGACGACCGGCCCATCGGCGCCTTCGAGCATGTCCACACCGGCGACTCGAAGCCCCATGATCTGTGCGGCTTGAACTGCGACCCGCTGAAACTCCTCATCGAGTTCGATCGGCTCGACCGTGCCACCCCGGTGAACGTTCGATCGGAACTCATCGCCCTTCGCCACCCGTCGCATCGCGGCAACGACGCGATCGCCAATGACGAGCGCTCGGATGTCGCGACCCTTCGACTCTGCGACGAAGCGCTGGATCAGAACGTTCTGTCGAGCACTCTGCAGTGTCTCGATCACGGCCTCGGCAACCTTGGTGTCGGGGGCAAGGATGACCCCAATGCCCTGGGTCCCCTCGAGCAGCTTGATGACGACTGGCGCACCGCCAACCCGATCGATGGCGGCGAGCACATCAGCTCGATCGCGGACAAACGTGGTCGCCGGGATCGAGACGTCATGGCGACTGAGGATCTGGATTGCGCGCAACTTGTCGCGCGAATTGGCAATGCCGTTCGACGGGCTCGGCGTATAGACATCCATCTGCTCGAACTGTCGGACGACCGCCAGGCCGAAGAAGGTGATCGAGGCGCCGATACGGGGAAGGACGGCATCGACGTCGTCGAGTGGACGACCGCGGTATTGGAGATCGGGTTCGGGGCCCGAAAGGTCGATGCTGAAGCGCAGCGTGTCGAGGACCCGTGCGTCGTGGCCGCGCTCGGTGGCTGCCGTCACAAGACGCTGCGTGCTGTAGGACCTTGGCGCCCGGGACAGAATTGCGACTTTCACCGCAGGCGACGGTAACAGCCCCGGCTCGGAACACAATAGGCTCGGGACGTCGTTATGAGCACCGCTGTCCTTCCCGACGAAGTCCGCCTCACCCATCTGAAGCAGTTGGAGGCCGAGGCGATCCACATCATGCGCGAAGTGGTCGCTCAGTTCGAGCGGCCCGTCATGCTGTATTCCATCGGCAAGGACTCGTCGGTGCTACTGCACCTCGCTCGCAAAGCCTTCTACCCGGCCCCATTGCCGTTTCCGTTGGTCCACGTCGACACCACTTGGAAGTTCCGGGAGATGATCGAGTTCCGTGATCGTGTTGCCGAAGAACTGGGACTCGACCTGATTTCTTGGACCAACCAGGAAGGAGTGGAGCAGGGCATCAATCCGTTCGACCATGGGTCCAAGAACTACACCGACATCATGAAGACGCAGGCCCTCAAACAGGCGCTCGACGCCGGTGGGTACGACGCCGCCTTCGGCGGTGCTCGTCGCGACGAGGAGAAGTCTCGGGCAAAGGAACGCGTCTTCAGCTTCCGCGACAAGTTTCACCGATGGGATCCGAAGAACCAGCGGCCGGAGCTGTGGAATCTCTACAACGGCCGAGTCAACCGGGGGGAGAGCATCCGCGTCTTCCCGATTTCGAACTGGACCGAGTTGGATGTGTGGCAGTACATCCACCTCGAGAACATCGACATCGTCCCGCTGTACTTCTCGGCGCCGCGACCGGTCGTCACCCGTGATGGTGTCACGATCATGGTCGACGACGAGCGCTTCGTTTTCGAGCCGGGTGAAGAGCCTGAAGAGAAGTGGGTCCGATTTCGCACCCTCGGGTGCTACCCGCTCTCCGGTGGGGTGGAGTCCACCGCCACGACGCTTCCCGAAATCATCCAGGAGATGCTGCTCGCAACCCGCTCGGAACGGGAAGGCCGAGTGATCGACTACGACCAGTCCGGCTCGATGGAGGAGAAGAAGCGGGAGGGCTACTTCTAGTGAGTCATCAGTCCGACCTCATCGCGACCGACATCGAGGCCTACCTGGCCGAGCACGAGCGCAAGGATCTGCTCCGGTTCCTCACCTGTGGGTCGGTCGACGACGGGAAATCCACCCTCATCGGGCGCCTGCTCCACGACTCGAAGATGATCTACGAGGACACCCTCGCCAGTCTCGAGGCCGATTCGACGACCCAGGGGAGTGCTGGCGGCCACGTCGATCTGGCGCTCTTGACGGACGGACTCAAAGCCGAGCGGGAGCAGGGCATCACGATCGACGTTGCGTATCGCTACTTCTCGACAGCGAGGCGGAAGTTCATCATCGCCGACACCCCGGGCCATGAGCAGTACACCCGCAACATGGTCACCGGCGCCTCGACGTGCCAGCTCGCCATCATCTTGGTGGATGCCCGCCACGGGGTCGTCACCCAGACCAAGCGGCACAGCTTCATCGCGAACCTGCTGGGCATTCGGCATGTTGCGGTCGCGATCAACAAGATGGACCTCGTCGACTGGTCCCAGGAGCGCTTCGAGGACATCCGGACCGACTATCTGGCGTTCGCAAAGCGCCTCGACCTCACCGACCCTGTGTTCTTGCCGATGTCGGCCCTCCTCGGGGACAACGTGGTCGAGCGGTCCGAGAACCTGGCCTGGTTCGGCGGACCGACGATGATGGAACACCTCGAGACGGTCGATGTGGAGTCCGGTATCGACGTTGACAGCTTCCGGCTTCCCGTCCAGTTGGTCACCCGCCCCGACCTCGATTTCCGTGGCTTCGCAGGCACGATTGCGTCGGGCATCGTCCGGCCCGGTGATCGAGTCGTGGCTCTTCCCTCCGGTGTCTCGTCGAACGTCGCTCGCATCGTCACCATGGATGGCGACCTCGACGTCGCGGGGCCCGGGCGGGCGATCACCCTGACGCTTCAGGACGAGATCGACGTCAGCCGCGGAGACCTTCTCATCACGCCAGGCGCTGAGCCCCATCGGGCGCATGACATCGACGCCATGCTCGTTTGGATGACCGACGAACCGTTGCGTCCTGGCCGTCAGTACGCGCTGCAGTCTGCGACCGGTGTGTCCAATGCGACCGTCACCACGATCCATCATCGCGTGGATGTCAACACGCTCCACGAGCATGCGGCCGGCCAACTCGAACTGAACGACATCGCATCCGTGCAGGTCCGCAGCGACAGAGAACTCCTGTTCGACCGTTACGCCGACAACCGGGTCACGGGAGCGTTCATCCTGGTCGACCGCCTGAGCAACGCCACCGTGGCTGCTGGGATGATCAGCGGGGCCGGCTCGTCATGGGATCGGGCTCCTGAAGACGGGCTGCAAGCGCAGGCATCGGCGATTTCGTCGGAGGAGCGGGCGGTGCGATTCGGGCAACAGCCGTGCACCGTGTTGCTCACCGGGCTGACTGCAGCCGGGAAGTCCACAATCGCTACGGCACTGGAGCGGGAACTCTTCGATCGAGGAAAGGTTGCCGTCCGTCTCGACGGCGAAAACGTCCGCATGGGGATCAGCCGGGATCTCGGCTTCACGGGCAGCGATCGCTCGGAGAACCTGCGCCGTGCGGCCGAGATGGCACGACTGTTGAACAACCAGGGTGTTATTGCCGTCGCTGCCTTCGTCGCTCCCGATGCGGAGGTACGCAGCCGGGTTCGCGATCGTATCGGAGACGATCGGTACCTCGAGGTCTTCGTCGACACCCCGATCGATGTCTGTCGACGTCGAGACACCAGCGGTCTGTACGAACGCGCCGATGCCGGAGACGTGGTCGACTTCCCCGGTGTCGACTACACCTACGAGCGCGATGCGACGTACGACCTTCGCATCGACGCCAGTGTCAGCACGGTCGACGAGAGTGTCACTTCCATCGTCGCCGCACTGGTGCAACGGGGGATGTTGCGTGGCTGACGAACCGGTCAGTCAGAACATCGAGCGGGCCGAGGGGCGAGTCGACGCCATCGCCCGGCGGAGATTGTTCGGCCATCCTGCTCAGACGGTCTGGTTCACCGGACTCTCAGGGTCGGGCAAGTCGACCTTGGCCTTCGCAGTTGAAGAGGCGCTCATCGCCAGAGGCGTCGCCTGCTACGTGCTCGACGGTGACAACATTCGTTTTGGCCTCAATCGTGATCTCGGATTCTCTCCCGAGGACCGTGCGGAGAATATCCGCCGTATCGGCGAGGTCTGCCGCCTCTTCCACGACGCTGGCCTGGTGGTGCTCACCGCCTTCATCTCCCCGTACCGGGCCGACCGGGCCCAGGTCCGGGAGCTTCATCCAGCCGGTGGGTTCACCGAGATCTTCGTCGACACACCGATCGAGGTGTGCGAAGCGCGAGACGTCAAGGGCCTCTACGCCAAGGCCCGTGCCGGTGAGATCCCAGAGTTCAGCGGCATCTCGGCGCCCTACGAGGCGCCGGAGGACCCGGAGGCCCGGGTCGACACCACCAAGCCGCTCGACCACTGCGTTGCGGAGATCATCGACCATCTGGGCCTCTGAGGACGGTCATTGAACGACCGTCCAGCCGGACGGTAGCGTCCGGCGCGTGACGACCCGCCCCAACATCGTGGTGATCATGGCCGACCAGCTCGCGCCGCAGTTCACCTCCACGTACGGCCACCCGATCGTGCAGACGCCACATCTCGACGCCCTTGCGGCGCGGGGAATGCGATTCGACGCCGCCTACACCAACTCACCGTTGTGTGCCCCGGCCCGCTTCGCGTTCATGGCAGGTCAGCTCGCCACCCGGATCGGGGCCTACGACAACGCGTCCGAGTTCCCTGCCTCGATCCCGACCTTCGCCCACTATCTGCGGCAGGTGGGCTATCGCACCTGCCTGACGGGGAAGATGCACTTCGTCGGGCCCGACCAGTTGCACGGGTTCGAGGACCGCCTCACCACCGACGTCTACCCGTCGGATCACGCCTGGACGCCCAACTGGGACGAGTCGGCCGAGCGGATCGACAAGTGGTACCACAACATGGATTCCGTGAAGGAGGCCGGCACCGCGGCCACCACCTTCCAGCTCGACTACGACGAAGAGGTCGCCTTCACAGCCAAGCGGCGGATCTTCGACTACGCCAAGCACCTCGACACACCCTTTGCGATGGTGGTCAGCTTCATCCATCCCCACGACCCCTACGTCGCTCGGCCCGAGTTCTGGGACCGCTATGACGGAGCAGCAATCGATCTTCCAGTCTCGCCGATGGCTGAGGACCCGCACTCTCAGCGGCTGTACACGGCGATCGAGGCGGCGGACGTCGAGGTCACCGACGAGCAGGTGGCACGCGCTCGGCGGGCGTACTACGCGAACACGACCTACGTCGACGCGAAGATCGGAGAGATCGTGCAGACCCTCGTCGAGGCGGAGTTGCTCGACGACACGATCATCGTCTTCACCGCCGATCACGGCGACATGCTCGGTGAGCGGGGACTCTGGTACAAGATGTCGACCCTCGACCACTCGATGCGGGTACCGATGGTGATGGCCGGCCCGGGAATTGTCCACGGCACCTCGCCCGAGCCGTGTTCGCTCATCGATCTCCTGCCCACGATGCTCGACTGGTCGGCCCCCGGAGCGTGGCCGGCGCTGGGCGCCGACCTCGATGGCCGGTCGCTCGCAGCGGCTGCGGGCGGCGCCGCGGCCGACCCCAACGCGACCGCCCTGGGCGAGTACTGCGGCGAGGGTTCTGCCCACCCGATCTTCATGATCCGGCGGGGACGCTGGAAGTACATCCAGTGCGACATCGACCCTCCGATGCTGTTCGACATGGCCGCCGACCCCGGCGAACTCGACAACCTCGCCGCCGACCCGGCTCATGCCGAGACCGAGGCTGCGTTCGCAACCGAAGTGGCAACCCGATGGGACAGCGCCGCCATTCGCGCCGATGTGCTGGCGTCGCAGCGGATGCGGCGAGCAGTCCACGCCGGGATGTCGGTCGGCCGCCGGGTCGATTGGGACTACCAGCCCCGGCGCGACGCATCGGAGGAGTACGTCCGTAACCACATGGACTGGACGGTCGCTGCGGCGACAACCCGATTCCCGCCGATCGACGGCGCGACAGCCAGAAGCTGACCTAGTTCAGGAATTCCGGCTCCGAAGCACAGAGTTCATCCCACCAGGGCTGGAAGTTGAACCAGCCGGCGAGTTCGTGGCCCTGGACGTCGTAGCTCTCCTGGCAGAGATGCTCGGGGATCTCGACGGGATCGCCTGCGGCCATGGCGATCAGTTGGCTCTGACAGGCGCGCTCGAGTGCGACGAACCACCAGATGGCCGAGTCGACCGACTGGCCAGCGGTGATGCAGCCGTGGTTCTGGTGGATCAGTGCTTTCTTGTCGCCGAGTGCAGCGGCCATCTGGGCGCTGACATTCGTGTCGATCACGACTGCACCCGATCCGGCATCGCACAGCGCGACGTCGTTGTAGAACATCGTCGTGTCCTGGCTGATCATCCTGAGTGGCTGACCCAAGGTGGAGAAGGTACGTCCATACATGGCGTGCGAGTGAGCGGCTGCGATCACGTCCGGGCGGGCCTTGTGAAGCTCCGAGTGGATGGCGAACGCAGCGGCATTGACGGGCTTGTCGCCTTCGACCACCTCGCCGGTGTGGCTCACGAGGATGAGGTCCGACACCGTCATGAGCTTGAAGTTCAGTCCGAACGGGTTCACCCAGAAGTGGTCGGGGTGTTCGGGATCGCGCACGGTCACGTGGCCGGCGACGCCTTCGGCGAGGTGCATGCGACCGAGAATGCGGAGTCCGGCAGCCAAGCGCTGCTTGCGGTGGAGGCGCTCGGCCTCGACGTCGACGTGCTCTTCGGGACGTTCGAGTTCGATGCCCTCCTGGTCGGGCTCGAATGCACCGAGGTCGGGCTGGTCCTGGATGTCGGTCATAGCCTTCAGGTTATGCCCTGGCACGCCGCAGAGGCGAGCGTCGTCGCGCCGGCGGCTTGCGACGAGCGGCCCTCACCTAGGCCGCTTGTGACGAGCGGCGCTCACGCAAGGTGCTCGTGAAGGAAGGCGAAGACCTGTGGCCACAGTTCCGCCGCCAACTCGGCGTTGTAGATGCCGAATGGGTCGGTCTCGTTCATGAAGGCGTGGCCTTCGTCGTGGAACGTGATCTGGACGTCCTTGCCCATGCCCTGGAGCCGAGCTTCGAGGTCACGGGCGACACTCGACGGGAAGAAGTCGTCGTTCTCGCAGAAGTGGCCCCGGATCACGGCGTTCATGCCCGACCAGTCGGGTTCGTCGCTGGTCGGGAAGCCGTAGAACGGCACGGCGGCTGCAACCTCTCCCCGCATCGCGGCGATCAGCATCGTCATGAGGCCACCCATACAGAAACCGACCGCACCGATGGAGTCGCCGGTGGCGGCGTCGTGACCGAGTAGATAGTCGACTGCCACACTCATGTCGGCAGCCGCCCGGTCGGCCGGGAGGGTCGTCATGAGATGGCCGGCCTTGTCCATCTCGTCGTGGCCAGCGAGCTCGCCCCGGTAGAGATCGGGGGCAAGGGCCACGAAGCCGTTGTCGGCCAGGTGATCGGCTGTGCCCTTCATCTGCGGGTTCAGGCCCCACCACTCCTGCAGTACGAGGACTCCCGGCCCAGACCCCGCATCGGGCACGGCGAGATAGCCGCGCGCGTCCCCACCCAGTTCAATCATGTCACCCATGAGCGGGACCATAGTCCGCCGCAGTGGGGTCTGTCGGAGGGCCGACTGGCTCCATTGGCACAGGTCGGCGATGATCTCGGCCGGGAGGCCCCATGACCGACTGGTCCACTGCCGCAACGATCGCCGCCGAACACGCCGAGGCGACGGAGACCGGTGGGGCGGTCGCACGCCCAGTCATCGATGCCCTCGTCGAGGCCGGCATCATGAAGCTCTGGGTGCCGGCTCGGTACGGCGGGGGCGAGACAGATCTCCACACTGCACTCGAGGCGATCGCAGCGATCAGCCGCAGCTGCGGCAGCGCCGGCTGGGTCGTCATGATCGCCAACACGACCGGGCTCCTCGCCTCCCGCCTCGAGCCCGACGCCGCCGACCTCATGTTTGGTGCTCCTGACGCGATCTGTGGCGGTTTCGCCCCGCCGGTCGGGGTCGCCACAGTCTGCGGGTCAATGGCCAAGGTCACCGGCCAATGGGCGTGGGGGAGTGGTTCGAGCCACGCGACCACCATGGGCGGGGGTGTGCGCTATGTCGATCCCGACGGTGCGCCGACGCAGATCGCGGGGAGTCGGAGCGGCTTCGCGTTCTTTCGATCGGGCGTCGAGCTGCTCGACACGTGGCACGTGGCAGGACTCGAGGGCACGGCCTCGACCGACTACCGCGTCGACGCCATGGAGATCCCAGTCGCCCACATTGCACCGATGGACAAGCGGGTATTGGAGGTCGACGGACCGCTCTACCGATGTTCGATCTTCGGTGCGCTGGCGCTGGGTGTGTCCATGGTGCTGGTCGGCCTCGGCGAGCGGGCGATCGACGAACTCGTCGAGCTTGCCGCCAAGATCCCGCAGGGTTCCACCCGCGGGCTCGGCGAACGGGCCGGGGTGCAAGTCGACATCGCAAAGGCCGAGGCAGGCCTTCGCGCCGCTCGTGCCCTGGTGGGCGAGACCGTCGCAACGGCCTGGGACGACGTGCTGGCCGACGGCCGGGTGAGCGACGACAGTCGTGTCGCACTTCGGCTGGCGGCGAATCACGCCGCCGACGCAGGCGTGGCAGCTGTCGACCGCTGCTATCGGGCTGCCGGGGGAACCGCGGTGTACAAGCGGTCGCCGATGCAGAGAGTCTTTCGAGACGCCCATGTTGCGACCCAGCACGCGATGATCTCCGAGCGCGTGTACGAGCCGATCGGGCGTTTCCGTTTCGGCCTCGACACCGACCTGCGGCCGCTCTGATCAACCGGCCAGCGCTCGAAGGACATTTCGGTCGATCTTGCCGTTCGCGTTGCGCGGGATGGCGTCGAGCACCAACCACGTCGCAGGCACCTTGTACCCGCTGAGTACCTCCCGCGCGGCCGCCCGCACATCACCGGGGTCGACCCGCCCGACGATCGCAGCCGCGACCTGTTGGCCGAGCCGATCATCGTCGATCCCGAAGACGGCGGCGTCCTCGACGCCGGGCACGGCGAGCAGGGCACGCTCGACTTCCGCAGGCGCGATCGTGGCGCCACCACGGTTGATCATGTCGACGATCCGGCCCTCGACGTGCAGTCGGCCGTCTGCGTCGATGAACCCTCGATCGCCGGTGTGGATACGCCCGTCTCGCCACAGCTCCGCTGCGTCGTCTCCCCAGTAGCCGACGGCGCCGCGCCAGCAACGGGCCCACGGTCCTGTCTTGGTTGGCGCCAGGGAGATCTCGCCATCGGGCTCGACCTGGATGTCGACACCGGGCAGAGGAAGGGCCCCCGACTCGCCCACCCGCATGCGAGCGACGCCGGTCGGGGCCTCGGACAGTCCGTAGCTCGCGATCAGCGGCACCCCGAACGTTGTCTGGGCAACGGCTGCTCGGGCCCGGTCGAAACCCGAGCCGCCCATGATCATCCGTTCCACACTGGCGAGTGCTGCCACATCGATGTCTGCGTCGAGCAGATCTTGGACGATGGTCGGCACGACAAGCAGCCTCGTGATTCCGAGCCGGCGCACGTCGGCGGCGAGTCGTGCCGGATCGGTGTGAGGCAACATCACGGCGGTGCCACCGCAGGCCAACGCAGTGAGCGGGCCCAGGAGCAGGATGTTGAGTGTGGCCAAGGACAGTGGCGTCCCGACCAGACTGGCGGGGCTGAGCTGTTCGGTCTCGATTGCCGCGGCAGCGGGGTAAAGGAGTTGCTGGACGGTGTGCACCACCCCCCTGGGGCCACCGGTGGTCCCGCTCGTGTAGGCGATCGCAGCGATGGCATCCCGCTCGGGTGGCGGCGGGAGGGGGTGAACCGAATCTCCCTCGGGAAGCGAAGCGAAGACGAGGGCTGGGTTTGCGTCGTCGATGACGTACTCGCGTTCGGCATCGGCGGCTCGTCGGTCGAGGGCGAGCCAGACCCCGCCGGCCCGGATGGTTGCGAGGAGACTGACGAGACTGGCGGGTTCGTTGCCCAGCAGCCAGAGCACCCGACCACCGGGTCGGAGCCCAAGTCCGACCAGGATGCGAGCAACGCGGTCGACCTCGGCCTGCAACGCAGCTGTGGTCATCGTCTCGTCGCCGTCGATCACTGCGATGGAGTCTGGAGAGCGGATGGCCCAGATCTCCTCGGGCGACGACGGGCCGACCGGGAACGGTTCCGCACGCCATCCATGGGACATGCGGGCGAGTCTGGCAGCTACCTCGGGTCGTTCCCACTACCCTCGCCCCAGTGGCACTCGATCCTCGCGACCTCGACCCGACGACCTGGCTGATCTCCGGTGGCCGGCCCGTTGACGCGGGCGCCCCGTTGAACCATCCGATCGTGCCGGCATCCACGTTCGAACACGGCGGTGACCGCATCTACAGCCGCAGCGACGCAACCGAGGGCTGGGAAGCCCTCGAAGCTGTCGTAGGGGGACTCGAACAAGCCGACGCGCTCGTGTTCGGCTCCGGCATGGCGGCGGTGAGTGCGGTGTTCGACCTCGTGCCGGTCGGTGGTCATGTGGTGATCCCCGACGACTGCTATCACGGCGTGGCCGAGACGGCCGAGCAGGGTGTGGCGACCGGCCGGTTCACCATGACGAAGCTCCCGATGGACGCGACCTCGGAGTGGGTGGATGCGCAGCAGACCGCAGACCTCGTCTGGGCAGAATCGCCGACGAATCCGTTGCTCACGGTCGCCGATCTCGATGCCATCTGCGATGCGCCGCGTCGCAACGAGTGTCTTCTGGTCGTCGACAACACATTCGCCACTGCGCTCCGTCAGCAGCCGTTGGCCCTCGGCGCGGACGTGTGCATGCAGTCCACGACGAAGTTCATCGGCGGCCACAGCGACCTCCTCGGTGGCGTGTTGACCACTCGCGACCCGGACCTCCTTGCCGCGTTGCGGGCTCGTCGCGCCCTCCTCGGTGCAAGTCCGGGCGCCCTCGAGGTCTTCTTGATGTTGCGTGGAATCCGGACCATGGCCATGCGGCTCGACCGAGCCGAGGACAACGCAGGCGTATTGGCCGAACATCTCCGGAGCCACACCGCCGTCTCGAACGTCCGTTACCCGGGATTCGGTGCGGTGATCAGCTTCGATCTCGCCGATAGCGCCATGGCCGATCGGTGCTGCGCGGCACTCCGGATCATCCGGCACGCCACGAGCCTCGGTGGCGTGGAGTCGATGATCGAGCGGCGCGGCCGCTACGCGGGGCAGGCCCACTTGCCGCCCGGTTTGCTTCGGATGAGCGTCGGGTGCGAGGCAACTGCGGACCTCTGGGCCGACCTGCGCCAGGCACTCGACGGCTAGAGGTTCAGGGTCGAGGCGGCCACGACCGCACCCGCCTCTGCACACGCCGCAAGGTGGTCGTCACCGACGGGCCCGAGCACCGACACGGGTTCCGTCACGCATTGCCATCGCAACCCTGTGGCGATTTTCGTGATCGCAAGCAGTGCACCAGTCGTATCCGACTCGCCATGGACCAGCGCACCGAACGGCCGGCCGCAAGTGACGTCGATGACGTCGTTGTAGGTCGTGTCGAAGGCGTGCTTCATCGCACCCGACATGTAACCGAGGTTGGCCGGTGTCGCCAGCAGATAGCCATCGGCGGCCAGCATGTCGGCGCTCGTGACCGCCAACGCGTCGACGGCACGTACCTCGACGTTCTCGAGACCCTCCCTCGCTGCGCCCTCGCAGGCGGCCGCCACCATCGCAGGCACCGAGGTGCCAGGGGCGTGGCTGAGGACGAGGAGGACCGACACCTCAGTCGTCGAATGGCAAGTCGAACAGCTTGATCGCGTTGCCGCGGGCGAGTTTGTGCACCACCTCGTTGTCGAGGTGACCGAACAGCGAGTGAGCCACGGCCCGAGAGTGCGGAAAGGTGCCGTCACTGTGGGGGTAGTCGGTCTCGAACAAAACGTTGTCGATGCCGACCTCGTCGAGCAGCTTCATTCCTGCCGAATCCTTGAAGAAGCAGCTGTAGACCTGGCGGTAGTAGTAGTGCGACGGCGGCTCCGGCAGGCGCTCTTCGCCTTGGGCCCACATGTGGGTCTTGTAGTTGTCGTCGGCGCGTTCGAGGTAATAGGGGATCCAGCCGATCTGGCTCTCGGCATACATCAGTTTCAGACCGGGGTACCGATGCAGCACGCCAGAGAACAAGAAGTCGATCATGGACGCAGCCGAGTTGGCCGAGATCATGGCTGCGGTGACGATGGTCGGGCAGTCGTCAGCTGGTCGTACCGTTCGGGTGCCGGAGCCGATGTGCATGGTCACAACCGTTCCGGTCTCTTCACAGGCTTGGAAGAACGGGTCCCAATACCCCGTGTGCAGCGACGGCAGGCCCAGCCACGCCGGGAGCTCGGACCACGCAACCGCGTTCACCCCACGGGCTGCGTTGCGGCGGATCTCGTTGGCTGCCAGTTCCACATCCCACAGTGGAACGATGCACAGTGGGATCAGCCGGCCCCCGGAGTCACCGCACCACTCCTCGACCATCCAATCGTTGTAGGCCTCGACACACAGCTTCGAGAGCTCTGCGTTCTTTCGCTCGGCGAACAACTGACCACAGAAGCGGGGATAGTTGGGGAAACAAATCGATGCCTCGACGTGGTTGTCGTCCATGTCCTCGAGGCGGGCCTTCGGTTCGTAACAGCCGGGCCGGATGTCGTCATAGGTGACGCCCTGCATCGTCACGGTTCGGGGGTCGCGGCCTGCGCAGGCGATCATTTCTTTGATCTGATAGCGGTGATCCTCGTAATGCCACCAGGCCGCCATCTTGTCGCCAGTCCCGGGCGTCTCGACCCAGGCTCCGTCGACCAGCTTCATGTCGCCCTGAGGGGCGATGACGATGCGAGGACCCTCATCTCGATACTTCTCGGGCAGTCGGTCCTGCCAGACGTGCGGGGGCTCGACGACGTGGTCGTCGACACTGATGATTTTCGGAAAGTCCTCCAGTGACACGGCCATGCCCGCACCATACCTGACGGTCCGTCAGGTATGGCAGCCGCTGGGTACGAGTCGGTGCGACCGTCTTCGACATCGAGCAAGGCACTCGGTACCGTTCGAGGAATGAGTGAGGATTCCTTCGACGCCATCATCATCGGCGCCGGTGTCATCGGTGGCGCCTTGGCGCTCGAACTGGCCGATCGGGGGTACCGGACCCTGAGCGTCGACAAGGGACCCACGGCCGGGTCCGGTTCCACGATCAACTCGTGCGCCATCGTCCGGTTCAGTTACTCGAGCGTCGCCGGCATCAACCTTGCCTGGGAGGGCATGCACTACTGGAAAGACTGGGCCGGCTACATCGCAGCAGACGACGAGTTGGGCCTCATCGAGTACCACATGACCGGTCAACTCGTCCTTCAGCAGGCAGGTGACACCACCCATGCCGCTCGAGTCAAAATGCTGTGGGACCAGATTGGTATCCCCCACGAGGTCTGGGACACAGAGACGATCAGGAAGCGATGTCCGTACATCGACCCCGGGCTGTTCGGACCGCCGACTCGGCCGTCGGACGATGCCTTCTGGGCCGAGCCGATCGGCGTCGTCGAATGCGGATACTTCACGCCAGACGCGGGGTACGTGAGCGATCCGCAACTGTCGTGCCACAACCTCCAACGCGGGGCCGAGGCACGAGGCGCAGCGTTCTGGTTCAACGCCGAGGTTGTGTCCATCGACCATGACCGCGGGAGGATTTCTGGCGTCAGCCTTGCCGACGGCAGAACGCCGCGGGCACCGGTCGTCGTCAACGTCGCCGGTCCGCACAGCTATCTGATCAACCAGATGGCCGGCGTGTACGAGACCATGAACATCAAGACCAAGGCACTCCGTCACGAGGTGCACCACGTTCCGTCCCCCGACGGCGTGGACTTCGATCGCACTGGCATCACCGTCGCCGACGACGATCTCGGGATCTATTTCCGACCGGAGGTCGGCAACCACATTCTGATCGGATCCGGTGATCCGGTCTGTGATCCTCGGGAGTTCGTCGATCCGGAGAGGTACGAGCGATCACTGCAGCCCGAGCAGTACGAGACCCAAGTGCTTCGAGCGGGACGTCGACTTCCCGGTCTCGGAATGCCACATGAGCGAAAGGGCATTGTCGATCTGTACGACGTCAGCGACGACTGGATCCCGATCTACGATCGCACCGACCTCGACGGTTTCTACGTCGCAATCGGCACGAGTGGCAACCAGTACAAGAATGCTGGGTCGGCCGCCCAGATGATGGCGGACCTGATCGAGGCAGTCGAGGATGGGCATGACCATGACCGAGATCCTCTCGTGGTGCAGGGCCGATACTCAGGTGTCGATCTCGACGTCGGGTTCTTCAGCCGGAACCGTCAGATCGATCCTCATTCGTCCATGTCGGTGCACGGCTAGCGGCTGCAGCGAACCGTTTCCCGCTACCGCGTGAGGAGGAGCGGAACCCCGGCCCCGACCAGTCCGACGGCGACCAGGGCAAGTACGGTCCGGCCCGAGAGTCGGCCGGCGATTCGTGCCCCGGCGGTCGAGCCGATCACGGCTCCCACGATGAGCACACCTGCGCGACTCCACACCACCGTCCCCGCAAGCGTGTGACCCAGTGCCCCGCCGAGTGTCCCGAGCATCGCAGTGGCCGATGTCGTGGCCGCCGCCCTGTGGGGTTCCAATCGCCGGGTACGGGCCAAGATCGGCAAACTCACGAGTCCACCGCCCACCGCAAATGTTCCCGACAGGAAGCCGACGAACGCACCGGCCAGCGGTAGCTGGCGAGGCACGGCGTCTGGAGGGACATCTTGGACCCGATGGTGCGCCGGCATACACACGACGAACACTGCGAGCCCGAGGAGCAGAATGCCGAGCAAGTCGGCGAACGCATCGCGATCGATCCGACTGGCGACGACCAGTCCGCACAGGAGGGCGACCGGCAGTGATCCGCTGGCGAACCAGACCGCAGCGCGCCGGTCGACGAGGCCTCTCCGGTCGTAGGCAACGGCACCCGAGGCGCCGATCACCAACAACGTGACCGAGCCGGTGCCGACCGCGGCTGCACCGTCCAAGTCGAACAGCAGAACAAGTCCTGGGATGAGCAGGAAACCACCGCCTGCACCGATGATGGTCCCGTACGCGCCGACCATGGCTGCGAAGACGATGAGTGCGGCAACCGTCCCGAGATCCACGTGGGGTTGTCTAGCCGGTGCATACTCACGGGATGTCGATTGGTCGAATTCGTCCTGCTGTCGCCGGCCTGCCTCCCTACCGCCCGGGAAAGGCCGCAGAACAAGCCGAGGCCGAGCACGGCATCCGCGATGCGGTGAAACTTGCCTCGAACGAGAACCCGTACCAGCCGATTCCCGAGGTGGTCCAAGCGATGCAGGACGCTGCCACCGGAGTCAACCGGTATGCAGACCATCGGGCCACAGCGCTTCGCGTGGCGATCGGCGAATGGATCGGGGTTGGCGAGGATCAGGTGGCGATCGGCTGCGGATCGGTCGGTCTGCTGCAGCAACTGTTCTTGACCTACGTCGATGCCGGTGAGCAGGTGGTCAGTCCGTGGCGATCGTTCGAGGCATATCCGATCTTTGCCCAACTGATGGGGGCCGGGTTCGTCGAGGTACCCCTTGTTGCGCATCGTTTCGATTTGGAGGCGGTGGCCGATGCGGTCACGCCCACCACCAAACTCGTCCTGCTGGCGACTCCGAACAATCCCACGGGAACCGCCGTCTCGACGGCCGAGCTCCATGCATTCGTCACGGCTGTACCTGCCGACGTGATGGTCGTCGTCGATGAGGCGTACCGAGAGTTTCTCGATCCCTCGTTCGGTGACCCGGTACGCGACCTGGTCCCGGAGTTCGCCAACGTCGTCGTGACGCGAACGCTGTCCAAGGCCTTTGGGCTGGCCGGCGCCCGCACGGGCTACCTCGTCGGCCACCCCGAGGTGGTCACCGAAGTGGACAAGACCCTGGCGCCATTCGCGGTGAACGCTGTTGCACAGGCGGGTGCGTTGGCAGCGGTTCGCAACGCCGAGGCGTACGAACCTGCGATCGACCGGCTCGTGGCCGAACGGGACAGGGTGGTGTCAGCCCTGACCGACGCGGGGTGGACCCTTCCCGACAGTCAGGCCAATTTCGTGTATCTCGAACTCGGTGAACGCACGCTCGACGTTTGCGTCGAACTCGAACGACACGGTGTCGTCACCCGCCCGTTTGCAGATGAGGGCCTTCGGGTGACGATCGGCACGCCGGAGGAGAACGACAAGTTTCTTGTCGCTCTGGGCCAGGTCGGAGGGAACCGATGACGAATCCACAGAGCTTCAGTTTCGATGCGGACTCGTCCGGGGTTGGCGCCAAGGGCGAGATTGCCCACCAGTCGTTGGTCGATCACACCGAGCGTCTTGCCCGTCGGCTCTGGACCGTCACCGAGGGTGTTTGGTGTCTGGTTGGGAACGGTCTGTCCAACCAGATCTTCGTGGAGGGCCCGGACGGGGTCATTGCGATCGACACGGGGGAGTGTCGCGAGGAGATGGCAGCGGCGATCGCCGAGCTCCGGACGGTGACCGACCGGCCGATCGTGGCAGTGATCTACACCCACTTTCACTACACGAACGGCACTGCAGCGATCCTCGACGATTCGCCGGGCCCACTGCCGATCTGGGGCCACGAGGGGATCGAAGGCAATTTGGCCCGCATGGGGACGGAGGTCGGTCCTGTTGCGCGGCGAGGACTGATCGAGCAGTTCGGCATCGACCTTCCAGCCGATGGACCCGATGGGCTCCTCAACGTCGGCCTCGGCCTTGGCTACCGCTTCGCCCAGCATGCCCCATTCACGCCGGGCTTCCTGCCCCCCGATCACCTGATCGCTGGACCGATGGTGGCCACCATTGCCGGGCTCGAGGTCGACTTTCGCCCTGCGCCGTCGGACGCCGACGACAACGTGACCATCTGGTTTCCGTCGAAGCAGCTGTGCGTCAACAACATCGTGTGGCCGGCATTGTTCAACGTGTTCCCGATCAGGGGAGAGGAGTATCGAGACCCGAGGGTGCTCCTCGAGGGAGTGGATCACATCGTTGGGCTCGAGCCGGAGCATCTCGTGTGCGCGCATGGCCCCCCGCTGTCGGGACGCGAGCGGATCAACGTCGAAACCGTCCGGTACCGCGACAGCATCCAGTTCCTCTGGGACCAGACGGTCCGAGGCATCAACCTCGGGCAGACCAGTGCCGAGATCGGAAACGCCGTGCGTCTCCCGGACGTGTACGCGTCCTCGTATTTCACACAGATGCATTACGGTCTCGCCGAGCATCACGTGCGGCAGATCCACGCCGGGCTGCGCGGATGGTTCGACGGGGATCCGGCCAATCTCTTTCCGCTTCCCCCGGTCGAGCGGGCCAAGCGACTGGTGCAGGGCTTCGGGGGCCCTGACACCGTCCGGACCGCCTGTGATCGAGCGATCGAGGAAGACGACATCCGCTGGGCCATCGAGCTGGCGAGCTGGCTCGTGCGTCTCGATGAGACGTCCGCCGCCGATCGCCAGCGGCTTGCCACCGCCCTGCGAACGGTCGGACAGCGGACCACCTCGGCCAACATTCGCAGCTGGGCGCTCACGCGAGCGCGTGAGCTCGAGGGCTCCATCGATCTGAGCCGACATCGTCGCCAGACCTTCGGGGTGCGTGCCGCCCTCGCCCTGCACCCCAGGGACCTCATCGCGGCACTGCGGGTACGGGTCGATCCTGATCTCGCCATGGGGATCGACGCACACCTCGGGTTCGATGTCGCCGATCACGGTCGCACCGGGCTGCACCTTCGACACTCGGTGGCGGTCCCGACCGACGGAGAGGGTGCCGACGCAATGCTGGAGCTCGACCGGACCACACTTGCCGAACTTGTCGCCGAACGAATCACCCTGGCTGATGCGGTGGCGGCTGGACGTGTATCGGTGGTCGGTGACCAGTCGACGCTGGAGGCGCTCGGTCGGGTCCTCGGGTTGGAGGCGTTGCTGGGCTAACTCGCTGCACCGAACGCCGACAGGACTGCGGCCACGTTGTGGCCGAGTTCCTCGGTTGCGTAGCCGCCTTCCATCACGAGCACGGTCGGAAGCGCAAAACCGGCGAGCTGTCGACCGAGGGTGGCGAAGTCGCCGAGCCGGAGCCGGAAGTGCGAGATCGGATCATCGACGAACGTGTCGAGTCCGAGTGACACGACCAGCGCGTCGGGCTCTCGAGCTTCGAGCCACGTCGCGGCACGGCCAAGGGTGGACAGCCACGTCGCAGCGTCCGTCCCGCGGGCGAGTGGGAAATTCATGTTGTGGCCGAGACCGGGTCCGGAACCGACTTCGTCGGCATGGCCGAGGAAGTAGGGAAACTCCTCGACCGGATCGGCGTGGAGACTGCACACGCTCACATCGGGGCGGTCGTAGAAGATGTCTTGGGTGCCGTTGCCGTGGTGGTAATCGACGTCGAGGATGGCAACGTGCCCGATCCCGGCATCGCGCATCCGCTGTGCTGCAATCGCAGCATTGTTGAGGTAGCAGTAGCCACCGAACTGATCTTTCATGGCGTGGTGCCCCGGTGGTCGGCAGCGGGCGAACGCGACGCGTGCACCAGCGATCACCCGATCGGCTGCAGTGTGCGCGATCGCTGCGCTGTCGGCTACCGCCGTCCACGTTCCCTCTGCGATGGAGCAGTCCGCTGCGAACGAGTAGTACCCGAGCTGCGCCTCGAGCGTCCGGGGCCGGATGTTGCGAAACCGACGGGCAGGCCAACCGAACGCCATTGCGGCTGGGGCAGTATTGCCCTCGGCGGTCCAGCGGTGCCATGCCGTCGACAGGAACTCGACGTAGCCGGGATCATGGACGGCTTCTGCCGCAGTGCGGTCGAAGGGATCGGGCTCCTCGATCGTGACGTCTGGGACCGCCCGGATTGCCGCATCGACGTGCTCGGCCCGCGCCGGCGACTCCCAGCTTTTGATGAGCGCGGTGCCGTCGAGTTCCAGGCAGTGATGGCCACGATGGACGTCGGATCGGATCACCAGCACGACACGATCGTTGCAGGAGTCGGAACGCAGGGCCAGCACCGCCTAGCGTCGAGGAATGGCTCATGAACTGAAGTTCGGTTGGCTGTCGCCGGTGATCGGCAACGCAGGCAGCGACCACCAGTCGATCGTCCTCTACCAGCAGGACCACATTCTTCCCGAAGCGCTGCCGCTCTTCGACAGCCTCTGGATTGCCGACCACTTCTACGGGTTCGACGCTCGGACCGACCCGTTCCTCGAGGCGTGGACGACCCTGACCTGGTTGGGGGCCAGATTTCCGAACGTCACGCTGTGTCATCACGTGCTGGGGCAGGGATACCGCCCCCCGGCACTCACCGCGAAAATGGCGGCCACGCTGCAAACCCTGTCGGGTGGCCGCTTCGTCCTGGGGATCGGTGCGGGCTGGCGAGCCGAGGAGTACGCGGCCTACGGCTACGACTTCCCGAAGCCGTCGGTCCGATTTGCACAGCTCGAGGAATTGATCCAGATCTGCCGCCTGATGTGGACCGAGGATCACCCGACGTTCGAGGGCCGCCATTTCCGTATCGACGATGCCAGCGCCCCGCCGCTACCCGATCCTGCACCCCGAATCTGTATCGGTGCCTTCGGCGCCAAGGTCGGCCTCCCGCTCGTGGGGCGTCAGGCCGATCAATGGAACTGCTTCTATCTCGATGACGAAGACTGGAAGATGCGGTTGGGGATCGTACGTGCGTCAGCCGAGGAGGCGGGACGGAATCCGCTGGCGATCGAAGTCGGGACGACGATCGAGCGGCCACTCCCCACCACCGACGCAGAGAGCGAAGCACTGCTGGACCATCTCAGCCACCTCCACGCCTTGGAGATCACGCACTTCACCATGGATTTCGGTCATCCACCGACCCCGGAACACGTCCACCGTTTCAAGGAGCAGGTCATGGACGTTATGCGGTCCGAGTGACCGAACCGCACGCGCGGCCGCCGATTCCCGTTCCCCTCCGGGTACTGCTCGGCGCCTACTTCCTGAATGCATTCGCCACGGTCGGAACGGTGACGATCGTCGGGAAGCAGGTGTTCGACATGACCGGTCGAGAACTCGACCTCGGACTGATCGGGCTTGCCGAGTTCCTTCCCATGGCCCTCCTGGCCCCCGTCACCGGGTCGTTGGCCGATCGATTCGATCGACGCCTCATGTTCGCCATCGGCCTCACCGGTGACGTGGTGGTGTCCATCGCCATGTTTTCCTATGTAAACACCGATCCGACGTCGGTCGGCCCGATTTTCGGCCTGATGGTGCTGTTCGCTCTCACCCGCTCTGTCGGTACACCCGCTGCCCGAGCCATCACGATCGACATGGCGCCACCCGACGTGCTGGAGCGTGTCATTCCCCTCCGATCAGTTGCGTTCCAGGCCGGGATCATCAGCGGCCCTCTGGTCCTTGCCTGGGTGTTCGTGCTCGACATCGCTGCGCCGTACCTGGTGGCTGCTGCTGCCTACGGGCTTGCTGTGGTCATCGTGGCCTCCATGCCAAAGCTGCCGACACGAAAGTTGTCGACCCGAGGTGGAATGCAGGCCATTCGGGATGCACGGGAAGGCCTTCGCTTCATCCGGCGGCAGCCAGTGGTGTTCGGTGCGATCAGTCTCGACCTGTTCGCCGTCCTGTTCGGCGGCATCATTGCGCTCCTTCCCGCCATCGCGGAAAAGCGGCTTGGGGTCGGCGCGGTCGGCCTCGGCGGTCTCCGAGCTGCAGTAGGTGCAGGCTCGGCCGTGGTGGCGCTCGGACTTGCTGTGCGGCCGGTGCGGCGCCACGTCGGAAAGATCCTCCTCGGCGTGATCGCCGTCTTCGGCGTGATGCACGTCGCCGTAGCGCTGACCACCAACTACATCGTTGCCGTGGTTGCGTTGGTGATCGCAGCCGGCTCCGACCAGATTTCGGTGTACATCCGCTCGACGCTCGTTCCGCTTGCCACACCGGAGGAGATGCGCGGGCGAGTGCTGGCGGTCGAGAACGTGTTCATCGGGGCCTCCAACGAGCTCGGGGCGGTCGAGTCTGGGTTGACGGCCGCGGCGTTCGGGTTGGTCGGCGCGATGGTGTTCGGCTCCGTCGGCACGCTCGTTGTCGTTGCAGTGTGGTGGCGCTACTTCCCAGCATTGCGCGACGTCGACCGGTTCTCGGACGTTCGTGCGCCCTAGGCGTGGGGGAGGAGGACTGTACGAGCCTCGGTTCCCGCCCGCATGGCGTCGAACGCCGGTATGAGGCCGTCGAGTCCAGCCGTGTTGCTGATCATTTCGTCGAGCTTCAGCATGCCCTTCATGTAGAGGTCGGCGAGCGTGCGGAAATCTTTGCGGGGACGGGCACCCCCGGCCCGAATGCCCATCAGGTTCTTGTTCTGATGCAGCGACTGGAAGTTGTAGGTGACGCTCGCCGTCAGATCGGGCACACCCACTGCGCAGATGTTGCCGCCTGCTCGCGTCATCTGGATCGCGTCGGCGAGCAGACCGGTGTGGCCGACGACCTCGAACGCGTGGTGTACGCCACCGCCGCTGAGTGCCTTGACCGATCCGATCGCATCGAAATCGTCGTCCTCGGCAAGGAGAAAGTCGGTGGCACCGAAGGCGGTCGCAAGTTGCTCTTTTTCTGCGATCCGGTCGATCGCAATGATCTGCTTTGCGCCGACCAACTTTGCCGCCTGGATCACGTTCAAGCCGACACCACCGGCGCCGATCACGACAACGCTGTCACCGAGTCCGACTCGGGCCCGGTTGAACACTGCGCCGGTCCCGGTCATCACCCCACATCCGATCAGGGCGGCCGAGGTCAAGGGCATCTCCTTCGGGATCGGGATGCACTGGTTCTCGGACACAATCGTTTCCTGCACGAATGCACCAAGGTTCGCGAAGTTGTAGAGCGGCTGGTCGCCCTCGGCGTATGGTTGGGCCAGGCCCCCCATCCCGACGGCACAGTTTCCCGGTGCTCCCGCCTCGCAGTCGGCACAGTGCCCGCAGTTGCCGAAGGTGGAGAGCACGACATGGTCGCCCACCTCCGTGTAGGTCACTGCCGATCCCACCGCCACGACCTTGCCTGCAGCCTCGTGGCCCGGTACGAGCGGTGTCGGCATGTAGTACTTGCCGTGGATGCAGCTCATGTCGCTGCCGCACACACCGGCGGCGTGGATCTCGACCCGTACCTGACGGGGTGCGAGTTCCCCGACCAGTTCGATGTCGTTCGACAGGCGAACGCTGTCCTCGGTGGTGCCTTCGCAGATGAGTCCCTGCACGTCTCGCTCCGATCTGGGTGCGCCGTCGGAGAGCATTCTGCTGCGTCGAGGGTCTCAGGGGCCAGTTGATGGCCGTGATCGGCGGCCCTTTAGCCTCGAGTTGTGGCTGTCTTTCTCAGCGTGCTCACGGCTGCCCTGTTCGGTGCGGGTGACTTTCTCGGCGGCCTTGCCGGTCGCCGGATACGGGTGATCCAGGTTCTCGCTGCTTCGCATCTCGTCGGGCTGGCCGGCATCACCCTCGCCGCGCTCGTCCTGGCCGACGACTTCATCGCCGTGGATCTGGTGTGGGGGGCTGCTGCGGGTGTGGCGGGATTCGTCGGGTTGGGCCTGTTGTATCGCGGGCTCGCACGCGGTCCGATGGGGGTGGTTGCTCCCCTCACCGCGATTACCTCTGCTGCGGTCCCCGCCGTCTGGGGTGTCGTCATCGGTGGTGACGTGTTGTCCGGCGGCGCATGGGCCGGGGTGGCCATTGCGCTTGCATCGATCGTGTTGGTAAGCGGAGAACCAGCCGGCAGGCGAGGGGTACCGGCACTGACCGTGATCGAAGGGTTGCTCGCCGGTGCAGGGTTCGGCTTCATGTTCGTCATCCTGGAGCAAACCGAAACGGCATCGGCACCCTGGCCCATCGTGGGCGCCCGCCTCCTCACCGGGGGCGGGTTGCTGCTCCTCTTTGCCGTGCGCCGGGAGCGAATCATGCCAACCGACCCGATCACCCGTCGACTCGTGGTCGGGCTGGGCGTCCTCGACACGAGCTCCAATGCCTTGTTTCTCTATGCCGCTGATGCCGGATCCTTGACGATCGCAGCAGTGCTGTCCTCGCTGTACCCGGTAGCCACTGCGGTTCTCGCAAGCGTCGTGTTGCACGAGCGCCTGACCCGGTTCCAACGGCTGGGTTTCATCGCTGCGTTGATCGGGGCCAGCCTGCTCGCAGTGGGCTGATTGCGGCCTGCTGTCTTTTCCTGATCAAGCGTTCAGTGGCACAATGCAGCCATGGACGCAGTCGTCGCAGCCCTCGATGCAACGGGGGTCGAGTACGAGCTCGTCCCCTGCGACCCTGAGCTTGCCGACACCGCAGCGTTCTGCGAGGCGTATGGCTACTCGCCGAACGACAGTGCCAATGCGATCCTCGTCGTCGGGAAATCTACTGAGCGTCCGATGGCCTGCTGTCTGGTGCTGGCGTCGACTCGGCTCGATGTCAACGGGGTCGTCCGCAAGCGGCTCGGTACCCGCAAAGCGTCCTTCGCTGACGCAGACGAGACGATCGGGCGTTCGGGCGGCATGCAGATCGGTGGTGTCACCCCGTTTGGCCTCCCGAGCGACCTGCCGGTCTGGATCGATCATCGGGTCATGGCCCGATCACGCGTGATCGTCGGTGGCGGCAGCCGAGACCGCAAAGTCCTGTGTCCGCCTGCGGCCTTGGCAGCGCTCCCGGCTGCCGAGGTGGTCGACGACCTCGCCAAAGCACCGGCCGACTAGCACCTGCCGCCGAGCACATGCTGCCCAACCGACCGCATGCGATCCGCCAACTCGTTCGCGACGACGTAGGACGCGACCTCGCCCGGTTGGGCGGGCTCGAGGGCCTTGGGCGCTCGATGCTCGTCACTGTCCTGCCGTTGTCGGTGGTGGGGAGTCTCGGGTCGAAGACCGCAGTCACGAACGTGTACTTCGCGGGATCATGTCTGGCGCTCGTTGCGACGCTCAACGTCGAGCGCTTGGAAACGTGGCTGCCTCGGCGGTGGGTGATCACGGCGGCCATCGCAGGGGCGGTCGTCGCCAACGCGATCGTGATTGCGACCGACAGCCCGCTGCTGGTCATCGCCGTGGCGCTGGCGAACACCCAGGCGGCGATCTTTGCCGTCCTGATTTCGCTGTTCATCATGGACTACATCGGCAAGCAGGACCTGGCTCGCAACGAAGGCCGCCGGATGGTTCACAACGGTGCGGCGTGGATGATCGGTCCGCTCCTGGCAATCACGTTGTACACCGAGGTGGCACCCTGGTTGCCGTTCCTGGTCTCGGGCACGGTCATGCTCGTCGCGCTCGCGTACTTCTGGAAGCTTCGTCTCGGCCCGAACCCGGTGCTCATCACCCCGAAGTCGGTTGCACCGTCACCACTGGCCAACATCCCCCGCTACTTCCGGCAGCGCTACCTTCGGATCGCGTACTGCGTCACCTTGACGCGAGGAATCTTTTGGTCCGCACTGTTCCTGTACTGCCCGCTGTACATCCTCGAAGCCGACCTTCCCGAAAAGATGACCGGTGGGATCGTCTCTGTCACTGCCGCACTGCTGCTCCTGAGTCCGCTCGTGCTCACGATGGTCGAGCGCACGTCGACTCGAGCGGTGATCATCGCCGGCTTCGCCGTCATCGCCGCCTCGATGGGAGCACTCACTGCGCTCGGCGAGGCCGAACCGCTCGGCCTCGTGTTCTGGGTCACGGGCGCGCTGGGGGCATCATGGCTCGACGTCGTCGGGAACATCCCGTTCATGCGAACCGTGAAACCGAGGGAACGAACAACGATGACGACCGTCTTCTCGTCGTGGCGCGAAACGGCGCTGATCGCCGCCCCAGGGCTCGGTGCGATCGCCCTGTGGCTCGGGGACTTCCGGCTCTACTACGGGAGCCTTGCCTGCTTGGCACTACTCACCGCTGTCTACGTCACGTATCTCCCGCAGCGCCTCTGACGCAAGGGCCACACCAGGGCGAGTGACGACACCCCTGAGAGCGAAGCTCGACTTCAACTTTGCCACATGCGGGAGGCGAGCCATTCGGGTTCGATGGACTCGCTCATAGTCGGTGACATCGGCAACCACGACCTGGATCAGGTAGTCGGCGTCACCGGCCATCAGGTGGCAACTGATCACCTCCGGCACGTCCATGACCGCGTCCTCGAACTCGTCGAGGTGACCTTCTTGCTGGCTGGTCAGGGAGATCTCGACGAACACCGTGGTGCCCAGCCCCACCCGCTCGAGGGCCAGAGCCGCCCGGTATCCCTCGATCACTCCTGCTCGCTCGAGTCGCTTCACCCGCCGAAGGCAGGCAGACGGTGAGAGATGGACCTGCTCTGCGAGGGCTGCATGCGTCATCCGCCCGTCGGCCTGCAGCAGATCGAGGATGACGCGGTCGATTGGGTCGAGAGCTACCACGCTCGAATACTCCTTGGAAATGCTAGCTAACACACAAATCGTGCGCGCTAAATGGTACCAGCGCTGAAGAATGGAGAACATCACCGATCCGTGCGTTCTACATTGGCGGCATGCACATCGGAGTCCCGAAAGAGAGCAAAGTCGCCGAGCGGCGAGTCGGTCTGACACCCGCCGGCGTGCGCGAACTCGTCGGCCAGGGCCATCGAGTCACCGTGCAGGCAAGTGCGGGCGCAGGGATCGGAGTAGCCGACGCGGAGTACGTCGATGCAGGGGCTGGGATCGCGGACTCGCCAGAGGCGCTCTGGGGTGATGCCGAGCTGATCGTGAAGGTCAAGGAGCCACAGGCTGCCGAACGGGCACTCCTGCGCGAAGACCACATCCTGTTCACCTACTTGCACCTTGCGCCCGACGAACCCCAAACCCGCGACCTGATCGCGAGCGGCGCGACCTGTATCGCCTACGAGACGGTGACCGATCGCAATGGGGGCCTTCCCCTTCTGGCACCGATGTCCCAGGTCGCAGGACGCATGTCGGTTCAGGCTGGCGCCCACTGCCTCGAAGCGACCAACGGCGGATCGGGCCTGCTCCTTGGGGGCGTGCCCGGGGTGCAATCGGCCAAAACGGTGGTCATCGGTGGGGGAGTCGTCGGGGAAAACGCGATCGAGATGGCTCACGGCCTCGGCAGCGCGGTAGCCGTTCTCGACCGGAATCTGGACGTACTCGATCGGCTCTCCCGGCGATTCGGATCGGCCCTCGAGACGGTGTACAGCACCACGCAAGCGATCGAGGAACTCGTGCTCGATGCAGACCTCGTGATCGGTGCCGTCCTGGTCAAGGGAGCGACAGCACCGAAGTTGGTGACTGCCGAGATGGTCGCGAACATGCGGCCCGGCAGTGTGCTGGTCGACGTGGCCATCGATCAGGGGGGATGCTTCGAGACAAGCAGGCCGACCACTCATGATGCGCCGACCTACGTCGTGGACGAGGTGGTCCACTACTGCGTGGCCAACATGCCCGGTGGTGTCCCGCGGACCTCTACCTATGCGCTCACCAATGCCACGCTGCCCTTCACCTCGGCCATCGCCCGACACGGGGTGCATGACGCCCTTCTGCAGGATCCACATCTCCTCGGCGGACTCAACGTCTGCTCCGGCATGGTCACCGAACGCAACGTCGCCGATGCGCAGGGTCTCGCCTACGTCGAGCCTGCAGCAGCATTGGCGAAGCGGTAGGCCCGGTTACCCGTGCGTCTACGGTGACGGGTGTGCAACTGCCTACACCGTCGCTTGTCATCGATCGTGCCGCGCTCGACCACAACATCGCGACCATCGGTGAGACCCTGCCGGGCCGTCGTCTCAGACCCCACGTCAAGGCCTTCAAGTCGACGGGACTGGCACGGCGATTGTTCGACGCCGGCCATCGGACATTCACGTGCGCAACCGTGCGCGAGGCCGAGGGGTTGGCGGCCGCTGGGCTCGGGGAGGATCTTCTGCTGGCCAACGAGATCGTCGACCCGGACCAGCTCGCTCGGCTCGCTGCGATCGAGCCGCCGGTGACAGTGGCCGTCGACAGCGAGGAGACCATCGACCGCGCAGCTGCGGCAGGCGTGCGGCGGCTCGTGATCGATGTCAACGTCGGCTTACCTCGCTGTGGGTGCTCGCCCGACGATGCCGGACGGCTTGCCGACCGAGCCCGCGCCGCCGGGATGGATGTCCGCGGGGTGATGGGGTACGAGGGGCACCTGATGATGGTGTCCGACCGGGCCAGCCGCATTCGCAAAGTGGAACGGGCCATGGCGATGTTGCTCGCCGCGGCCGACGCCGTTGGTGGTGATCTCGTGTCGGCTGGCGGTACTGGCACCTATGACACCAACACGTGGGCCAACGAAATCCAGGCCGGCACCTTTCTGCTCGGTGACACGCAGTACGCCTCGCTCGACCTCCCGTTCCAGCTTGCACTCACACTCGAGTGCTCCGTCCTGTCGGTCAATCCCGCCGGATGGCTCGTCGTGAATGGCGGGCTCAAGGCGCTCGGGATGGACCACGGAAACCCGACGTGGCCCCACGGCGAGGTCATGTTCTGTAGCGACGAGCACACCACCTTGCGTTGTGAGGACTCCTCGGCGTGGTCGGTCGGCGACCGAACGCACCTCTATCCGGCGCACTTGGACCCAACTGTTGCCAAACACGAGCGCATGTGGCTCGTCGACGGCGAGGAGGTCATCGACGAGTTCGCCGTCGATCTTCGCCACTGGTGACCGGCGGGCGGGGGCGCATCCCCTCGCAGCCGGATGGGCCTACGCGGTGATACCGAAGCGGTGCAAGCCGTACGCCCGGATCGCGTTGCCACGCAGCACCTTGTAGCACTCATGTTCGTTCATGCCGACCGCAGCGAACATCGAGTGCGCAACCTTGCGGCTGTGCGGAAAGGTTCCGTCCGAGTGGGGGTAGTCCGTCTCGAAGAGAATCTGCTCCAGTCCGACGTCGGCCCGCTGCTTCAGGCCCACGAGATCGTCGAAAATACAGCCGAACACCCGACCCCGAACGATCTCGCTCGGCAGAGGTCCGCTGCCGCCCACCCCACCGCGGCCCTCTCGGAAGACGGAATCCATCCGCTCCATCTGGAACGGCATCCAACCGACCTGACTCTCGGCATAGGCGATCTTGATGGTCGGAAAACGTTGCAGCGTGCCCGAGAACACCCAATCGACCATCGAGCCCTCCGCATTCTGGGCGTAGAGCGACATCGAGGTCGCAAGCGGCGCATCAGCCGAGGTGGTCGGCATCGACGATGAGGACCCGATGTGCATCGAGACGGTGGTGTCGGTCTCTTCGCACGCCTGCCAGAGCACGTCCCAGTCTCCGGAATACATCGTCGCGCATCCGAGTTTCGACGGGTTCTCCGAAAAGGCGATGGCGAACGATCCCTTTGCCGCGCAGCGTCGAACCTCGGCTGCTGCGAGGACCGGGTCCCACAGGGGAACGAGTGTCAGTGGGATGAGACGGCCTTTGCCGGGCCCGCCTCCCCAGTCGTCGATGATCCAATCGTTGTAGATGCGGAGACACTCGAGTGCGAACTCCTTGTCCTCCCGCTCGAGGAATCCCTGTCCGCAGAACCGGGGGAACACGTTGGGATAGTTGATCGCCGCCGACACATGGTTGAGGTCCATGTCCGCAAGACGATCGGTCTGGTTCCAGGTGCCCGGTCGAAGATCCTCGTATGTCGCTGCGACATTGCGCTGTTCTTCGCGAGGCACGCCAGCGGGACCATGCAGAAATCCGGTGGGCATCACGAGATCGTCGTACAACCAGAGGTCGCACAGGTCGCCATCTGGATGATCGCGATCAAATCCGTAGTGACCGCCTTCGAACTTCAGGCGCACCTTCTCCTGCACGACTCGTGGCCCGCGGGCGCGCTTGGAGGGTGGCAACTGCTGCTGCCACAGGTCCTTTGGTTCCATGACGTGATCGTCCACGGAGATGATCAGTGGCAGCTCTTCCTCGGCGGGCGTGACGTCGCGCATGGCGTCAAGGCTAGTTCCCCCCGATGGGTCAGGCATTGCCGAGCAAAACCACAACGGCCGAGCAGAACCACAACGCCTCTGGGTTCTGCGACAAGATGGAGCATGGCTCGTCAGGTCTATGTCGCCGGCCCTCTGTTCGACGAGGGGGAACGATGGTTCATGGAGGCGATGGACGCCCGTCTTGTTCGTGCCGGAGCGTCAACCTTCCTGCCTCATCGCGACAATCCGAGCAAGACCCGTGAGACAGTCTCGGCGATCTATCGCAACAACATCGACGCCATCGAACGGGCCGACGTGGTGGTCGCAAACCTCAACGGTGTCACGACCGATGACGGTACCGCATGGGAGATCGGCTACGCAGTGGCCCAGGGAACGCCCGTGGTCGGCTTGTTCACCGACTGGCGGCGCCGTTTCGACGACGAAGTCGTCAACCTCATGATCGCTGAGTCAGTCGATCTCGTCGTTCGGTCGCTCGACGAACTGGAGGCCGAGGTACGGGCGCGGCTCGATCTCGATACCCCCTGACCAGGGAAGCGGCCGGTGGACGCCCGAGGACGCTCGAGTCCGGCCTACGCTGCAGCGCGCGTTCGACGCAAGATCGGGTCTGCCACCGCCAACGTCTTGTCGGCGATTCGGAGCACGCGTCCTGCCGCACCCGGTGTCTGATCATCGACCAGGTTGCCCATCACCTGCAGCGTGATGTTGGCGATGCCTTGGGTGCCCACGGCGAGTCGAAGTCCACTTCGTAGGATCCACGGATGACCGATCAGGAAGCTGAATCGGCGCCCGGTTCGCAAAAAAGAATCGAAACGCTGCCCGATCATCCGGTCGTACGCCTCGGGTGTCGTCCCGGGATCGGAGAGGAACAGGTCCGCCGCCAGCATGCCGGATTCGAGTCCGTAATCGATGCCCTCACCATTCATGGGGTTCACCAAGCCGGCTGCATCACCGATGGCGACCCAACCAGGGCCATGTCGTTTCAATGTGCTCATCGGGAGACGCCACGCTCTTGGACGCTCCAGATCGGGCCCCAAGCCCCACGACTCTTCGACCAGTGATCGGTAGCTGGCCTGGAGCTTGTTGAGATTGAGTTTCTTGAAGCCCTTCATCGTCGACAGTGCGCCCACGCCGATGTTCACGGTGCCGTCTCCAGCGGGAAACATCCAGCCGTATCCGGGGACCGGGGTACCGTGCTCGTCCCTGAGCGTCAGACACGCCTCGAGATGTGTGTCGGCGTGACGGGGTGATGCGGCATACGTCCGGATGGCGAGCCCGAACGGTTCGTCGGGGTCGCGTTCGGCACCGAGCAAGCGAGCGACGTTGCCGGGTGCCCCGGTGGCCACCACAACGAGGTCGCTGTGCCACCGACGGCCATTGGCCTCGACACCGACCACCCGACCGTTGTCGAGGATGGGCACGGCGTCGGCATTGAACTCGAGTTCGGCACCGGCCTCGCCGGCGAGGCTGATGAGCCGCTCATCGAGGCGGCGACGGGGCCAGACCGCGCCGTGGGGGGCGAACCGGCCGTTGTCCGGCCAGGGCAACTCCCGCTGTGTCCGCCCCGCGATCATGCGGAGTCCGGCAATGCGGTGGGCGTCGGTCAGATCGACGTCGAGTTCGTCGAGCGCAGCAACAGCGCGAGGCGTGAGTCCATCGCCGCAGACCTTGTCACGCCCCTTCTCTCCCTTTTCGAACAGACGGACGGTCGCACCTCCACGAGCGGCGCGGATCGCTGTAGCGGCACCTGCAGGGCCTCCACCGATGATGAGCAAGTCGCGACGTTCCATACCACAGCCTGCCGTGCCGAGAGGCCTTATCCGCAGTCAGGAAGCGATTACGGGAGCTGACCGGTGTGGCCGAGCGCGAGACGCAACAGTCGATCGTGCCCACCGGTCATCTCGGCGATCACCTCGGCGCTCATCGCCTCCCGCGGCGTCACCCAGGTCAAGTCGAGCGCATCGGGCGATGGAGAAGGCTCACCATCGATGGGCACCACGAAGGCCAGGCTCACTGCATGCTGTCGCGGATCGTGATACCCCGACACGGATGGATCGGGAAAGTACTCCGCAACCGTGAACGGTGTTGGGTTGGCGGGAAGCCGCGGGAGCGCCATCGGACCGAGATCCTTTTCGAGATGGCGGAGCAAGGCATGTCGAATCCGCTCACCGAACAGGACCCGACCGGTCACGAGTGCCCGGCTGATCGTGCCGTCGGCCATCGCTCGAAGGAGCAGCCCGATGTGGGTGACCTCACCAATCGAGTCGACCCGCACCGGAACCGCATCGACGTACACCATCGGCACCCGGCCGCGAACGGTCTCCAGATCATCCGAGCTGAGCCAATTCACTTCGGCATCGATGTCGACAGGTTCGCTCACGCTGCGATTCTCGCACCTCGAGTTCGGACTTCGGGGGACCGCTCGAGGCAGATCATCGGGGTTCGCGAAGCGTGGACGCCACGCAACAGGCATCGACGCTCACCGGCACGGTGTCAATCGGTGACGGGGGCGATCACCTTGCCCAGACACGGCGACTACCGTCGAGGTCGATGGCGCCGATCACCGACTGGAATCCG
>JBMTIM010000016.1:0-53065 GCA_049437325.1 Acidimicrobiales bacterium
ACCCGTGTTACCGGCGTGAAAGGCCGGCGTCCTAGGCCGCTGGACGAATGGGGCCCGCAACCAGCCGAAGCTGGCGGCGTCTGCGTCGGCGAACCGAACGACAGGCAGTGTAGGGGGTCGTAGCAGCTACCGTCGCCCTGACATGACGCACTCGCCGAGGCTTTTGATCGCTGGTTTCGTCGGCTACCTGTTCGGCAATCTGCCGTCGGCGGGCATCGTTGCCCGCCTGGCCGGCGGTGGTCACGACCTCACCATGGAGGGGACGGGCAATCCAGGTGCGATGAACGCTGCGACCGTGCTCGGGGCGAAATGGGGGGCAGCAGTCTCGGCCGCTGACATCGCAAAGGGCGCAGCTGCTGCTGCTGCCGGTCGCCGGGTTGCCGGCTCTGATGGCGCCAATGTGGCGGCCACGGCTGCAGTGATCGGGCACTGTCACCCGATCGGCCGCCGGGGCGGCAAGGGTGTCGCAACGAGCGTGGGCCAAGTGATCGGGACCGTTCCCGCCTACCTTCCCCTCGATGCGGCTGTCGCCTTCGGCACGGCGAAGCTTCCATGGTTCCGCAGTCGTACTCGTGCCGGCACGCATGCAGGCAGTGCCGTGTGGGTCGTGGTCACTACGTTGTGGTGGCGCCGACGCTGGCCCAACCCAGGAGGGGGAGAACCCACGTGGCTGCTGCCGGTCGGCGCAGCCGTCAGCTCGGCGGTCATCGCCGGCCGCTTTCGGGCCGAAGCCGCTCGAGTCGCAGCGTTCACCGAGACCGCTGGCTCCGTTGACGAGGTCGCCAGATGATCGGTCTCGTCACCGACTCCGCCAGCCAGATCCCGCCGGAGCTGGTGGAGCGGCTCGGGGTCCATGTCGTGCCGGTCGTGGTCACGATCGACGGGACCCCGTACCGCGAAGGGCTCGACCTGACCGCTGCCGACTTCTGGGCCCGGATCGATGGTGGCGAACTTCCCGCCATCGCAACGTCGCAGCCGAGTCCGGGGGAGATCGCAGCCGTCTACGAGGCGGTCGTGGCCGACGGGGCAACCGCGATCGTTTCGGTTCACGTCGGTGCGGATGTTTCCGGAACCGTCAATGCGGCGACGCTTGCCTCGGAACTTGTCGAGGTGCCCGTACACGTGGTCGACAGCGGCACGGCATCATTTGGTGTCACGGCGTGTCTGTGGCGGGCCGCCGATTCGATCGCTGCCGGCTCGACCCCGGCGCAAGCGGCGCACGCAGCAGCAGCGGTCGCCCCAGCGATCGGCACATCGTTCATTCTGCAGGGTCTCGAGTTCGCCAGAGCGGGGGGGCGGTTCGACCACACCTTGCCCGGCGACGCCGATGACGTCGTCGTTCTGGCCGGCTACGGCACCGCACTCGAGATCGTGGGGTCGGCCCGCGACGCCGATGCTCTTTGCGATCTGATCGTGGCCCCGTTCACCGCCGAAGGGCGCCCCGTCCGAGTCGGGGTCGGACTCGCCGATGACTCCACGCTCGAGCTCACCGAGATGATCGAGCATCGCCTGCGGACCCACGAACTCGTCACCGAGCTTGTTCGGTACCGAGTCGGCCCGTCGATCGCAGCCCACACTGGACCGGGTACCGCTGGCGGGTTCTGGTGGCCCGCCGACGCGTGACTCAGTGCTCGCCCCTGGCCAGACCCTTCGCGGCGGCCGCAACGAGTTGCTCGAGCAACCACCCGAGCCACTCGTAGAGGGCGAAGACCCCGACGCGATCGTCGGTGTCGGGAAGATCCTGAAGTGCGTCGTGCCCGACGAGATCGACATCGAGACGTTCGCCCAACACCAGTCGCAGAGCGTTCAGGCTGTGCAACCAAGCCGAGATGCCCTCATCGTCGAGCGCCGTCCCCCCGACGCCCGCCTCGACGGTCTCGATCGCTTCGAGTCTCGACCGCAGCAGGTCGTTGTCCACCATCTCTCGATAGGCAGTCTCAGCCTCGTCGTCGTCGGGTCGCGCCGTCGGCCGCAGGCGCCGCAGCACCGGGTCGGTCTCGCCCATGACGAGCTCGCGCAACTGCACGAGCACGTGAGCCAGAATCTGCTGTTCGTCGTCGGGAAGGTCGACGATCACCTGATCGCCTTTCCATCTGAAACGGGGTCGGAAGCTGGCAGGCACGGCTCAGCGATCCTGCTCGGTGGCTTGGGTCGCAGGCCTCACGAGTCCTGCTCGGTGGCTTGGGTCGCAGGCCTCACGAGTCCTGCTCGGTGGCTTGGGTCGCAGGCCTCACGAGTCCTGCTCCATGGTCGCCCAGAGGCCGTGTTCGTGCAGACGGAACACATCGAGCTCTGCCTTCTCACGATTGCCCGTGGCCACCACGGAACGTCCCTCGACGTGAACTTCCAACATCAGACGGTTCGCCTTCTTCTCCGAATACCCGAACACCTTCCGGAACACGAACGTCACGTACGACATCAGGTTGATCGGATCGTCCCACACGATCACCTTCCAGGGATGATCGAGCGCAGTCGACTGATCGGAATCGATGTCGGGGGTGGCGATCGGTGCGGTCATGTTCGAACCATCTCACGTTCGGCAGGGACCGGTTGCTCGGTGTGCCACGCAAGCCGAACGACCTGGATCCATGTCAGCGATGCAAGGGTGATGTGAACCCCGACGAGCAACACCGGCACACCGGTGAAGTACTGCCAGTAGCCAACTGCCCCCTGAACGACGAGCAGGCTCATGACCCGCATTGCGTCCTCGCGACGTTCGAACGCGGCGTCGCAATGGGCCCGCCGGATGGTCCACAGCACCAGGGCGAGCACGATGATGGCGATGACCGAATGCACCCGCGTGACCTCTCGAACGAGGAACGGCAGTCGTGCTGCGACCTCGGGTTCGTCGCTGCCGGAATGGGGACCGGAGCCGGTGACGATGGTGCCGGTCACCAACAGCACCGCAACCGAGGCGAACACGAGCCGCGTCCAGATCGTCAGCTGCGGAGGTGGCCCGGCCCATGGCTCGTCGTGCTTCGCTTTTTCGAGCAGTACGACGGCATTCCACAGCAACACCATCGAGAGCAGGAAGTGTCCCATCGTGAACCGCGGGTCGAGTTCGGTCTTGACGAGCAACGCACCAAGGATCACCTGTGCGACCACCCCAGCGACAAGGCCGAGCGACCACCGAACGAGGTCGCGGCGTTTCGGGACCCGGCGCAAGGAACCGAGGACAGCGAGGATGACCGCTGCGGCGACCACGCCGGTGACGAGCCGGTTCACGAACTCGATCATGGCGTGGTACTCGAGCGAGGCGACGAACTGGTCTTCCTCGCAGTTCGGCCAATCGCTGCAGCCGAGGCCCGACCCGGTGAGCCGAACCGATGCGCCAGTGATCACGATCGCGGTCAACGACCAGAGCGCCCACCGGGCGAACTGCACGAACCGTTCGGACGAGATCACCCCACGACGTTACGTCCGCGTGGTCGGTCTTGGCGTGTCGGACGTAGCCTGAGACGGTGAGCGCCCCGACCGAGACCCGCCCCCGCCCGCGCGTCCTTGCATTCGTGGCGCTCATGAAACTGCGCATCGTCGAACTGCTGCTCGTCACCACAGTGCCGACGATGATCATCGCCGACAACGGCGTTCCGTCGCTGTGGCTCATCACCGCCACGGTGCTCGGCGGAACGCTCGCCGCCGGGGGTGCGCATGCGTTCAACATGTACATCGATCGCGACATCGACAAACTGATGGAACGAACGAAGGGACGCCCACTCGTCACCGGGGAGGTGTCGCCGCGTGAAGCCCTCGTCTTTGCGTTCGTGATCGAGATCGGCGCGTTCGTGTGGCTGTGGCTCACCGTCAACCTCCTGTCGGCCTGCCTCGCGGTGAGCGCCACGCTCTTCTACGTCTTCGTCTACAGCTTGTGGCTCAAGCGAAACTCCACGAGCAACATCGTGATCGGCGGCGCAGCGGGAGCCGTGCCGGTACTGGTGGGATGGGCGGCGGTCACCAACGAGCTGGCGTGGCCACCGGTGGTGCTGTTCGCCATCATCTTCTACTGGACGCCGCCTCACTTCTGGGCGCTTGCGATCCGATACCGGGACGACTATCAGGCCGCCGAGGTCCCGATGCTCCCCGCCGTGGCATCGCTGCAGACCACCGCAACCCGCATCGTCGTCTACACCGTCCTGTTGTGGGGACTCACGCTGCTGTTCGCTCCGGTTGCCGACATGGGTCCGATCTATGTGGGTTCGGCGCTCGTTCTCGGCGCCGTGTTCCTTGCCCTCGCCGAACGGGTGCGGCGAAACCCCGACCCGAAGACGGCGATGACACTGTTCGGTTGGTCGATCACCTACGTCACCTTGTTGTTCGGCGCCATGGCTGTCGACGAGGTCGTCCGACACGGGTTCTGATCGACCCACCGAGGCCTGTTCCGACGGGTACCGGTCTGCGAAAAACAGTGCCGTAAATCCTGCCGCCCGGTTTCCGTTCAACCCGTTTCAGACCTGTAGGCTCTCCTCTGGTGCGCGTCCGCTGCCTTCGGGTGCCCACCATTGGTTTTCGGCTCCGGAGAACGGTCTCCGGCGGCTGTCGGAGGATCTCACGAACGATGACGATGACCGAGTCACCGCCCAGCGAGGCGGCCGAGTCGACGGAACCTGAGGCTGCGGTGCCCGGAACCGGCTTGTACGACGCGCTGACAACGAGTGACCACAAGGCCATCGGCCGCATCTGGCTGCGGGTCGGCCTGTTGTTGCTCACCGGTGTCGCCGTGCTCGGCGTGCCGGTTGCGCTCGAAGCGACCAGCGCAGACAGCGTCGATGTCTTCGGTGGTGCAAACGCCGCCTGGCAGATGAATGGCCTCTACAACGTCGCCCTCGTGTTGCTCGTCGTTCCCGCGCTCACCATCGGACTCGCCACGATCGTGGTGCCGATGCAAGTCGGGTCGTCCAACATCGCCTTTCCCCGCGCCGCTGCCGCTGCCGCCTGGGGGTTCGTGGTCGGTGCCGCGATCATGATCGTGTCGGTGTTCGCCGGCGGCGGCTGGGGGGCACTCGACGGCGTGCGTGGCGAGGAAGCCGACGCCATCGAGTTGACGCTGCTGGGCATGGGAATGGTTGCTGCGTCGATCCTGCTCGCCTGCATCTGCCTCGCCACCACGGTCGTCTCGCTCCGCACCCCAGGGATGGGGCTCATGAAGACGCCGCTGTTTGCGTGGTCGATTCTCGTCAGCGCAAGCGTCTGGATCCTCACCTTGCCGGTGTTGATCGCCAACCTGATCATCATCGTCGTCGACCTTCGTGGTGGCCCACTGGTATTCGGCAACCCCGAGGCCAGCACGATGATCTACGACCAGGTTCACTGGATCCTCGAGCAGCCGGCCGTGTTCGTGCTGGGTATTCCGGTGCTCGGGATCATCGGCTCGGTCGTCCCGGTCGTTGCCGGAACTCGTCACGTCGCCCATGCCGGACTCATGGCCGCCATCGGCGCCGCTGGTCTGCTCGCCGTGGGCGGATGGAGCCAGCCAGCGTTCTCGGATCAGCGTGACGAGCTGCTGTTCGTCGCATTCGGACTGCTCGCCGTCGTGCCAGTCCTTGCGTCGCTCGGCCTCAACTCCCTGACGCTGGCCAAGGCGGGTGTTCCTGCCGGGCTGCCACCGGCGCAGTTGCTCGGTGCGCTCGGTGCCGGTCTGCTGCTGCTTCTCGCCACCGGTGCAGGGGCGCTGCGGGTGATCGCTCCGCTCGACCTGATCGGCACCGATGCCGATGCCGCAGTCGGCCGACTCGTGGCGTTTGCGGCACTTGTGGGCCTGGCGGCCGGTATGTGGTTCTGGGCCTCGAAGATCGGTGGCCACGCCCTTTCCAACGCCGCAGGGCTCGGGGTCGTGCTCGACTTCATCGGTGCCGGCGTGCTGATGGGCGCCGCGCACCTGCTGATCGGGTTCGACTTCGACAGTGGGCTGAACGAGACCATGGCCTGGATCGTGTTCGTCGGCGCCATCCTCGCCGTGCTCGGTGCGGTCGGTGTGGTCGCCTCCGTCGTCTCGGCCCGGCGCAGCGGCACCGATCCCGGCGACGACCCGTGGCACGGTCACACCCTCGAGTGGGCAACGTCAACCCCGGTTCCACCAGGAAATTTCGTCGGTGCACTGGCCCGTGTCACCTCCGAGGCACCGCTGCTCGACGCCGCCGAACAAGGCAGCAGCGACGAGGAAGGAGCGTCCTCGTGACCGCTACCGCCCGCCTTCCATCACCCGAACTTCGGCGTCCGCGCACCGTCCTCGTCGGGACCTTGTTCGCGTCTGCCGCCGCTGCGATGGTCTACTTCGGTGTCCTCGCCCTCTACGTGTCCCGCCGGGCCGAGGCGCGCGCCCTCGGTGTCGAGTGGTTCCCCGAGGGTGTCGTCGAACTCGGACCTTCCGGATGGATCTTCTGGACACTGATCATGTCGTCCTTCACCGTCCAATGGGCGGTGCAAGCCATCCAGAACGAAGACAGACCGAACGCCTATGTGGCGCTCGGTCTGACGATGCTGTTCGGTGCTGCCGTCTTCAATCAGATGTGGTTCATCCTGAACGACACCGGCTTTTCGCTCGACGCATCGGAAGCCCAGTTCCTCTTCTTCGTCCTCAACGGAACGTTCATTGCGTTCCTGATTCTCGCTATGGCGTTCCTTTTGCTGACCGTCCTGCGAGCAATGTTCGGCCAGTACAGCCCCCGCCAGAACGACGGCGTCCCAGCCGCTGCAATGTTCTGGCACACGGTGGCGACCATGTACTGGATCACCTGGATTGCCGTCTACGTCACGAAGTAGGGGTCAGATGTTCACCACGGGATTCAAATTCTATTTCGGTCTCGCTGCCGCTCTCGTTCTGAGTGCGGTGATCTACGGCTACGCCACCGGTGGCGAGCACGTCGGCCCCATCACCTGGGGATGGAAGGGCGGTGTCGGCGAGCACATCGGGTACACGATGTTGATGGCAAGTGGCGTCGTCGCATCGGCCATCTCGTTCGTGATCGTCGCCTTCCGAGACGCCGACCCGTCCGCCCAAGCGCACTACCTCGGTGTCGACGAGATCGTCCCGACTGCCACGGTCACCGGCAGTTACTGGCCGGTCGTCGGCGCCTTCGGGGCTGGGATCGGACTGCTGGGCCTGGTGCTCACACCGGTCCTCTTCGTCGGTGGCATCGTCATCTGTTCGCTCGCTGCGATCGAGTGGATGATGGACGCCTGGGCAGACCGGGCCACCGGTGACGCCGAGGCCAACGCTGCCTTGCGCGATCGGGTGATGGCGCCCTTCGAGATCCCGGTGGCCGGAACGCTTGCCGTTGGCGTGATCGTTCTGGCCGGATCCCGGATCTTCTTGAACGCCTCGAAGAACGGGGCGGTGTTCTGGGCCGGCCTGATCGCCGTCGTCATCTTCGGTATCGGTGTCCTGTATGCCGCCAAGCCGAAGATGAACCGCAACATCATCGCCGGCCTCGTGCTGACCTGTGGCCTGGCCGTGATCGCCGGCGGCGTCGTGGCCGGCGTCGACGGTGAACGCGAGTTCCACCCCCACGAGCCCCATGGTGAGGACCACGGGGACGATTATGCAGAGGACGACCACAGTGAGTGATCCCCGAATGCGTGCGCGCCGAAGCCTGCCCGGCCTGTTCATCCTCTTCGGACTTGTGCTCGCAGGATGTGCGAGCGACGCCGAGCTCGACACCCTCAAGCCGCAGAGCGAGACGGCTCGCCAGATCGACGACCTGCTCGACCCAGTCCTCGCCATCGCCGGTGTGGTGCTGGTGCTCGTCTGCGGTGCTGTCGCCTGGCTCGGTTGGAAGAACCGGGTTTCGTCGTACGAAGGCGACGACGAGTTCCCCGAACAGATGGCCCACAACAACACGCTCGAGATCCTGATGACTGGCGTCCCTGCCATCATCATGGTTGTTGTCGCCGTGATGACCCTCACGACGCACCTCGACATCAATTCCTACGACGATGCCAACGCCATGCCGGTCGTCGTCGAGGGCGCATCGACCGACTGGGAGCCAAAGATTGTCGTCGTCGGCAACCAATGGTGGTGGGAGTTCCGCTACTACTTCGGGGAAGACGTCACCGCCGACAGCCTCGGCTCCGACATGAAGAACCTTCCCCCGGCCGACATCGTCACGTCCGGACAGATGGTGATCCCGACCGGGCAGGAAGTCGAACTGCTCGTGACCTCACGAGACGTCATCCATTCGTTCTGGATCCCGGCCCTCAACGGCAAGCGCGATGCTCGTCCCGGCTTCTTCGCGCCGTGGAAGATCGAGGCCGACAACCCCGGTGTGTACTTCGGTCAGTGCACAGAGTTCTGTGGCCTGTCGCACGCCCGCATGCGTATGCAGACGATCGCGATGACGCCAGACGACTTCCAGGCGTGGATCGACCATCAAGTGCAGCCCGCCGCCGATCCGACCGGGGATGCAGCGCTTCGAGGGAAAGACGCCTTCGTGGCGAACTGCTCCGGCTGTCATCTGGTCGAGGGTGTCAACGGAAGCGAAGACATCCGCGCTGCGGTCCAGTCCGGCGCAGCCCCCAACCTGACCCACTTCGCAAGCCGCACGACCTTCGCCGGTGGCATCCTCTTCACCTACAACGAAGACGGCACGTTCAACCGAGATGATGTTGCTCGTTGGCTGCGCGAACCCGAAGTGGTGAAGGACAACGCCGCCAACGACCTACCCGACGGCACGCTGCCTCGGGGCATGCCCAATCTGGGGCTTTCGGAACGAACGATCAGTGACCTGGTGGCGTATCTCGAGACGCTCGGCCCGCGGCCGACCGACGAGATCATCGCCGACTCGGAGGTGGAGTGACCATGACGATCATCGACGAACCGCTTGCGCTCGAAAGTGGTGAGACCTACGCCGAGAAGCCGCTGGGCATCCTCACCCGGCCTCAGGCCCAGGGCGGTTGGAAGGACTGGGTCAGCACTGTCGACCACAAGAAGATCGGCATCATGTACGGCGTCGCCGCGATGTTCTTCTTCGTCGTGGGCGGCTTCGAGGCGCTGCTGATCCGAACCCAACTGGCCTTCCCCGATCAGGGCTTCCTCAGTGCGGATCTGTACAACCAAATCTTCACGATGCACGGGGTCACCATGGTGTTCCTGTTCATCATGCCGCTGGCTGCCGCGTTCGCGAACTACCTCATCCCGTTGCAGATCGGCGCCCGCGACGTGGCGTTCCCCCGCCTCAACGCCCTGTCGTTCTGGGTCTGGCTTTCGGGCGCAATCTTCCTCAACACGTCATGGATCGTGGGTGGTGGTGGCGCCAACTGTGGCTGGTTCTGCTACTCGCCGAACAGCGGCATCGTCTTCTCGCCGACCCACGGCGTCGACTTCTATGCCATCGGCCTGCTCATCACGGGTATTGCCTCGCTGGTGTCGGCAGTCAACCTGATCGTCACCTGCCTCAACATGCGAGCTCCCGGGATGGATCTCATGCGCATGCCGGTGCTGACCTGGATGCTGCTGGTCACACAGTTCCTGTTGGCGTTTGCCCTGCCCGTCATCACGGTCGCCTTGCTGCTCCTGCTGTTCGACCGCACATTCGACTCGCAGTTCTTCGATCCGGATGCTGGCGCCGACCCGCTTCTGTGGCAGCACCTCTTCTGGATCTTCGGGCATCCAGAGGTGTACATCATCATCCTGCCCAGCTTCGGCATCATCTCAGAGGTCATTCCGACCTTCAGTCGCAAGCCGATCTTCGGCTACACGGCCATGGTCTTCTCCGGCATCGCCATCGGTTTCATGGGATGGGGAGTGTGGGCCCACCACATGTTCGTGTCCGGCATCGGGCCGATCTCGGTGGCAGCGTTTTCGTTGGCCACGATGTTCATTGCGGTTCCGACCGGCGTGAAGATCCTCAACTGGCTGACCACTATGTGGGGCGGCAAGTTGCACTTCACTACCGCAATGCTTTTCGCCACGGGCACCGTTGCGATGTTCACCATCGGCGGCCTGTCGGGTGTCACACACTCCCTCGCTCCTGCCGACACCCAGCAGACCGACACGTACTACATCGTCGCCCACTTCCACTACGTGATCTTCGGTGGTGGTGTGCTCGGTCTCTTCGCCGGCGCGTACTTCTGGTGGCCCAAGGTCTTCGGCCACTTCCTCAACGAACGTCGCGGCAAGATCAACTTCTGGGCCATGTTGATCGGCTTCAACCTCACGTTCGGTCCGATGCATGTGCTCGGACTCCAGGGCATGAGTCGCCGGATCGACACCTACTCGGCCGGCTACGGCTTCGACTTCTGGAACCTGATGTCTACGATCGGGTCGTACCTGATCGCCGTCTCCGTCCTGGTGTTCTTCTACAACGTGTGGAAGTCGAAGAAGGAAGCGGTGGATCTGCCGCCCCCGGGGCCTGATCCGTGGGATGCCCGCAGCCTCGAGTGGTCGGTGCCGTCGCCCACCCCCGAACACAACTTCGACGAGGTACCCCAGGTCGAGTCGTTCGACCACTGGTGGTTCCAGAAGTACGAGATCGACGATGACGGCAAGGTCGTCCGGATCGCTGAGACCGAGGCCGTTGCCCAGGACGGCAGTGCCACCGGGGTGCATCTTCCCTCCCCGTCGTTCTGGCCGCTCGTGCTTGCGATCGGCCTGCCGCTCATCGGCTACGGCATCATCTTCAACCTCTGGCTTTGTGTGGTCGGTGGACTGCTCACCGGTGGAGCGATCTACGCCTGGGTGTTCGAACCCGTCGACGACCCCGATGCCGGTCACGGCCATGACGATCATCATGACGACGAGGACGGCGACGACGAACTCGCCGCTGTCGGGGCTGGCTCCACCGGCGACGAAGAGGGAGAAGGCTGATGTCGAGTGCGACGGCGACCGCCGACACCCACCACGATCACGACCCGCACGCCACGAACACGGGGATCTCGAACAACAAGTTGGCGATGTGGCTGTTTCTGTCGACCGAATGCCTGCTGTTCGGTGCGTTGATCTCGACGTACCTGCTCTACAAGACGCGAGGCAACGGAGGTGTCCTTCCCACCGACATCTTCGACATCCCATTCACGTCGGTCAGCTCCTTCGTGCTGCTGATGAGTTCACTGACGATGGTGTTGGCCCTGTCGGCGGTTGCACGCGGGGACATGGACCGGGGCAAGGCCTGGCTCCTCGTGACGGCCATGCTCGGCGGCGTCTTCATCGGTGGCCAGGTGTACGAATTCACCTCGTTCTATCGGGAGGGGCTCGGCTACACCTCGAACCCGGCAGCCTCGGCGTTCTACACGCTGACCGGGTTCCACGGCGTGCACGTCAGCCTCGGGATCGTGATGCTGATGTCGCTGTGGGTTTCGGCCCAGCAGGGCAAACTCACCCCGAACAACGCCGAGACGGTCGAGATCGTCGGCCTGTACTGGCACTTCGTCGACATCGTGTGGATCTTCATCTTCACGGTGATCTACCTCATCCCGCCGGCGTGAGTGGAAGGAACATTCCGTGAGTGAAGCAACTGCAGTCACCGAAACGCACGACGACCATCACCCCTCCGACTGGGAGTACGTCAAGATCGCCGGCATTCTGGCGGTGCTCACCACGATCGAAGTGCTGACCTATTTCGAGTCGGTGTTCACGTTCTTCGAGACCCGCTGGATTCTGCTCACGACGCTGTTCGTGCTGATGATCGTCAAGTTCTGGCTCGTCGCTCGCATGTTCATGCACCTGAAGCAGGACAAGCCGATCCTCAGCCAGTCTTTTGCCGCGGGGTTGGCATTGGCGACGGGGGTCTACATCGTTGCCCTCCTCGCCTTCAACTTCTTCTCGGCCTGATTCATGACGGCCGTCCAACTGGCCGTCGGTGCGTGGGACTATCAACCCCACCCTGAGGTCTGGCTGTTGATCGCTGCGATCATCGGTCTGGGGACGTACTCGGTCCGTTCGATCGGGCCACTGGTGGTACCGGCAGGGGAACCGGTCGTCAGCATTGCGCAGAAACGCTTCTTCGTTGCTGGCGTTGGATTGCTCTGGTTCGCTGCGGATTGGCCGATGCACGACATCGCCGAAGAGCATCTGTATTTCGTGCACATGCTGCAGCACCTGTTGATCAGCTTCATCGTGCCGCCGCTCTTGCTGCTGGCCATGCCGGCGTGGCTGGCCCGCCTGATCATTCTCGACGACGGTCGTCCGCAGCGCATCCTGCGTCGGTTTGCGCGGCCACTCGTCGCCGGTGTGATCTTCAACGCACTGCAGATCCTCACCCACTGGGGAGAGATCGTCCGCATCTCCAGCGAGAACGGTGCCTTTCACTATGTCATCCATCTCGCCGTCTTCGTGTCAGCGCTGCTCATGTGGTTTCCGGTGCTCGGGCCATTGCGCGAGATGCACATGAGCGAGCCTGGCAAATGCCTGTACCTGTTCCTGATGTCGATCGTGCCGACCGTGCCTGCGGGTTGGCTCACGTTCGCAGAAGGCATCGTGTACCAGAGCTACGACACGAACGATCCGCTCTGGGGTATCTCGCCTCGCGATGATCAGCAGGCTGCAGGCGCGGTCATGAAGGTGGTGGGTGGCTTTTACCTGTGGGTCCTCATCGCCATCCGCTTCTTCCGGTGGACCGGAGTGCAGCGAGCCGCCGATGAACAGGAACGCCGCCGTCGGCGCCAGGAGCGTCTCACCCTCGAAGCGCTCGATCGAGAATTCGACGCTCCGTAGCCGGTACGCCGGATCGGTAGTCGCCGACCGGGAGCCCCCTGAGGACCATCACTGGCGATAGGAAGCAAATCCGACGTCGTCGCTTGCGACCGCGATCGGACGGTCTGACGCAAGCTCGGCGAAGAGGTCGACCGCGACCTGCCGTCGGCGACCATCGAGTCCGGCGGTCGGGTCGACGAGGCTCAGGGCGATCACGGGCGCCGAGACTGTGATCAAGATCGAGCAGATCTGGCGCTCCCCGCGGCTCATCGGACAGGGCACCCGGTCGGGGCGGGAGTTGATCGGCGTGTGACAGCGGTAGCACTTCGAGCACGCCTTCAGTCTGGTCTACGGTCGCGTTCGTGGAATTACGTTTGGACGGAAAGACCGCGATCATCACCGGCGGGTCGGCCGGCATCGGACTCGGTATCGCCACCGAATATGTGAAGGCCGGGGCGAATGTGATGATCGTTTCCCGCAAAGCCGAGAAATGTGAGGCCGCAGCCGATGAGCTGCGAGCGCTTGGCGGTGGCGACGTCGACTGGCGGTCGGCGCATACGGGCGGTGAAGACGGCGGAGCCGAGATCATGGCCAGCACGCTCGAACGGTTCGGTGCGATCGACATTCTGGTGAACAACGCAGCAACCAACCCGTACGCCGGGCCACTCATCGACACGCCTACGGCTGCGTTCGACAAGACGTACGAAGTCAACCTCCGCGGACCCTTGCTGTGGACGCAGGCGGCGTGGAACGCCTGGATGAAGGACAACGGAGGCTGTGTCATCAATCTTGCGTCCGTCGGTGCGTTCAAGACGTCCGGTGCACTCGGGCTGTACGCACTGCTCAAACGAGCCCTCGTCGCAATGACCGAACAGCTCGGTGCCGAGCTTGGCCCCCACGTGCGGGTCAACGCACTGGCCCCTGCGGTCGTGAAAACCGATTTCGCCCGCCTGTTGTGGGAGGGCGAGGCCGGTGAACGGGCCGAGAAGGCCTATCCGCTCCACCGGCTCGGCGAGCCGGGGGACATCGGCCGGGCTGCGCTCTGGTTGGCCGCCGACGCACCATGGATGACTGGTCAGACGATCGTGATCGATGGTGGCGCGCTCGTCGCGTTCCAGAAGTAATCCGGTCGTTCCCCGCCCGGTGACCGGTACCGTCATCTCATGCTCGACATCAAGTTGTTCCGAACCGATCCGGAGGCCGTCAAGGCGGCTGTCGCTCGGCGGGGTGACGACACCGCAGCCGTCGACCGAGTGGTCGAGCTCGACGCGCGGCTTCGGGCTGTGGGAACCGAACGCGACGACGTGCGCAGTGAGATCAACAGCCTGAGCAAGCAGGTCGGCCAGCTCCACAGAGATGGGAAGGGTGACGAAGCCGCAGAGCTCCAGGCCCGGAGCAGGGAGCTCGGCGAGCGGGAGGGCGTGCTCGCCGAAGAGGCCGAACTGCTCCAAGACAAGCTCCGGGACGAACTGTTGCACATCGCCAACATGCCGGCTGACGATGCGCCCGATGGTCTGACCGAAGACGACAACGTCGTCGTTCGGGTCGAACATCTCCAAGACGACTATGCCGACCATCAAAAAGTCCCGCACTGGGAGATCGGCGAGGAACTCGGCATCCTCGATGTCGATCGTGCCGTCAGGATGTCTGGGTCAATGTTCGCGATGTACCGCGGTGCAGGCGCACACCTGCTCAGTGCGCTCATCAATTACGGGCTCGATCGCAACCGCGATGCCTTCGAACAGGTTCGGCCACCGACGGTCGTCAAGACCGACACCATGATCGGCACAGGGCATCTGCCAAAGTTCGCAGACGACGCCTATCACCTCGAACGTGACGACCTCTGGGCCATCCCCACGGCAGAAGTTCCGCTCACGTCACTTGTCGCCGGCGAGGTACTCGATGCGGCCGACCTGCCGATGCGGCTGATGGCTCACACCACGTGCTATCGCCGCGAGGCCGGTTCGGCCGGCCGCGACACCCGCGGTCTGCTCCGGGTGCACGAGTTCGACAAGGTCGAGCTCTACAGCTTCTGCACCCCAGAGCAGGCACAGGACATGCACATGGAGATTCTCGAGCGCGCCGAACAAGCGATTCGCGACCTCGGACTTGCGCATCGGGTTCTCGATCTTGCCTGTGGTGACATCAGCGGTGCCGGTGCCCGCACCTACGACATCGAGGTGTTCGCTCCCGGAGCTGATCGCTGGCTCGAGGTCAGCTCGGTGAGCTGGTGCTCCACGTATCAGGCGCGGCGTGCCAACATCCGGTTCCGCCGATCGGGGGAGAAGGGAACCGAGTTCGTTCACTCGTTGAACGGGTCCGGGTTGGCCGTCCCGCGGGTGTGGGCGGGCATCGTCGAGACCTTTCGGCAGGTCGACGGATCGGTTCGGATTCCAGACGTTCTGCAGCCGTACATGGGTGGTCTCACCGAGATCCCCGTGCCTGCATGATGGCCGGGTCGGTCACCTGGCTCCCGGACGCCCCCGACACGGTCACCGAGCTCGAGACCTTTGGCTCGGTGTCGCCCATACGCAAGGTCACCGAGCAGGTCGCCTTCGAGGGGAGCTGGGATGTGGCCCGGCGTGACAAGGTCCGTGAACTCTTCGACGGTATGGCCGCTGAGTGGTCGTCGCGTTTCAGCGATGAGCGCGAGACCACGATCATCGATGCACTCGACCGGGGTGGCCTTCGCGGGCCCAAGGTCGTCGAACTCGGGGCTGGCTCCGGTCTCGGTACCAACGAAATCGCATCCCGGACCGCCAACCTCGTTGCGCTCGACCTTTCGATGAAGATGCTGCGCGAGCAGTCGGGTGGTACGCCGCTCGTGCAGGGTGATGCGTCCACGCTGCCTATCCCCGATGCCGCCGTCGACACGCTCGTGCTGATCAACATGTTCCTCTTTCCGGTCGAGGTCGACCGGGTGCTCCACAGCGCTGGTCGACTGCTTTGGATCAACACCAACGGTCACGAGACGCCGATCTACCTCAGCCCTGAAGATGTTGTTGCGGCGTTGCCCGGTGCATGGACTGCCACCGCAGGGCGCGCCGGCACGGGGATCTGGGCGGCGGTGGATCGGGTCTGATGAGGATCGTCGATCGACCCACCATCCGATCGTTGGTCAGCTTGTCCTCGGCGCGCGAAGCAGTTCGTGCTGCGTTCATCGCCATGTCGGAAGGGGAGGTCGTTGCGCCTGACGAACTGGCGATGGTGCTCGATCACGGCGGTGAGCTGCACGTCAAGGGGGCCTACCTCGGTGGTGCCCACCTCGCATTCAAGGCTGCGAGCGGAGGCTTCCCCCAGGGTGGGAACGCCGGCTTCACTGCGGTGCTCGACGCCGACACCGGTGGGTTGGTGGCAATCCTCGACGATGGTGGCTGGCTCACCGAGATTCGGACGGCGGCTGCGTCAGCGGTCAGTGCCGGTGTGTTGGCCCGGCCGGAGTCGACATCGCTCGCCATCCTCGGTGGTGGCTTCCAGGCCGCCTTCCAGGTTGCTGCGCTGCGGGAGGCGTTCACGCTCAGCGATGTCCGTTCGTGGAGCCGCTCTGCTGCGACGCGAGAGCGTTTCGCCGCCGAAAATGAGACTCGTGCGGTGGACACGGTCGCCGAGGCGGTGGCCGACGCCGACATCGTGATCTGTTGTACGGCGGCCCGAGAGCCGGTGCTGTCCGTGTCGGCGCTTGCGCCAGGAGCACACGTCGTGGCGATGGGCGCCGACATGTATGGCAAACGCGAACTCGCCGACGACGTTCTCGAGTCGGCAGATGTGGTCGTGGCCGACTCGGTCGACGTCACGAGCCGGGTTGGCGAGCTTGCCCACGTTTCGAGTGCTGCGAGGCGTGCGGTGGAACTCGGCGACGTCTTGACCGGACGGTCGCCGGGACGGACCGCTGCCACCCAGCTGACGGTCTCGGATCACTGCGGACTCGGTCTCCAAGATGCCGCGATGGCTGAACTTGTGATGAAAGGACTCGACCAATGATCGATATCGACAACATCTCCCAAGCAGCGGAACGCATCCAGCCCCACGTCATACGAACCCCGCTCTTCCGCTCCGACCCGCTGTCGGAACGACACGGCGCCGACATCGTGATCAAAGCCGAGCATCTCCAGCGAACCGGGAGTTTCAAGGTTCGGGGATCGGCCAACGTGGTGCACTCCCTCGACCCGGCGCGTGCCGCTGCCGGTGTGGTGACCGCGTCGTCGGGCAACCACGGCATCGGTGTTGCCACGGCAGCTGCGAGCTGTGGCTTTGCCTGCACCATCTATCTGCCGACCGGCGCAGCGGCGTCGAAGGTCGACCAGATCCGACGGCTCGGGGCTCGGGCCGAGTTCGTCGACTCCACCGATACGAGTGTGGCGGAGATGGCTGCGCGAACCGCCGCTGCGGACCACGGCGCTACCTATGTCTCGCCGTACAACGATGCTGCCATCGTCGCCGGTCAAGGCACCATCGGCAAAGAGATCCTCGAAGACGGACCCGCCCCCGATGCTGTGGTCGTCTCGGTTGGCGGCGGCGGCCTCATCTCGGGCATCGCCACCTGGATCAAAGCGATGGCCCCTGACACCCGCATCATCGGGGCGTCTGCGGCCAACGATCGAGCGATGGCCGCGTCGATCGCTGCCGGACGAATCGTCACCCCGGTCTTCGAACCCACGTTCTCCGACGGCACTGCCGGGGGGCTCGAAGACGGCACGATCACGTTCTCGATCTGTCAGCAACTCGTCGACGAATGGGTCGATGTCAGCGAAGTCGACATCGCCCGAGGTGTTGTCAACATGATCGACGATCATCATCAACTGGTGGAGGGTGCCGCCGGTCTGGCCATCGCTGCTGCCACGCACTATGCCGCTGCGCATCCCGGTCATCGGATCGTCGCCGTGAGCTGTGGCGCCAACGTGGGTAGCGAAGCCGTTGCTGCGATGGTTTCGGCTGCGGGCGCCTGATCAGGTCGACTCGAAACCGAGCCACGCAGCACCCACCCCGAGCACGAATGTCAACGTGATGTAGGTGACCGCCCGGAGACGCCGGCCGGCCGACCACATCGCCACGATCTCCGCTATCAGCGTGGAGAACGTCGTGAGGGCTCCCATACCAGCGAGACCGCCCACGACGGAGGCCCGATCCCCGCTGGCCGTCAACACCCCGAGGATGAACGCACCGATGATGTTGACGATCAGCGTCGCTGCCGGGCGATTCCCGCTGCGATGCCCTGCCTGCCATCGCACGAGCGTGCCCGCAGCGGCGGCGACGACGAAGAGAACGGGTGTCATGTTGTGGTGATCCGTCGCCCGATGACGAAGAAGACCACCCCAGCCAGCAACTGCGCCGGAATCGAGGTGATGATGGGGGCGTAGTCGCCCTGATGAAGCCCCGCTGCGATGTCCACGGCAAGCGCAGAGAACGTGGTAAGGCCACCGGCGAACCCGACTCCGATGGAGAGACGCCGGGGATCGGTGGCATCGGGCCATCGGGCCATGGCGACGCCGAGCACGAAACAGCCCAGCGCATTGATGATGACCAGCGTCGCAGTGAACGGGTACTCGGCCGCAGCGCCACGTTCGACCACCACCCAGCGCGTTGCACTACCGATGACACCGCCGACGAGGATGCCGGGGAGGGCTCGATGCACACCGGCACCCTAGAGTTCCGGGATGGATGATGCTTTCGATCTCGCGTCGATCCGCCATCAGTACGAACAGGATGGGCTCGACGCCAAGGATGTCGACCCGGATCCGATCCAGCAGTTTCGTTCCTGGTTCGAAGCCTGGGCGGCAACCGGCCCACGTGACCCTGGCGTGATGGTCCTCGCCACCGTTGACAACGACGGATGGCCGGCGAGTCGTGCGGTGCTGCTGCGCGGTTTCGACGAGCGTGGTTTCGTCTTCTTCACGAACCACAGCTCCGACAAGGGTCGAGCGCTCGATGCCACGCAGCGGGCGAGCCTCAGCTTCGTGTGGCACGACCTCGAACGCCAGGTTCGTGTCGTTGGTGACGTCGCCCGAGTGAGTGACGATGCGTCGGACGCGTACTTTGCCGGTCGTCCTCGTGGGAGTCAGATCGGTGCCTGGGCAAGTGAACAGTCGACGATCCTGCCGGACCGTGCGGCACTCGACCAACGGGTGGCCGAGATCGAAGCGCGCTTCCCTGGCGAGGTACCTCGTCCACCTCACTGGGGCGGTTATCGGGTCCGTCCCCGAGAGATCGAGTTCTGGCAGGGTCGCCCGAGCCGGTTGCACGATCGCGTGCGCTACCGATTGGTGGATGCCGACCATCCCGGCAGTGAGGTCTGGGTCATCGAGCGTCTCGCCCCCTGAGGGATGGCGACTGGTCAGCCCGGCCAGGCGTCGACGGCGGTCACCAGCGTGTCGATGAGCCGAGCGACGGACGGAGCTCGACCGGTTCCCTCGTGATCACTCCAGTTGTGTTCCTCGGTGTTCCACCGGATCGGTGGTGGCAGCTCGAGTTGCACGCCGGCATTTGTGGGCAAGTTGACGGGATTTCGATGATGTTGGCCACGCAGTCCATCAGGCATCTCCTCCAGATCGACGATCACGCCGTAGCGGTCGTCGAGATCGGCGCGCAGATGGGAGCCGAGGTGCGCAGCGAGTTCTCGGTTGCGGCCACCGAGCAACACGTCGAAGAAGCGATCGTCGCGCCCGTACCCGTGAACCGCAATCACCGTCTCGACCCGATCGAGGAACGAGGCGAGTGCATCGGAGTGGGTGGGGTCGAAGCGGGTCGACGGGATGTGTTGGCGGAACGGCGCGGCCTGAATCACCCCGTAGAACGACGAGCCGGTTCGCTCGGCGACCTCGGCTGCGATGACGTCGGTGGTGCGCTCGAGATTTCCGCCGTGGAACGCCATGAGGCCGAACGAACCCCGAAGTTCACAGACCTCGGTGACTTCAGGTCGTGCCAGCAGGGACCGCAGCATCACGAGCAAGGTACCTGGTGATGCGGCGAAACGCCCACCAAGCGGCAAGCGTCACAACGGCGATCTCGAGCGGCACACCACCCCGCACCGGATCGATGAACCAGTTGCCGACTCGGTTCGGCCAGTTCGACAGGAACCGCAGCAGTGGTGCGACAACAAAATCGCCGTCATTGACCCATTCGATGGTCCCGAACAGAAGGGTCCATGAACCGATCATGAGCAACTGCCTGAGGGAATCGTTCGGATTGTCGTCGATCCAGGCGAGCAGGAACAACAGTGCAACACCGATCACGGCCACGACGGCGAGTCGTTCCGGAGTGGTATCGCTGACCCAGGTGCTCACGGCACTCTGAAAGTCGAGGAAGTGATCGACGAGAACATTCCCGGCGTCTGGATTGTCGAGGATCCGAATTTCCCACTGGCCGTAGTCGATCAGGTAGATGCCGGCCATCACGAGCACGGCACCGGAGATCCTGCCCATGAACGGCAACACGCGGCGCATGTTTGCGGCCACGTTCGACTTCGCTCGGGCCAGGCCGACCGTCAGGAAGAGGATCACGACACCCATACCGATGGCATAGGCGACGAAACTGCCGGTGCCGTCGAGAATGCTCCCGAGCGTGATCGACTCGGTGCGTTCGCCACGCTGATTTTCACCGACAGTGGTGAAGCTGTTCGACACTGCGGAGACGAACAGGCCGATGGTGCAACTGAGCGAGACGACGGCATAAGAGACCCCGAACAAGAAGATCGACGCAGCCTCGCGACTTCCGCCCCCTTTCGACAGCTTCGGCACCTTGAGATTGACCTGATGACCCCGGAACATCGCAATGCCGAGTGGGATCAGCACGATCCCCAACCCGACCGTGATGTAGCCGACGTACTCGGTGACCGTGCCCTGGCTGAGAAAGGCAGCGATGAGTACCCCGATACCGCCGAACAGCGTGATGAAGCCGAGTGTCATGATGGCACCGACTCGCAGGCCTCGGGTGAGGGCTCGAACGCGTGTGTCCTCGGGAGCATCGGTGCCGATGAAGTATCCGATCCAAGTCGGCAACATTGCGAAGCCGCACGGGTTGAATGCTGCGAGCATGCCGACACCGAACGGAAAGGCGAACTGTTCGAGATCCATCAGGTGATCTCCTCGATCTTCGACTGCAGTTCGTCCGCGGACAGCACCCCCGACCAGACTTCACTGACGATCCCGTCAGCGGTCACGAACACGGTGGTCGGCATGGCGAACCCCCCGAACTCGGCGAAGAGTCGTCCGTCGGGATCCCAGCCGAGGTCATAGGTGACGCCGGTTTCCTCGACGAGGGTTTGGGCGTCTTGTTGGCGAGGGTCGGTGGAAATGCCGACGAACGCGACCTCGCCGCGCAACTCGTTGAAGACCCGTTCGAACTCGGGCATTTCCGAAACGCACGGCGGGCAGGTCCGGGCGAAGAAGTTGATCACGAGTGGTGTGCCCGCATAGGCCACAAAGTTCGCTTCGCCACCGTCGAACGTGGCGTACGTCAGGTCGACACCGGAACCGACCGCAACATCGGTCTGGATGTCGTCGATGGGGATCGGCTCGTCGATGAGCGTGAGTACGTCGTCGCTGGCATCGCTGCATGCTGGGACGAGCAGCCCGAGCGCGACAGCGAGTGCGAGTCGAGGTCGCCACGGCGGGAAGGGGAGACAAGAGCAGGTCACGAAGAACTCCACGGAAAACGGTAGCGGTCGTCAGGAGTGGAAGCCCCCAGAGGGGATTCGTCGGAGGATCTCCGCTGTGCAACGCCGGTGACGGGCCGGGCTGTGCCCGCGGGGGGAATCTCGGGAATCGCCCGGCCCGGTCCGCTTGCGGCGCACCCGTCTCCGATCGGGGCTCGCATGAGCCGTTGCCCGGATCGGTGGAAGCGGGTGAGGGGATTCGTCTGACCGGTGCAACCCTCAGGCGCTGACGCGCTGAGCCTTCTTCCGGAGATGGACCGGGATCGGGATGGTGGGCATGTGGTCTTCTGGGCGGGTGATCCTGGGCGGACGGCCCCGACGTCGCTTGGTGGTGAGCATCTTGCCGTGCATGAACAGCTGCCCGCCCCAGACCCCCCATGGCTCCTGTCGTTCCAGAGCTCCTTGCAGGCACTCGGCGAGCACGGGGCAGTCGGCGCAGATCCGCTTCGCGGCGGCGATCTCCCCGATGTCCTCGCTGAAGAAGAGGTTCGCTGCCTCGGGTACGACGCGACACGCAGCGACGTCCTCCCAGAGGACGTCGTCGGGTGGGTTCGTGCGTTGGGGGTTGGCGGCGACGAATGTCTGCATGGTCTCGTCTTCTTTCCCTTGCTGCTTGGTGATGGGGGCTGGTCGGGTGGTCGGTGGGGTGGACGGTGGTGGTCGAGAACTGCGCTGCAAAAGCAGAAAGGCCGCTGGATGTTCCAGCGGCCATGGCGTCTTCCCCGTGTGGAGTGAGCTGAGGATCAGCCCGGGGGAGTGCCGGATGGCCGCTGGTGGGCATACGGCTTCGTGATCGTCTCGAATGCGGTCACGAAGCCGGAGAGCCAGAACGCCGATGCCGCGCCCTGCATGCGCGCGCAAGCATCGACCACGATGGTGTGGCGATGTGCGAGGCATGAGTTCTGGACCACGATGGCTCCTTCGGCACGGCCGGAATCGCCGGCGTCGGTACGATCGCAAAGGTTTCGTGATCCGTCAACCGAATTACTGGATCGGCTGTCGGTGAAGGTGTGGTGGGATCACACATCGATCGAGTCCGGGACTCCTGCGTGCACCGTTGGCAGCTATGTTCGCTTCATGCCGGAGCAGGGAGCTGCCGTGATCACCCCGAAGCCGGCGATAGGGCGCGTGTACGAAGCTGCTCGTCGGATTCGGCTCGGCGATGTCGATCCGACCGGCCGCTGCCGCCTCGATGCGGCGGTCCGGCACCTGCAGGACGTCGCTCGAGATGATTCGGCCGACTCCGGGCTCGCTGCGCCCATGAGCTGGGTGGTGCGTCGGGTGATGCTCGAGGTGCATCAGGCACCGGTTTTTCAGGAATGGATTCGGCTCGCAACATGGTGCAGCGGCCATGGGGGTCGATGGGCGGAGCGACGCACCGAGATCCGAGGTGACGACGGCGCCCACATCGAAGCAACGACAGTCTGGATCTTCATCGATGGGGTGACGGGCGCGCCAGCGCCACTCCATGCAGATTTCTTCGCCATCTACGGTGCGTCAGCTGCCCAGCGTCGTGTCTCGGCCCGGCACGTGCTGCGAGGAGATCCACCCGACGACGCAGAGTCCGAGCCCTGGGCGCTCAGGTTCACCGACCTCGATCTGCTCGGTCATGTCAACAACGCAGCGCAATGGTCGCCGTTGGAGGAAGCCGCCGCTCGAGTGGGAGCGCCGACGGAACGTATTCGGGCCGAACTCGAACACGGTGTCGGTGTCGAGCCGGGCCCTGTGACCTTTCACTGGCGAGGAGTCGATGGCGGTGTCGATTCGTGGCTGTGTACCGAGGCAGGACTCGGTTCAGCAGGACGAATCCGACCCCTGTGATCAGCGGCCCGCTTCGTGCAACTCGAAGAAGAGCAGCCCGTCGTTGTCACGGTGTGCCGTGGCCTCGCCGATCATGCGCAGGTGCTCGAGGTGGGCAAACGTCTCGCTTGCGGCCATGTCTCCCCACGACCGTTCACGGAACAAGACCTTCATCCACTCGGTGACCGGCGCGTCGCCGGTGGCGGGGGCGGCCTCTCGCAAGATGTCGAGCCGCTCGTGATGGTGGTGCTTGATGTGAGAGCACCGACCGGCGCAGTCGTCGAACGGATGACCGTGGGCCGGAAGGACGGTCGTCACTCCTTCGAGCGCTCCGACGCGGTCGAGCGAGTCGAAGAAGGTGGCCAGCGGATCGTCGATTTCGGTGGAGCCGGCGATGTGGGGGGTGATGGTCGGGAGCACATGGTCACCCGAAAGCAGCACGCCCTCCTCGGGGTCCCACAGGCAGAGATGATCGACGGTGTGGCCGGGAGTGTGGATCGAGAACCAGTCACGGCCCGCGAACCGGACGGGCTGACCGTCGACGACGCGGATCGTGGCTTCGGGAGAAAGGAATCGCCGTTGACCGTTGTCCTGGTGGACGAACCGCAAGATGGCATGGTCGGGTGGTGGCTCACGCTTGGTGCCCCACGGTGTTTCGCCCATCGACTCGTAGCGCTTCTTCCAGTGGGCGAGGATCTCCTCGTCGGTCATGTCGGCGATGATCGGATCGAGGTCGTCGTTGGCTTCGGACATGCTCGATCGAAACGACGCATGGGTGAGTACGTCGGCGCCGGATTCCTCTCGCAGCTGTGCACTCCCGCCGAAATGATCGGGGTGGGAGTGGGTGACGATCGCCGTGTGGACCCGTTCGAGCGGGAGCTCGGCCTTGGCGAGACGAGCGACGAGCGCGGCCCACGACTCGGGGCCCGGTAGTCCAGGGTCGACGAGTGCGACGCCGTCGCCGTCGATCAGGGCGTAGCAGTTCACATGGCCGAGCCCCGGAAGTGAGATCGGCAACTGGAGACGAAGGACGCCGGGCGCAACCTCGGTGACCTCTTCGGATGCGGGCTCCTGCTCCTGTTTGCGGTACGACGGGGAATTCACCCCCGCACCCTACGGGGGCGTCAGTCGGGAGTGACGAAAAGCGTCGATCGGTAGTGGCGCAGTTCTTCGAGACTCTCACGGATGTCGTCGAGTGCTCGATGGGCTCCGCCCTTTTTCGGGGCAGTACGCAAGGCGTCCTGGTGCCATCGTCGAGCGAGTTCCTTCAACGTCGACACGTCGACGGAGCGATAGTGGAGGTATTCCTCGATTTCTGGGAGCTGTTTGGCCAAGAACCGCCGGTCGGTCCCGATCGAGTTCCCGCACAATGGGACGGTGCGGGCTTCGGGGATGTGCTCTTGGAGAAAGGCCATCGTCTGGCGTCCCGCCTCCTCGAGCGACAGGGTCGACGATGCAATCTGATCGATCAGCCCACTGCGTGTGTGCATGTTCGTCACGAAGTCGTCCATCTCGGCCAGTTCGAGTTCGGAGGCGTGAACGATGAGATCTGGGCCTTCGGCGATCAGTTCGAGATTGTCGTCGGTGATGAGTGTTGCGATCTCGACGATGACGTGTCGATCTGGATCGAGACCCGTCATCTCGAGATCCATCCAAGCGAGCATCATCTCAGGGTAGACGGCAGCGGACGGCTGGCTCGGGTTCGGCTACGTTCCCCTCGTGCTCGATCTTCCTGTCCTCCGTCTCGATCCCGACCTGCCCCTCCCGGCCTACGCCCGACCTGGCGACGCCGGTGTGGATCTCGTCGCGCGAGAAGATGTCGTCCTTGCGCCGGCCGGAGGCCGAGCGTTGGTACCCACCGGTATCGCGATTGCGCTTCCCGACGGCTACGCCGGTTTCGTGCAGCCCCGGAGCGGTCTCGCGGTCAAGCACGGCGTGACCTGCCTCAATACCCCGGGGCTCATCGACTCGGGCTACCGCGGCGAGTTGAAAGTCTGCCTCGTCAACCATGACCCGACCGAGCCGTTCGCCGTCAAACGTGGTGAGCGAATCGCGCAGCTCGTGGTGCAAGCCGTGGAGCAGGTCGAGTTCGTGGAGGTCGAGGCGCTCGACGAAAGCGAGCGCGGCGACAAAGGATTTGGTTCGAGCGGTCGCTAGGGAGTCGTGGGTGTCTTCTTCATCCGCACCCATGCCCGACCGGGATCGACCGTGTACTCGTCGATGAGTTCGCCCGCGACCTCCTCGAACCGGGTGATCGACTGCTCGGCCGGCACTGTGTCTCCATCGCAGGCGAGCTCGAGTTCGAGCTGATTCGCATCGAATCGGAACACAGCCCGGATCTCGGCGTCGGCGGATGCAGCGCTGAGCATCAAGATGACCGCTTCGTCGATCGCCAGTCGGAGGTCGTCGATCTCGGTGAACGACAGACCCTGACGTATCGCAAGTGCTGCTGCGCCGACGCGAACGATCCGCCCGTAGTGGGTGCGTGCGGGAAGGCGGAGCAAGACCTCATCGGTCGAGTCGTTCACCGACGCAGTCTCTCACGCTGACGACGTTCGCGGCTGCCGCGGCACCGGGAGGCTTCGGTACGGTGCCCTCGATGACTGTGCTCGTCGACCAAGCGATGTGGGAGTGGCGCGGCGCCCGGTGGGCGCATCTCGTCTCCGACACGTCCTACGACGAGCTCCACGCCTTCGCCCAACAGCTCGGGAAACGGCGGCTCGGTTTTCAGGGCGATCACTACGATGTCGAAGAGATCGACCGTGAACGGGCGCTCGACCTCGGCGCGGTCCCGGTCGACGCGCGTGAACTGCTCGGCCGCCTGCGGCAGGCAGGACTACGGCGGCGCGACGACAAGCCCGCATGGGAGCGCATCGCAGAGGCAGAGTGGGGCCGTTCATTGGCTGTCGCGCAGCTTGCGCCAGTTCCGGTCGCGCTTCGCCGGGCCATCGGCGAGCTGGCCACGCTCGACCAGTCGTCGCGATCGGCGGTCTTCGTCGACGCAACCCACGCAGTGGTGCTGTTCGACTGGCATGGTGATCCCGTGGACGTCGAGAAGGTTGCGGTCGATCAGGTGTGGGCGGGGGCGCCGCGGGTCGATGGGGAACGAAGCCTGGAACTCTTCGTCCAGCGCTGAGCACGGTCGTCGGTCTCCGGCGGTCGAGTTGGTGTCGTGGTGGTGTCAGACGGGTGGACGGGGGCGGGGCAGCACTACCGTGCGGGAATGATCGGCAAGATCCACAAGCGGCTTCCCATCGTCACCGAGCATCCCGTCGAATTGTCATCCCGGGTGATCGACACCGGCGAGCACGACGAGGCAGTCAACCGTGTGACCGACCAGATCTGTGAGTTGGCCGACGGGATCTCGATCGTCGAGTCGTTCTCGCATGTGATTTCGTTTCGTACCGAGGATGGTCTGGTGTGTTTCGACACCTCGGGCCATCCAAAGGGACCTCCGGTGGTCGAGGCACTCCGGACGTGGTCGCTCGACCCCGTTCATTCGATCGTCTACACCCATGGCCACGTCGACCATGTCGGTGGATCGGGCGCCTTCGCCGCCCATGCTGCCGCCAACGGGCATCGGGCACCGAGGGTGATCGGACACGAAGCCGTCGCCGCTCGCTTCGAGCGCTACCGAGCAACGAACGGCTACAACATCGACATCAACCAGCGACAGTTCGGTGGGGTTTCTCGACGCACCGGCCTTGCTGTGGGGGGTGGACGGCAATTCCTGCACGACGATGTGCTGTGGCCGACGGACGAGTTTCGACAGGACCTCACTGTCGACGTCGGTGGTGTGTCGTTCGAGATGCACCACGCCAAGGGCGAAACCGACGACCACCTCTGGGCGTGGATTCCCGAGCACCGTGCGATCTGTGTCGGTGATCTCGTGACCTGGGTCTTCCCGAACTGTGGGAATCCACAAAAGGTCCAGCGGTACCCACTCGAATGGGCTCAGGCGCTGCGTGAGATGATGACCTACGACGCCGATTGGATGTTGCCGGCGCACGGCCTCCCCGTGTTCGGGTCGGAACGGGTGAATCGGGTCTTGGGTGATCTTGCGACTGCGCTCGAACTCCTCACCCGGGAAACGATTGCAATGATGAACGCTGGCGAACCCCTCGACGCAATCGTGCATTCCGTCTCCGTACCCGACGACCTGATCGGTCGCCCGTGGATGCAGCCCGTGTACGACGAGCCCGAATTCGTCGTTCGAAATCTCTGGCGCCTCTACGGGGGTTGGTGGGACAAGAACCCCGCCAACCTCAAGCCTTCCCCGGCAGCGGTCTTCGCGGGAGAACTCGTGGCACTCGCCGGTGGGGTCGATGCCATGGTGGCCCGAGCCCAGGAGGTCGTGGCTGCTGGTGATCTTCGACTCGCCTGTCAGCTGATCGAACTCGCCGTGCAGGCTGAGCCTGATTCCACCCACGCGCACGGTGTTCGAGCGGAGATCTATCAGGCCCGTCGGGACGCCGAGTTCTCTCTCATGGCGAAAGGCATCTTCGCCGGAGCCGTCGCCGAATCGAAGGCAGTCGTGGAGGGCGAGCGCACGAGTTGAATCGACCGAACGGTGGCTGCCGGGGCCGCCGATAACCTTTCCCCTCGTGGCTCTCTACGTCCAGAAGTTCGGCGGTACCTCCGTCGGCAGCCCCGATCGCATCCGGGAAGTGGCCGATCACGTTGCCCGTTGCCGAAAGCGAGGGGACGAGGTTGTTCTCGTCGTGTCGGCGATGGGGAAGGAGACCGACGAACTGCTTCGTCTCGCCGACGACGTGTCCAAGACCAAGCCCGGTCGGGAGATGGACATGCTCATCACCGGCGGTGAGCGCAAGGCGTGTGCTCTGGTGGCGATGGCGCTGACCGATCTCGGGATCGAGAGTGAATCGTTCACCGGGAGCCAGGCAGGGTTCCTGACCGACACCACCCACCGCGATGCAAAGATCCTCGAGGTCAATCCGTACCGAATCCGTGATGCCGTTGCCGCAGGGAAGGTTCCGGTGGTGGGCGGGAGCCAGGGTGTCTCGACGGACAATGATGTCACCTTCTTCGGTCGGGGTGGTTCCGACACGACCGCCGTCGCGTTGGCCCACGCGCTCGACGCCGACGCCTGCGAGCTCTACACCGACGTTCCCGGCGTCTTCACCACCGATCCGCGGCTGGTCCCAGAGGCCCGAAAGATGGATCGAATCTCGTTCGACGAGCTGCTCGAGATGACGGCCACCGGCTGCCCGAAACCGGCGATGCGGTCCGTCGAGCTGGCACGGAGCCACAACGTTCGACTCCACGTGCGCAGTGCATTCAGCTGGGTTCCCGGAACCTGGGTTTCACAGGAGGCATCCATGGAAAACGCAATCATCGCTTCGATCACCCACGACACCTCCGAGGCGAAGATGACTGTCTCGGGTGTGCCCGACAAGCCCGGGGTTGCCGCCCGTTTGTTCCGCACGCTTGCCGATGCCGGAATCAACGTCGACATGATCGTGCAGAACGTTTCGGCCGACGGCGCGACCGACATCAGCTTCACGCTGCCCCATGAGCAGGTCGGTACCGCCGAACCGACGGTTGCTGCACTCATCGGCGAGATCGGGGCAACAGGATCGGTCACCGACAGCAACATCGGTCGGGTGAGTCTCGTCGGTGCCGGCATGCAGACCAATCCCGGTGTTGCAGCGACGATGTTCGAGACCCTGTCGAATGCTGGCATCAACATCGAGATGATCTCGACGTCAGCGATTCGGATCTCGTGTGTCGTGCGCGAGGATCAGGCCGAACAGGCGGTCGCGGTGCTGCACGCAGCATTCGAGTTGCACAAGCCGGCCGAGGAACGGGCTGGGTTCTGAGCCGGCCTCGTCGTCAGACCTTCGTGCCGAGACATCAGCCGAAGGTGGCCTCGCAGTCACCGAAGAGGAATGATTCGCTGCGACCCCCGCACAGGTTGCCGAACGTCTCGTACTCGGAGAAGATCGGCGACTCCCAGTACAGCTGATCACAGGCGGCCATGTCGCCGTCGGCGCAGCTGTCGTAGAGGGCATCGAGGCGGGGATCGTCTCCGTAGGCGAACGCCTCGGGGTTGGCGAAGGTCGTTGCGCAGCCTCCCGTTGTCGGCTCGGTGGTGAGACCACAGGTGCTGCCGAACATCTCGTACTCGGAGTCGATCGGCGAGAGCCAAAACAGTTCGTCGCATGCCTCTTGGTCCCCGCTCGCACACAAATCCCAGAGCCGGTCGAGTTCGATGTCGTCGCCGTAGGTGTCGACGTCATCGTCTGGATCGACGTCCCGATTGGGTACGTGTTCCATCCACTCAACGCCTACGACACGGCCGACGGCAAGGTGATCCTCGATGTGTGCTTCTACGAGCGCATGATGCGTGACGATCTTCTCGGACCTCTCGGCGACGCTATGGCGCGACTCGATCGATGGGAGGTCGATCCGGCACGCCGAACGGTCAGCGTCACCACGATCGACGAGCGGGCCAACGAGTTCCCACGTCATCGTGGATCTCTCACGGGCAAGGAATATCGCTACGGCTACTGCGGTATGCCCGATCCGAACTCGATGCACTGGCCGACCGTCAAGCACGATCTCCAGACCGGCGCGCGCGATGAGTTCGACCATGGTGCGGGCCGGGCGGCTGGGGAGCCGGTGTTCGTGTCACGACCCGACGCCGCAGCCGAAGACGACGGCTGGCTCGTGACCTTCGTGCACGACGGCAACGATGGCTCGGCCGAGTTCGCCGTGCTCGACGCGCAGGACTTCTCGCGTGGTTACGTGGCCCAGGTGAAGTTGCCACAACGGGTGCCGTTCGGCTTCCACGGAAACTGGGTGCCCGACTCGAGCGTTTCAGGTTGAGTCGACGAATGACCACGAGCCTTGGTTGACTGCGGCTGGTTGGAGCCCGTAGCCCGACGGGACGAACTACCCCCCACCCCACGGGTGTGAAAGCCGGCAGAGAGTCACCGCTCGACTACGGCTCTGACCTGCGGTTGTCCGGTGGGCGCAGAGGGACTCGAACCCCCCCGACATCCTCCTGGTAAGACTGTGGTTGTGGAACGTTCGAATGTGCTCGATCCGGTGTCGACTGCGGTGCTCACGATGGAACTGCAGCGCGGTGTCTGTGGCGATCTCGCAGCGCTACCCGACCTCCGCGATGCGGTGGCCGCAATCGACCTTCCCATGCGGGCCGGTCGCATCTGCGCTGCGGCTCGGGCAGTTGGCGCCACGGTCGTGCACTGCACCGCAGAGTTTCGCCCCGATCGTCAGGGCTCGGTGTCCAACGCTCGCATCCTCGTTGCGGCAGCCGAGCGAAACGGGGATCGCCTCGACCGTGGTCAGCCCGGCACGGAGCTCATCCCCGAATTGTCGCCCGAGCCCAGTGACCTCGTGGTTGCACGGAGCCACGGCGTGACCCCGTTCGTTTCGACCGAGCTCGATCAGGTGCTCAGGAACTGCGGCATTCGTACCGTGGTTGCGGTAGGAAACTCGATCAACATCGGGATTCTCGGTCTGGTGCTCGTCGCTGTGGATCTCGGCTACCACGTGGTGGTGCCGCGTGACGCAGTCGTAGGGATACCGGTCGAGTACGGCAACTCGGTGCTCGACAACACGATCTCGCTGCTTGCCACGATCACCACCACGGATGAACTCATTGCAGCGTGGCGTTGACGGTGCGTCGAGTCCGATACATGTCGTTTCGCCAACCTAGGGTGCGGGCATGCAACCACTCGGCGTCCCGGAACCCGTCTCCATCGATCGAGCTGCCGTCGGCCGCTGTTTCGGCTGCGGCCACGCCAATGAGCAGGGTTTGCGGATGACGTTTACGCGCTACGACGACGGCACGATCGAGTCCCGCCACCTGACCGACCCCCATCACTGTGGGGTCGACACTGTGGTGCACGGGGGGATTCAGGCGACGATGCTCGACGAGACGATGGGGGTAGCTGCCCAGCTCGGGCTCGCAGACCATGCCGGGAATGCCCCATGTGTGACCGCCGAGATGCAACTCGTGTACCGGCGACCTGTCCCGATCGCCGACGAGGTGGTTGTGCGAGCGCGTCTGCGCGAGGTCGACGGCCGCGACCTGTACGTCGAGGGGGCGATCGTCGATCCCGATGGCGAGCTACTCACCACTGCAACATCGCGCTGGCGTCAGCTGCGCGAGGTGCCCGTGATCTGAAGCGCGCCTCCGTGTCAGCCAGCAGCGGTCACCGTTTCGGTGTCGATCCCGGCCCGCATGACCTTGCCGGCGATTGCGCCGGTGGCCTTCCCGTCGGCGACGCTGACCACGCCGTTGACGATCACACGGCTGATTCCGGTCGCCTCGCTCCAAAGTCGCTTGGAATCGCCGGGGAGGTCGAAGACGAGTTCGACGTCGGTGGCACCGATCTGTGTCGGGTCGAAGACGACCACATCGGCGTGCCACCCCTCGGCAAGGCGACCGCGATCGGTGAAACCGAACAGACGCGCCGGCACGTCGGTCAGGTGGCGCACGGCATTTTCCATCGTGGTGAGCTGACGGCCGCGCAGGCAATCGGCCAACCACGCAGTGGTGTAGGGCGCGCCGGCCATGCGGTCGAGATGAGCGCCGGCGTCGGAGCCGCCGATCATCACGTTCGGGTGCTCCCAGGCTGCGGCGCGCAGTCGCCAGGATTCGGCGTCATCATCGGTCGGGAGCGGCCACCACACGGTGCGAAGGTCGTCGTTGAGCGAAATCTCGACCATGGTGTGGAACGAGCGCTGGCCGCGTTCGCGAGCAATATCGCCCAGCGTCCGGCCTTTCAGGCCCTCGTTGGCCGCAGAGTAGGTGTCGCCGACCATGTAGTTGTCCCAGCCGGTGAGCCTGGAGAACACGCCAGCCTCGGGCAGTGCAGCCTGGTTCTCGAGCCAGGTGACGATGTCGGGGTCGCGCAGCTTTTCCATGCGAGCCTCGATGCCGATGTCGAAGTAGTCCATCCAGCCCGGTAGCTGGAACAGTGCGCAGAACGTGCCGAGGCTCATGTTCATCCCAACCAGGATCGGCATCGTGAGTGCCATGACCTTTGCGCCGGCGTCGGTCGCTCGCTCACAGGCCTCGAGTTGGTTCCGGTAGGCCTCGGGTCGCGCCGAGTCGACGGTGAGAACATTCCAGTTGATCGGACGATTCGCAGTGACCGACATCTTGGTCATCAGTTCCACTTCGTCGTCGTTGAAGCCGTTGAGACAGCCGTCGGCGACCCACTCGAGTGTCGTGCCCTCGTGCAGTGACGTCTCTTCACAGAGTTCGAGGACCTCGTCCCACGTGGCCCAACGACTCGGCACCGGCTGACCGTCGGCGTCGGAGTGGGTGAACGAGCGCCCAGTCGAGAAGCCGAATCCTCCGGCTTCGATCGACGCTTTCAACACGGCCCGCATCTGCCTCAGCTGTTCCGGGGTTGCTTCCTTACCGACGGCGTCGTCCTTCATCACCAGACGACGGATGGCGGAGTGTCCGACCATGAAGGCGATGTTGATCGCCGTGCCGCTCTCTTCGACACGATCGAGATAGTCGGCGAAACTCGACCAGTTCCAAGGGACGCCCCGCTCGAGCGCTTCGAGCGCCATACCCTCGACCTTGGTCATCATGTGTTTGAGGTATTCACCGTCGGAGGCGTCGCCGAGCGGGGCCAGCGAGAAACCGCAGTTCCCAGCGACCATGGAGGTGACGCCGAAAAGATTCGACGGGGTCGAGTACGGGTCCCAGAAGATCTGGGCGTCGTAGTGCGTGTGGGGATCGACGAAGCCGGGGCAGACGATGTGGCCGGTGGCGTCGATCGTCTCGGTGGCCTCGTCGGTGATCGCGCCGTCGGCAGTCGCCTGGATGGCAACGATGCGACCGTCCTTGATGCCGATGTCGGCGGCGAACCCGTCGGCGCCGGTGCCGTCGACGACGGTGCCGCCCCTGATCAAGATGTCCAGCATGGGGCCATCGTAGTGAGCCGCCTGACGGCCAGTCAGGTCTGGCTCGTGGCCTACGATCCTCGGAATGTCTGAACGCACCGATGATCTTCGATCACAGATGACCCCGGAGGAGAAGGCGCACCTTGTCGCCGGTGACGACATGTGGCACACGGCGCCCATCGAGCGCCTCGGGATCCCACCGCTGAAGGTCACCGACGGACCCAACGGAGCTCGAGGTGACGGTCTCGTGGGCACGGGGACACCGACCGCATGTATCCCGGCGGGGGCGTCACTCGGCGCCTCATGGGACGTCGAGTTGGTCGAGGAACTCGGATCACTGCTGGGTGCCGAGGCGAGAGCCAAGTCTGCGCACGTACTGCTCGCCCCCACCATCAACCTGCACCGTTCGCCCACGGGTGGTCGGAACTTCGAGTGTTACAGCGAAGATCCGTTGCTGTCGGGAAAGCTTGCGGCGGCGTTCATTCGCGGTGTGCAGTCCCACGATGTGGCCACCACTCCCAAGCACTTCGTGGGCAATGACTCCGAGTTCGAGCGCAACACGATCGATTCGGTGATCGACGAGCGCACGATGCGAGAGGTCAGCCTCCTGCCATTCGAGATCGCCGTCCGCGAGGGCGGGGCGTGGGGCCTGATGACCGCCTACAACCGTCTCAACGGGGTGTACTGCTCCGAACATGCATGGCTGCTCAAGGACGTGCTCCGCGAGGAGTGGGGCTTCGACGGGATGATCGTCACCGACTGGTTCGCCAACGGCTCGACCGAGGGTGGTGTTGCCGCCCGGTTGACGCTCGAGATGCCGGGCAAGGGACGCTTCTACGGGGCCGAGCTCCTCACTGCACTGGAACAGGGTCGTGTCGAGGAGTCCGACGTCGATGAGATCGTCGACGACTTGCTTCGACTGATGGAGCGCACGGGCGTGCTCGACGGGGTCGGAGGCGAACCCGAGAAGCCGCTCGATCGGCCCGAGGATCGCCTACTGATCCGGCGGGCCGCCGCTGCGGGTTCGGTGCTCTACCGCAACACGGGGCTGCTGCCGCTCGACATGGCGACAGTTGGCTCGGTTGCCGTCATCGGTCCGAACGCCATGAGAGCGAAGGTGATGGGTGGCGGATCGGCCAACGTGCGGGCGTATCACCAGTCGTCGCCGCTCGAGGCACTGCAGGGCCGCTTCCCCGATCTCGATGTGCGATTTGCTGAAGGGGTCGACATCGATCGCACCGTGCCACCCATCAGGCGGCCGCTCCTGCAGGGAACGGCGCTCATCGAGTACCGCAACGACACCTGGGCCTTCGACGGTGAACCCGACGCGGTCTCCGAAAGCGAGCGAACGCTCCTGCGCTCGTTCGGTCCGCCGGCGGACGGCATCGACGCCGAGCGGTGGTCGGCTCGTATGACTGCAACAGTCGTGCCCGAGGTCACCGGCCCGCACCGGTTCACCATCACCGAGTCGGGTCGGGGTCTGGTTCGTGTGAACGGCGAAGTCGTGCTCGATGCGACCGCCGCCGACATCGAGCGAGGTGATTCCTTCTTCGGTTTCGGCACGATCGAACTGTCGGCCGATGTCGACCTCGTCGCCGGTGAGCAGACGATTGTCGAGGTCGAGTTCCGCAACGAGGGAGCCATCCTGCTTGCGGGGGTCATCGTGGGCTGCAAAGCGCTCGTCGAACGCGACCTGGTCGGTGAGGCTGTGGCACTGGCGAAGAGCTGTGATGTCGCCGTCGTCGTCGCCGGCACCAACGACGACTGGGAGACCGAAGGGCGAGACCGGGATCTGTGGGAGCTTCCGGGTGGTCAACCAGAGCTGATCAGAGCTGTCGCTGCGGCCAATCCGCGAACTGTCGTCGTGCTCAACGTCGGTTCACCCCACAGCCTCGACTGGATCGACGAACCCGCAGCGGTGCTCAACGTCGGCTTTGCTGGGCAGGAGATGGGCGACGCGGTCGTCGACATGCTCGTCGGTGATCAGGAGCCCGCTGGTCGAGCCCCCACCACCATCGGTGCTCGGTTCGAACATTTCGCTGCGTTCACCAACTATCCCGGCGAGAACAGCGAGGTGCGCTACGGCGAGTCCGTCTATTGCGGGCACCGTTGGCACGACTCGCTCGGGCTGGAGCCAGCGGTGGCGTTCGGTTCCGGCATCGGGTACACGACGTTCGAGATCGGCGGCATACCTGCCTCGGCGACGATGCTGGCCGGTGACCGCTTCTCGTTCGACGTGGCGATCACGAACACGGGTCCCCGCCGGGGAAGCGAGGTTGTGCAGATCTACGTCGAATCGCTCGATGCGGCGCTGCAACGACCCCTGCGCGAACTCAAGGCCTTTCGCAAAGTCGAACTTGATCCGGGCGGTGTCCTTGTGGCCTCGTTCGAGCTCTCGGCCCGCGACTTTGCGTACTTCGACCCGGCGGATCGGGCCTGGTCCGAACTGCCCGGCAATCGGTTCGTTCCGGCCGGTGCAGGGGCGCTGCATCGGTCCGAGCCGGGCTGGTACGTCGATCCGGGCCGCTACCGCGTCTGGGTCGGGCGGTCCTCGCGCGACTTCGCTGGCGCAATCGAGGTCGTCGTCACCGGCGAGTCGACCCGACTCGTCGACTCCCCGGTCTCACAAGCCTGAGGGATGTCGTCTCGTCGAGTCGCTGGTGCCGACCGGGGGACCACGCGGCATGATGGAGGGGTCTTTCGGCGAAGAGCCACGTCAGCAGCCTGCGAAGGAGTTCCTCATGCTGTTCGGTCGCGACAAGCAGACCATGCCCGATCCGGCCGACGCACTGCCCGGTCGAGCCGAGCCGGTTCCGATCCAACCCGCCCACCTGATCCTCGGCACACCGCTCGACGGTGTCGTGCCCGACGGCCACGAGGTGGCGATGTTCGGTCTCGGCTGCTTCTGGGGTGCCGAACGGTTCTACTGGCAGCTCGAGGGCGTGCACACAACCGCTGTCGGGTACGCCGGTGGCTACACACCAAACCCGCTCTATGAGGAGGTGTGTACCGGTCGCACCGGACACAACGAGGTGGTTCGGGTGGTGTACGACCCATCGGTCGTGTCGTACCACGACCTTCTCAAGGTGTTCTGGGAGGTCCACGATCCGACCCAATTCATGCGGCAGGGAAACGACATCGGCACCCAGTATCGAAGCGAGATCTACGTCTATTCCGACGAGCAACGAGACGCTGCCAAGGCCAGTCTCGACCGCTACCAGCAGAAGTTGAGCGGTGCCGGCTTCGGTGACATCAAGACGACGATCGTCGATGCACCGGACTTCTACTTCGCCGAGGAGTATCACCAGCAGTACCTCCATCGAAACCCGATGGGGTACTGCAACCACGGCCTTTGTCAGGTCAGCTTCGACTGACGCAGCCCAGCACGTGGATCGTCGTCTCGGGAGACGATCACAGGTCGACCTCACCGTCGACGCACGTCACGACGTCGCCGCCGATCCAGATCTCGCCGTCGGCCTCCTCGACGTGAACGTATCCGGCGCGGCCGAGGACGGTGCCCTGCGAGGCCACGTACGGTGACGACAGTCGTCCCGATCCGAGCAGCCACTGGGCGAGTGCAGCGTTGAGACTGCCTGTCACCGGGTCCTCTGCGCCGGGACCGTCACCCATTTTGAACAGGGCCCGCACCTCGATCGCACTGCTGCTCCCCGGCGGATACGTCCCGACCACACCGATCTTGTAGTCGGGTCGCGCGTTCATGTCGGGTTCGAGGTCGATGACAGCGTCAGCATCGCCGAGATCGACAGCAATCCAACCGGGGCCGTTGTCGGCCCAGGCAGCTGCGACCACCGCACCGGGTTCGATACCGAGCACTGCGCACGTATCGAGGAGATCGCTGTCGTCGACCGGACCGCTGCGCAGGAGCGGGGGAGCGGCGAATGCCAGACGCTCTGCCTGGCGCACTGTCACGAGACCGATTCCACACTCCTGAACGATGAGCCCGTCGCGCCTGGGCACGCCACCTGCCTCGAGCCACGCATGGCACGTGCCGAGCGTCGGATGACCGGCAAAGGGAAGTTCCACCTCGGTCGTGAAGATCCGGACGCGGTAGTCGGCTGCCGGATCGATCGGTGAAACGATGAACGTCGTCTCGCTGAGGTTCGTCCAGTTGGCGAACCGTTGCATCTCGTCGTCGGACAGCCCGTCGCCGTCGAGCACGACGGCGAGCGGGTTGCCGCGATAGGGGTCGGCGGTGAAGACGTCGACCTGCGAGAAGGCGCGCATGGACGAACCCGTCGAGTGCGTCAGATGCTTCGACCGGGGAACCCGGGACCCTCGTGGTCGACGCCACCCATGTTGGCGTTGAGGCGGGCCTTGCTCATCAGCTCGGCGACGACGGGACCGAGGTCGCCGGGGTCGTCGGTCTGGGTGGCGACCGGGCCCAGGTGCCAACCCTCGGCGATACCGAGCTGGTCGCCGCGGATGTCGAACACGCGGCCGGTCACGTTCTGGGCCTCGGGGGAGGCGAGCCAGGTGGTGATGACGGCAATCCAACGGGGGCTGATTTTCTCGGCCAGACCCTCCGGTGCAGCGTCACCACCCATCAGGTCGGCGGTCATGCGCGACCACGCCGTGGGGGCGAGGCAGTTGACGGTGACGCCGTACTTGACGAGTTCCTGCGCAGCGATCACCGAGAACGACGCGATACCGGCCTTGGCTGCGCCATAGTTGGTTTGGCCGACATTGCCGTAGATGCCCGAGGGTGAGGCGGTGTTGATGATGCGGCCGTAGACGTCCTCGCCGGCCTTTGCCTTCTCGCGCCAGTACTTGGCGGCGTGGTGGCTCGGGGCGTAGGTGCCCTTGAGGTGCACAGCGATGACTGCGTCCCAGTCGTCCTCGCTCATCGAGAACAGCATGCGATCGCGCAGGATGCCGGCGTTGTTGACGACGATGTTGATGTCACCGAAGGTATCGACAGCCTGTTGGATCATGGCCTCGGCCTCGTCGAACTTGGCGACGTTGCCGCCGTTGACCACGGCCTGACCGCCCATGGCCTCGATCTCGGCAACGACCTCCTGAGCCGGGGTGGTGTCGGCACCGGCCCCCGAGGTGTCGCCACCGAGGTCGTTCACAACGACCTTGGCGCCCTCCGACGCCATCATCAGCGCATGTTCGCGGCCGATCCCGCGTCCGGCGCCGGTGACCAGCGCTACCTTGCCATCGAGAATGCCCATTGGATACTCCAGGGTGAGAAGTGAACGGTCGTTAGCGTGCCAGATGTCAGGCGCCACGGCTACTTGACGGCAGACTGTCGGCTCATGGGGACGACCGATCGCCGCTACGCCCTCGGGGTTGACACAGGGGGGACGTACACCGATGCCGTCGTGTACGACGAAGCGGCGCGCGCAGTTGTGGCGAAGGCCAAGGCACCGACGACGCACGACGACCTTGCGATCGGTATACGCAGTGCGATCGAAGCGGCGCTCGGCGCCTCGGCGGTCGACCCGGCGTCGATTCAGATGACAGCCCTGTCGACCACACTTGCGACCAACGCGCTCGTCGAGGGGACGGGGCGTCCGGCCGCGCTCGTGACGATCGGCTTCGAGCCCGATGCACTTGACCGCGGCGGTCTCCGCGCCGCGATCGGATCCGATGCGGTCATCCAGGTGAAGGGTGGCCACGGGTCGCACGGTGAACCGATCGCCGAACTCGATATCGATGCACTGTCAGCGGCCATCGACGAGATCGCGGCCGACGTCGACGCCTTCGCGATCATCGCCCAGTTCGCAACCAGAAACGCCGAGCACGAACTTGCAGCTCGCGATCTGATTCGTGAACGTACGGGGAAGCCGGTCACGTGCAGCCACGTGCTGTCTGCGAGTCTCGGTGGCCCCAAGCGCGGTGTGACCGCACTGCTCAACGCCCGCTTGATCGCAATGATCGACGATCTCGTCGCCACCAGCGGTCGTATTCTGACCGACCTCGGGGTCGACGCGCCGATGATGATCGTGCGGGGGAACGGATCGCTGGTGGCGGCTGACTTCGTGAAAGAACGTCCGGTCGAAACGATCCTGTCGGGGCCGGCAGCCTCACTTGTCGGCGCTGCTCATCTTGCTGCAGCTAACGACGTCGTGATCTCCGACATCGGTGGGACCACGACCGACATCGCCGTGGTGCGAAACGGCGTACCGGCGTTCGGTGAGGACGGCGCGATCGTCGGTGGGCACCGCACCATGGTCGAAGCGGTGATGATGCACACACACGGCCTGGGCGGCGACAGCGAGGTCCGGCTGAAGGACCGTGCGGTGGGTTGCGAACTGGAGATCGGTCCTCGCCGTGTCGTCCCGCTGTCGTTGATGGCCGAGGCGCACGGTGAGTTGCTTCGAACGACGCTCGAGCGCCAACTCGACGCAGAGATCCCTGGCGCGTTCGACGGCATGTTCCTGCAGCGGACTGCTCGGGTCAGCGGCGCCAGCATCGACGGCAACGAGGGCCAGGTGTTGGAACGGGTGGGCGCTCAGGTGGTGCCGGTCGGCACCGCGGTCGGCACCGCACGGCAGGAGCGGGCGATGCGCCGCCTCGTCGGTCGGGGGTTGCTCCGGCTCTGCGCCTTCACGCCGACCGATGCCAGTCATGTGCTCGGCGAGCAGACCACCCACGATCCAACCGTGGCCAGACTGGGAGCCGACGTGTTCGCCCGCCGCCGTGATCGGTTCGGCAACGCAGTCGCCAGCGATCGCGAAGAGTTCTCGCAGGCGGTGATCGCAACCCTCGTGCGTCGCTCGGCAGAGGCGTTGCTCGCTGCAGCGCTCGATCGCGATGGTCTGGATCGAACCCTCGCAGCCGGTCCACTCGTCGCAGCTGCGCTCGATCGAACAACCGCCAGCGCACGACTCGACATCGGTCTCGGTGTGCCGATCGTCGGCCTCGGCGCACCGGCGCGCACGTACTACCCGGCGATTGGTGAACTGCTGGGCACCGACGTCACCGTTCCCGAAGATGCCGACGTTGCCAATGCGATCGGAGCTGTCGTTGCGAACGTGCGAGTCCAGCATGAGGTTCTGGTGACGGCTCCTCGCCGGGGCGTATACCGCGTGCACATCGGTACCGAGCCGGAGACACAGTGGGAGCGGCCCGAGGCGCGGGCTCGGGCCTGTGAAGCGGCCGAGGCAGCCGTGCGCGAGAAGGCGGTGGCTGCCGGCACCCGTGACTTCGTCGTCGAGACCGAATGGACCGAAAAGGTGATCGATGTCGACGGCCGCCCGATGTTCGTCGAGGGTCGGGCGGTGGCGGTGGCGTCGGGTCGCCCCGATCTCGGCTGACCGGACCGCCGGTGGCGGCCTAGGGTCGCGGTCATGGCCCTCGAAGACGAACTCGTCAACCGCGTCACCTGGAAGATCCCGAACGCGCTCGCCCTGGTCGGGTCGGCGGCCGGTGATGAACGCAACGCAATGACCACGAGTTGGATCACCCAACTCGCAATGGAACCAGTGCTGCTCGGTGTCGGGGTCGACAATTCGGCCCTGACCCATCGCCTGATCACGGATGGCGGTTCGTTCACCATCAATCTCTGGGACAGTGAGGAGACCCGGCCGTTCGTGAAATTCTCGAAACCGGCGTCCGACGACGGGACGACCCTCAACGGTCGACCGGTCCGTACCGGGGTGACCGGTGCACCGATCTTCGAGGAAGCGATCGCATGGATGGAGTGCGAGGTCCGGCATGCGCACGATCTCGGGTCACACACGCTCTTCATCGGTGAACTGGTCGATGCTGCGATCAATGACGACGAGAAGCGCCCTGCCGCCATGAGCGACACGCGCATGAAGTACGGCGGTGTCCGCCGCGGTGGCCACTGACAGCGGACCACTCAGAGTTCACCGAAGGCGGGGTCGCCCTTTCTGCTACCGCGCGGCGGGGTCCTCGCCCAGACGATGTACTCGTCGACGAACATGCCCACCGTTCCACCCGGACGGACCGTCCCGATCACGGTCCCGAAGCCCTCGGGCCCGAGTCGGTCGACTTCGTCGGCGGCGATGGCGGTCACACACTCCGGTGCTGCGCCGATGCCGGCCTGCGGGGCGTAGATGGCAAGGAGCGGCTCGAGCGGCTCAGGGTTCATCCGCGGGTCAGGGCCGGCCAGTCCGGCGAAGACCGCAATTCCGCCGGCAAGGCCGGCAACCAACGCAACGATCGGCCGCGGTGCGAACAACACCAGCACGCCGCTGATCACTGTGCCGGCGATCACGACGAGCAGCGCCCGTTCGAGTCGGGAGCCTGCGGGCGGGGGTTGCCCGGTCGCCGCACCAACAAAGGTGCGGTAGGGACGCACGGTGAGAGTGACGTCATGCTCTGCGACCACAAGCGCCTGAAAGGCGCGCTGGCGGTCCTCCCAGCGAAGTTCCACGCTGCGACGCTAGGCGCAGGTCCCGTGGTTCGAGGAGTCGATCGCAAGACAGGCTCCGCCGATGGTCGTGTGCGGCTCGTTCGATATCGCCGTTTCGAGGCCCCGGACCTGTCGCGAGTGTGACGAGTTCGGTTCTCCGTCTGCGGTGCAACGCGACCACTCGGACCGTACGAGGTGAAGTTTTGTCTGCAGCTCCCGATGACCTTTTTCGGACCGTGGTGGCCGATGCGTCGTCGGCCCTTCGGTTGATGCCGGACTTTGTGTCCGGCCTTGTGTCTCCGGAATCCGGAATCGCCTATCTCGAGGTAGCCGTCGAGTCGATGGCGAAGTCGCTCGCCGCAACGACCGTTTTCGTGGCGCACAAGGTCTCGGACGAAACCGACGAAGTGCGGGTTCTCGCCGCCATCAGCGATGGGGAGCGACGCGAGCCGTTCAGCTACGCCCTTCACGAACAGCCGTGTCTCATCCCTTACGACGGTCAAGCCACACTCATTCCTTGCGACATCGGTGACCGGTTCCCCGCCAAAGGCGAGGCGGGCTACCGGAGCTTCGTCGGGGTGCCGCTTCGTGCCGGGAGCGGGAGTGTGATCGGCCACATTGCGATCTACGACCGTTCCGAACTGATCGCAGATGGAACCGTCGAACTCGGCCTCGTACAGGCGTTTGCCAGTCGGATGGCGTGCGAACTCGAGCGGCACCTCGAACACGAGAAGCTGCGTCGAACAGCCGACACCTGCAGCATGACCGGCCTGCTCAATCGGCGAGGATTCGATTCCAAGGCGCACGTTCTGATCGACTCCGCTCGACGTTCGGGGAGCGATCTCACCGTCGTCGCATTCGACCTCGATCGGTTCAAAGCGGTCAACGACACCCATGGGCATGCGGTGGGTGATCGCCTGATCAACACCTTTGCGTCGTGCCTCGGGGCAGTCTTTCACCGCAGCACCGATCTCGTCGCTCGCGTCGGTGGGGACGAGTTCGTCGTGGTCGCAGCGGCCACGTCTAAGCAGGAAGCGCTACGACTCGCCGAAGAAGGCCGTTTGCTGTTCGAAGCTGCGCCGGTGGACGCCGGTAGCGAGACGATCTCTGGATCGTGCTCGTTCGGTGCTGCGTCGCTCGACGAAGCTGGACAACTGGGTGAGCTTCTCGAGCAAGCTGATGCCGCCCTCTATGAGTCGAAAGCGGCTCGAAACGGGCGTCGGGGCGACTGATCGGACAGGTTGCCGTCATGGCGTTGCACGTGGGGGTCCCCGTCAGCCTTCGGTGATCGATCCGCCCCGCGAGGGAGCCTGCTTCGCTATCGCAAACGAACTTCTTGGCGCCCGAGTTCGGCCTGCACCGCAGCAATGTCGACATCGGCGACGGTTCGACCGGTCTTCACGGCGATCGCAGCGGCGACGCCGGCACCCTGCCCCGAGACGGTGCAGCACATCATGTTGCGTACAGCAGCGTGAGAGGTCTGGTCACCACCGATCGAACGACCTGTCACCAAGAGATTGTCGACCCCGGTGCTGGGCACCATCGAGCGGTACGGAACCTGGAAGTAGCGGCCAGTGGTGGGAAGGATCAGGATGCCATACCCGTCGATGAACTCGGGGAAGATGCCAACCGAGTCGTCGAATCGGCCCTGTTCGCGAACGTCCATGGCGGTGAGGTCGTAACGGGCCACAAGCTTGCGGGTGTCTCGAATACCGATCGTCATGCCGTAATTTCGGAGCTTCGCGTTCTCGCACCCGGGGGTGTAGCGGCGCAGCGCATCGATTGCCATCAACGCCTGCCGTCGCCCCTCCATCTCGCCAGCGGTGAGCGACCACACGTCGGTGCCGTCGATCTCGGGCATGTGGACCAGGTTGAGATAGGTGAGATCGCCTTGGTCGGAGATCGCACCCCACGTCCCACCGAGCGTCTTGAGGTCGGCGGGGATGTGGCCCGCTGCTTTGGCCCGGTCGAACGGCTTCGACAGCCACGGCGAGAACATGTGGTCCTCCTTGCCGGTTGTCTCGACCGTCCACTCGTCGGCACCAGCCCACGACAGATAGGTCTGCGGATCGTCCCGCACTCCCTGGATGAAGGCCGCCTTGTCGACACCGGTCATGTGGAACATCACCGATGCGGCCTGCATCTGCTCGAGTGGCGTCTTGCGGGTCGGTATGCCTGCTCGGTGGGCGATGTCGGCATCACCGGTTGCGTCGATCACCACCCGGCCGAGCACCGCGTGACGACCCGACTTCGACTCGATGATCACACCGATGATCGCATCATCCTCGACGATCGGTGCAACGACGAGCGCATGGAGCAGTGGTTCGACACCGGCTTCCATGATCATGTCGTCGGCGACGTTCTTGAACCCCTCGGCATCGAGCGCATGGCTGTCGCTTTGCGGTTCGGGCTGAGCGGCACCGGCAGCTTTGGCCCGTTCCTCGAACTCGATGCCGATGCCCTCGGAATCGACCGTGCCCTCGTGGCGATACCAGGCAAAGCCCTCGACTCCGACCTGGGTGATGTTGCCTCCGAAGCAACCGTTGCGTTCGAGCAGCAGCACCGAGACACCGGCCCGAGCAGCAGCAAGCGCAGCTGCCAATCCACCGGGGCCGCTTCCGATCACGAGGACGTCAGCCCGTGCCAGCACCCCGAGTGTCCGGCTCGGTTCGGTGATCACCTCGAGGCTGGGAAGCGAATGCATCAACGATCGAGTGTTCCGAGATCGTGTCCTGCGCTCGAGGGTTGCTCCTCGGGCCAGTTCGTCCGCCAGACCTCTGCACTGACCCGCCCGACCGGCATCGGTGGTTTGTGGAATCCCTCCAGGCACGGCACGAGCGGCTCGACGGTCACTGCGTGGTTCGGGACCACGAAGAACGGAAAGGAGTAGCGGGCGCTGCCGCTTCGATTGACGACCCGGTGAGGTGTCGCCACGAACCGGCCGCCCGACCAGAGCTCGAGCATCTCTCCGACATTGACGACCAGTGCATCAGGGGGTCCGTCGACGTCGATCCAGTCGCCGGTGCGCCCGCGGATTTCGAGACCACCGACTGGGTCTGGATGCAGGAGGGTGATGACGTTCGTGTCTTTGTGAGGGTGGATGCCAGTGACATCTCGTGCGGGTGGCTGCGCCGGATAGTGCAGGAGCGTCATGTTGGTGAGCGGCGCATCGTGCCAGGCGGCGAACTGCGCAGTCGAGACGGGCAGGACTTCGGCGAATGCGTCGAGCATCCGCGTCGCAACCGCATCACAGGCGTTCCAGTACTCGTCGATGACTGCTTTGAGCTCGGGCAGTTCGTCAGGCCAGCGGTTCGGTCCATACAGCGCACAGTGCTTGCGTACCGGATGATCGCTCGGACACTCCCAATGGAGCTTGTACCCCTCGTACTGGTCGGTACCGGCGCCGCCGGTCTCGGATCGGTTGGGGCTGAAAAAGCCCAGTGGGATGAAGCCCCGATAATTGGTCGGTGTGATCCGAAGGTCCGTCTTGACCTGAACGCTGAGCGAGAAGAGCGCTTGCAGCGACCGTCGGACCCGATCGAAAAGTTCGACCGTGATGCCGTGCTCGACCACGGAAACGAATCCGATCTGCTCGCAGGCCGAACGAAGATCGGCACCGAAGGTGACCGACCGAGCATCGACGATCGGGATCACGTCTCAGGTTCGGACGACGACCGTACCGGAGAGCCGCTCCCAGAACGTGCGGTTCTGATCGTCGAAGAGGACCAACGCGAGCAGGATCAGGGCGGGTATCACGTACAGCGAGAGGGCAATGTTGAGCGCAATGCTGCCTGCGATACCGCGGATGAAAATCATGCGGGCCGGTCCAGCCGGCAACCCGGTCTGTTCGATCAGCACCTGCTGCTTCATCAGCTTTTTGGCCGGCGTCTGGCCCTCGTTCTTGAGCACGAGGACCAGGGCCCAGATCAGCCAGCCGATGCCGAGTGTGACGATGGTGAGGGCGATGTCGAGCAAGAAGGAAAGGAAACGATCCGTCTTCGAGACGATTTCTCGATGGCCCACCACAGCCGGCGGCGTGGCCGCAGGGGCCGGGAGTGGATCGCCCACCCACTGGTCGCCGTCCCAGTACCGGACGGTGTCGGGTGGATCGCCTTCGGCGTGGTAGTGCCCGGCTGGCTGGTTCATGATGCTCGACGCTCCTGGGAGAAGTGGCTGATCGAGACCGTAGTGGCTCTACGGTGTGCCCATGCGTGAACCGTCGTTTCCCAATGCGGACGAACTGCTGGCGAACAATGTCGCAGCCGCATCCGAGGACCGGCCGTTCCTCGCAAGCGAGCCCTCTCGCCGACTGGCTGTCGTCAGTTGCATGGACTGCAGGATCGACATCGAGACGGTGTTGGGGCTGAAGCACGGTGAGGCGCACGTGCTTCGCAATGCCGGGGGTGTCGTCACCGACGATGTGATCCGTTCGCTGACGTTGTCGCAGCGGTATCTGGGAACTCGTGAGGTACTCGTCATCTCCCACACCGACTGTGGCCTGTCGAAGGTGACCGAAGCGACGCTTCGCTCCGATTTGTCCGCCGAGCTCGGCGTCGAGCCCCGCTGGGAGCTCGAGGACTTCACCGATCCGGCTGCTGCCGTTCGGCGCTCGATCGCCCGCCTCGTCGAATCGCCGTTCGTCGAGCACACCGAGCACGTACGCGGCTTCGTCTACGACGTGGAGACCCGACTGCTCCGTGAGGTCAGCTGATCGAGCGAACCAGTGCAGCGAATGCAGTTGCGATTGCGGCGCTGACGCGCTGCATCGTGAGCGGTGACGTCACATCGGCAGTGATGTCTTCCGGCGTATGAAACTCGGCGCCGGCGCCGGTGAGCGACAACATCGGTGTGTCGAGTTCACACAACACCTCAGACTCACCTCCCCACGACCCGGCGTCGCCCACGAACCGATAGTTGACCGACGTGAGGGCAGTCGCCATCTCGACGGCGGTTGCGTCGTCTGTGTCGGTTCGGGCGATCCGCGTGCGGATCGGTTGGCGGCTGCCGTCGGCGGCGATCTCGTCACAGCCGACACTCGCCCCGATGTGGGCGATCGCAGCGAGCGGTCCAGGCGCCGACGAAACCCACTGTCTCACCCCGAGGTAGTCGAGTTCGTGGCCCCCAGTCGCCAGGACGAGGAGCGGGGACGAGGAGAACCGCTCGATCAGATCGAGGAGTACGGCGGCGCCGGTCCCTCGCTCCCCGCTGCATTGGAACCAACCCGACAGCGGGGTCGTCAGCAGCAAGGGAACCCCGGGGACATCGTTGCGAGCGATGAGGTTCTCGGTGGTCGCCGGCGAGAGCGCAGCATCCATCCGCAGGCGGAGTTCGCCTGCGGCACGGGCGCGCTCGACGTCGCGGCCGGCGATCAACACCGTCGGTTTGCCGTGGCGTTCCTGGATCGTTCGATTGGCGGCCTTCAGCAAGCCCTTCGGATTGATCGTGGCCAGGACACCTGCGGATGCGCCCGTTGCGGCAACCAGTTCGGTCGCCTCGAAGTCGGAGCTGCCGAATCGGCCCCGTTCGTCTCCGAGGTCGATCAGCGCAACATCGGTCGTGTCGATCGACCCGGTCCACTCGTAGAAGAGCGGGAGATGCTCGAGTGCCTCGCCGTCGACGGTCAACTCGGAGCGATAGTCGTAGCGGTCGAAGGGCACCGCCGCCCGTTCGGTCGACAGACCACGAGCGCGCAAACGTTGCTCGTACCAGTCGAACGTCGCTCGGTCGGTCTCGGTGCCCGCCCGGTGGATGCCGAGCCGTTCGTACGACTCGACCAGGGCGTAGAGCTCGTCACCGTTCATTGCTTGCTGCTACTCGTCATTGCTTGCTGTTACTCGCTGGCGCCGTCACGGGCGCCGTTGTGTCCAGGGGTTTCGAGGTCGCCTCCGTCATACGCCGCCGCAGCGACGGTGAGTGTGAACAGGACGGGTGTCGAGCGGCGGATCGTTGTCACGAACATCGGTACTCCGTTGTGATTGCGTCACAGTGAGCGCTGGCCCACGAGGGCGAACGCGTCAAAACGGCACACCGACAGCGTCGCACAGCAACGCCATCATCGGTCCTGCCAGGTCGAACCGGCTCCGGAGCACCTCCGCGAAGTCACGGCTGACGACCGTGCGCTGGGTGAGCGGGCTGGTGGCGATGAAGCTCGTCCGTCGAAGGTCATCCATCAACGGATCAGCAGGGTCGACATCGATCCCGCGCGGTGGGCGTTTGAGTTGGTCCCCTCCGAGTGAGAAGTGATCGGTGAACGGCCCACGCCGGGTGGCCTGCGTCCACTCGTCGGGGTGCGTGGCGATGTGGAGCCGAATCTGCTGGGCGACCTTCGGTTCCGGCGTCCACAGTCCGGCGCCGATGAAGCAGTTCCGGGGTTCGAGATGAACGTAGTAGCCGGGGGCATGAGCGTCCCGAGCCTGGTCGTGACGGAAGTGCATGCCGGTGTTCACCTTGTACGGGGTCTTGTCCTTGCTGAATCGGGTGTCGCGGTGGAGCCGAAACAGCGATCCGCCAACCGTGCGCGAGTCCGCCACGAAGTGGGGCGAGAGTGTGCTGAGCGGCTCGACGAAGTCCGTGATGAAGTCGAGTGCAGGTTGGCGAACCGACTCCTCGTAGCGCTGTTTGTTCTCCTGAAACCAGGTCCGGTCGTTGTTGGCAGCCAGGTCACGAAGGAAGGCGAAGACGTCGGGGCTGAAGTGTCGAGCCATGGGCAGAACCTAGATCCGTCAGGGCGTTCGGCGCCTGTCCGGATCGGGGATGGAGCCCAGACCCCGCCGATGGATTAGCGTCGGGGTCATGAGCGTTCTCCGCGGCACCAACTTCACCCTCACCACTGATGCGTTCGCCGACGAAGGAGGGGCGATCGCGCTGGCTGAATCGAGAGGGGAGCACCCGCTCGCACTCGACATCGCAGCGGTCGAGAACGACTTCCACTGGCATGACTTCCAGACGACGACCTACATCGTCAGTGGCGAGTTGACCGTGGTCGCCCGTGACACCGGTGAGACCTACACGTGCGGTGCCGGCACCATGATCCGTGCCGATGAGGCCGGGATCGTCCATCGCGAGGTCTCTGAGGGCTACCGCGCCGTTTTCGGATTCGACCGGGATCCCAAGACGCTGACGATGCCGATCGACAAACCACCGCGTGACTGATCTTCGCCAGTTTCGAGCGGAGGTTGTCACCTTCGTCGAGGCCGCGAAGGAGTCTGGGATTGCATGTCCCGCCTTTGGTGCGATCGTTCCACCGGACATGGTCGAGCTGTCGCAACGATGGCAGGCCCATGCCTTTGTGAACGGTTGGTCGGCACTGCACTGGCCTGTCGAACACGGTGGACGTGGTCTGAGCCGAGCGCACACAACCGTGTGGTACGAGGAGTGTGCTCGCGCGCAGGTGGCGCCGTATCTGAATCTGCAGGGTTACGTGCTTGCGGCAGAGTCGATCATGCGGTCGGGCACCGACGAACAAAAGGCCTCCTTCCTTCCGCAGACTGCAGCTGGTGACATCGTCTGGTGTCAGCTCTTTTCCGAGCCCGGTGCGGGTTCGGACCTGGCCGGCCTGCAGACCTCAGCGGTTCGAGACGGTGACGATTACATCCTGAACGGGCAAAAGGTCTGGTCGTCGAACGCCCAGTTCGCCGATTACGGCATTCTCCTGGCCCGCACGTCACTCGATCTGCCCAGACATAAGGGCATCTCGTTCTTCCTGCTCGACATGAGCCTTCCCGGCATCGACGTCCGGCCGCTCCGGCAGATGACCGGAGACGAGGAGTTCTGCGAAGTGTTCTTCGACGACGTCGCCATGCCGCGGTCGTCGCTGCTCGGTCCTGAGAACGAGGGTTGGCGCGTTGCGATGGAGGTGCTTGGTGACGAGCGGGGCTCGTTCGGTGAAGCGGGTGTCATCTCGCTCGATCAGCGACTCGACGTCATCGCTTCCGTCGGGGTTGGGTCCGGCAACCGAACCGCCATCGCTACCGATGCGCTCGCCGACCTGCTCGTTCGCGGCGGTGTGCTGAAAGCGTTCCTGCAGCGAGTCGACGGTGACGTTGCGCTTGCGCCGGCGACGAAACTGCTTCGAACCGAGCTGACGTCCGCTGCTGACGCCTTCGAGGCGGGTGTGCGCGGCGCCGGGGCGATGTTGCTCGACGAGGTCACCAACCAACTCCTCTACAGCCCAGGCATGCGGATCGCCGGGGGCAGCAGTGAGATACAACGCAACATCGTGGGCGAACGTGTACTCGGACTTCCTCGCGAACCCGCCTGATGGCTAGGGACCACCGAGCGTTGGCTCGTTGATTTCCGGCACCGCGTGATGGTGGGGATCGGCGTGCTCGATCGCAGCGGCAATCTCGAGCAACTGCTGTTCGGCGCCGATCGGCGCAACGAGTTGTAGGCCGGCGGGGAGGCCGTCGCTGGTGAACCCGGCAGGGATCGAGATGGCGGGACAACCGGTGGCTGTGATTATGCAGCACGACATCATCCAGCCGAGGTAGTCGGTCATCTCCTCACCGCCGACGACGGTCGGAAACTCCCAATTGCTCGGGAACGCTGCGACCTGGGTGGTCGGCAATGCGAGGACGTCGACGTCGTTGAACAGGTCGTGGACTCGTCGGTGCAGGTTCGATCGGAGGCGGTCGACCTCGACGATGTCGTCGGCGGTGATGGACTGGCCGTAGGCCATGTTTTCCTGGACTGTCGTTTTCATGCGGCTGATCTGCTCGGCGGTGAACGCATCTGCCAGTCGCCGATAGTTGATACCCCGAATCACCCGAAAGATTCGTTCGGCGCCGTCGAGCGACTCGTCGATTTCCGTGATGGTGCCCACAGCACCAGCGGCGCGCCGGGCGAGCGCCATCGGCTCCTGTTCGCACACGAAACTCCCGCCGACATCGCCCATCCACCCGATGCGTGGGGCGGTGGCGAGTTCGCGTAGCATCCGGAAGCCCGAAGGATCGATCGGGCGACTGATCGCGTCGAGTGGGTGCGGCCCGGCGAGTACGGCGAGCAACAGTGCCGTGTCGGCAACGGTGCGTCCCATCGGCCCTTCGACCCCGAATCGCGAGAGCGAGTGACTCCGGGCATCAGGATTGGGAACGGTGCCCACGGTGGGGCGAAGGCCCACGACGCCGTTGAACGCAGCAGGGTTTCGGAGCGATCCGCCGAGATCGCTCCCATCGGCGACCGGCAACATACGAGCAGCCAGCGCTGCTGCTGCACCGCCGCTGCTCCCACCGGCTGAGCGGTCGGTGTTCCACGGATTTCGGGTGAGCCCGTAGACCGGGTTGAACGTGTGGCTTCCCGTGCCCCACTCGGGCGTGTTCGTCTTTCCGATGATCACCGCCCCAGCGGAGCGGAGTCGCTCCGCCACCAACCCGTCGCGAGCTTGGGGAGTGAGGGGCATCACCGGTGAGCCATGCGACGTCGGAAGTCCGGCCACGTTCTGGAGATCCTTCACGGCGACTGGCAGGCCATGGAGCGGTCCCGACGGCTCATCGAGTGCGTCGAGCATCGCTGCATCGCTGAGCACCGCCTCACGCGCTCGACGAACCGGGATGGCGTTCACGATCCCGTCCACCTCGTCGATTCGATTCAGGTGGGCAGTGACGACCTCGACGGTGGAGATCTCCCGTGCCTGCAGCCGTTCGGAGAGCTCGGTTGCCGTGGCGGTAATCAGCGGGTTGAGCACCCCGGGAGTATTGCAGGTCGAGCCTCTAGGCTCCGCCCGATGATCGAACGCGGAAAGACGATGTCGAACGAACTCGGGTGTCGGCGGGTGGGCGAGCTGTCGTGACTGCCATCACCGTTCTGCACCCGGGGGCGATGGGGGTGAGTGTTGCTGCGTCGTTTGTGGCTGCAGGTCACGACGTTCGATGGGTGGCACATGGTCGCAGCGCGGCTACCTCGCAGCGTGCGACTGCAGCCGGTTTGCGGTCGGTCGACGAATTGGCCGCAGGCTGCGAGCATGCCGAGTTGGTGGTCTCGGTCTGTCCACCCTCCGTCGCAGTCGACGTCGCTCGCGCAGTGGCGGCGACCGGGTTCGCCGGCACGTACCTCGATGCGAACGCGATCAGCCCGGAAACTGCAGCAGAGGTGGCGTCTGTCGTGGCGGCGTCGGGGGCCACACCCGTCGACGGATCGATCATCGGTATGCCGGCGCATCGGGCCGATACGACCCGGCTCTACCTCTCCGGGTCGGGTGCGTCGGAGTGGGTGGACGAGCTCACGGGTGGACCGTTGGCGGTGATCGGGATCGAGGGCGGTATCGGAGCGGCGTCGGCACTCAAGATGGCGTACGCAGGCTGGACCAAGGGTTCGTCGGCCCTGCTGCTTGCGTTGTTCGCCTATGCGGCCGAGATGGGTGTCGATGGCCCCTTGCTCGACGAGTGGTCTCGCTCACAGCCACAACTGCCGGGGCAACTCGAAACGAGGGCGGCCGGCACCGGACCGAAGGCGTGGCGCTTCGTCGGAGAGATGGAAGAGATCGCCTCGGCGCTTCGTGCCGCCGGTTTGAGCGGGGGCTTCCACGACGGCGCGGCAGCCACCTACGCCGCGCTCGGTCGTTTCAAGAATGCATCACCGCCGCCCGATTTGGCCGCGGTTGTCGAGGCGCTGCGATCCCGAACGTGACGGTCACGCCGCCAACCCGGCGACAGGGTGGGTCACCGATCTCCCGAGTTCGTCGTGCTCACGGTCGAGAAGCGCAGCAGCATCGTTGGTTCGCCCGTCGTTGACGTACGCGGCGAGCAAGGTGTTGGTCACGAGGTCGCTCTGTGCTCTGCTGCCGCCGATACGGGGGAGTTCGGTCATCATCGGCTCGAGGGTGTCGATCACATCGGCCCAGCGGGCGTTGGCGAACGCGTCGTACGCCCGTGCCACCTGCGCGCCGAATCCGCCGGCCGGTAGTCGGCCCTGCTCGGCCAACTCGTCGAGCACGGCGATGGTGGCTGCAACCTTGTCACTGTCGCCCAGCGCCGCATAGGGCAGCGCAGCGTGACAGTCGACAAACACGATCGGTTTGCGGAACGACGTTTCGTAGTGGTCTCGCACGGCCTCCCAGGTCGCGGGGCTGGACTCGAGACCGGCGATCGCAGCCCGCCAGAGGAACGACGATGCGTCGGTGAACACGTTGATTGCTGGACTCGTGGTCGTGTCGGGCATGCAGTTTCGGGTGAAGGCATCCCAGGCAGCGTCGGCGTGTCCCGCTGTCATGAGTACGAGGGCGTAGTGCCACCAGAGGTGACAGTGGAGGATTCCGTCCCGGTCGGTGTCGGGCACGAATCCGGTCAGGAACTCGAGCGCGTCGGTGTCGGCACCACCCTCGTACAGGACGTGGGCCAGGGTGTGCGCAGCATGAGCGTTGGTTGGCCGCAACTCGAGCGCTCGTTCTGCCAGGGTGCGGGCTCGTTCCCAGTCTCCGGTCTCGGCGATGGCAAAGGCGTGGACGGTGAGGAACCACCAATCGTTCCCGTAGTGCGTGGCCAACGGATCGAGGAACGCTCGTTGCTCTTCGAATCGGCCGATACGGCCGCTGAAGCCGATGGAGCCGAACACACCGCTTGCGGGGGCAACGACGAATGCGTCTCGCGGATGCTCGGCCAGGTGCTCCATGGTCAGGTCGAGTGAGCGTGGGATGTCACCGCTGATGATCGCCGCGTAGATCTCGGTGTGCCGTCGCTCGCGGGCTGTGGTGTCCGCGGCGAGTGTGATCGCTGTCTCCATCCGGTCGCGCGGTTGG
>JBMTIM010000017.1:0-52944 GCA_049437325.1 Acidimicrobiales bacterium
AGCGACCGCGCCGCCGGCACCGAATCGGTGGCAATTGCCTCGAGAATCGCTGCAGTGACCGGCGCCGCCGATGCACTGCCGAAACCCGACTCTTCCATCACGACGGCGATCGCGAACTCGGGCTCGGCGTCGGGGTCCACCGTCGAACCGGGCCAGTACACGGGGGCATAGGCGGCGAACAACGACGTGTCGGCCTTTTGGGTGGTTTCCGATTTGACCTCTGCGGTACCGGTTTTCCCGGCCACCGGCCATTGCCCGAAGACCGGATTGGCGTTGATGAACGAGCGCGTCGCAGTGCCTCCCTGGCGAAGGGTCACTCCGATCAGGCCATTCTCGATGGGCTCGATGAACTCGGCCGGCAATTGGAGGTCACGAAGGACACGGGGTGAGAACCGCCGGACGAGCTCACCCTCGGCGTCGGTGATCTTGACTGCCACATTCGGTTGATGCAGGCGCCCACCATTGCCCAACGTTGCGTAGAGGTTCGCAAGCTGAAGGGGTGTGACCAACAGTTCGCCCTGCCCGATCGACAGGTTGACGGTTGCACCCGCGAACCACTGGCTGCCGTCGACGGCAAAGACGCCGGCGTCGTACTGGCGGTCGTAGTAGGCCCGGTCGGGGACGGCGCCGGATCGCTCATAGGGAAGCTGAATACCGCTGCCGATACCCAGACCGATCGCCCGTGCCCACTTCTGGATCCCCTCGTCCTGGAGATAGCCGTCGGCGTCGGGCTCTTGGGGCCGCAGCCAAAATCCCTCACCGCCGATCTCGTAGAAGTAGGTGTCGCTCGAAACGCGGAGCGCGCCACGCAGGTCGACCCATCGGCTGCCATTGAACGGGCTCGAGAATCGACAGGTGGAGGACTCCTCGAAACAACGGCTGTAGGTGTAGGAGCCCTGGTCGTTGTACAGCGCGTCCGGAGAACGAAGCGCATCGGGGCCATCACCGAGCACCCCTTCCTGAAGGGCCGCAAGCGCAGTGACCGGCTTGAACGTCGACCCCGGGGCGTAGGTGCCCTGGATGGCCCGGTTGAGAATGGGAGAAAAGTTTTCTTCGCTGATCAATTCGCGGAACTGGGTGGCGGTGATGCCCTGAACGAAGTCGGCCGGTTCGTATGTCGGGAACGAGGCCATCGCCAGGAGGTCACCGTTGCGTGGGTCGATCATCACCACGCTGCCGGCCGGGGCGACAATCGGCGGGTCACCGTCGTCAGCCCCCCGCTGTCGAGCGCTCCGCAGCCCCTTGGCCAACTCTTGCTCTGCGAGCATCTGGAGATCGAGGTCGATCGAGAGCCACACATCGTTGCCGGGAATCGGCGGCTCGTACCGCTCCTCGACTTCACCGACGACCCGGAGGCTTGCGTTGATCTCGAGCCACCGGGTACCCGGGACACCCCGGAGTTCGCTCTCGAAGATCCGTTCGATCCCTGTCTTCCCGATCTCATGGTTGAGCTGATACGTCTTCGCACCATCGGACTCCGGATCGAGCTGCGCCTGCTTCTGCTCCCATTCCGTCCGGTTGATCGGGCCGACGTACCCCAACAGATGTGCAGCCAGTGAGCCGTAGGGGTACGCCCGGACCGTACGTTTGACGATCTCGACACCAGGGAACTCATCGGGCCGTTCCCCGAGAAAAACGAGCAACTCCGGATTCACGTCCACGGCGACCGGAATTCGTTCGTAGGGCCCGAAGGACTGGTCGTCGAATTCGTCGACCATGGACTCGACCTTGACCAACCTGCCACTCCGACTGACGGCGATGGCAAGCCGGAGGAACATCGCCTCACGTTCTGTCGACTCGAGGTCCTCCATGACCGCCCGATCGATCGTGACGACCTGCACCACTTTGTTGTCGACGATCACGCGGCCGTTGCGGTCGAGAATCCGTCCGCGCGGTGCCTCCTCGTACACGGGTTCGAGCACGTTGGTGAGCGCTTGCTCCTGGAACTCCTCACGCATCGACTCGACCCCCTGCAGGTACCAGAGCCGAGCTCCGAGCGCGCCGAACAGGACTAGCGAGGCAAAGGCGAACATCCGCATGCGGACGAGTGCGTTCATCGGCGCATCGTCCCTTCCCCACCCAGTGCCCACATCATCACCGGCGAAACCAGCGGGGTCAGCAGCGCATGGAGAATCCCAACGATCAGCGCGATCCGAAACATGTCGATGCGCAACAGTTCGGGCGATCCCATGATCCCTCCGATGAGGGCGTACCCGAGTACTGCCATCCCGCTCGCCACGAAGACCACCACTGCGAGCTGCAGTCGACTGTCGTGGAACAAACCCTCGTTGAACCTGGCGACCGCATAGGCGATGAGCGCAAGGGTGAACGCCGTGACACCGAGCGGTGTCGGCAGGTAGACGTCCCAGAGCAAGCCGGCACCGAACGCCACCAACAATCCCCGTTCCGGGCCGATGAAGAAGGCGCCGAACACTGCGAGAAGCGAGAGGAGTTCTGGGGCAACGCCGAAAAATCGAACGTCGACGAACACGGTGAGTTGAACGAGCAACGCCGCAAGCATCACCAGTCCGAGACGGATCGGCACGCTCACCGGTCTGACTCCGGATCCTGTGGGACCTCGATGTCGAGAGGAATGCTGGTACTCGGCGTCGGCTCCAGTGGCACTTGGTCGACACCTGACGCAATCAGCACAGTCACATAGCTGAGGTCGCGAACATCGTTGGCCAGTTCGACCTCCACGATCATTGCGATGTCGTTTTCCGGATCGAGGTAGACATCCGTGATTCTGCCGAGCGGTATCTCGGCCGGGTAGCGGCTGCTCGCTGCCGTGACGACAACCGAATCGAGAGCAGGCAGCAAGGAACCATCATCGCCCTCGGGCCACTCGAGCCCCCGGTCGATGACGAAGGTTCGTACGTCGTCAGGAAGTGTGTGGCCGAGACCGACCTCGTCGGTCGCTGTAAGTCGAACACCGATGACGAGATTCGCATCACTGAGGAGTTGAACACTGGCGGTGATGGCATCAACTCGTTCGACACGCCCGACGAGTCCCGCACCGGTCACCACTGCCATGCCAGGCCGAATGCCATGGTTCGTGCCCTTATCGATCGTGACCACGTGCTCATCGAAATTCCCAACAGCCGTCCGGACCACCGTCGCCGTCACGGTCGGAATCGTCGGCAGGTAGGTGATCTCGGTCGCCTCGAGCAGGCGACGGAACGCAGCCCGTTCCGCCTCGGCAGCAAGCTGCGCTCCCAGCGCGTTGTCGAGCTCTTCGCGGAGCTGATCACGTTCGGCGGCGAGATCGTCGTAGTCGAAGATGGCATTCCACGTGTTTGCAAACGGGGAGGCGACAAAGCCGGCGACCTCGGCAATCGGGTGAAGCAGGTCACGCACCCACCGCTGGGCGGCTCCGAGTGGGCCGAATCCACTGAGGTCGAGGCTCAACAGGGTGATCGCCGTGAGGACAAGGAGCACCAGCCGGCGCCGACCACGGTCACTTCCACCTCCCTGCGGGAGCACCATGGTGCTGCGTCTAGAGCTCGCCCGAGCTCACGACCACACCGCGCAGAGCTTCCAGTTCTTCGAGGACCTGACCCGAGCCGATAGCGACCGCAAACAACGGATCGGCCGCCAGCTTGATCGGCATGCCGGTCTCGTCATTGAGACGTCGATCGATCCCCCGAAGCAACGCACCGCCGCCTGCGATGGTGATGCCACTGTCCATCACGTCGGCAGCAAGCTCAGGAGGAGTCTGGTCGAGGGTCGACTTCACCGCGTCACAGATGGCAGAGACAGGCTCCTCGAGCGCTTCGCGGATGTCGCCTGTCGAAACAACGATGGTTCGCGGCAGACCCGACACGAGATCGCGTCCACGGATCTCGGCTCGCAGCTCCTTGTCGAGTGGCCACGCCGAGCCGAGCTGCATCTTGATCTCTTCCGCCGTTCGTTCACCCAGCGCAAGGCTGAATTCCTTCTTCACGTATTGCACGATGGCGTCGTCGAGTTCATCGCCACCCACGCGCGCCGACTCACTCGCCACCACACCGCCGAGCGAGATCACGGCAACTTCGGTCGTCCCGCCACCGATGTCGACAATCATGTTGCCGGTCGGTTGCTGCACCGGCAGGCCAGCACCGATGGCAGCCGCCATCGGTTCTTCGATGATCATGGCTGGCTTGCGAGCCCCGGCAAACTCGGCAGCTTCCTGCACTGCACGCTGCTCGACGCCAGTGATCCCCGACGGAACTGCGATGACCATGCGCGGCTTCGCCCACTTGCGTTGATGCACCTTCTGGATGAAGTAGCGCATCATTTTTTCGCAGATGTCGAAGTCGGCGATCACGCCATCCTTCAACGGTCGAATGGCCTGGATGTTCGACGGCGTACGCCCGATCATGCGCTTGGCTTCCGAACCCACCGCCAACGCACGACCCGTCGCAGTGTCGATCGCCACCACGGAGGGCTCATTGAGCACGATGCCTACCCCACGGACGTAGACGATCGTGTTCGCCGTTCCAAGGTCGACTGCCATGTCGCGTCCGATGACGGCCCCAAAGCTCGAAAGCAGGGAATCAGCCACCATGATTGACCACCGCCTTTGTCGTCGGCCTCGAAGCGAGGGTGTGCCAGCTACACATCAGGCCATTGCCGTTGAGGAGTTGGCCGCCATCAGTGTAAACGCGGATAGTCACCGAATTGCAACACTTCTCGACCACACCGCAGCTCGAACGTGCCGAAGCCGGAGCTCGAAGGAGGTCTGCGTTGCCGTTCTCAGAGGTTGGGGAAGAAAATACCGATCTCACGAGCAGCCGACTCGGCGGAGTCGGAGCCGTGGATCAGGTTCTCGGTGAAGACGGTTCCGAGATCACCGCGAATCGTGCCCGGGGCAGCAACCATGGGGTTGGTTGCGCCCATCATCTCCCGCACCGTTGCCCAGGTTCCCTCGGGACCCTCCAGCACTGCGACCAGCGCCGGGCCACGGCTCATGAACGCCACCAGGTCCTCGTAGAAGCCCTTGCCCACGTGCTCTTCGTAGTGCCGGGCCAGCGTGTCGGCATCGAGGGTCCGCAGCTCAGCAGCAACAATCCCGAAACCCTTGGCCTCGAAGCGGCTCAGGATCTGACCGACGAGTCCACGCTCGACCGAGTCAGGCTTACAGATGATGAAGGTGCGTTCCATGGCCGTGAGGCTAGCGGTGACGCTTTGTGTTCAACCTGGAATCTCAACCCTGCGGCGGCCCCGGCCCGCTCAGAGTTCGTCCACGATGGTGCGAATCCGGCCGACAACCGGATTGGTGCCGGCCACCACGATCAAGTCGTCGTCCTCGGCTTGGCCGAGAAGATGTTCGATGGCCGTATCGACGTCGGCGACTGCGTCGGCAATGCCACCTGCGTCGCGAACAGCTGCGGCCAGCGCGTCGGCATCGATCCCGCGGGCCGTCGGAGCTCTGCATGTGACGACCAGCTGGTACTCATGCACCCGCAGGGCTCGGCAGATGTCGATGGGAATGCGACCATCCTGCATACCGAGCAGCAGGAAGCGGCGACCACCCTGCGAGAAGTCGTCGGCGAGGGTCTCGGCGAGTGCCATTGCGCCGGGGACGTTGTGCGCCGTGTCGAGAAGGACCATGGGTGATCGACGAACGAATTCGAGACGCCCGGGTACGACCACACCGCCCAACGCCTCCTCGACGACGTCGTGTGGGAGCGCGGCATCGAAGAACTCTTCGACCGCAGTCAGGGCAAGCGATGCATTCACCGCCTGGAACCCGCCATGAAGTCCCAGAAAAACATCATCGTGCACTGCCCGCGGAGTGCGCAGCGAGACGAGCCGACCACCAACGGCCAGCCGATCGTCCATCACGCCGAAGTCGTCACCACGCACCACGGCCCGCGCCGGCCCCTCACCGAGAAAAATCGGTACGAGTCGCGGATCTTCCTCCCCCAGCACCAGCGTGCTCCTCGGCTCGATGATCCCGGCCTTCTCACTGGCGATCGATGCCCGCCAGTCGCCCTCGCCGGCGCTGTGGTCGAGCCCGATATTGGTCACGCAGGCGACTTGGGCCTCGACCACATTGGTTGCGTCGTAGCGGCCGAGTAGTCCGACCTCGATCACCGCCACATCGACCGCCTCGTTGGCGAAGTGCAGCAGCGCTGCGGCGGTGACCGTCTCGAACCAGGTCGCGGCAACGGAATGGGCCTCGAGTGCCAACACGACATCGCCGATCACCTCGCCGAACGCATCCTCGGAGATGGTTTCTCCGCCGGTACGGATGCGCTCGGTCGTCGACTCGAGGTGGGGGCTGAGGTAGGCACCGGTCCGCAGTCCCATGCCTTCGAGCAGCGCTTCCATCATCCGCACCGACGAGCCTTTGCCGTTGGTCCCGGTCACGTGAATGACCGGGTACGACCGATGAGGGTCACCCAGCATGGCCATGATCTCGACCATGGGATCGGTGCTCAGGCCCGAAACTGCGCCGGCCCTCGGAATGGCTTCGTGATTGATCAGCCCGTCGAGGTGCGCGACGGCTTCCTCGTACTGCACCAGCAGTTAGCTGGCCCGGCGGTCGGCACCGACCGTGATGATCTCCGGAATCGCAGTGCCAAGGACCGACTCGGGCGTGACGACAACTTTGGTCACATCATCACGGCCCGGGATGTCGTACATCGTCTCGAGGAGGGTCTCCTCGAGGATGGCACGCAAGCCACGAGCACCGGTGTTGCGCTTGATCGCTTCGTCGGCGATCGCCCCGAGCGCGTCCGGGGTGAACTCGAGTTCGACGTCCTCGAAGTCGAACATCTTGCGGTACTGCTTGATCAGCGCGTTGCGCGGTTCGGTGAGTATCTCCACGAGTGCATCGCGCTCGAGATGATTGACCGCGCCAACGACCGGCATACGGCCGATGAACTCTGGGATGAGCCCGAACTTGGTGAGGTCCTCGGGAAGCACGTCGTTGAAGATCGCACCAAGATCCTTGTCCTCGGGGCGACGAATGTCTGCGCCGAAACCGACACCCTTCGCTCCCACTCGGTCCTCGACGATCTTCTCGATACCGGCGAATGCTCCACCACAGATGAACAAGATGTTCGTGGTGTCGATTTGCAGGAACTCCTGATGGGGATGTTTCCGACCACCTTGGGGCGGTACTGCCGCCGAGGTCCCCTCGAGGATTTTCAGCAGGGCCTGTTGCACGCCCTCGCCGGAGACATCGCGGGTGATCGAGGGGTTCTCGCTCTTGCGTGCCACCTTGTCGATCTCGTCGATGTAGATGATGCCGGTCTCGGCCCGCTTGACGTCGTAGTCGGCGGCCTGGATCAGCTTCAGCAGGATGTTCTCGACGTCCTCACCGACGTAGCCCGCCTCGGTCAGTGCGGTGGCGTCGGCGATCGCAAACGGCACGTTGAGCATCCGTGCCAACGTCTGTGCCATGTAGGTCTTGCCGCAGCCGGTGGGACCGATGAGCAAGATGTTGGATTTGGACAGCTCGACTTCACCATCGAGGCTGCTGTCGAGTTCGATCCGCTTGTAGTGGTTGTAGACGGCGACCGACAGAATCCGTTTCGCCTGATCCTGACCGACGATGTAGTCGTTCAGGAACGAGTAGATCTCACGGGGCGACGGAAGATCACCAAGACTGACGTCGGTGGTCTCGGCCAGCTCCTCTTCGATGATCTCGTTGCAGAGGTCGATGCACTCATCGCAGATGTACACGCCGGGACCGGCGATCAACTTTTTGACCTGCTTTTGCGACTTGCCGCAAAAAGAGCACTTCAGGAGTTCCCCACCCTCACCGAACTTCGCCACGCAGTCGTCCCCTGACAGTCCTAGCTCACGGCCGTGATCGGCCCGCTGTTGTCGACCACATTACGCGTTTCGATCACCTCATCGATGATTCCATACGCTTTGGCCTCGGCAGCGGTCATCACGAAGTCGCGATCGGTGTCGGCGGCGATCTTCTCAACCGTCTGTCCGGTGTGGTGTGCGAGCACCTCCTCGAGGCTGCTCTTCATGCGCTGAATCTCGGCCGCGATCAGCTCGATGTCGCTCGCCTGGCCCTGTGCGCCGGCGTAGGGCTGGTGGATCAAGATGCGTGCATGAGGCAACGCCAGACGCTTCCCCTTGGCGCCTGCGGCGAGAAGCACCGCAGCCGCCGACGCTGCCTGGCCGAAACAGATCGTGGTGATGTCGGGCTTGATGTACGACATCGTGTCGTAGATGGCGAACAGGGCATTGATGTCGCCACCCGGGCTGTTGATGTAGAGGTTGATGTCCTTGTCGGGGTTCTCCGACTCGAGATGCAGAAGCTGGGCGCAGATCAGGTTGGCGACGGTGTCGTCGATCGGCGTGCCGACGAAGATGATGTTCTCCTTGAGGAGCTTCGAATAGAGGTCATAGCCACGCTCACCACGGTTGGTCTGCTCGACGACCGTCGGGACGAGGTAGTTGCGGGGGGAGATGTTCATAGCGCTCACTTTGCCTTATTCCTCTTCCTCATGGTCGTCACCAGGTGTGACGTCGTGGTCCGTGGCTGCCGGCTCGGGGGGTTCCAAGGCGGCTCGGTCGATCGATGCACCATTCTCGTCCACCAGCTCGACATGTTCGGTGAGCCACTCCATCGCCGCCTGCTTGCCGAGGTCGGCACGCAGGGCGGAAAGCTGCCCGACCGCTGCGAGCCGCTCTCGAAGGTCATCGGCCTTCTGGCCGGACTGAGCCGCCATGTCGGCAAGCGTCTCATCGATCTTGTCATCATCCGGTACGAGGCCTTGGAGCTCGGCGACACTGCGCAACGCAAGATCCACCTTCACCGCCTGTTCGGCCGGTGCACGGAACTCTGCGGCAAGGGTCTCGGCGGTTTGGCCGACCGCTTCGAGATAGGCGCCGACGTCCATCCCCTGCTGTTGCAGGCGACCGACGAGGTCTTGGATACGGGCGTTGATCTCGTTCTCGATCATCGACTCGGGGATCTCGTCGGTGACGAGCGCAGCAACGGCTTCGGCGGTGTTTTGCTGCAACGCCATCCGGGCCTGACTGACGCGCATTGCGGCCATGCGGGCCTCCATGTCAGCACGCAACTCCTCGACCGTCTCGAATTCGGAGTTGGCCTTCGCGAACGCGTCGTCGAGGGCTGGCAAGACCGCTTCCTTCACCTCCTTGACCGAGATCGAGAACACGAGCGGTGCTTCTTCGTCGGGGTCGGGATGAGCGGCCTCGAACTCGACGTCGTCGCCGGCCGAGGCACCGCGAAGGTTCTCGTCGATCTCGGCGACGACAGCACCACTGCCGACCTCGTAGTCGTAGTCGGTGGTCGTGAGCCCGGGCACCGCCTCGCCTTCGTGCTCACACTCGATGTCGATCGTGACATGGTCGCCGTCGGCCGCAGCCCGCTCGACCGGCTCGAGTTCGGCAACATTCTTGCGGAGATTGTCGATCTGCTCGTCGATCTCGGCGTCGGAGGGAACCGGGTTGGGGATCTCGACCCGAAGGCTGTCGTAACCGGCGGCGTTGACACTCGGTCGAACTTCGACCACTGCCTCGAACACAACAGGGCCCGCTTCTTGGCCACCGGTGATCTCGATCTCCGGTGGGGCGACGACATCGACGTCGTGTTCGATCACGGCCTGGGCGTAGTACTCGGGCATCGACTCGCGTAGAGCTTCCTCGCGGCCGACTTGATGGCCGAACTGCACCTCCAGCAGCCGCCGGGGTGCCTTCCCGGGCCGGAAGCCCGGCATCCGGACCTCTTTGGCGATGCGCTTGAACGCAGCATCGACGGCGGAATCGAACTCCGCTTCGTCGACCTCGACGTTCAGCTTCACCCGATTGTCTTCGAGGGTCTCGACAGTGCTCTTCACGACCGCGAAGCCTAACGGTCTCGGTCGCCCACTCCCCTAGGTGTCCGGAGAGGGGCCGCCTCCATTCGATGACACCCGTCGAAGCGGATCCGGCTCGCTTCGATCGACGCTGGAGACGGGTGCGCACCCACGAGGGCCTGATCTCGCAGCGACGGTGATCGTCTGAGCTGCGGGCCGCTACCCTGTGCTCACCCGCGGGTGTAGTTCAACGGCTAGAACCTCAGCCTTCCAAGCTGATGATGGGAGTTCGATTCTCCTCACCCGCTCCGAGGAAAGCACCGGATCATGCGGCATGACATGCGCCGCTCGGATCCGGTCTCAGCTCATCTCGACGACTGCGATCCCTGGCGGTTGGGCTCCGTCCATCCTTCGCAGCACGGCCTCCACTCCATCGAGCCCGATGGTCGCAGTCACGAGCGATGCCGGATCGAACCGACCGGCCTCGACGAGATCGAACAACTCACCGAAGCCCGACGCATCGAGGCCCCGCATGCCCAGGATCGTGAGCTGGCGCGCATAGACGAGGTCGAGAAGCGCAAGCGGCACAACTGCGTCTCCACCAACTGGCATCCCGACCTGCACGTGTCGGCCCAGGGGTCGAAGAGAGCGCAACGAATTGTCGAAGGTGGCCTGCACACCGAGGCCGTCGATCGCAACGTGTGCTCCTCCCCCACTGATGTCGTGGACTGCTCCGGCGACATCGTCGACACGAGACGCATCGATCACCTCGTCCACCCCTGCATCGATGGCGAACTGCAGGGCGCCCGGGTTGATGTCGACCGCAATCGTTCGTGCACCGAGCGCACGTCCGAGCAGCAACGCTGCGTGACCGACACCGCCGGCCCCGTGCACCACCAGCCATTCGCCGGCCTGCAGTCGGCCGCGATCAGCGACGGCCCGCCACGCCGTGGTGACCCGGCATCCGATTCCTGCGGCGGCAACGAATCCGAGAGCGTCGGGCAGTCGCACGAGATTGAACTCTGCCCGCGGGATGGCCACGAGCTCGGCGAAGCCTCCCCACGACGAGAAACCGATGACGTGCTGGTCTCGACAGACCGTGGCCGCACCCGATCGGCAATCGGCGCAGGTCCCACAGCCGAGAATGAACGGCGCCGTCACGCGATCTCCGATCGAGAACGATGGACAGGAAGCGCCCACCGCAACCACCTCGCCCGCAAGTTCGTGGCCCATCACGTGTGGCAGCACGACATCGGGATCGACGCCTTTCCACGCATGGTGATCGGAACGGCACACACCACACGCCCGCACCGCTACCACCACCCCGTCTGTCGGGCAGGTCGGATCGGCAACGTCGACCACAGGGACTGGGCCGTCGAACACCTCGAGCACGCACGCTCGCATCGTCAGTTGCCGACGGGGAAGTACTGCACAGACAACCGTCCTGCTCTGGCCATAGGAGCGGACAGTACCGGTCGAAACGTTGACGCAAACGCTGTTGCATTCCTCGTGTTGCGACTCTATGTTGCGACGCATGGTTGCTTTGAGAACAAACCGATGGCCAGCGCTGCGCCGTAGGCGAGATGCAACCGGTCGGGGCAACCACACTTGTGCCCCTGCAGTCGGAATGGCAGCGTTGCCCGATGAAGCAACTCGCAGGCAAGACGGCGGTGGTGACAGGAGCCGCCAGCGGCATGGGTCTGGCATTCGCCGAGGCGTTCGCCGCACAGGGGATGAACGTCGTGATGTCCGACGTCGAGTCCGGCCCGCTCGCCGTCGAGGCAGCGCGGATCGGGCAGAGCGCCGACGTGCTGTCGATGGTCGTCGACGTCTCCAAACTCGATCAGGTCGAAGCGATGCGCGATGCAACACTGGAGCGGTTCGGTGCTGCGCACGTCCTGTGCAACAACGCAGGAGTCGGTGGTGGTGGCGACGTAGCCGAGTGCCCCATCGACATGTGGGAGTGGGTCCTCGACGTCGATCTCTGGGGTGTCATCTACGGCTGCAAGACATTCTTGGCGGGAATGCTCGAGCAGGGCGAAGGCCACATCGTCAATACCGCTTCGATCTGTGGTCAGCTCGCCTTCGGTGGCAACGCGCCCTACAACGTTGCAAAGTTCGGCGTGGTTGCACTCTCGGAAACGATCGCCGAGGAGGTCGCAGGAACCGGTGTCAGCGTGAGCTGCCTGTGCCCGGGATTCGTCGCCACGCGCATCATCGAGTCGCGAAGAAACCTGCCCGAGGACATGGCAGCCCAGCAGGCCGAACCGACCGCCGAGGAGCTGGCGATTCGCGAAGCGATCCTCGAGCAGTTCGCTCAGCGCAAACCTCCATCAGAGGTTGCCGATCTGGTCGTGAGCGCAATCAAGGACGATCAGTTCTGGATCTTCACGGACGACCACTTTCAACCACGCATGGCCGAACGAGCCGACGCGATCCAGCTCGGTACCGCTCGGCCGATGATCGGCCGTATGGCCGACGTCTTCTTCGAGTAGCACTCGATCGCCGACGCCGCACGGCGTCCTCAGTCACTGCTCCCGGCCGCGTCGGGATAGAGATGACGCATCGTGCCCGGCTCAACGCGAGATGCCGCGATGAACGCGTCGACGTCGGCCCGCTGCAACCGGATCACTCGCCCGAACTTGTACGCCGCGAGTTGGCCCTCATCGATGAAGCGGTACAGCGTTCGGTTCGTGATGCCCAGGTACTCGGCGGCCGAGGCGGTGGACATCCATTCGATCTCGTCGCTCATGCACTGAACCTACCCCGTTGCGACGTCAGCACCGAACCTCGAGTCCGACTGACAGTTTTCCAGATCCTTTCATGGTGTTCGACACCGCTTCGTTTCTGGTCACTGGGTGGTGGCGAGCCAGGCATCGGCGCCAGAACGGGGTGGAGAACGAGATGATGCCCGCACCGGGTTCAGACACAGTCGAGACGCCGCTTCCGCCGCCCCACGCGATTCGTTCCCGTCGAGCACTTCCGAGCAGCCGTGCAGTCCTCGGAGCCTTGCTCGTCACCATCGGAGCCCTCGGAACGTTCACCCTTGCGAGCGATGGTCACGGTCCTCCCGAAACTTCGTACCTGGTTGCGACTCGTGACCTCCAGCCCGGTGAGACGATCACCACCACCGACGTCCGCTTCGAGCCAATGGAACTCTCGGCGGAGCTGTCGGCCACAACGCTCAACTCCGTCGAGGGCCTCGACGGAGCAGTGGTGCTTCATGGTCTGGGCGCCGGTGAGCTCATCGACGTTGCACACCTCTTGGCAGCAACGGTCCCTGGAGATCGACCTCTCTCATCGGTGCACGAGGTCACCTTCGGAATTCCGCTCGACCGATCCCCTTCAGCTCTCGTACCCGGCGACCGCATCACCGTGCTCGCAACAACCGCCGAAACCACGACCGTTGCGGTCGAGCACGCAATCGTGCTCGGCATCGATTCCCGTCCTGACCAGATCAGAGCCAGTGGCCGGGGTGTCTTGACGATCGCCGTCGAAGAACCAGCAACCGTTCTGCAGGTCGCCCACCTGACCCAGACCACCGACATCACTGTCGTTCGGTCGACGCGGGCGCTCGGTGACCGTTACCCAACTGCATTCGCCAGCGAGGACACCGATCGATGAACATCGAGCGATGGGTCGTTCTGGGTGTCGCTCGCCCGCGCTCCACGTGGTTCAGCGAAGTTGCGACGTGGGCCACGGCTGCGACCGTGCCGGTCGACTTCGTCAAATGCATGTCTTCGGAGGAGGCATCCGCACGCCTCAGCAGTGGACGTTCCCACTCCGCTGTGCTGATCGGATCCGACGTACCCGGGCTCGACCGTGACCTGATCGACGCTGCGACTTCGGTCGGCACAGCGGTCGTTGTCGTCGACCCGACCCCAGGCCGCGACTGGCTCGAGCTCGGTATCAGCGGCACCCTCCCGGCCACTTTCGACAGTGCCGAGCTCATGGCAGTTCTCGCCGAACACGCATCGCCGATCAGGCGCGTCCAGACATCGCACCAACCGCCCGAAGCCGAAACGCCCTCGGACGCAAAGGGTCACCTCGTAGCAGTGACCGGATCCGGAGGATCAGGAGCCTCCACAGCCGCCATGGCGCTGGCTCAGGCGCTCGGAGGGCAGCAAGCCGGCCGGTCCACAACAGTGCTTGCCGACCTTGCGCGAAACGGCGAACAGGCAGTGCTCCACAATGCCCGCACCATCGTTCCCGGTGTGCAAGAACTCGCCGACGCCCATCGCGTCGGGCGACTGCCGCCCGAAGAGATTCGAGCACTGACGTTCGACGCCGTTGGACGGGGCTACCACCTCCTCCTCGGCCTGCGACGAGCGCGGGACTGGACCGCTGTCCAACCCCGCGCCTTCGAGGCAGCGCTCGATGGCCTTCAGCGTTCGTACGACTACGTGATCGCTGATGTCGACGCCGACGTCGAGGGGGAATCCGAGACTGGCTCCGTCGACGTGGAAGATCGCAATCTCTTCGCCCGAACGACCTTTGCCCACGCCGACATGGTTCTCGTAACCGGTACCGCCGGGGTCAAGGGCCTGCACTCGCTCATGCGTACGCTGCGTGAACTGGCCAGCTTCGGTGTCCCAGCCGCACGCCTCCTTCCCGTCGTTGTTCGAGCACCGCGATCACCTCGGCGCCGCCTCGAGATCCGTACAGCGCTCGGCGAGCTCACGAACACGAGTGAACTCTCCGGCCTCGTTTCACCTGTCTACCTGCCCAATCGAAACGATCTCGAGATCGCGTTGCGCGATGGTGTGCAGCTTCCTCGTGCCCTGGGATCTGCGCTTCACGAACCGGTGAACACCTTTCTCTGTCAGACCGAGAAACGACCCGAGCCGGTGCCATACGAGCCGACTGCCATCACGGTGGGATCACTCGGCTCGTGGAGTGACGAGGTTCCCGCTTGACTCCACCCACACCACTTGCAGAGATCGAACGACGAGTGCAGCGGCGAGCCAGAGACGAAGCGCTCGATCTCGAAGGTGCTGCCTCGGAGCGCGCCCTTCGCTCGCTCGTCGACGACGAGATCGCACGTTGGAACGAAGAGTTCCGAGAGGGCAGACGATCGTTCCCGTTGACCGACGCCGAGCTCGTCGGTGAACGAGCAATGCGCAACCTCACCGGATACGGCCCCCTCGGACCACTCTTGAACGACGATGACGTCTGGGAAGTCATGGTCAACGCTCCCGACGCCATCTTCGTCAGGCGGCACTGCGGTCCGAGCGGGTACCACCACGAGGTCTTCCACGATGACGAGCACGTCATTCGAACACTGACGAAGATTCTGGACAACGCCTCCACGGCTCACCGCAAGCTCGATCCGAGCGAGGGTCTTCAGGACGCCCAACTCGACGATGGGGCGCGCCTTCACATCGTTCACGGCGACATCGCCCGCGGTGGACACCTGATGATCAACATTCGGAAGTTCACAGGCATCACGATCCGCAGCCTCGACGAACTTGTCGCACGCAGCATGCTCAGCGCCGAGGCAGCTGTCTTCCTTCGCAGGTGCGTCGAGGCGCGCCAGACCATTGTCTTCGCAGGTGCGCCCGGTGCGGGAAAGACCACGATGCTGAACTGTTGTGCAGCAGAACTCGACCCATCGCTTCGAGTTGTGGTCGCAGAGGAGGTGTTCGAGGCCGATATCCCGCTCCCCAATGTCGCAAGCGTCCAGACCCGCGCGGCACGCGCTGATCGCCCCGAAGTCGACCTCCGGCGTCTCGTCTCCGGTTTCCTTCGCATGGCTCCAGACATCGCGATTGTCGGGGAGGTTCGTGACCGAGAAGCGCTTCCCCTGCTGCTGACCCTCTCATCAGGCGTCAAGGGCTTCACAACGATCCATGCGGGTTCGGCGCGCCAAGCACTCACCCGTCTTCGCTTCATCTGCCAACTCGCCGAAGCATCCAACGAGCTCTCGATGACGGCGCTCAACAGTCTCGTCAGCGAAGCCGTGGATGTCGTCGTGCACTGCGTGCGCACCGACGACGGTCCGCGCGTCGGCTCGATCCTCACGGTCGAGGACTCTGCCGACACCGCAGCAGCCCAGGCGTTCGCCACCACGGAGGTCTTCACCCTCTGCCCCTCGGATCGTCGGCTGACCTGGACCGGTGCCCTTCCGGTTCGAATCGGCTCCGCATTCGCTGCGGCAGGCATCGACCTGCATTGCACCCTCGGAGGTGCACAACGTTGAGCGCACTCCTCTCCTCCGTCGCAGTCGCTCTTGGCCTCTACTGGTCGTACACGTCGTTGGTCTTCGACTGGCAGGGCCTCGGCTTCGGTCCGAGGATCGCGGACGACGCTCTGAGGAGACGGAGATCCGATATCGACGCTTGGTTGACGCAAGCGGGGCTCGCAGATGTCAACCCTCGTGAGTTCGCTGCTGTGGTTGCCGTGATGCTCACCCTCGGATCGGCGCTCGGGTACGCGATCTTCGCCGGACCGTTCCCGGCACTGGTTGTCGGTGGCTTCACCGCATCTTTTCCGATCGCGACGTATCGGCTCCGGCGCAAGCGCCGCATCGAACGCGCCCAAGAGGCCTGGCCTCGGATGATCGAGGAGATGCGCCTTCAGACGGCGTCGATGGGCCGATCAATCCCGCGAGCGCTCTTCGAGGTGGGGCGACGAGGCCCAGAGGAGCTTCGTCCTGGTTTCGAGGCCGCCCACCGCGAATGGCTCCTGACCACAGACTTCGCGCGAACCATGCACGTCCTCAAGGAACGGCTCGCCGACCCCACTGCCGACCTTGCATCCGAGACACTTTTGATTGCCCACGAACTCGGAGGAAGCGATCTCGATCGTCGACTCGAAGCGCTCGCCGAGGATCGTCGACAGGACGTGCAGGGTCGCAAAGATGCCCGCGCACGCCAAGCAGGAGCCCGCTTCTCCCGCGTCTTCGTGCTCGCTGTCCCCGGTGGCATGGCACTCGCCGGCATCAGCATCGGTGACGGACGTGCTGCGTATCAAACGGCAGGCGGTCAACTGATCGTGCTCGTTGCTCTTGCGATGGTGATCACCTGCTGGGTGTGGGCCGGGCGAGTGATGCGGCTTCCCGAGCCGGATCGGGTGTTTTCGGGATGAGTCGAGCACTCGCCATCATCGGACTGACCACCTTCACCGGGTCTGCGCTGCTGCTCTCCGATCTGCGATGGTTCCGCCGGCCGAGTCTTGTCGAGCGGCTGAGCCCCTTTGCTCCTGTTCACGCCCGTCGGTCCCGCCTCGGCCTCCTGTCGGCCGCATCGTTTCGCGAAATCATCGCCCCGCTCTCGAACAGTGTCGGAGAGCGAATCGCAAGCTTGTTCGGCGTGAACGAGGGGGTCGAGCTTCGACTTCGCCGTATCCACTCCCCCCTGGACGTGACGACCTTTCGAGTCCGTCAGGCAGGTTGGGCAGCGGTCAGCTTTGCGGGTGGGCTCGCCGTGTCGGCCACGCTCGGTGTGCCGGCAGCACTCGCCGTCTTCGTCGTACTCGGGGCGCCAACCCTGACCTTCCTTCTGCTCGAGCAGCAGGTTGCGAGCGCGTCAGCGGCTTGGCAGCGGCGAATCTTCTTGGAATTACCAGTCGTTGCCGAGCAACTCGGCATGCTCGTCTCAGCTGGCTGGTCCCTCGGTACTGCACTCTCTCGCGTCAGCGAAAGAGGGGCCGGTGTCTGCGCCGCCGATCTTGCGCGGGTGGTCCAACGCGTGGGCCAGGGCCTGTCAGAAGCAGATGCACTCCGGGAATGGGCCGACATCGCCAGTGTTGTCGAACTCGATCGTCTCGTGTCGGTTCTCTCACTCAATCGCGACGCTGCCGACCTCGGCCGACTGATCAGCGACGAAGCGCGCTCGATCCGCCGCCAGGCACAGCGCGAACTCATCGAGACGATCGAACGTCGAAACCAGCAGGTCTGGATACCCGTCACGGTCTCAGCACTCGTACCCGGGGTGCTCCTGATGGGTGTCCCGTTTGTCGATGCGCTGAACCTTTTCAGCGGATGACCCAACCCCACCCAACTCCAACAAGGAGAACAACCATGATGAGCATCACCGAACAGACCTGGATGGAGATCCAGATGCTGGTCGGCCACCTGAACCGTCGAACCGGTCGCATGCTTGGCGATCGCGGTGAAGGTGTGATCAGTACTGCGATCGCCGTACTGATCACCTCCTTCATCGGAGCCGCCATGTGGGTAGCGTTCGACCGCATCTGGGGGAACGCCGAGTCCAACATCGAGGGGGAGGTAAATCGCATCGGCGCGATGGGAGGGTGACCCGAGATCCTCTCGATACTCATGGACGCGACGACGGCGCGACAACAATCGGTACGAGTGCGGGCTTCCTCGTGTTCTTGTTCATGTTGTTCGCAGCGGTCCACATTCTCTTCAGCCTCTATGCATCGTCGTTGGTCACGGCTGCGACACTCGAGGCTGCGCAGATGGTGGCCGGTTACGACGAGGTCACCGACCGCTGTGCAGCTGTGGCCGAGGCGGAAGCACGATTCCTCGAAAAGCTCGGGGACTATGGCGAGGCGGGGCACGCAACGCTGCACTGGATCTGCACCAACCCTGAAGACGTCACGGTCCGGGTGACTGCTGATCATCCAACCTTCCTGCCACGACGGCTGGCCGGCCTGACCGACCTCGCACATCTCGACCGGACCATCGTCGTACGAGTCGAGACATTTCGATGACGGAGCCGATTCGTCGAGCGAGCGGCGACGCCGGCCAAGTAGGGGGTATCGAAGTCCTGCCGTTCGGATTCCTCACGTTCGTCGCAGTCACACTCTTGTTGGTCAATGCCTGGGGGGTCATCGACGCCAAGCTGGCCACGACCGCAGCCTCGCGAGAAGCCGTGCGTACCTTTGTCGAGGCGAGTGACCCGGCCGATATCGCGCACACGGCCGAGCGACGAGCGATCGAGACCCTCACCGCCTACGGGTACACCGGCGGCAGAGTGGGGATCGACGCACTGGTGCTGCCCGAGGGCTATGTCCGTTGTGCGCGGATCACGCTCTCCGTCACCTACGACGTGCCTGCGCTCACCATTCCGTTCATCGGTGGCTTCGGGCACGCCGTCACCGTCAGGTCGACGTCGACAGAGCTGATCGATCCGTTCCGCGACGGGATCAGAGGGGTCGCAACGTGTTGATGCAGAACCGCCGGATGGATGGTGGCACCGTGCTTCTTCTGTTTCCGGCAGCAGCGTTGATCATGATTGTGCTCGGCGCAATCGTCATCGATGTGAGCCTGTCGCAAGTACGGGCTCGTGAACTCGAGTTGACAGCCGCATCGGCCGCAAACGACGCCCTTGGCGCACTGGACGTCCAGAACCTCCGCGCAACCGGTCAGATCCGATTCGACCCGGTTCTGGCCGAGGCGATCGTGAAGGAGTCTGTCGCCATGGGGCCACTTCCGAATGCCAGTGTTCGATCGATCTCGATCACCGATATCGACGGCGAGACTCCCCAGATCGCCGTGACCCTTACCTTGGTCGTCGACCTCGTCATGTCGCCTGCTCTCCCGGGCGGGATCGGCTCTACCACGATCACCCGAACCCGAACGATTTCAATCCTCGGCTGAGTTGGAAGACGAACATATGTTCGATACACTTTTCCTATGTTGACGGCGGCGAACAACGAGCTCCGGGGGTTGGATCCTCGCCCGCTCTCTCGCCCTGAACTCGTCGATGCGATCGCTGCCCTCGATCGATTGATTGCTCGAGCCGAGGAGCGTCGGCTCGCCTGTCTTGCAGCAATCGATGCGCTTGGAGATCGTGGTGCCGACGCAGCAACGGTGGGGCGTTCACTCTCACGTCGGTCGGATCGGCGAGCGAAGAAAGACGCAGAGGTTGCCGGTCGTATGGTCCAGATGCCAGCAGTTGCCGGAAAGCTCGCATCGGGTGAGATCACCACTGAGCATGCAACTGCGTGCGCGGACGCAGCTGCCCGAGTTACGAACGAGGAAGCCGACAGCCTGGCCGAGATGGCTGCTGCGATGCCTGCCGATCTGTTCTCGAAGAAGGCTCGTGAATGGGCCGGACGACGTGAATCGGCAATTGATGCCGATGAGCGCCACCGTCAGCAGCGCCGCCAGCGAGAAGCCAGCCACTGGACCGCTGGGGACGGCATGGTTCATCTCCACGCCCAATTCGACCCCATCACCGGGGCCGCCGTCGTGGCGTCACTCGAAGAACGGGTCGATTCGCTGTGGCGGGCCGACGGCGGCCGTGACGGGTCCCCGGCCGAACACCGGAGCCACAGTCAGCGACGAGCGGATGCCCTTGCTGAGCTGTTGACCACTCGCCATCGCAATGCCGCATCTCACCCCAAGCACATGGTTCACCTGATCCACGAACTTGCCGATGGAACGACCGAACTCGCCGATGGCACACCAGTGCCTGACGACGTGTTGTGCACGTTGGGGCCGGCGGCTGCAGTTGTTGGCCATGTCTTCTCTCGTGAGGGACGGCCGCTCTGGCTTGGAAGGCGCACGAGACTGGCCTCGACCGATCAGTGGCTCGCCCTGATCGCCGCTCATCGAGGGTGTGCCGACTGCGGCGCCGCCGCTTCACGCTGCGAGGCGCACCACACTGTCGCCGAATGGTCACACGGCGGCCCCACAGATATCGACAACCTCGATCTTCGCTGCCACCGATGCCACGGAGTCGTCCACCGGCGAGCCGAGCGAAGAGCCGCCGCCTGAGCCACGGCTCGGGCCGCTGATCGCACTGCCGTGCCGGACTAACCTCGCAATCCATGGACGGCATCCATGACATGGGCGGAAGTCACGACTTCCCGGCCTGTCTCACCGAACGCGATGAGGCGGTCTTCCATGCCGAGTGGGAGGCGCGCGCGTTTGTGCTGTCGAATGCCTACACGGGTGCGGGCTGCGCCAACGTCGACCAATTCCGTCACGCCATCGAACGACTCGACCCTGCGGCCTACATCGGCGACGGTTACTTCGGCCGGTGGCTCGGCTCGATCGAGTTGATGATCGCTGATGCCAACGACCAAGTGATCCCAGGCCGCTACTCGGACCACAGCGCAGCTCGCAAGATCGATGCCGTGCCCCGGTTCGGTGTCGGTGACATCGTTCGGACCAAGAACCACAATCCTCCGGGCCACACTCGACTCCCTGGCTACGTGCGCAACCGAACCGGTCGAGTCGAGCTTCTTCATGGCGGCTGGGTGTATCCGGACACTCACGCTCACCACGAAGGCGAGAATCCTGAACACGTGTACTCGGTCCGCTTCGACGGCGACGAACTGTGGGGCGCCGACGCCGAACCCGGCACGTCGGTCACCGTCGACCTTTTCGAGAGTTATCTGGAACCAACGTGAGCCACGACGAGAACCACGAGCACGAGCACGATCCTCGTGCCATCCGAACGGAGGCGCTCGAACGACTGCTCGTCGAGCAGGGGCTGATCACCTCGGCTGCAATCGACACGATCATCGAGCGCTACGAAACCGACGTCGGCCCCCTCAATGGTGCTCGTGTCGTCGCCAAGGCCTGGACCGATCCGGACTATCGGGCCCGACTTCTCGACGACGGGACCGCTGCGATCGCCGAGCTCGGGATTGGAGGCCCGCAGGGCGAAAAGATGGTCGTGGTCGAAAACACTCCCGATGTGCACAACGTGATCGTCTGCACGCTCTGTTCCTGCTACCCGTGGCCCGTCCTCGGCTTGCCGCCGGCGTGGTACAAGGATCCGGCCTACCGATCCCGAATCGTCCGCGAACCAAGGAAGGTCCTGCACGAGTTCGGCCTGACACTCGACGACGACACCGAAGTGAGGGTCTGGGACTCCAGCGCCGAGATTCGCTACCTCGTGCTCCCCGAACAACCTGCATCAACCCTCGGCGCCGACGAAGAGGCACTAGCCGATCTCGTCACCCGTGACGCCATGATCGGTGTGGCACGGATCGACGCATGATGAGCGTCGAGGATCAGCATCCGACGACCGGTCACCTGCCGAGCGTCGCATCACACGAGGCCCCCATGACACAAGGCCCAACGACACACGGCCCAACGACACACGGCTCCACGACACAAGGCCCACCGACACACGGCTCCACGACACACGGCTCCATGTCCCGAGGCACGGCGTGACATCGGGACCGGAACCGGTGCTGCTGCCTACCGACGGGCCCACCGCTCCCCCGCGGGCCAATGGTGAACTCGTGTTCGATGCGCCGTGGCAGACCCGGATCTTCGGCGCCACGGTCGCGCTGTACGAGGCAGGGTGTTTCGGATGGCCCGACTTTCAACAACGACTGATCGACGAGATCGCAGCCCACGAGGTTGCGCTCGAGACCGACCCAGTCGACGGGACCAGCGGATACGACTACTGGGCCTGCTGGCTCGACGCGTTCCGGGCACTTGCCGACGACCACGGCTGGGCGAGTCAGCAAAACCTGCACGACATGGAACACGAATTGGAGGCCCGGCCCGCCGGCCACGATCACTGAGCTTCGATGTCTGCTTCAGCCCGCGAAACCGTCGGGATGCATCGATTGCCACGTCCAATGATCGCGAAGCATCGCAGCAAGATCTCGCTGCGAGCGCCAGCCCAGCACCTCTGCCGCGAGCGACGGGTCGGCATAGATCTGCTCGATATCACCGGGCCGACGATCGACGATCTCGTAGGCGATCGGCTCACCAACTGCCGCTTCGGCTGCAGCGATGACCTCGAGCACCGATGAGCCGATACCGGTCCCGAGATTGATGGCCATGCACGTTCCCCGCAATGTTGTGTCGAGGGCATCGAGCGCAGCGACATGTCCCTCGGCCAGATCGACCACATGGACATAGTCACGAACACACGTGCCATCCGGAGTCCCGTAATCACCTCCGAACACGCCGATCTTGTCGAGACGGCCGACTGCGACCGCCATGACGACAGGCGTCAGATTGTCGGGCACACCGTTGGGATCCTCACCGAGGGTGCCGCTCTCGTGAGCGCCGACCGGATTGAAATATCGGAGCAACGCCACATCGAGATCCTCGGCTGCGGCGGTGTCGCGCAGGATCTGTTCCGACATGACCTTGGTCCAGCCATACGGGCTCTCCGCCCGTATCGGTGCGCGTTCTGTCACCGGAATGACATCAGGCTGGCCGTAGACGGTGCACGACGACGAAAACACCAGCTTTCGAACCCCATGTCTCACCATCGCGTCTGCCACACCGATCGTGGCGCCGAGATTGTTGTCGAAGTACTCGAGCGGAGCCGACACGCTCTGACCAACCGACTTGTGAGCGGCGAAATGAATCACCTCGTCGATGTCGTATGCCTCGAACACCGCATCGAGCTGTTCGCGGTCGCGCAGATCACCCTCCACGAACGCGAGGTCAGGTGTGGTCAGCGCACGGATTGCGTCGACGGCCGCTGGCGAACTGTTGACGAGATTGTCGATCAACACGACATCGCGGCCGGCCTCGTGGAGTGCCACCGCAGTGTGCGAACCGATGTAGCCCGCGCCTCCGGTGACCAGCACCGTCATCAGGCGCGCTCCGGAATCCGGATGCCATCGAGGAGCGCCCCGGACGGGACAACCTGCTCCTCGCCGAGCATGGTGAGGCCGGTGAGCTTGGCGCCCGACCCCACGATGGCACGCCGCCCGACGATCGATCCGTCAACCACGGCATTGTCTGCGACCCGCGCGCCGGGCGAGACGATCGAGTCGCGCACCACTGCGCCCGCCCCGATCGTTGCGCCGGCCATCACCACCGAGTGATCGACCTGCGCTCCAGCTGCGATCGAGGCCGACTCGGCGATGGCCTCGCGGGCCGCGCCTCGCACACCGTCGATGAGGTCGAGCTGGATGTCGATGTAGGTCTGGGGAGTGCCCGCATCTACCCAATAGGCGTCACTGTGCACTGCCCACAGGCCACCTGCCGCAGCCATGGCAGGAAACGTCTCTCGCTCGATCGACACCTTGCGACCGGTTTCGATGCGGTGCAGGACCGCCGGCTCGAGCACATACGTACCGGCATTCACCCAGTTGGTCGGGGCGCGATCACGAGGAGGCTTCTCGACAAAACCGAGTACCCGCCCATCGTCGTCGGTGGGTACCACACCGAAGCGCGACGGGTCATCGACAGGAGTAAGCGCGATCGTCCCTTCAGCACCGACCTCGTGATGCCGGTTCCACACCTCGGTCACGTCGAGATCGGTGAAGACGTCACCGTTGACAACGATGAACGTCTCGTCGATCCCGGCGGTGTCAGCGGCGAATCGCACAGCCCCGGCCGTGTCGAGGGGCTCCGGTTCTACCGCATACGTCAGAGCAACACCGGCACATTCGCCGCCGGGATAGGCATCTCGGAAGACGTCTTCCTTGTAGCCGAGCGACAAGACGACCTCGTCGACACCGTGACCACCCAGTCCGGCCACGACATGCTCGAGCATCGTCCGGTCGAGAACGGGCAGCATCTGCTTGGGTGTGGTGAGCGTGAGCGGATGCAAACGGGTTCCGAACCCGCCGACCAACACGACGGCCTTCATCTCGCAGGCCTCCTACGCGCACCGCTGCACCAGCGAGTGTCGTCCAAGGAACCCCTCGTGGAATCCACTGTGGAAGCCACTGTTGGATCCGCTGCTGAATCCACCGCTGAATCTCCTGTGGTGTTCCCTGCCGCATTACCGGCAGTGAAGCGCAGGGTTGACCGGCTGAGAAGAACGCTCGGCCGGGCACCGCTGCGACAGCGTGCCCAACCTGAAATCTGTGACTGGATCACTCGCTCTCGGTGTCGAGCGGAACCGAGTCGGTGGAGATCTGTGAGCTCCCGGTGGACACGTCGAGCTGAGCCAACGCCGCAGCACTCGGTGGCGGCGGGTTTTCGCCCACCGGCACCTTGGCGATCGAGAACGCTTCGCGATCCTGCAGCAACTGGATGTCGTCGAAGTCGTCGTCGAACACCGACACGATCTCGACACCACCGTCGACCTGATAGCGGGCCACCTTGATGACCGCCGGCTCATCACCGCACCCATCGGCCGCAGAAAGGACCCCGGCCTCAGGGGTAGTAATGGCATCTCGGGAAACGGTCGCCCGCATGGCCTCGAAGAGCACACCGAGGGTTGCGTCCTCGCCCGTGGCCGAACTGTTGAAGGGATGGATGTGCACGAGACTGTCCTGGTGGCTGTGAATGCCGTCAGGATCAGCAGTGCCGAGGAAGAACGGAACTTCGGTGCCGCAGTCGTAGATCGTGTAGGCCGAGTGCCAGTGATCGCCGATGGCCGGAGGTGTGGCGGGCGCCCGGTTCTCGCGGGCAAGGAACACCAATCCGATGCCGAGCACCACGACGAGCCCGACGACCAGAGGGAAGCCGAGTTCGCGCGACTCCGCAGCTCCACGTGACGAGGCAGCGGCCTTGGCCGCCCGCTGGACTTTCTTCGACGAGCTTGCTTTACCCACGGCAGGGAACGCTAGCGGCGCCAATCCCGCTTCGGTCAGTCAGCACCCAATCGTCATCGGGCGGCATCACGCCAATTCGGCGAAAAGGTCCTGGTAGGTCAGCGCCACGGCTCTCGGAGAGGCCCAGCGTTCGACGAAGGCTCGCCCCCGCTCCCCCATGTCTCTGCGTTCGTCAACTGCAGTGATCAAGTCGTCGAGCGCCGACTCGAAGGCGTCGAGATCCTCCGGCGGGACCGACACACCACATCTGTGCTCGTCCAGCACCCGACTGACCTCGGTGCCCTGATCGATCGAGGCGAGCACGGGACGGCCAGCGGCGAGGATCGAGTAGAGCTTGGAGGGGACCGACGAGTGGGCCAAGCCCCTGCGCAGAACGATCAGGTGAACATCAGCCGATGCCAGGACTTCCGGCAGCCGATCAGGTGCCTGGAAACCGACGAAGACGACCGACTCGAGATCACAAGCCGAGCGTTCGAGCCGAGCCCGTTCCGAGCCGTCGCCGTTGATCACGAACAACACATCGCTGCGATCGGCCCATCTCCTCGCCGTGTCGAGCACCAACTCGAGCGGCTGGGACAACCCGATGTTCCCGGCGTACATCACGACCGTGCGGTCACCGGCGCCGATCTCATGCCGATAGGGCGTCTCGCCCGACCGCGGCCGAATGCGTTCGGTGTCGACGAAGTTCGGGATCACCCGAACCTTGGCGGGATCCTGGCGGCCGATCTTTGCCACGACGTTGTCACGCAGGTCGCTCGACAACACGGTGACTGCGTCGGCCCGCCGATACGTGAACGATTCGAGTGCTCGCAACACCCGAATGATGCGGGGTGACGAGATCGCACCCACGTCGATCGCAACATCGGGAAAGATGTCTTGCACGTTGAACACGCAGGCCGCCCGGCGCAGTCGTGCGATGAGCCAGCCCGGGAAACCAAGGGTGAGCGGCGGAGACATCGTGAACACGACATCGGGTCGGCGCCGCTGCAACAGGGCCGCAAAACACGCCAGCGCTGTGAACCCGGCGAACCCCATCGCTCGGGCAAGCACGTTCGTCTTGTCCGTCGGGAAGGGATGGAGCCGAGTGACAGAACCCCAATCGGTCCGCTCGCGCTGCCACAGCCGCCCACGCCAAGCCTCGTCGATCCGATGGTGTTCGTACCAGGGCAACGATGTCACGATGTGCAGCTCGTGGCCGAGCTCGATCAAGTGCCCGGCGATCGCCGTCATCACCACGCCCGTGGGCGCCGTGTCCGGCTCGTAGTGCGGACAGATCACGAGAATCCGCACTCAGCGACCCTCCTGCTCGTCGAGCCACCGCATGGTTGCCGTCACCGCCGCCGGAAGATCGATGCGCTCAGGACCGAATCGACGGGTGACGAGTTCATCGATTTCCGTCGTATCGAATCGAGACGATGTGAGCATGTTGCGGAGTCGAAACGACGTCAACGGCGGTGCTTCCATCAGCCTGAGTCGTTTGGCAACATCGCCGCCCAACCCGGCCATTCGCAGCAGAGGGATCGGCACCGTTCGCAGCTGCCGTCCGCTGGCTTGCGCAACCTGATCTGCAAATGCCCGCACCGAGTACACGTGCGGATCGGAGAGATAGTGCGTCGAGCCGGGCGCTCCTTCACCGGCTGCCGACACCAGTTGTCGTACGACGTTGCCGACGAAACCGAACGCTTTGACGACTTCGTGTCGACCCGGATGGACATAGCGGCCGGCTCGAACCGAGTCGAAGAAGTCACGGTACGGCGCGGCGAACCATGGTCCCCAGATCGAGGTTGGTCGACAGATCACCCAGTCGAGCGCAGAGGCCCGTACGACCTGCTCGGCGACAACCTTGCTCTCACCGTATGGGGTGTCGGGCCGATAGTCGGTCGGGTGCTCGGGCTCGTACCCGTTTCGGCAGACGAGCATGCTCGAGACCATGACGAGCCGCCCGGGGAACCGTGCTGCCTCCAACGCGTCGACGAGGTTGCGGGTGCCGTCCACATTGGCCCGGTAGGCACCGACCGTTGTGCCCTGCAGGTCGGTTCGAGCGGCCAAGTGGTAGACGACGTCCGGTGCGACACGAGCGATCACGTCATCCATCGCTGCACGGTCGAGCACGTCCAGTGTCTCGAAGTTGACGGCGTGGGCCGGGTCCTGCGGCGGTCGAACGTCGAGGCTGATCACCGGGTCTGACTGCGAGCGCAGCAGTCCGACGAGATTGGTACCGATGAACCCGGAGCCGCCGGTGACCAGCGCGGTCATTGGACTGCCTCGAACATGATCGCCGCCGTCTCGTCAGCAGCTCGATCCCACGAGAACCGTTCGACGTTTCGATGCCCGGCGGCGCAAAGTGCTTCGGCCACATCGCGCTCCGACAGCACCATTGAGATACTCGTTGCATAGCTAGCGGCGTCGGCCACCGGTGGATAGTGGGCACCGAACCCCGCAACCTCGGGCAGTGCTCCCCCCTGACTGCAGACGACCGGTACCCCGAGCATCTGTGCTTCGAGCACCGTCAGGCCGAATCCTTCGTAGGCCGACGCCGTGGCATAGACGGCAGCGTTGCGGTAGAGGCCGGCCAACTCTGCATCCTCGACCTGTTCGAATCGGACAACCCACGCGTCGTTTCCCTCGATCGCATCCGCCAGCAAACCGTGAGGGTCGGTTCCGACGATGACCAGCCGCAGATCGTGGCCCGCTGCACGCAGCCGTTCGACCGCTCCGATCACGATGTGCAGCCGTTTGTTGGCCGTCGCGGCCGCCACGGCGAGGACATACGGCGACTCGACCTCGGGAACGACCGCCTCGACCGATGCAAGAGCGGTTCGAACCCCGTGGAGGACGACACGAACCCCCGTTGTTCGTTCGTTCCCCAACTCGGCTGCGAGATCGGCGGCCGTGTTTGCCGAGCCGACCACGACCCGTCGAGCTCGGCGCACCGTGGCGGGTATCAACCACCGGAAGTAGTAGCGCCGGATCCCGGAGACAGCGTCGGGTGCGTGCCGATAGTAGAGATCGTGAATCGTGGCGACATGCGGTACCCGCGCCGCAAACGGGACGACATACCCGGTCGACCAGAGAACGTCGAGGTCATATCTCGACGCCCGAACAGTGAACATCGTCTGCTCGTACACCACCCGAGCGAGAGCCGACGCAAACCGAGGTGTCGACACAACCTCGACCCGGGCGCGCAGATCCGCAGGCACCCAGCCGCCCTGGGCAAAAACCACCAGTTCGAGGTCGTCTCGCCGCGCGAATCGGCGCAGAAGCTCCCAGGTGTAGGTGCCGGTGCCGCTCATCTCCTCCGGACGGAGGAACAGGACGTTCACGCCGATCCGTAGACGCGCCGTGCTCATGCGACTGCCTCCCGATACACGTCGGCGAGAAGCAGTCCGGTGCGCTCCCAGGTGAATGCGCCAGCCCGTTCTCGGGCTGCTGCACCGAGACGCGCTCGTTTCGGTGCATCGTCGAGCAACGACAGCAAGGCGTCCGCCAAGGCCTCGACATCACCGGGGGTGACCGTCACCCCCGTATCGCCGATGACCTCTTCGGTCGCCGTTCCCGAACTGGTCACGACCGCTGCCCCCTGCGCCATCGCCTCCAAGACCGGCATACCGAAACCCTCGGCATGACTGGGCAAGGCGAACACGGTGGCGAGGTCGTACAGCGGCGCAAGATCGGCATCGGGAACGAAGCCGAGTTGAACAACTCGATCCGACACGGGCAGGTCGACGTCACCCCAACCAGCCGGCCCTACCACCACGAGCGGCACACCGGGAACCGCCCGATGGGCGGCCAACAACCCGGCGAGGTTCTTGCGGGGCTCGAGCGTACCGACCCACAGGATGAAGCTCATGGGAAGCGAGTAACGGTCCCGCACTCGGGCCCGGTCCGTATCGGTCACGGCGGTCGGGCGACATCCCCAAGGGACGAGACGGATCCGCTCGGCGTCGATGCCTGCAGCAACACACTCCGCCCTGCTGGCGGCAGAGGGAACAACCACCAGGGTTGCCTCGTCGCGGGCCAACTCGAATCCCCGTCGCGCAAGGCGGACACCGCGTGTCGTCGAGCGGTCCGGCCGGTCGAGAAAAGCGAGGTCGTGGACCGTGGCGACGAGTTCGGCACCGCTCGGGGGAGGAATCACCGCACTGGTTGCATGCACGACGTCGACGGGCCCGGTCCAACGCCTCACGTCGGGCCGCCGACTGCGATGCCAACACTCGTAGAGGACAGGCCGCGGAAGAGGGATCGCCGAGGTCGGGATGACTGGCACGAGGCCCTCGACCGGCGCAGTTCGGTGCCATGCGTGGACCCCGACAAGCTCGATATCAGGCTGCGTTGCGACAGCCCGAAGACTGTGATGTGTGGCGTTCGCGACACCCCCCGGCACCCGGTGCCAGGCGGATTCGACGGTCGCAGCGACGCGGAGACTCACGAAACAGGATTGTGTCATGAGCGACTACGATCTCCTCCTCATGGGGACCGGCTTCGAAACAAAGCGCATCTTCATCACCGGTGGTACCGGGTTTCTCGGCAGAGCAGTGCAGACGGCACTCACCGACCGGGGTGTGACCGACATCTGCGCCCCGTCGAGTGCCGACGTCGACTTTCGTGACCCGACTGCGGCACGGACCGCAATCGAAACGAACGCACCCGACATCGTCATCCACCTCGCAGCGCGGGTGGGCGGTATCGGCGCCAACATGGCTGCGCCTGCCACCCTGTATCTGGAAAATCTCGTGCTCGGCACGAATGTCATCGAGGCTGCCCGCCACGCCGGCGTCGACAAAACACTGGTGGTCGGCACGATCTGCTCGTATCCGAAGCACACCCCGGTGCCGTTCCAGGAATCCTCGCTGTGGACCGGTTACCCCGAGGAGACCAACGCGCCCTACGGCATCGCAAAACTCGCCCAACTCGTGCACCTGCAGGCGAATCGAGCGCAGTACGGCCAGAACGGTATTTACGTGATGCCGACAAACCTCTATGGCCCTGGCGACAAGTTCCATCCCGATGTCAGTCACGTCATCCCTGCGCTCATCCGGAAGTGTGTCATCGCCCGCGACTCCGGGGCCGAGCAGATCGAGGTGTGGGGTACGGGTGGAGCGAGCCGGGAGTTCCTCTACGTGGACGACGCTGCGACCGGAATCGTGCTCGCAGCCGAACACTACGACGGTGCCGAACCCGTCAACCTCGGTGCCACGCACGAGACCCTGATCAAAGAACTCGTCGAGTTGATCGCCGAGGAGACCGGTTTCGGTGGTCGGATCGTGTGGGACGAGACCAAGCCTGACGGTCAACCCCGGCGCAGTGTCGATGCCTCTCGCGCCCGCGAATTGTTCGGCTTCGAATCAAGAGTCGGCTTGCGTGACGGGCTTCGGCGAACGATCGCGTGGTTCGAGGCCAACCGCGAGATGGCAGAAGCCCGCCGGAACTGATCGACCACCTCAGGGTTCGGGCGTCTCAGCTGACGCTGAGAAAGTACTCGACCGTCTTCTCGATACCGGTTCGCAGATCGACGTGCGGTTCCCACCCGAGGATCTGGCGCGCCCGTGTGATGTCGGGCTTGCGCTGGGCCGGATCGTCGGTCGGGAGGGGATGGTGCTCGATGGTGGACGACGAGCCGGTCACGTCGAGCACGAGTTCGGCGAGTTCGAGAATCGTGAACTCGTTCGGATTGCCAAGATTGACGGGATCGTGCACACCGGAGTCGAGCAGGGCGACCAGACCACGAATCTCGTCCTCGACGAAACAAAAACTTCGGGTCTGGCTTCCGTCGCCGTACACGGTCAGTGACTCACCCCTGAGCGCCTGGACGACGAAATTCGAGATGACGCGTCCGTCGTCAGGGCGCATCCGCGGTCCATAGGTGTTGAAGATACGGACGATCCGAGTGTCGACACCGTGCGCTCGGCGATAGGCCATCGTCATCGCCTCGGAGAACCGCTTCGCCTCGTCGTACACCCCACGCGGGCCGACCGGATTCACATTGCCCCAGTACTCCTCGGGCTGGGGGTGGACCAGCGGATCTCCGTACACCTCCGAGGTCGATGCGAGCAGGTAGGTCGCACCCTTGGCTTTCGCCATGCCCAACGTGTTGTGGGTACCGAGCGAGCCCACCTTGAGCGTCTGGATCGGCATCTCGAGATAATCGATGGGCGATGCCGGACTGGCGAAGTGCAGCACTGCGTCGACGTCTCCTGCGACCGAGACGAAATTCGACACGTCCTGCTCGACGAAGGTGAAACCGGGCGTTCCGAAAAGATGATCGATGTTGGCTCGAGCGCCGGTGACCAAGTTGTCGATCGCCACGACGTGATCGCCGCGGCCCAGCAGCGCATCAGCGAGATGCGAACCGAGGAACCCTGCGCCACCAGTGATGACGACCCGCGCCATCAGCTCCGTCCCACGCCCTGATAGGTGAAGCCTCGTCGCCGGAGCGCCCCCCGATCGAGCAAATTCCGGGCGTCGACGACATTCCGCTCAGAAACGACCTCAGCGATCTTGTCGAGATCGAGCCACTTGAACTCGTCCCATTCGGTGGCAACCACGATGGCGGAAGCCCCCTCACATGCGGCGTAGGCGTCGGCCTCGACCTCGATCCCGTCGAAATCGATCGACGTGACGGCCGGGTCGTATGCCTTGACCCTCGCACCTTTCGCAACCAGTCGCTTCATGATCTCCAGCGCCGGCGACTGGCGCGTGTCGTCGGTATTGGCCTTGAACGCAATCCCAAGCACAGCCACTGTGACACCGGCGAGATCGACCACCGACTCGACCTTGTCGACGACACGATCGAACTGTTGCTCATTGACGGCGATGACCCCGCGCATCAGGGAGAAGTCGTAGCCGGCGTCTTCCGCAATCGAGATGATCGCTTGGGAATCCTTCGGAAAGCACGAGCCTCCCCACCCCGGACCCGGGCGAAGGAATTCGTGTCCGATGCGGTGGTCGTAGCCCATCCCGAGAAGCACGTCGTTGACGTCGGCCCCAACGGCTTCACACAACGCAGCAACGGCATTGGTGAACGACAGCTTCGTGGCCAGAAAGGCGTTGGAGGCGTATTTGCAGATCTCCGCCGATGCCGGATCGGTGACCATGATCGGGGCGCGAACACCCGCATAGAGCGTGGCAACGCGACTTGCGGCAGCCTGATCGTCGGCACCGATGACCACCCGATCGGGGTGGAGGAAGTCGTCGACCGCCGTTCCTTCGCGCAGGAACTCCGGGTTCGAGACGACCGCAACATCGGACCGCCCGAGTGCCTGCTCGACCAGCAAGGTCGAGCCGACCGGCACGGTCGACTTGTTGACCACGATCGCGCCGGGCTTCAAGTTGGCACTGATCTCCGATGCAGCAGCCCGGAGATGGCTCAGATCGGCAGAGCCGTCAGCCGACTGCGGGGTCGGCACACACAGGTAGACGAAGTCGGCTGCGGTGACGGCGTCCTCGGAACCGAGTACGAACGAGAGGTTTCCGTCGTCGAGATGTTCCCGAACGATCTGCTCGAGCCTGGCTTCGTGAATCGGGATATCCCCGCGCTGAAGTCGTTCGATCTTGTCGGCAACGATGTCGGCGCAGATCACTCGGTGCCCGAGGTGAGCAAAGCAGGCGCCCGTTGTGAGACCGACATACCCGGTACCGATGACAGCGATGGTGCTGGACATGATGCGAACCCCTTGCACGAGCTACGCCACCGGACTCGTCGTGCGTAACGCTTCGATTGTACGGGGGTTCGACGCTCACACCGAGAGGCTCAGCTGCAGGACTCGCCCTCCGGCGCAAGACCTGGCATGGCAGAGGCTGCCGGGGGCACGGTCGTCGAACCCGGTGCGAGTGACGTGGTCGGTGAAGGCGGATTCGTCGTGGTCGAGGCGGGAACAGACGTGACGTTGTCGAGTTCAGGGATCGCAACATCCTCGAACGCCGCAATCGCCCCGAGGGTTTCAGCCTCCCCGACCGGATAGAAGAAGGACACTTCCCGATGGTCACTGCCCAGAACGAGCGTCATCTCCGCCGCCACCGGATTTTCCACGACTGCCGGAGTCGGGACGACGTAGCGGGCCAGCAGCTCGGCGTGTCGCCGCTGACCTGTTGGGTACACGATCACGCTGTAGCTCTCGGTACTCGACAGCAGCCGCTCCCTGGTCGCCGAGAAACCCAGCTGCCGCAGAAGTTCGGCATCATCCACCACGGTCGACTCGTCGGTGCCCGCAACGGTGAAGATCACATCGGCTCGCGGAATGGCGTCCGCAACACCGCGCAGGAGCTGAAACATCTCCGAGTCGAGTGGTTCGATCAGCTCCAGGCCGACCCACGAACCGTCACGCACGATGTCGACGACCGCCGGCGAGAACGTGGTGAGCGACTCCGACGTGAAGCCCGTGAACGCCTCGGCGAGCTGCACCAATTCAGCCGGCGTCAGGCCCTGGTCGAGCACGACACTGTCGGCAGCAGCGTTGATGAGCGCTGACAACGACGTGGGGTTGCGAGCACCACGGGAGATCGCCCGCTCGATCGCGGCCACGACGAAGGACTGTTGCCGTTGGATTCGGCCGAGATCAGCGTTGCCGACAGTGACCCACGCACCATCACGGAACTCTTGGTATCGCCTGGCCCGGACAAGGTTCAACGCCTGCGCGCCGTCGAGGATGTGGCAGCCGGGCTCGACGACGTACAAGCCGGTACCCGGATCACGCGCCGGGTACGGAAACCAGATCGGAACGCCGTCGAGTTCGTCGACGACATCCCGGAACGCAAGGAAGTCGAGCTGTACGTAGTGATTGATCTCGATGAACAGCGCGTCGGAAACCGCTTCCACCAGACAGGGTCCACCACCCACCAGCGATGCCGCGTTGATCCGAAGGTCGGGGGTGCGTGCACACGGGATGGGCACGACGAGATCACGAGGGATCGAGATCGCCCACGCCTGTCCACCGACCGGATCGACCCGCAGGATGCTGATCGAATCGGCGTTGTGCGTGCCTCGCGCGTCGTATTGGCGGCCAACAGCCGCAGGGTCATCGGGATCGAGACCGATGGCGCTGTCGAGACCGACGATCAAGAAGTTGACAGGCGCAGTCGGCGCCGTGTCGGTCTGCAACAGGTCACCACTGAACTGCACGCGCCCGATGTCGGCGACCCCCTCGTAGAAGTCGGAGAGGAAAAACGAGGCGGCGATCGCCGAGCCGATCACCCCGACACAGGCGAGGATCACGATGCGCTGCGGCCACGTCCGCCGGAGCAGGACGGTCTCGCTCCGAGTTTCGGGCGTCGTCACGGCTGCGGATGGTAGCCCGCGTCAGTCGCTCGTCGTCCGCAGGTGAACGACATCACCGACGCTGATGGTATGGACCCTGCCCTCGGCCTCGACCTGCAGAGCGCCGGCGTCGTCGAGACCGACCGCCTCACCGACGAGATCGCCTCCAGTGAGTCCGACCCGGACCCACCTGCCGACCGTGGCCGAGTGAGCGAGCAGTTCGCGACGAACCCGCATCGGATCGGCCAGCATGCCTCGAAGGCCACCGAGCACCGCTGCGAGGATGTCGTCTCGCCCCAACGAGCCACCCTCGCTTTGCACGGAGGCGGAGCCGTCGAAGGGTGTGCTCTCGACGTTGATGCCCATCCCGAGGATCACCACCGGCTCGCTGCCGTCGACGAACTCCCCCAAGTAGCCCGCCAATTTCGCAACGCTTCCGTCCCGACGGGGAACGCAGAGATCGTTAGGCCACTTGATCAGTGCGGGTACACCGTCTGCGGCGACGACAGCGCGGACCAACACCGCCACCGCTGGACCGATCAACGTCGGCTCGGCCCATTGCGTCGGTATCCGCATACTGACCATGAGCTGTCCGACAGAGTCGTCGATCCATGCTCGGTCGAGGCGACCACGGCCTGCAGTCTGATGATCGGCGACGAGCACCGCCGGGGTGGAATCACCCGCACGAGCTTCGTCGGCCAGATCGGTGTTGGTCGACCCTGTACTACAGACATGCCGGAAGGTCGAGAACCCTGCACCGGCGGCGGCTGCCTCGCTCGCTGCGAAGATTCCCGGCTCAGGTGTCGCATTCAGGGGCGTCATTGGGCTAGTCAATAGCACGTGTTTGCCAAAGTTCTGATCGCCAACCGAGGAGAGATCGCCGTCCGAGTGATCCGCGCCTGCCGCGAGCTCGGAATCGGCTCTGTCGCCGTCTACAGCGAACTCGACCGCCACGCCCTGCATGTGCGCCTGGCCGATGAGGCCTACGCGCTTGGAGGCCACACGGCGGCCGAGTCGTATCTCAACACCGATGCGATCCTCGATGCGATCGAGAAGTCAGGTGCCGACGCTGTTCATCCCGGCTACGGCTTCTTCTCCGAGAATGCCGACTTCGCTCGTGCGATCACCGAGCGCGGTGTGACGTTCATCGGCCCTCCGCCGGCCGCCATCGAAGTCATGGGTGACAAGATCAGTGCCCGTGAGGCGGCCGAAAAGGTCGGTGTCCACGGGGTCCCCGGCAGCACGGCACTTCTGGCCGACGCCTCCGAAGTCGTTGCCTTCGGCGACGCGAACGGATGGCCGGTTGCGATCAAGGCGGCCTATGGCGGCGGCGGGCGCGGTATGAAGGTGGTGCCCAGCGCAGACGAGGCTGCCGATGCGCTGGCGTCGGCCCAACGAGAGGCACTGGCGTACTTCGGACGCGACGAGTGCTATGTGGAGCGCTATCTGACCAAACCTCGTCACATCGAGGTCCAGATCTTGGCCGATACCCATGGCAATGCCGTCTACCTCGGCACCCGTGACTGCTCGGCGCAACGCAGGCACCAGAAACTCGTCGAAGAGGCACCAGCCGCCGGTATCCCCGACGACATCATTCGACAGATGGGCGAGGCCGCTGTCGCCGTGGCACAGGGCTGTGACTACACCAATGCCGGCACGGTGGAATTCCTCTACGAAGACGAGGGCTTCTACTACCTCGAGATGAACACGCGTCTGCAGGTCGAACACCCGGCGACAGAGCTCGTCACCGGCGTCGATCTCGTCGAGCAACAGCTCCGGATCGCCGGCGGCGAACCGCTCCCGTTCACCCAGGACGCCATCGAGATCCGCGGCCACTCGATCGAGATCCGCATCAATGCCGAAGATCCGGCCGGGGGCGCCTTTCTGCCCTCGCCCGGCCCGATCACGGCGCTCACCCCTCCCGACGGTTTCGGCACCCGATGGGACACGGGCTATGAGGCGGGCGATGAGATCAGCCAGTACTACGACAACCTGGTCGGGAAATTGATCGTGTGGGGCCGTGACCGCGACGTCGCCATCAATCGGGCGTTGCGGGCGCTTGGAGAACTGAAGATCGAAGGCATCGCCACCACCATTCCCGCCGACATCGCCATCCTCGAACACCCCGATTTCCGAGCCAACCACCACTCCACCAAGTGGGTCGAGGAGGTCCTCGACCTCAGCGGAGTGTCTGCAACAGCGTCCACCACGGTCGAGGTCGAGGAACCGAAGATCAAACGCGAGGTCGACGTGGAGGTCAACGGCAAACGGTTCTCTGTCGCCATGTGGGTCCCGGAGGCCACCGCAACGGCGCCGGCGGCGAGTGGTGGTCGACGCAGGAGCGCAGGATCGTCCAGTTCCGGAGGGGCAAGCGGGAGCGGCGACGTCACCGTTCCGATGCAGGGCACAATCGTGAAGGTCAACGTCGCGGTCGGTGACACGGTCGAGATCGGCGACGCGATCGTCGTTCTCGAAGCGATGAAGATGGAGAACAATGTGACGGCCGAAAAGGCCGGCACGGTCACCGAGATCCGAGTTGCCGAGGGCGACTCGGTCGGCGGTGGCGATGTCGTCGCCATCATCGGCTGACCCCGGGCGTCGAGTGCGACTTGGGGAGCGTTGGACCCGGGGTCGGGGCGTCGAGCCGTCCTCCCTGATGGGAGGTGGGATCCGAGCTACTCGGCGGCCTCGCTGAGCGCTTCGCCGAGCGTTGGATGCACCAGCAACGACTCGTGAATGTCGGTGACGGTCAAATTGTTCGTGACTGCGACTGCAAGTACAGAGATGAGCTCCGCTGCGTGCCGCCCGACGATTGATCCACCCAGGACAACACCGGTTGCCGGGTCGGAGATGATCTTCACGAACCCTCGGGGGTCGTCGTTGATCAGCGCCTTGGCGTTGGTGGCGAACGGCACCTTGGTCACGCGCACTTTTCGCCCCTCGGCGAACGCATCGACTTCGGCGATGCCCACATCGGCAACCTCGGGCTCGGTGAAGATCGCAGAAGCAGCTTTGTCGTAGTCGATCTCGCGGTCCTTGGTGTGGGAGTGCATTCCCATGGCGTGTTCGGCGATCTTGCGACCCTGCATCGTCGCCACCGACGAGAGCGGAAGCCGGCCCGAGAGATCGCCAGCGGCGTAGATGTGCGGCACGTTGGACTGCATATGGTTGTCGACCGGCACGTACCCACCGTCGATCTCCACGCCGGCCGCCTCGAGGTTGAGGCCCTCGCTGTTCGGCAACGAGCCGATCGCGAGCAGGGCGTGTGAGCCGTAGGCAACGCGGCCGTCGTCGCATTTCACGACCACCTCGTCCCCGTTGCGCACGATCGATTCGGCGCGTGCCCCTTTGAACAGCTTCACACCCCGTCGGAGGAAATCTTCCTCGAGCGCAGCAGCCACCTCGGGATCCTTGGCCGGCAGTACTTGCTGACGGCTCACCACCAGCGTCACGTCAGCGCCCATCGACTCGAACATGTGAACGAACTCCACACCGGTCACACCCGACCCGATCACGACCACATGACTGGGCATGATTTTGGGTGGATAGGCATCACGAGTGGTGAGGACGCGCTCACCGTCGACCGGCGCCCACTCGGGAATCCGAGGACGACTTCCCGTTGCAAGCACGACGACGTCGGCCTCGAAAACACGCTCGGAGCCGTCCGGAAGATCTGCAATCACACGGTTCGGGCCGTCGAAACGACCACGTCCGTCGACGAGCTCGACCCGCTGACTGGCGAGCAGGCTCCGCACGGTGGCTTCGAGCCGTCCCTCGATGCTCCGAAGACGATCGGCAAGCTGGTGAAGATCGACCTCGGTTCCAACTTCGCTCAATCCCATACGCGCCGAACGGCGCAAGAACGACCGCGCATTGCCGGTGGCGATCATCGCCTTGGACGGGATGCAGTCCCAAAGGTGGGCAGCCCCACCGATCATGTCGCTCTCGATCAGCACGACCTCAGCACCGAGTCGGGCCGCAGTCGTGGCACAACTGTGCCCAGCCGGCCCACCACCGATGATGACCAATCGCGTCGCCACGACGAGGAGGCTAGCGAGCCGTTGCTGCGCTCAGGAACTACCGTGCAAGTCGCGTGCGCGTCGGCCTCGATCTCACCCCGCTCCTCGGACCCCCGACCGGCATCTACCAACACACTCGCGCCTTGCTCGACGAACTGATCACGCGCGACGACATCGAACTTCGAGGTTGGCTGCTCACCGGACGGGGTCGAGCTGCGGGCCTCGACATCCCGGTCAGACGACTCCGTTTCCCTGGAAGTGTGGCGCAGCGGATGTGGCACTTCGGGACCATTCCGGGCCGACGCCTGATCGCCGGTGATGTCGATGTCGTGCACGGGATCAACTTCCTGGCGCCGCCCAGCGCAGGGACGGTCGTCACGATCCACGACGCAACGCCCCTTACCCGCAGGGATCTCACCCAGGGCTCGGTCGCGAGCAGCGCGGGTGCACTTCGCCGACTGATTCGTTCGCCCGCACTCATACACGTTCCCGCTCAGGTCATTGCCGACGAACTGATCACAGAGCACGGGGCTGATCCCGACCATGTGGTGGTGGTGCCTCACGGCATCCGACCAGCACCTGCGATCGAACCCTTCGCAGGAGTGGCCGGCTACTCGAGATACCTGGTCACCGTCGGCCGGACCGAACGACGCAAACGCGTACCCGTGATCGTGGAGATGCTGGAGGAACTGCCTGCCGATGTCGCCCTCGTGATTGCTGGGCCGATCGGGAACGACGAGGCGAACGTGGAGGCGGCAATCCGAGCCCTCGACGATCCCGTCCGCGTCGTCCGGGTGACGGCCGCCACCGACGCTCGTCGCGATGCCCTGATCGCCGGGGCTGCAGGGCTCGTGCTCGCCTCGGAGTACGAGGGCTTCGGCTTCACCCCGCTCGAAGCGCTGCGGCTCGAAGTTCCGGTCGCTGCGACTGCGGTCGGGGCGCTTCCCGAACTCATCGGTGATGCGGTCGAGCTCGTGGACCCCCGCTCACCCGACCTCGTCCCCGCCCTGGCCAGTGCAGCACGACGGGCTCTGAAGTCGACGGTTCCGGCCACGGCGCGCGAGCGGATCGGTTCACTTCGCTGGAAGGACACAGCCGACGCAATGGTGGCGCTGTATCGCCGCGCAAGCGGGATCTAGATCGCACGGCGGCTCTCCCCACCGCAACCCCGACGTAGGCTCGACGTCGATGGCACCTGAATCCCGGACGCTCGACGTTTCGATCGTGCTGCCGGTGCACAACGAGGCCGGTCACCTCCAGGCCGAGATCGATCGCATCGTCGCGTCGATGGATGCGACTGACCTGCACTGGGAGTTGATCATCGTCGACGACGGCTCGAGCGACGGCTCGGCCGAGATCGCTCTGGCATCCCCACGGTGCCGGGTCATCAGAACCGAACGTCACCGCGGCGTCGGCACGGCACGCCGTCTCGGCACCGAAGCCGCAGGCGGGGATGTTGTGGTCTGGTCGGACGCAGACATGTCGTACCCGAACGACGACATCCCCGGGTTGATCGAAGCGATGGGCGCCGCCGACCACATCATCGGCGCCCGAACGAGCGAGCAAGGGACCTACAGGTTCTTGCGGGTGCCCGCCAAGTGGTTGATCCGCCAACTCGCGCAGTACCTGACCCGCACGAAGATCCCCGATCTCAACACGAGCTTTCGGGCGTTTCGACGCGATGTCGCCCTTCAGTTCACGCATCACCTGCCACCGGGGTTCAGCTGCGTCACCACGATCACGATGGCGTTTCTCATGAACGGGTATCGAGTCGACTTCGTGCCGATCAGCTACGAGCGGCGCGCCGGCCACTCGAAGTTCCACTGGCTCAGAGACACCCGGAGCTTCGGCCTTCAGGTCATCCGGATGATGCTGTCGTACGACCCGCTGCGAGTCACACTGCCGATCGCGTCGGTACTGGGAATGACGTTCGTGGCAAAGCTCGGCTATGACCTCGTCGACAAGGACCTGCGTCCAGCAGCGAACACGTTGTTGCTCGGGTTCGCAGTGCTCCAACTCCTCGTCATCGGACTCCTTGCCGACCTGATCGTTCGGCTCACGAAGCCGTCGCTGTCGGTGTGGCCGAACGACATCGAACACCTCGACGACTCACGCCAGACGAGCGAGTAGCGCCTCGTACCGCGTGCGCACGGCATCCCACGAGAACATCGACTGGACGTAAGCGCAGCCGACGGTCCCGAGGTCGGCGCGGAGCCCGGGGTCGTCGAGCAGGCGCTCGAGCGCAGCCTCGAAGTCGGCAATGCCGGTGTACCAGAGTCCTCCTGCACTGTTCTCGCAGTGCTCTCGCATCGGTTCGCACCAACCGTTCACCAGCACCGGTGTACCGACGAGCATCGCCTCGGGGACCACCATGGAGAAGCTCTCGTGCGGGGACGGATTGATCAGCACCTCGGCAGCGGCGAGCAGGCCATATTTGTGTTCGGCCGGGATCGGGCCGAGTACCTCGACCCCGACGGTTTTGGGCGGTCGTTCGATGACGGGCCCGGCCAAGAGCAAGCGACCCCTCCCCCGGCGTTGCCGAAAGCGCCCGAATCGCTCGACCAGATCGTGAACACCTTTGCCCCGATCGAGACGACCGAGATACACGGCGAAGGGTTCGTCCCCCAGCGACAGGGCTCGTCGAGCCTCCTCTGGGTCGCACGGTGCATCGACCTCGATGGGGAGACCGAGCACCACCTGAGGCTTCTCCGTGGTCGCCGGAAACCTCCGGAGCACCAGCTGTTGCTCGGCGCGGCTGCCGTGCACCAGCCCGTCAGCCGTTCCGAAGACGCGCTCGAAGACCGGAAGACCCAGCGGCGGCTCACGATGCGCAGCGGCGTGGAGGCAGATCGGCACCTTGGCCCGCTCGATGCCCCGGACGGTGGGCTGGTAGAGATACGGGTACGGCGCAAGGACTCCCTCACGGACCGCCTCGACTGCGTCGAGCAAGTCAGGACTGTCAGGGCCCTGCCGATCGATCCAGTCGTAGGCATCGGCAACGCTGATGTTCGAACGGGCGAAGAGACGGGTGCTCAGCGCGTCGAGTCCGGGGTCGCGTGGACGCCGGACCCGACACCTCGTGACCTCGACCCCTTCCTCCATCGTTGTTCCCGGCTCGTAGTGGTTGTCCCAGGTCACGATGTCGAGTGCGCACGAGGTGACGACCCGGACCGTCCAACCCTCCTTCGCCATCCGGACGGCGTACGACCGGGCACCTTGCTCGGCGCCGCCAAGCACGTCGGCGCCGTAACGGGGAGTGACGAACGTGAGCGTTCGGTTCATTCGGGCACCAGCCCGTCATAGGCAGCCCGGGTGGCCGTCCGGCTGTTGACAGGTGAGAAGTCTTCGGCTCGGAGCCGACCGCGCTCGATCAGGTACTGCCGCAGCGCAGGGTCATCGAGGACCCGAGCGATCGCCGCGGCGACAGTGGAGGGGGACTTGTCGCCGAGCACGATGCCGGCGTGCGCAACGGTCTCGGGGAGGACGGCGGCCCGATAGGCGATCACCGGCACGCCGGCAGCCATGGCTTCCACCACCGGGACGCAGAACCCCTCGTGCTCGCTCAGACACACAAAGACCGATGCCGTGGCGAGATGGGAGGCCAGCGTGGCATCGTCGACAGCTCCGACGAACTCGACACGCTCCGCCACGCCGAGTCGCGTTGCGTAGGCGTCGAGTGCCCTCCGGTACGACTCCGATGCCGCCGAGCCGACGATCACGAGACGAGCGGTCGGGTGGGTCCGGCCGACGGCCGCCATCGCCGCGACGAGATCGTGCTGGCACTTGTTGGCCGTCACCCGTCCGATAAAGAGGATCATGGGATCCCGGCGATCCGTGTCGCCAGGACCGAGTTCTCGGACCTTCCACAAGACGGGGGCCACACGGACGTCGGAGAATCCGACATCGATCAGTTCGTTTGCGTTGTAGTGCGAGTCGGCAACCGCCCGCCGGGCAAACGGAGCAAGCTGATGCAGCTGCCTCCGACCCCAGCGCAGGCCTGCCACATGACCGGCATCCCAGGCTTCGACGAACTCGGGAGGCGTGATGTTGTGATAGTTCAGCACCACCGGAAGCTGACGCTCGATCACCGATGCGGCGAGCTGTGATCCGATCCCGTGCTGCAGCACGACCAGGTCGCCCGGCTTCTTCCATGCGGACAAGACGATCACCTCGTCGGCAAGTGAGCTCCGCTGCTCAGCGACGAACCGAACCGAGGCACCCTGCTCGACGAACACGTCCCGGAGCAGGAGGGTGTGGGCGCCGATGGCGTCACCCGACGTCAGCTCGGGCACGAGGAGGTCGACGACGCTCACACACACTCCTCGACGACTCTGCGCAATGCCTCACGCATGACCGAGCGATTGCGTTCGGGCGAGAACGTTGCGGCCCGGAGCCGACCGTTTTCCACGAGCTGCGCCCGAAGCTCACGATCGGTGAGCACGCGTTGGAGTGCAACCGCCACGTTGGTTGGCGACTTGTCGTCGAGAAGGACCCCAGCAGTACCGATCGTCTCCGGAAGGACTGCCGCTGCGAAGGCCACCACCGGCGTTCCGGTCGCCATCGCCTCGATCACCGGCACACAGAACCCCTCGTGCTCGCTGAGGCACACGAACACATCGGCATGCGCATACGCATCGGCCAGCTGCTCATCGCTCACCGACCCGGCGAACTCCACACCGCCCGGACACACCCGTTGGGCATAGTCGCGAAGCGCCGTCTCGTAACGGTGGGACGACGTTGCGCCCACCAGCTCGAGGCGCGCTTCGGGTATCCATTGCCTCAGCGCCGCCGTTGCGGCAATGAGGTCCTCCTGGCATTTGTTGGGAGACAGTCGACCGACGAAGAGCAGCGTGGGCGGCTCACCCACGTCGATCGTGCCGGAGCGGCGCAGTCGAGGCGGATCGAAGAGCACTGGCGCCACGACGACGTCGCCGAGACCCGCAGCTTCGAGTTCGGCGGCGTTGAAGCGGCTGTCGGCAAGTCCGTGCGAAGCCTTGCGGGCGAGCCGTCCCAGCTGACGACGTCCGAAATCGAGTTCGGCCCCGATATGCGGTTCCCATGGATCGAACATCTCCGCCGGCGTGAGATTGTGATAGTTCACGATCAGCGGCTCGGTACGCGTGAGCACGTAGTCTGCGACTGGCGATCCGGTCGAGGCTTGATAGAGCACGATGTCGGCCTCCAGATCAGCGTGCAGGCGATAGTCACGCACGCGATCGCGAAGATCAGGATGGACATGCTGCGCGAAGATCTCGCTCTCGTACCCCAAGTCGCGAAGCAGCGTGTCGACCTCGAACGTGTGGTGGCTCACTGCATCTCGAGGACCGATCGCAGCGGTGAACTGGTGAACCCGGACGGCGTTCACCGAGTCCGCCCAATCATGAGAGTCGGGCAACGACAAGGGTGCGGAGTCGCAGGTCGGTCGTTTCGACCAATTCGACGGTGGCACCAACCCGCTCGAACAGGTAGCCCCAGGTTGCCGGTGAAAGTCCTCGCCCTGCCCGCAGTTCGCGCTCGACGACGCCCCGATCGCCGGGATCGCTCGCGAGGATCACCACCGTGCCATTCCCAACCGCTGCGACCGACTGTTCGACGATCCGTTGAGCGGCCGTTGGGCCCAGATCTTCGACGAAACCGGCGGCAACAACCGCACCGAACTCTCCCGGACGGGCCTCGGCGAGATGTGCCGCTGGCTCTGCAGCTCGAAGATCGAGACCGTCGCGAACTCCCGGAAGTATCTCCAGCGCATCGCGATCGACACCGTGGACAGCGATCCCCGCATCGTGCAACGGGCGCACGAGCACACCGCTCCCGCAGCCGAGCACCATGGTGCGACCGGCCTGAGGCCCGAGCACGGATGCCACGACGTCAGCCACAGCATCGGTCGGTTCGGGAACCGAACCTGCGAGCCCATCGCCGTCGCCAACCCCTGCCGCCGCCTCGAGGGCAGTGATGCGCTCATCGAAACGACGCAGCAACCGAGTGAGGACGTTGTTGAGCGCATTGACCTGATCGGCGACATACCGGAGGTACCAATAGGCACCTTTGCGAATCACTCCCTTCATCTGGCGGATGCCGGGTTTGGATCCGAGGGGAACGTCGACATCGATCATGGCGAGACGATCGGCCCGATCGAGCAACAGTTCTCCTTGGGAACCGGCCGCCCCGGGTGGGGCGACCTCGATCCACATGCGCTCGATCTCGCGCTCGCGGCGTTCCAGTTCCGGATCACGGCGACGCCGGGCCTCAGCCTCAGCTTCGATCTCGGCGCGGACCCGGTTGATGTAGGCCTGCGAGTCGGCGGCGTTCGCGTGCGTCACGGCCTGGCACGCTACCAGGCAGATCCGTTCGGCCTCATCAGCCCTCGGGGCACTCCGATCGTCGAGCGAAGGCGAGCACAACGACGATGCCCGAAAGCGCCACAAGCGACGACCACCAGAGGTGTGGTGGTCGATAGCGCAGTTCGACGACGTGGGCTCCTTCACTCACCCGGACGCCGGCAAAGGCGACATCCGCGGTCACCAACTCGGCCGAGCGTCCGTCGACAGAGACCCGCCAGCCCGGAGCCGCTGGCACATCGAAAATGACGATGCCGGCTCCGGTTGCAACGACCTCGGCGATGACTCGATCGCGGAACCGCTGGGCCCGGATCTGCGCTGATGCGCTGGGATCGATCGTGCCCGCTGCCGTGCGCAGAACCGTTGTCGGCGTCGACCCGTCCCATGCGTCGACCAACGTTGCGGCCCTGACCACATCGGACTCGACGGCGACGTCGTTCGCGAAGCGAGCGATCGGTGTCGGGCGGTGCAAGACCACGACCGGTTCGACTGCGATGAGCGCAAAGGTGTCGTCGCCGGTGACGACACCGGGTTGCGTGGTGACGTCCTCCTGCAGTCCGATCCATGCCACCGATGGTTCGCCGTCGACGCGAACGACAACGTCGGCGATGCCGGCCGGCAAGTCTTCGCCTGCGATCGGCACGACGATCTGGGTCGCATCCGACGGTGCAACAGCCAGGCGATTTCGACGCACTTCGTCACCGGCGATGACCTCGGCTTCGACCACGACAGGTGCAGTTGCAGCGAAGTCCAACACGAGAGCGCGGAGTCCTGCCGCTGGGATCTCTACCTGCCCGCTGACCGGCTGGAGCACTGCGTCGACACGGCGGCGCGGTGGCGGTGCGTCCAGAACCTCACCCGGGGGTGTGGATGCTGGGCCGCCAACGAACACGTCGATCCCCATCGCCGTCCACACGCCGCTGTGCACCGACGCACTGTTCGACGGCCTGGGAGCGTCGGCAGCCCCACCGACCCCGAGCCGCAGACTGTCGTTGTCGGCAGCCTCGAACAACGCCAGAAGACCAGGGGAACGTGAGGCGTTGGTCCGAACGTCGTCGACACCGAGAGCCGGCGAAACCGCCGGCACCATGACTTCGCCGAACCCGACGATGCGCCCCTCGGGCCCGGCAAGCTCGGCGACGAGCTCGTGCACAGCCGTCACAGCAAGGCGCTGGTCCCTCTCGGCCGCAGTCGGGATGGCCATGCCGAACGACAGCAGTTCGAACACGGCGAGACCACACGCGGCACTCCCCACGAACCTGCCGTCGACCACTCCCCGCCGCCAGGCAATCACAATGCCGATCCCAGCCAAGAGGGCGACCATGGATGCCATCGACTCGGCGATGGTGAGACGACGGGCATTTGCTCCGCCAACCACCTCATTCCAGCGCCACCCCGCAACGAGAACGATTCCGACGACAACAGCCCCGACCAGCCGCGCCCGCTGCAACGCCACGTCGAACTGACGCTGTGGTCGATGACCATCGACCATCAACGCAAGTCCATCGGCAGCTGCAAGGGCCAGTGGAAGGGTGACGAGCACACGGGCATGGGTGGCCACGGCTGCATCACCGACGACACCGTCGAGCACAGCCTCGAACGGGCCCCCGATCCACACCACAGCAACACCGACTGCGATGACGATCGGAATGTCGACGGCGCAGATGGGGCCACGCCACCGTCCTCGGCGAGACGCACCGAGGACTGCGAGGCCGACGACGACCGTGCCGACGAACGCGACCGACGTCTGCTGCGTGCCACCGGTGAGCCAGGGGATCGCCTGCGCCCCGTTGCCGAACACGGAGCCGAACGGGATGGTGAGAATCGTCGCCCAATCAGCCGAGCTGTCGGCGCTCGACCGGCTCGCCTCGTCGACCCACTGCGAGTGCGCGAATGATGCCGTCAGGTGTGGCGACGCCAGCGCAACACCGGTGGTGACCCCCAACGCCAGCGAACCCGACCGCAGTGTCGCAGAACGGTCGGCGGCAACAACCACTGTTGCACCGACCAGCGCCAACACCGCCAGGGAAACCACACCACACCACAGAAGAGCTGCCGTCACCACTCCCAGCGCTGCAGCCGACCGGCCGGGGCGCCGGGCGCGGGCGGCGGCGATCGCTGTCGACCAGAGCCACGGCACCAACGCAAGCGCCGTTGCGTGGGGCCAGCCGAACCAGACGAACAGCAAACCCGAGCAGCCGAACACAAGACCGGCAAAGAGCGCCGGGACATCAGACGCCCCTCGTCGGCGAGCAAGGTCGCGGGCACCTGCGATCGCCACCGCCATTGCCACTGCGGCAACGAGACCGGGCGCAAACCAACCGGGGACGACGACGTAGAGAAGATGTGTGAACGGAACTCCGGAGCGAAAGACGGGGACGCCTCCCGCGACGTCGTGGTCCCAGAAACCGACGTCTCCGCTTCGCCACGCCGCAGCCCGGTCGACCCACGCAGCGTGAATCGCTGCTGCATCCGGTGGGGCGGCTTCGCTCGACACGGCATCCACCGAGGCAGAGGCGAAGGGTTCGACGCTCCAGACCTGATCAACGGGAGCCAAGGTCGCTCCGGCGAACAGCGGGCGCCAGAACGCGAACGTCACGACGGCGACGATGACGAGCAACGCAAGCCGGCGAGGCGGAAGACCGCGCGACATGCCGGGACGCTACCGTCGTGGCACCCTCATGGCCGTGCTTCTCATCGTCTCAGAGCTCGGGGTTCCTCCTCCGGACAGCAATTTGGCGCGCTCGGTACGCGAGACCGACACGGCTGGTCACGCAACATTCACCGACGATTCGAGGGTGACGGCGACGCTCATGACCGACTCCACGTCGATGATTGCTGCCGGAGCGATCGAACGACTCGTCGAGCACCTGACGACGTTCACCGAACTCGAGGCCCTCTACGGCGACTCGAGCGTTGGGTACGACGGGGGCACGACTCGGTTGCGACCGGCGTGGTCGCCCCTCCGCCTGCTGACGATGCCGACCGATCTGGACCACCTCGTCGTGCGGGGTCGCCACTCCAGCGGCACACTGGCGGATCGAATCGGCGCGCTCACGGCGATCGAAGGCACTCGCATCGGCCATGTTCCCGACGTCCTGATTCAGGTTGTTGCACCGCCTCCCCTCGACGCCGCAGCACGCTCGGCGTTGAACCGAGCAGCCGAAACCCGGTCGGTCAGGCTCGAGGCGATCCGGGGTGAGTGTTTCGGAGTCGTACCGGCGCACCCCGATGCGCTTTCCATCGTCATCCCAACCGCAGGAACCGCCGGAGCGGACGGTCGCCCGCTGGTCGACAACGCGATCGAAGCATGCCTTGCCTCGGAGGTCGAGACGCTCGAGGTGCTCCTGGTCGTCGGCGACGAGTGCCGCATCGACCCGACGCAGCTCACCGCTGACCCACGGGTCCGGGTGGTGCGACGGCCTTCAGGGGAGTGGAACTTCTCCGCCGCAGTCAACCTCGGACTCCTCGATGCGAGTCATCCATTGGTCCTCGTCCTCAACGACGACGTCGAGCTCCTCGAACGCGACTGGATCGCCCGAATGGCATCGCACCTCCGCGACCCCTCGGTCGGCGCGGTCGGTGCGCTGCTGCTGTACCCCGATCTCACCTGCCAGCACGTCGGGATGGTCACCGACGACGCCTTTCCACTGCACGCACATGTCGGCCGCACCATCGACCAGCTCGAAGCGCTCGACGCCGACCTGGCCCATGATCGAATTGCCGTCACTGCAGCCTGCCTGTTGGCTCGGCGTACCGACCTGCTGGCCGTTGGCGGCTTCTGCGAAGATCTGCCCTTCGGCTTCAACGATGTCGACCTGTGCTTGAAACTTCGACGCGCCGGGCTGCGGGTGGTGGTCGAACCGGGGGCCCGCCTGATCCACCACGAGAGTGCCAGCCGTCCACCGGTCACCCACGCATGGGAGTGGGACTCGTTCATCGGTCGATGGGGCGACGTCGTCGACCCGTTCTATCACCCCGGGTACCACCGACCCGACGACCCGCACGACCGTCGGCGCAACGCCGATCACCTGCCACCGATCCGGCAGTACCGGGGCCTCCCTCGCACAGCTGTCATTCGTTCGCGCGTTCACCATGCCCGGCTCGAAGCCACCGAACCGGCCGACGCTGCCAGCTAGGGTCCCGACGGTGAGTGCCGACCCCATCGACTCCGACGACCCGATCGCCCTCCGTGCCGAGATCCTTGGCCTCCGGGATCGGCTTGCGGCTGCCGACGGCGGCAAGGAGGTCCTCGAGGATCTGGTCGCCGAGCTCGAACACCATGTTGCGGAACTCAGCGCGGAACTGGCCCGCAACCCGATCGTGAGGATCGGGCGTGCGCTGACACGCCGACTGGGACGCCGATGACGGGACCGATCGACGAACTGCTCGGTCTCGCTGGACCGCACCCCGCATTCATTCCCACCGAACCGGTGCGATTCAGCGTCATTGTTCGCACCCAGGGAATCAGACCGTCCTCGCTGCGCGAAGCGCTCGAGTCACTCGAGGACCAGACGCACCCAGCGCACCAAATCCTCGTGATGGCTCACACGGACGATGATGACCTCGTCGAAGAAATTCGGGCCCTCAGCACCGATGTCAGCACCATCGTCGAGATCTGGCAGGTCGCATCTGGTCTCCGCACTGCGCCGCTCAACGCTGGCCTCGATGCGGCCACCGGCGACTACGTCTGCTTCCTCGACGACGACGATCTTGCCCGACGCGACTGGTTGTCGGCATTTGCTCTCGCAGTCGAGGCCCACCCGGGCCAGATTGCCCGCGCACGAACCGGGGTTCAGCAGTGGTCGACGGAAGGCACCGGCGAACCCCGCCACCCCAACGGCCCGGTGGTCGAGCCGTTCGCCACCTCGTTCGACCTGCTCGCCCACCTCAGCCACAACGAGACCCCGATCTGTTCGATCGCCGTGCCCCTCGGTGCGCTCCGCCACTACGGCATCCGGTTCGCCGACGATCTGCCCGTGCTCGAGGACTGGGACTTCCTCATGCGTATCGCCCCGCTCACTGGCGTGATCTCGATCGATGCCCAGACGTCGCTCTACCGGCAACTCGACGATGGCAATGCCTTCGCCGCCGAGACGGTCGAGACCTGGCAACGGGCACACGCCCACGTGGTCGATCGCCTCGCAGCGCAACCACTCCTCCTGCCCGCCGGTGACGCTCGTCGGATTGCAGGCGCCCACTTCGTGCCGGGAGGGGGAAGTCGCCACGAGTCCGACCTCGCCGAGATCGCCACGGAACTCGACCGACTCACGAAGTCACCACTGCGATGGGGGCGTCGGTTCGGCGCTCGAGTGGCAGACGCGGCCCGGGTCCGAATCGGAGGGCTGCGGCGGTGAGAAGCACCCAGTTGTAGCTGAACCACAGCACAAAGCTCTCCGTGAGGTTCTCGACGACAAGGAAGGCAACGAGCGCTGCCCATGTCCAGGCCTCGGCTCCCGGGTCTCGCCACAGGGCTCGGGCGACACCGACACACGCAAACCCGACGACGACCAGCCAGAGCACAAGACCGACCACACCGACGCCGAGCAGGAGCTCGGGGATCGAGCCGTGTGCACTTCCTCGTCGCAACAGCACATGATCGTGCAGCGCAGGCGTGTACCAGAAGGCCTCCCATCCGACACCGTGCCACCGAGCGTCGGCCGCCACGTCACCGACCAGATCCCAGATCGTGCGACGCTGCTGCAAGGTGGGTTCGTTCCAGAACCGGCGAATGGCGGCGAGCGTGACCCCACCGCCCACGATGCCGAATCCGGCTGCGGCCTTGACTGCGCCCCGCTTTCGGGTGAGAACGGCAAGCGACGCGGCACCGAGCGCAATCAGCAAGGCAAACCAGGCGGTGCGGCTCCCTGCGCCCAACATTCCGACGAGGCCAAGTGCGAGGAGAACAACGCCGGCGCGTCGTCGACCCTCGGCAATCAGTCCCAAGGCGACGATCACGGCGACGCCACAGATCGGGGCCAACGAATTGCGGCCGGTCATCACGCCCCGCCAGTCCCCGTTTCGATCGATCGCTGCGGCAGGCCAGGCCACGACGAGCACGAGACTGATGCCGACCAGCGCCAGCCCGGCCCAACCGAGCGCAACCACGAGCCGATCGTGGTCGAGACCGGCGATGACCCATGCCACGAACGGAAGCCCGACATAGATCAGCCCCTTCCACAGTGTCTGCTCGGGCTGCAGGCTCCAGGCGGTACTCACCGCTGCCCACACACCCAACGCCATTGCAGCACCGATCGGCAACGCCGCCACCAGTGGTCGCTGCAACGTCACGGTCATGACGACAGCAGCGGCGACCGTCAACACGATCACCGGCTGCATCACCGGTCCGTCCCAGGTACCGGGAAGACCGAACACCCGTCGCTCGATGAAAAACAAGGGCCCGTTCGCGAAAACGGCCAGCGAGATCCCCGCAAGTGCGGTCTGCATCGGAGCCGGGCCCATCGGTGCATCGTAGGCGCGCGACAGATCGGTAGGATCGCGTCTGGCCCGAGGGCCGAGTGTCATGCTGAAACTGTCTCCCGCCGCGCAAAAAAGCGCGAATCTCGTCTTTCACTTTGCCCAACGTGAAACGAAGTCCCGCTACAAGCGGAGCTTGCTGGGCTGGTTCTGGTCGTTCGCGAATCCCCTCACCACCGTCGCCGTCTACAGCTTCGTGTTCGGGGTCGTGTATCGCGCCTCCCCTCCAGCGACCGAGAACGGAAACGCCGAAAATTTTGGCTTCTTTTTGTTCAGCGGCCTGATTGCGTGGAATCTGTTCACCGGCATCGTCAACGGCTGTATGGGCTGGTTGCAAAGCGTCAGCGATCTGCGCAAAAAGGTGTATTTCCCCACCGAGACAGCACTCCTCGGTGGCGCAGCATCGAACGCAGTGCAGACGAGCCTCGAGGCGCTCGTGCTCGTCGCCATCATGGCGGCGCTGTCGAACCTCTCGTGGACGGTCGTCTTTCTGCTCGTTGCGCTGCTCTTCACGATCGCCTTCGGGCTCGGCGTCGGGTTCGTCGCAGCGATCATGAACGCCCGCTACCGAGACATCTTCTACCTCGTCGGTGTCCTCTTGAATGTTGGCTTTTTCCTCGTGCCGGTCGTCTACCCGGTGAGTTTCGTCCCTGAACAAAAATGGGGGCTGCCGATCCGGGCTCTGGTCGAGTGGAACCCGCCTGCCTTGTTCGTCGGCATCGCCCGCGACGGGGTCTACTTCCTCGAGGTACCGACCCTCGGCCATCTCGCTGCGGCGAGTGCGTGGGCCACGCTCACACTCGCCGTCGGCTGGACATACTTCCGAGCCCGCAGCATGGACATCAGCGAGGAACCGTGACCATCGGTCAGATCACCGTTCGCAACGTGTCGAAGCGCTTCCGCCTCGAACGCAACCGCCCGAGCAGCCTCAAGGAGGCGTTGTTGCGAACGGGCAGGCGCAACATCGACGACTTCTGGGTCCTGCGCGACGTTGATTTCGAGATCGAACCCGGTTCATTCTTCGGCCTGATCGGCCACAACGGCAGTGGGAAATCGACCCTGCTGCGTCTCATCGCCAACATCCACCGACCGACAAGTGGCCAGATCACCACCGAGGGGCGGATGTCGGCGCTCCTCGAGCTCGGCTCTGGTTTTCATCCCGATCTCACCGGCCGCGAGAACGTGTACCTCAACGGAGCGATGCTCGGACTCAGCCGCCGCCACATGAACGACGCAATGGACCAGATCATCGACTTCAGTGGGATCGGCGATTTCATCGACGAGCCGGTGAAGATCTACTCGTCGGGTATGTACGTACGGCTCGGGTTTGCCGTGTCGGTCAACGTCGACCCGGAGATCCTGCTCGTCGACGAAGTCATCGCCGTTGGCGACGAGGCGTTCCAGCACCGCTGCATGGATCACATGAACCTGCTCCGCGAGAAGGGCTGCACGATCGTGCTCGTGAGCCACAACGCCGCGCTGATGGGGGATCTCTGCGACACCATCGCATGGCTCGATCACGGGCGGGTGCTCGAACTCGGCGACCCGGCACCCGTGCTCGAGAAGTACCTCGACCATATGCGGGGCGGTGGCACGACGCTCACGACACGGGACTGAGCGACGCAGCACGCATCAGCGTCCGAACAGGAACCCCGCGCCCCACGCAATGTGCATCGTGC
>JBMTIM010000018.1:0-52804 GCA_049437325.1 Acidimicrobiales bacterium
CGGGCCGCCCACGACGGGCGGCCCGACTGCTTTCTGCAACACTCTCGGTATGGCCATTCACCAAGACTTCGATCTCGTGTACGACCTCGTGGTTGCAGGCGGGACGGCCGGCGGGTTGAGCGTTGCAATCTCGAGCCAGCGGTCGGGGGTGCAGTCGGTTCGCCTGATTTCGCGCAGCAACCAGGTCACGTTCCCCGAGCTCGTGCGCGACAACCAGCTCGACATCGGCTACGGCGAAATGGTCGAGACTGTTGATGTCGTCGAGGGGGGTGACGAGCTGCTCATCGTCACCAACCGCCACCGCTATCGGGCCCGAGCCGTCTTGCTGGCCCATCGCCCTGCACTCCCCGACTACACGCCGCCGATTCCAGTCCCGGACCTGCCGACCATCACGGTCGACACCGAACCCGAGAACCCCCAAGACCATGACGTGCTGGTGGTGGGGTACACCGATCACGCTGTCGAATTGGCCGCCACGATCGCGGCGGCGGGTGGAAATGTGGTGCTGGCCGCCGGCGGAATGGATCCTGACCTGCTTTCTCCGGCCGCTGACAACGCGCTGCGGCGAATGGAACGGGAACGTCGGATCACGATCCTCTATCGCTCGGTCCCCGACGAGATCGCCGTGGTCGACGGCCACCCCATGGCGTATTTCAACGACCGGCGGACACCCGACCTGCAGTTCGATCATGTCGTGTTTGCGTCGCATCGCCGCACCCTCGAGCCTGAAGAACGTGGTGTGACCGCCGAGGCGCTCGCCACCGGCAAGGTCTGGCTGCTCGGTGAACCCGACGGCGATTCCATCGCAACCGTGTCGCCCGGCCATCGCGTCGGCCTGGATATGGCGGCTGCGTTTCCCGAACTCGATCCGGAGCGCATTCAGCCCCGAAAGACCCGACGACACCGCCACGAGGGTGCGGTCGAGGAGCTGCGCGAAGAGCACTACAACGCAACGATCACCCACTTCGAACCCACGCATTCCGACCTGTGGGTGCTGCGAGTCAAGCCCGACCATGGCGGCACCGACTACACACCGGGCCAATACGCCACGCTTGGCCTCGGCTTTTGGGAGGAACGAATCGATGACGCGATCGACCCGAACCTCGAGAACCGCTGGTTCAAGTTGATCCGCCGGTCGTATTCGATCAGCTCTCGGATTCTGGACGAGCACGGCTACCTCGTCGACGAGGGAGGGCTCGACGAACTCGAGTTCTACATCGTCCTCGTGCCGCCGACCGACGACAACATCCCCGAACTCACGCCGCGCCTTGCGCTCAAACGCCCTGGCGATCGCATCTACCTCGGCCCGAAGGTCGCCGGCCGCTACACCCTCGATGCCGTGACCAACCCAGCCGGGACGGTCATGTTCTTTTCGACCGGGACCGGCGAGGCGCCCCACAACGCCATGGCGACGGAGCTGTTGCGAAAGGGGCACCACGGCCCGATCGTCTGCGCCGTGTCGGTGCGCAACTCGGTCGACCTCGGCTATCTGGACACGCACCGGGAGCTCGAACGGCGCCATCACAACTACCACTACCTGCCGATGCCAACCCGCGAGCCCGACATCGCCAAGCGGTACATCCAAGACCTCGTCCGCGATGGCGACTTTGCTGCGATGGGGGTATCGCTCGACCCGGCCACCACCCACGTCTACATGTGTGGCAACCCGGCGATGATCGGGATTCCCGATGAGGAGGGTGTCTTTCCCGCGACCACCGGCGTGGTCGAGCTACTCGTCGAACGCGGCTTCACCATCGACAGGCGCGGCCAGCCCGGCAACATCCACTACGAGGAGTACTGGTAGAGACAAACGGCCGCTCAGGCATCGTTTGCTCTCCGCCGGTCGAGGGCCCCCGACGTCACGTTCGGAGCGTTCGGCTCCTTAGCCGCCGGTGTCGGTCGAGGTCGTCGGTTCACCCGTGTCCGTCGAGGTCGTCGGGTCGTTCACTCCTGGCGCCTCGGAGGAAGCTGATCCACATCCCGTCAACGCCACGACGAGGACCACGCACATCGCCAGCTGCTTCATGGCGCTAACCGTAGGACGTTGCTCGCCAGGAACCAAGCCGACCCAGATGACTTCCGAAGGAGACCACTCGATCGATTCGAGTTCGGCCACTGGTATCCCTAACGAACGTTCGGTAGGGTTGCACCATGCCGGTTCTTGCCGACCCATCAATCGACCAACACGGAGCCCGACAGCGGATCCTCGACTCGACCGCAGAGTTGATCATCGAACACGGCGTCGCCGGGGTCGCCCAGCGCCAGATCGCCGAGCGGGTCGGCATCCGGGCTGCCTCGCTCTACCACCACTTCGCAAGCAAGAACGAGATCGTCGAAGCCGTCTTCCGGCGCGGGATCGATGTCATGGAGCACGCGTGGGACGAAGCCGCCGAACGCACCCTGGGAGCGAGCCCTCGGACGCGACTCGCCGCCCACATCCGCGCCCACCTCTCGGCCCTGTTCGATCACGGTCCCTACACCGCAGCGCACGTCACCGCCTTTCGGACTGCACCGTCGACCGTTCGTGACGCAGTGGTGCCGATGCGCGATGCCTACGAAGCGCGGTGGGCAGCGTTTCTCGGGGAACTTGCCGCAGACGGCGAGTTGGCCGACGGCACCCCCGTCGGGCTCAGCCGCCTCGCTCTGTTCGGCGCAATGAACACCACAGTCGAATGGTTCGACGCCGACCGTGGCAATCTCGACGAACTCGCCGACACGATCACCCACCAATTCTGGAACGGGGTCGCCGCATGAGACAGATCGAATCCCGGATCGACATCGGTGGAGACGCATTCGCCGCCAACCGGGCGGCATACGAACAACTCGTCGCCACCTTGCGCGAACGCCAACAGATCGCGATCGACGGAGGGCCCGGCCGCAGCCGTTCGATCGAGCGGCACCTGTCCCGGGGCAAGCTCATGGTCCGTGATCGCATCGACATGGTGACCGATCGCAACTCGGCGTTCCTCGAGTTCTCGACGCTCTCTGGCTACGGCCAGTACGGCGACGAGGTCCCAGGCGGGGGCATCGTCACCGGGATCGGCATCGTTCACGGTGTTCCGTGGGTGTTCATCGCCAACGACGCGACGGTGAAAGGCGGTTCGCTCGTCCCAATTGCGATCAAGAAACACGTCCGGGCCCAGGAGATCGCCGAGGAGAACGGCCTCGGCGTGATCTATCTCGTCGACTCGGGCGGCGCATTCCTCCCCCTGCAGGACGAGATCTTTCCCGACAAGGACCATTTCGGTGGCAGCTTCTACCGGCAAGCCCGACTGTCGGCGATGGGTCTTCCGCAGCTCTCGGTCGTGCTTGGCGGTTGCACCGCAGGAGGCGCCTACGTGCCGGCGCTCAGCGACGAAGTGATCATGGTCGAGGGCATCGGCCGCATCTATCTCGGTGGCCCACCGATCGTGAAAGCCGCACTCGGGGAGATCATCGAACCCGACGACCTGGGAGGTGCCGAACTCCACACCCGGCTCTCCGGGGTGAGTGACTACATGGCGACGAGCGAGCGCGAGGCGTACGGCAAGCTCCGCGAAATCTGCGCCACAACCAACCAGCGACGAGTCGATGCCCGCCAGCCGTGGATGGACTGGGCCGAGCCAGAGCCCCCCGCCTATCCGGCGAGCGAGCTCTACGGCATCGTGTCGTCCGACGACCGCATCCCCTTCGAAGCAACCGAGATCATCGCCCGCATCGTCGACGGGTCGAACATGTCCGAGTTCAAGCCCGAGTGGGGTCAGTCGATCGTCACCGGCTTCGCTCGCATCTGGGGCCACCTCGTCGGCATCATCGCCAACAACGGCATCATCTTCAGCGAATCGGCCCTCAAAGCGACGCACTTCATCGAGCTGTGCGAACAGCGCCGGATTCCCCTCCTGTTTCTCCAGAACACCAGCGGGTACATGGTCGGACGAGACTCCGAAGTCGGAGGTATCGCCAAGAACGGGGCCAAGATGGTCGCTGCGGTCGCGAACGCCACGGTGCCGAAGTACACGGTGCTCGTCGGCGGCTCGTACGGCGCCGGCAACTACGGCATGTGCGGGCGCGGCTTCAACCCCCGCCTGCTCTTCGCGTGGCCGAACTCGCGCATCGCCACCATGGCCGCTGACACCGCCGAAACCGTGCTCGTCGACATCCGACTTGCCGGAATGAAGGGCGCTGAGACGACCGACGAAGAGATCGCAGCGCTTCGAGCCGAGGTCCGTGGGCAATACGAGGAACAGTCCGACCCGTACTACGCCACCTCGCGTCTGTGGGACGACGGCCTGATCGATCCGATCGACACCCGCGATGCGTTGGGCTTGTGTTTGGCCCTGGCCGCCCGCCACGACGAACCAGAGCCCGGACCGGGCCTGGTCTACCGGATGTGAGGTGACGGACTGATGCGCATCCTCATCGCAAACCGAGGCGAAATCGCTCGCCGGGTGATCCGGACCGCCAAGCGACTCGGGCACGAAACGGTCGCCGTCTATGCCCAGCCCGATCTCGGCGCTCCGTTCACCACCGACGCCGATCGGGCTGAGCCGATCGGGCCGGCCGCCCTGGCCGAGTCATACCTGTCGACGGAACGCCTCCTCGCCGTTGCAACAGCGACCGGTGCCGACGCTGTGCATCCCGGCTACGGCTTCCTCTCCGAAAACGCCGACTTCGCCCAAGCGGTCATCGATGCCGGGTTGATCTGGATCGGACCGAAACCGGCGGCGATCGCCACCATGGGCTCCAAGATCGAGGCGCGTCGGCTCGCCGCCGAGGCCCGCGTGCCGATCATCCCCGGCTATGCCAACTCCCAAGATCCCGACGACCTCGAAGCGGCCGCCGAACGCATCGGGTACCCGATCCTCGTCAAAGCGGCGGCCGGCGGTGGCGGCAAGGGAATCCGAATCGCGCACACGCAACAGGAGTTCTCCGTTGCGCTCGCCGAGGCGACCACGGAGGCCGAGCGATCCTTCGGCGACGGGCGCGTCATCGTCGAGCGTTACATCACCCGCCCACGCCACGTCGAGGTACAGGTCGTCGGCGACAAGCACGGCACCGTGATCGAGCTCGGTACCCGAGAGTGCTCGGTTCAACGCCGGTACCAGAAGCTCCTCGAAGAAGCGCCGGCCCCGAACCTGCCGGAATCGACCGAGACCGGGCTTCGTGAAGCGGCCGTCCGCCTCGCAGAGTCGATCGGATACGACTCCACCGGCACCGTCGAGTTCGTGGTCGACGACGAGACCGGCGACTACTTCTTCCTCGAAATGAACACCCGTTTGCAGGTCGAGCACCCGGTGACCGAGGAGATCACCGGACTCGACCTCGTCGAACTCCAACTCCGGGCTGCGGCATCGCTACCCCTGGATGTGGGAGACATCGCCTTTTCGGGACACGCGATCGAGGCTCGAATCAATGCCGAGGACGCCGCCTCCGGCTTCGTCCCCCAAACCGGAACGGTCACCGTCGTGTCACCCCCGACCAACGCTCGTTGGGATGCGGCGATCGAGGTCGGTACCCCGATCACACCGCACTACGACCCGATGGTTGCCAAACTGATCGTGCACGGTGCCAACCGCCAAGCCGCCATCTCCAACCTCGGCGAAGCACTCGAGAACCTGCTGATCGGCGGGGTCGTGACGAACGGTGGTTTCCACCGCTGGCTGATCGACCGACCTGAGTTCCGTGACGGCCGTATCACCACACGATTCCTCGACGAGACCGAGCTTCCCGAGGACTACGGCACCACGGAAGCGGCGGCCATCGCTGCATTCTCCCCTCCCGGCGACGGCCCGTGGACCGGCGGCGACCGCCGATTCACGCCCCATCGCGCCGATCGCCCTGCATCGGTTCGCACGCTCGACGGTGACGTTCTCGACGTCGTCCCCGTCCCCGGCACCGCCGTCGACGGGGTGGTCAACGTTCGCGGCCAATCACACACGTTTCAGCCCATCTCACGATCCCAACGATGGGCGCCGACCTCCGGCGGGACTCACGGGTCGGCCAACGCTGTCGTTGCGCCGTTCCCCGCCGTCGTCGCCGAGGTCCACGCCCAGTCAGGCCGAGCCGTCGACGGCTCCGACCCGCTGGTCGTGATCGAAGCGATGAAGATGCTCCACACGCTCACCGCCGGTGGGCCTGGCGTGGTCGCCGAGGTACGTGTCGGGCCTGGAGACCAAGTCGAGACCAACCAGATTCTTGTCACCTTCGAGGAGGGCGACCCCGATGCGTAACGCATACATGACCGATGAACTCGAGGCGATCTACGACCAGACCGTCGAGTTCGTGACCAACGAGGTACACCCGCACGGCAACGCTTGGGAAGAGGCCGGCAAGGTACCCCGTGACGTGCTGCGCCAGATGGGAGCGCTCGGCATGTTCGGCTTGCGAGTACCCGAAGAACACGGCGGACTCGGGTTGGGAATGCTTGCCTCGGCAACCTTCTCCGAAGCGCTCGGTGCGTCGACCTTCGCCGGCTTCGACGTCACCGTGCTGGTCCACACCGACATGGCCGGCCCCCACCTGATCAACTCCGGCAGTCCAGAACAACACGCCGAATGGGTTCCGAAGATGCTGTCGGGCGATGCAATCTTCTCGATCGGCGTGTCGGAGCCCGACGCCGGCTCCGACGTTGCCGGTATTCGCTCCTCGGCGGTGAAGGACGGCGACGGCTGGCGAATCAACGGCCGCAAGATGTTCATCACGAACGCGGTCTACGGCGACCTGACCATCGTCGCGGCCCGCACCGACCCCGACAACAAATACGGCATCACCATGTTTCTCGTGCCGGCCGGCACCGAGGGGTTCGAGGTCGCCACCAAACTCACTAAGCACGGCTGGCTGTGTTCCGACACCGCAGAACTCGTACTCGACGACGTGTGGGTCTCCGACGAGCAGGTGCTGGGCACGGTCCACCGCGGGTTCTACGAGACGATGAAGAACTTCCAGAACGAACGCATGGTGCTGGTCGGGATGGGGGTAGGCGCAGCGCAGGCAGCGATCGATCTGACCAACGCCTACACCCAGGAGCGCAAGGCCTTCGGTGGACATCTGTTCGACCTTGGTGCCATCCGTCAACGCATGGCGATGAACCAGGCCAAGATCGATGCCGTCCGGGCATCGATGTACCACGCGGCATGGATGCACGACGCCGGCCAGGACAACGTGAAGGCCATGTCGGGTGTGAAGGCCTGGGGCTGCGAGGTCGTCAACGAGATCATGTACGACTGCCTTCAGTTCCACGGCGGCATGGGCTACATGCGCGAGTCCACCATCGAGCGCATGTACCGCGACGCCCGCATCCTGCCCATCGGCGGTGGCGCCACCGAAGTCATGCTCGAAGAAGTCGCGAAGCGCTCGTATGCACCGTAGGCAGTGGTGTTGCCTCGAGATCGACCGGTGGGCTACACCCGCTGGGCAAGGATCTCGGTGACCGACGAGGCTCGTTCCAGACCGTCAGCGGCCGCACCGGCATACGACCGAAACTTCGCCATGACTTCGGCGTCGGTGAGCGGCGTGTGCGGATCGCCCGGTGCCTCGGTGTCAGCCGACTCGAGTCGACGACCGTCGGCCAGTGTCAACGTCACCCGGGCGAGGCGTCGACCCGGGAACGCCGCCGAGTGGCTGGGATCTTCCACGACGCGGATCAGGCCCGACAGTCGATTGACCGCCTCGTCATCGAGTCCAGTGGTCACCGTGGCAGGGGTGATCTCGCCGTGCACGATCGTCGCTGCCACGGGAAACGGCAGTGAGTACTGCGCCTGTTCCGTGGTCGACGGGTGGCGCACGGCGAGGCGGACACCCTCGTGGAACGTTGCCACCTCGACATCGACCACATCGGTGGCTCGCAGGGTGTGCTCGGTCATCAGGTGGTGTGCCGCGGCGACCGCCGGCTGCGCCCACCGGCAGACCGGAAACTGTTTGAGGTACTGATCGCCGATCAGCCACGAGGAGCCGAGATCAGACCAGAACTCGGTGACCTCGGGGGAATCGATCGTGATCGCAGGCGCACCCGTGAAACCATCGGCCGCCAGGTACGTGGCGGAAACACCGGCCATCGCCCCCCAGCCCGATCCGTCCTTGAGCATGCTGGGGTGATCGATCACTCGCATCATCTGTGAACGGGGCCCGTGATACTCGGCGATACCGATCGCCTCGTCGGTCGTCGCGGCATCGAGGCCGAGTGTCCGAGCTCCGACGAGCGCACACCCGACCGCGATCCACGCACCCGACGTGTGGTAATCGGGCACGGTCGCGTGGAGCGCAATGCCGGCTCTCGTTCCCACCTCGTACCCCACGATCAGGGCGGCCATGAACTCGTCCCAGTCATCGATGTGTTCGGCGGCGTGGAAGGCAAGCAACGCAGGCAGCAGGCCGCACCCCGTATGGCCTTTGGTGAGCCGATGGCCGTCGTGAGCATCGATGGAGTCGATGGTCATGCCACCCGCCAGCGCAGCACCGGCCGGCGAGACCGACCGACCGTCGAACAGCATCGGTGCCGAACTCCCTCCCGGGCCGGCACCGAAGTGCGCAGCGGCATGGTTGCGGACGATACGGCTGAGTTCCGTCGTCGACCCGGCGGCGGCCACACCGAGTAGATCGAGCAGGAGCCGTCGCCCCTGACGGACGGCATCGTCGGGGATGTCGACAAGCCGGGTCTCGTGCGCAAACGCCAACACCCGCGAGCGCTCAGTCATGGGGTGGCTCGTGAGCATCGCGGAACGAGAACGCATAGGGCGACGGACCGTGTGCACGAAGATGTTCGAGCCGTTCGATCGCTTCCTTCGGCGTGGGTCGGTGACCCTTGGGCACCCACCACATCACGGTCGTTGCGGCGATCTCGACGTCGAACCACTCGTTGCGGCGCCGCAGGAACTCGCCGTGCTCGGATGTGTACGCAAAGTTCCAGAGCGACTCGACGTCACACCAGACCGTCAGATTGACGAGCAGGTTCGGGTCGTCGAACACCTGCGTCTCGATTGCTGCGCCCGAGCCGTCGGTGAAGCGCCATATGGCACCGGGGGCTGCGTCGCCGAGCGCATTGATGCGATCGAGATGTTCCATGAACCCTGCGAAACGCGGGTCGTCGTCGTCATACTTTTTGCGGGCGATGTTGAGCTGCGCGAGCTCGTAGATCATTCGCGAGGGCCGAACTCCGCCCGACGCTTCTCGACGAACGACGCAATGCCCTCCTGCCCGTCACGCGACGCCACCCCCGCCGCCATCACAGCGGTGGCGTAGTCGTAGGCATCGGCCGTCGCCATGTCGTACTGGGCGTAGTAGGCCCGCTTGCCCTCCATCTTGGAGGTGGCCGAACCGCGGGTTGCTCGGCGCATCAACTCGTCGGTTGCGTCGATCAGTTCGGCGTCGGGCACGACCCGGTTGACCAAACCCCATTCGGCTGCGGTGTGTGCGTCGATCGGGTCGCCGGTGATCGCCATCTCGAGCCCGCGCTTGCGCCCGACCGCTCGGGCGATGCCCACCATCGGTGTATGGCAGAACAGGCCACCCTTGCCGCCCGGGGCCTGGAAGGCCGACGACTCGGCTGCAACCGCCATGTCGCACATCGACACCAGTTGGCAGCCGGCAGCGGTGGCGAGCGCATGCACCCGAGCGATGACCACCTGCGGCAACTGCTGGACGAGGAGCATCATCTCCGTGCACAGGTCCAGGAGTTCCCGGGCCTCGATCTCGGTAGCCCCGAGCATGTCACCGAAGTTGTGGCCGGCGGAGAACACCGGACCTTCAGCCGCAAGGATCACACCGAGCGCATCGGACTGGCCGGTCTCGCGAAAGGCGTCCCGCAATTCGAGCATCGTGTCTCGGGCGAGAACGTTTCGCTTCTCGGGGTTGGCGAGCGTGATGGTGACGACGGCGCCGTCACGCTCGACCCGGATCCGCTCGTAGCTCATGTGTTCGACGATATCGCAGCCTCGACGAGCCAGGCGAAGATCGGATCGCTTGCCCGATCCGTCATCATCTCGGGGTGCCACTGCACTGCCACGATCGGGAGCGACTCGTGCTCCAGACCCTCGACACTGCCGTCGTCACCACGGGCGGAGACGATGTAGCCGGGGGCCACCTCGTCCACCGTCTGATGATGCAACGAGTTGACCTCGCGACGAGCGCCGTACAGATCGGCAAGCACCGATCCTTCGGCGAACTCCACCGCATGAACCGCGGCCTGCGGGGGCACGTCGTATCGGGCGTGAGGTGGGACGTCCTGGTGGAGGGTGCCCCCGCCGTGGACATTGACGAGTTGCAAGCCCCTGCAGATGCCGAGCACCGGGAACGTACCGTCGATTGCGAGTCCCATCAGGGCGAGCTCGAGTTCGTCGCGTTCGGTCTCGGGCGGGAAGAGATCGCTCTCCGATGCCTTTCCGTAGCGCTCGGGTCCCACGTCGGTGCCTCCGGTCAGGACCAGGCCGTCGAGTCGACCGACATAGTCCGACGGGTCGATGTCGACGGGCAACAGCACCGGCAGACCACCAGCTTCCTGCACCGCTCGGCCGTAATCGCTCATGTACATGTCGATGTCGATCTCGTGGAGGTTTTCGGCCATCCCCACAATCTGATGACCCTTCTTGCGACGCCCGACGAGACCGATCAGTGGCTTCATCGTCGCGACGTTAGCTGCGCCCGAGACCGTTCGGCACCGAACGAGTATGGTCTGCGGCGCAATCCCAGAAGGAGGCTCGATGACCACCTACGACCGCTATCGCGTGCTGTGGCCCGACCACCTCGGCCTCGCCCGGGGCAAGTACCTTCCAGCGCGCATCGCGGCGAAGGGTACCGGCCACTGCGCCAGTGCCTTTGCGCTCGGCTACGACCGCTCGCTGGTTCCCGCACCCGGCTCGTACCTGCTCGAAGGATTGAAAGACATCTGGGCGACGATGGATCCCGACACGATCAAACCGAGCTGGGAGGACGATCGCACGGCCGTCGCAGTCGCCCACCTCGACTTCGAAGGCGCGCCGTACACCGTTGCCCCCAGGCATGCGCTGCAAAAGGCGGTCGCCGACTGGGCTGATCTGGGCTACACGGTCAAGGTCGGCATCGAACTGGAGGCGTACGTCATCGAACCCGACGGAGACGGAGGCTGGAAGCGTTGGGAAACACCCCGCTCGATGGTCTACGGAACGGGCCCGGGATCCGATCCGGGCGGCGTGATCGACGACATCATGTGGACCGCCGAGCGTTGCGGGTTCAGGACCGAATCGATCAACGCCGAGTTCGACGAAGCACAATTCGAGCTCACGCTCGAGTACGACGACGCACTTCGGGCGGTCGACGACATCTTCCTCTTTCGAGTGCTGGCCCGTGAGGTTGCCCTCGCTCACGGACTCGACCTCACGTTCCTCGGAAAACCGTTCGCCGGCGTGTCGGGATCGGGCGTCCATGTCAACTTCTCGCTGCTCGACGGCGACGGCAACAACGCACTGATCGACACCTCGTCCGACGACGGCCTGTCATCGCTCGCAAAGGCGTGTCTCGCCGGGCTCGTCGAACACCACAGGGGCATGACCGCCCTGTGCGTGCCGACCATCACCGGGTACCGCCGCCTGCAACCCGGAGAACTCTGTGGCTACTGGGCGAACTGGGGGTTCGAACATCGCTGCGCCGGAAACCGCATCCCCGAAGTGGGTGGACCCGGCACTCGCATCGAAAGTCGGTTGGCCGATGGTTCGGCCAACGTTCATCTTGCGGTCGCTGCTGTTCTCCAGAGCGCCCGCCTCGGCATCGTCCACTCGCTCAGCTGTCCAGATCCGATGACCGACGACGGCTTCGAAACGGTCAACACCGATGTCCACTCTGCAGAGAACCTGAAGGATGCGCTCGCCGATCTCACCGCCGACACGGCGCTGCAAGAAGCGGTCGGTCAAGACCTCTGCGACAACTTTCTCTTCATCAAAGAGGCGGAGTGGGAGCGATTCATCGATGCGGCCGGGGCCTACGAGGGGGGTGACCAGGCCACTGCCTGGGAACTCGCCGAGTACCTCATGTATCACTGACGATCTCTCACTGACGCATCTCCACGACCGGCGCCCACTGATTCCGGAAGGCACCATGCGACGTCTCGGCGACGACATCACGTTGGAAGACCTCGAGTTCGACCCCGATCCGATCATGGCGAGGCTTCGCGCCGACGAACCGGTGTGCTGGGTGCCGGCGCTCGAGATGTGGCTCGTGACCCGCTGGGACGACGTCGCCTTCATGGAGGCACACCCGGAACTCTTCTCGGCGGCGACCGAGCCATCACTGCTCGCCCGGGCCCTCGGGCCCAACATGCTCACCTGTGATCCACCCGAACACACCAGGCTGCAACAGATCATGCAGCCACCGTTCCAGCCCGGTGGACGCAGTGGTTCGTTCGTGTCCGACGAGTTGGCGAGCATTGCCGACACGCTGCTCGACACCGTCGACCCCACCGGTTTCGATCTCATGGCCGACTACGCCCAGTTGCTGTCGGCCGGTGCGTTGGCGACGGTTCTCGGACTCGACCACCACGGCTACGACCAGATGTGGGAGTGGTGCAACGGGCTCTGTGCCGACATCGCCAATTTCGGGAACGACCCGAAGCTCGCACAGGCCGGTGAGATCGCCAAAGCATCGCTCGGTGAAGCGATCGCGCGACGCATCGCCGCAAGCGCCGACGACGACACTGCGATCTCCTGGTTCGTTCGCGACGGGGCCACCCCGGAGGAGATCGTCAACAACGTCAGGTTGATGATCTCTGGTGGGATCAACGAACCGCGCGACGGCATCGGCCTGGTGATCCACGTGGTGTTGAGCCGGCCCGACCTTCGCTCCGAGATCGAGGCATCTCCGGCCAAGCTTCGCCGTCTGATCGAAGAGGTCTTCCGGGTCTACACACCCGTCGGCACGGTCACCCGGCAAGCAACCCGGGACCTCGAACTCGCCGGGGTCTCGATCCGCCAGGGCGAACTGGTCAGCGGGGTGCTGCGTTCGGTCAATCTCGACGAGACCCACTGGACCGACCCGACCGAGATCGACCTCGACAGGCGCGAAGGCAGCCATGCCGCGTTTGCGCTCGGCGCACACCGTTGCCTCGGCGAGTGGCTGGGCCGCCAAGAGGTCCGAGTCGGAGTGGAACGGATCCTGGCCCGCTTTCCCGACCTGCGGATGGCCGACGGTGCTGACGTCGAGATCCGCGGTTTCGAGTTCCGTGGTCCCCGCTCGATGTTCGTCACGACGTCGTCGCCGCCGTGATTGCGCCGAGCCACTCGGCGAGTGCTCGGCCGATCTCGTCGGGACTGTCCTCTTGCAGGAAGTGATTGCCGGCCACGGTCACTTCGGTCTGGTTCGGCCAACCCCGACAGAAGTCGAGTTGTGGTCCTTTGAGAATGGCGCCAGGTTCGGCGTTGACGAGCAGCTTCGGAACCTCGCTCTCGGCAAGCCAGTCGGCGTAGCTCTGCACGATGTCGACCACCTCGGCGGGTTCGCCACCGATCGGGATCTCGCGAGGCCAGGTGAGGGTTGGCCGACGGTGTTCCCGTTCGACGAAGGGACGACGGTATTCGTGCATCTCTTCATCGCGGAGATCGCGGATGATGGAGCCGGGAAGCACGGCCTCGACGAACAGATTCTTCTCGATCACCATGTCTTCCCCGGCCTCGGAGCGAAATCCCTGAAAGATCCGCGTGGCTGCATCGGGCCATTCGTCCCAGGTCACGGGACGAACGATGGCCTCCATGTAACAGATCCCCTGCACCCGGTCGCGGTGTCGGTTGGCCCAGTCGAACCCGAGCGCCGAACCCCAGTCGTGGATAACGAGCGTGACAGCGTCACCGATGTCCAGCTCGGTCAGCAGTCCGTCGAGATACGCACGATGCTCGACGAAGCGGTACGAGTCTGGACCGGTGTCGTCGAGCTTGTCGCTGTCCCCATGGCCGATCAGGTCGGGGACGATGACCCTGCCGAGATCTTCCACGTGGGGAACGACGTTGCGCCACAGGTACGACGACGTCGGGTTGCCATGGAGGAACACGATGGCGTCGCCGCTCCCGCGCTCGTGGTACGCCATTTGTTTGCCGTTGACGCTTGCGGAGGACTTGGCAAGCGGGGTGGTGTTGAAGTCGCTCATAGCGTCGAGCCTCTCACGAGAGTGCAACCTGCTAGAACCCAGCCATGCGATCGATGCGACAACGATGGGCCGACGGCGAGAATCTGATCGGCGGATGGCTCTCCATTCCTGCGACCCTCTCCGCAGAGGTGATGGCCCGAGCCGGTTTCGACTATGTGTGCGTCGACACCCAGCACGGTGCTGTCGACTATCAAGTGACCGTCGAGCTGATCCGAGCCATCGAGCACGCCGGCTCGACACCGATCGTGCGTGTGCCGTGGAACGAACCCGGCATCATCGGCAAGATGCTCGACGCAGGCGCAGAGGGCGTCATCATCCCGATGGTCAACACCGTCGAGGAGGCCCAGGCTGCGGTCAGTGCCTGTCGTTACGCCCCCCAGGGTGGATCGAGGTCGTTCGGTCCGACGGTCGGCCGGGTGCGACGCGCCGACTACGTCGAGTGGGCGGCCGAGAACATTGCGGTCATTCCGATGATCGAGACCAAGCAGGCGGTCGACAACCTGCCCGACATCCTCCAGGTGCCCGGCATCGATGCGGTCTATGTCGGACCGGCAGACCTCTCACTCACGCTGGGCCTGCCGCCCGCAAACAACGATGGTGATGCTGCGTTCGACGAGGCCTATGCCACGATCATCGCCGAGTGCAACAACGCAGGGGTGATGCCCGGCTGCCACGCTTCCGGGTCGCTGGTGCAACAACGGTTCGGTCAGGGCATGCGGATGGTGACCGCCATCGCCGATCAGATCGCATTGGCGGCCGGAGCGAAAGCCGATCTCGCCCGTGCCCGCGGGACGCACGTCGACGACGAGGGCAGTTCGCTCTACTGAGCGCTGTCGACGTTCCACGATCGGCCCGACACGACAGCCCCGCTATGGTCGGCTCGTGTCCGAGCCGACCGGTGGCGACGAGATCCTCGACGCCGAACAGCAGATCCAGGCAGTACTCGGCGACCGCCCGCTCGACTTCACCTCGATGCAGGCCATCTCGAACATCTACCGGGCCGCCGCGTCGGTTCGCCGACGAGCGGAACGAACCGTTCTTGCCGAGCACAACCTGTCGTGGGGCGGTTTCACCTGCCTGTGGGTGCTGTGGGTCTGGGGCGAGATGGAGACTGCGAAACTCGCATCCGAATGCGACCTGGCAAAAGGCACGCTCACCGGGCTTCTCACCACGCTGGAGAAGCAAGAACTGGTCGAGCGAACGCGGCTCGAAGCCGACCGACGGCGCGTCGTGGTGCACCTCACCGGTGTCGGCCGCGCCACGATCGAGAACGTCTTCCCCCTCTTCAATGCGTTCGAAGGCGACATGTCGGCCGGTCTCTCCGCCGAGCAGAAGCAGGCGTTGGCCCACCATCTGCGGCGGGTGATCACCAACGCCACCGACGACTGAGCCGGCCGGTGGCGCAGGTATCGCCGGGCGTCAGATCGTGATGTCGGCGATGAGATCGAGGTCGGTGAAGGCAACATCACCGACCGCTGCACCGAACTCGGCCGCCGCCGCTTGGGTGACTGCGAGTTCGTTGTTCAACTCGGCTTCCTCGACCGAGTCGAAGAAGATCAACTGGTGCACGACCCCAGGCCGATTTCGGTCGGCGCAGATCATCGCCCGACGGGCATAGGTCTCGCCTTGCGCTGCGTCGGCGTACTCGTTCAGCAGGCGAACTGCCTCCTGAGGGTCGAGCTCGAACTCCATGATCTGAACAAACATGCTGGGTCTCCTCCGTTGCGGACGGTTCGGCGTCGCGCAACTGTCGCACGCCGACGGTAGCGGACCGAGCATCCTCGATGCCCGGCAACGAGGAATCAGTCGGCTCGCCGACGAAGTTCGTCGAGCAGCGACGGGTCGTGCCGGCCGAGTGCCGGGACGACCGGATCTGCGTCGGGCATCCCATCGATGTTGAACGGGGCCCGATAGGTCCGAGTCCGGCCGGTCGGCAGCTCGGTGGTGATGAAACGATCGCGGGCCCGCAACTGTTCGTGCTCCCACACCGCACGCGGATCGTTGACCCTGCTGAAGGCGATCCGCGCGTTCCGCAGACGATCGAGCATCTCCTCGGCCGGTGCCGCAGAGAGGGCGGCTCGAAGCAGCGGCTCGAAGCCATCGATGTGACGAATACGTGCCTCGTTGGTCGAGAACCGGTCGTCGGTCACGAGGTCGGGCATGGCGAACACCTCACACGCAAGCGCCTCCCACTCGGCCTGATTCTGGACGGCCAGCACGATCTCGCTGCCGTCATCGAGTGGGTAGATGCCGTAGGGGGCAATCATGGCGTGGCGATGGCCGGCCCGGACCGGCCGAGCACCGCGCCCCACAGCACCGTATGTGGGCGCTGCGGTCCATTCGGCGAGACACTCGAGCATCGAGAGTTCGATCGTGGCCCCCTCCCCAGTCCGAGCGCGGCGATACAGCGCAGCAAGGATCGACGACAGTGCATACATCGCACTGGCGATGTCGGCGACGGAAAAGCCGACCTTGCTCGGCGCGTCTTCCGAGCCAGTGAGCGCGATGGCACCGGCCTCGGCCTGGATCGCGAGGTCGTACGCCTTGTCGTCGGTGCGGGGACCGCCGAGCCCGTACCCGCTGATCCCACAGGCGACGATTGCCCGATGGCGATCGTGTACCTGATGGGCGAGCAGACCAAGCCGATCAGCAGCAGCAGGGGCCAGATTCTGGATGAACACGTCGGCTCCGGCGAGCAGCGACTCGAAGGTGGCTCGATCGTCGGAATCCTTGAGGTCGAGCTCGAGACTGTCCTTGCCGCGGTTACCCCACACGAAGAATGCCGAGCTGCCCTCGACAGCCGTGTCGTAGTCACGGGCGAAGTCGCCCGATCCGGGCCGTTCGATCTTGAGGACCCGTGCCCCGAGATCGACGAGTTGCCTGGTGCAGAACGGCGCGGCGATCGCCTGTTCGACCGCAAGCACGATGATTCCGTCGAGAGGGGCTGCCATCAGCTGTCTCCGGGCAGAAAACCACCGCGAGTCTGGGGCAGCTTCATGTCGAGGATTCGGCTGGCCACGACCGTCCGCAAAATCTGGGCGGTCCCGCCCCCGATGGTGAACATTCGAACGTCGCGGTACATGCGCTCGAGGGGGTGACGTCGCGAGTAGCCAGCTGCACCGTGCACCTGCAGAGCGTCACTCACCACCTGGATGGCAGCCTCCGATGTGAAGATCTTCGCTTGGGCGGCGAGCGCAGGATCGGGGAACGCCGATCCGTCCGGTCCCTGCGATGCAGCAGCTCGATACGTGAGGCTCCTGGCCGCTTCGAGCTTGACGCTCATGTCCGCGAGCATCCACTGGAGACCCTGAAACTCGGCGATCGGCCGATTGAACTGCTCTCGTTCCTTCGCAAAGACCAACGCCTGTTCGTACGCACCCTGGGCGATACCGAGTGCCACCGTTCCGGCGCCGACTCGCTGCGCGTTGTAGGCGTTCATCAGGTCGGCGAACCCGCGACGCAACCCGGAGGGTGGCATCACGACCATGTCGGGGCCGATGTACATGTCCTCGAAGGCGACTTCCATTTCTGGGATTGCCCGAAGACCCATGGTCGGCTCGCGGCGGCCGAACCGAAGACCCTCGGTTTCGTCGCGAATCGCAAGGAACCCACCGATGCCTTCCTCGGCGCCGTCCTCGTCGAACACGCGAGCGAAGATCAGATGCAGGCGGCTGACCGACCCACCGGTGATCCAGTGTTTCGTGCCGTTCAGGACGAACCCGTCGCCGTGGCGGTCGGCGCGCGTCGTCATCATCGACGCCGCCGAACCGGCGCCGGGCTCGGTGATGCAGATCGCAGGCTTGTCCCCGGCAAGCACGAGTTCGGCGGCGAGCTGTTTTTGTGCATGGGTGCCGTAGGTCATCACCGCCGAGATGGCGCCCATGTTCGCCTCGACCGCGATGCGACCGGTGACGCCGCAGACCTTCGCCATCTCCTCGACCACCAGGATCGCATCGTGGATCGAGTGCCCCGGACCCCCGTATTCGCCGGGAATGCACATGCCGGTGAAGCCGGCCTGCTGCAACGCCTCGACGTTCGGCCAGGGATACTGCTCGGCCTCGTCGACGTCGGCGGCCCGGGGGCCGATGACGTCTCGGGCCAACGATCGGGCCTTGGCCTGGAGTTCGAGTTGTTGGTCGGTCAGTTGCCAGGTCATGTCGTTCTCAATAGCTCTTGGGCAGGCCAAGGCACTTCTGCGCAACAAAGGCCAGGACGAGATTGTTGTTGATCGGGGCTACTTGGTAGAGGCGGGTCTCACGCAGCTTTCGTTCGATGTCGTACTCCGAAGCGAATCCGAAGCCGCCGAACGTTTGCACGGCAGCATTGCCTGCTTCCCACGATGCCTCTGATGCCAGCATCTTTGCCATGTTGGCCTCCGCCCCACACGACTCGCCTCGGTCGAAAAGGTTGGCGGCCTGCCAGCGCATGAGATCAGCAGCTCGGAGGTTGGCGTACGCCTTGGCAAGCGGGAACTGCACCCCTTGATTCACACCGATCGGGCGGCCGAACACGTGTCGCTCATTGGCGTAGTCGCTCGCTCGGTCGAGAAAGAACCGGCCGTCACCGATGCACTCTGCGGCGATCAGGATCCGCTCGGCGTTCATCCCGTCGAGGATGTGCCGGAATCCCATGCCCTCGGTGCCGATGAGCGCCTCGGCGGGAATCTCGACATCGTCGAAGTACACCTCGTTGGTGTTGTGATTCATCATGGTCTCGATCGGGTTGATGGTCAGACCGGGGATGAGCTCACCCGACTCGGTGCGCATCTCGACGATGAAGACGGAGAGGCCCTCGACCCGGTTGGTCACTGCGTCGGCAGGGGTCGTGCGAGCCAGCAGGATCATCAGGTCGGATTGCCGGGCGCGGCTGGTCCAGATCTTTTGCCCGTTGATGCGCCACACGTCTCCGTCGCGCACCGCTCGGGTCGAGATGGCCGTCGTTTCTGAGCCGGCGGTGGGCTCGGTCACACCGAACGCCTGCAGACGCTTTCGGCCATCGGCGACCTGGGGCAGATAGTGCGCTTTTTGGTCGGCAGAACCGTGGCGGAGCAGTGTCCCCATCACGTACATCTGCGCGTGACAGGCGGATGGATTACCTCCGCTCGCCGAAATCTCCTCGAGGATGACCGACGCGCCCGCGAGGCTGAGCCCTCCACCGCCGTACTCCTCGGGGATCAACGAGCCGAGCCAGCCTTGGTCGGTGAGTTCCTGCACGAACTCGGTTGGATAGTGGTCCGGTTCCAGACTGCGCCAGTACTCGTTGCCGTACCTGTCGCAGAGTCGGCGAACTTCGGTCCGGATGTCGTCGAAGTCCTGGGGCTTGGCATCAGAGGTGGTGGACACGGCCTGCATGTTCCCAGACCCTCGATGGTGACGTCACCCCCGCCGGGCACATCTTCTCGAATGGTTGGTACAGCAGAACCCGACCAGCGGCGGCCTACCGATGACTGTGCCGATTGATCGTTCGGATCCGAACGAATTACGGTCCCAGCATGGCCGATCTCACGGGCTTCACGTACCCCCGAACGCCCACCGGGGCAGGCAGCATTCTTCCCGATCCCCCATGGCACTACTCCGGGGACATGCTGACGATCGAATTCCGCACCGACCCGGCCAACGTGGCCGAACTCCTCCCCAACGGCTTCGAACTCGCCGAGGAGGACCCGGGCGCATGTGCACTGATCTGGGCGTGGTGGCAGAGCTGCTCGGATTCGTTCGAGGAACTGCTCGATCCGTCGCGGGCCCAATACAACGAGACCTTTCTCGTCGTGCGCTGCCGGTACGACGGGGTCACCTACAGCCGTGCCGTGTACATCTGGGTCGACAAGGACTTCGCCATGTCACGGGGCCATGTGCAGGGCTATCCGAAGAAACTCGGTGAGATGTGGATGACCAAGCCGGTGCCGTACGGCAGGGCCGGGCCCCGCCTCGAACCGGGTGGGCGGTTCGGCGCGACCCTGTCGACCTTCGGTCGCCGTCTCGCAGACGCCAGCTTCACCATCACGGGATTGGCCGAGACGCCTGGCTTCGTCAACGGCCACCCGATGCTCCACAGCCGCCAGATGCCCGCAATCGAGATGGACGGTCGCGATTCGCTCGACGAACTCGTCACCATGACCGGCTACGACGCCGAGGCCGGCCCGGTCTACGCCGGTGATGCAACGCTCGAGCTGCTCGACGCACCCACCGAGGAGCTCACCCGCCTTGCCCCCTTCGAGATCATCGGGGGGTACTTCCGCCAGGTCGGTCAGTCGATGCACGCCGGCACGACGGTCGTCGCCCACCCGAACCCGTTGGCGACATGAGATGCCGATGAGCGAGAGCCGCTCACAGACCCGGGACACATCATTCGGTACCAAACGATTAGGGTGCCGCGAATGGTGAAGGGCGCCACGTTCGTCGACGACTACCTGGCCGACCTCGGTCCCGACGATGCGGACATCACCTCGCACGACACCTACACCCACGGGGTTCCGCACGCGACCTTCGCCCGACTTCGCAGGGAGGATCCCGTCCACTGGACCCCCGAGACCGACGGATCGGGCTTCTGGTCGATCACGACCTACGAGCACGCACTCCACGTCAGCCGCGACGTCGACACCTACACCTCTGCACAAGGCATCCGCCTCGAGGAAATGGATGCCGAGGAGCATGCCGCGCGCAAGACAATGATGGAAATGGATCCACCGGAGCACACCCGCTACCGACGACTCGTCAACAAGGGGTTCACCCGCCGAACGGTCGAGTCCTATGAGCAGCCGATCCGATCCCTTGCCGCCGAGGTTGTCGAGCGGGCGTTGCACAACGACCACTTCGACTTCGTTCACGAGATCGCCGAAGAACTCCCGATGCGCATGCTCGGCAAGCTCCTCGGCACCTCCGACGAACATGGCCGCCAGCTCGTCGCCTGGGGCGATGCCCTGCTCGGCAACACCGACCCCGATTTCACCGACTACCCGGTCGACTTGGTCGACACCGATGAGTTCCGCATGGTTCCGTTCCGTTCGCCCGCTGCGATCGAGATCTTCTCGTTCGCCCAAGAGCAGGCCGAGCAGCGCCGCCGCTGCCCGCGCGACGACATCATCGGCCAGTTGCTCGAACCGGCCATCGACGGCGTACCCCTCACCGATCGCGAGTTCAACAACTTCTTCACCCTGCTCGTCGCAGCCGGCAACGACACCACCCGCTACACGATCACCCACGGCGTGTGGACGATGATGAACCACCCGCAACTCTGGCAGGGCCTTCGCGATCATCCCGAGCTCATGTCGAGGGCAGTGGAGGAGGTGCTCCGCACCAGCGCGGTCACCATGCACTTTCGGCGCACCGCCACCGCCGACACCGAACTCGGCGGCAAGCAGATCAAGGCAGGCGACAAGGTTGCCATGTGGTTCAACTCGGCCAACCACGACGAGGAGGGGTTCGAGCACCCCTTCCGCTTCGACATGAACCGCCACAAGAACGACCACATGGCGTTCGGCCGCAACGGACCCCACCTGTGTCTCGGCGCCTGGCTCGCCCGCATGGAGGTTCGCCTCGTGTTCGAGGAACTGATGAAACGGATCGATCGACTCGAGCTGGCCGGTGACATCGCCCACCTCCGCTCGAACTTCATCGCCGGCATCAAGCGCATGCCGGTGCGCGTGATCGCCTAGCCGAGCAGCCCTACCCACCGACACCACAGGCCGAGGAGCAGACCATGGGAGCAATCGTCGGAGCCGCACTCGTGTCGCACGTCCCACCGCTGGTCTTGCCCGAAGCGGTGCGCCGTGCGATGAACGACGGCGAGGACACCACGCTGGTTGGAGGGCTTCATCGGCTGCGGGACGAAAAACTCGCGCCGCTCGGGGCCGACACGATTGTGGTGATCGACACCCACTGGTTCACGACGATCGAACACGTCGTGGCGTCCCATGACCGCCGCACCGGGATGTACACCTCCGAGGAACTGCCTCGGGGCATGTGCCAGATGCCCTACGACATGCCCGGCGACCGCGAGCTCGCCGAACGCTGGGCCGAACTGTCCGACGACCGGGACGACACCTGGATCACTGCGATCGACGACGAGTACCTGCCGGTGCACTACCCCACCATCAACCTCCTCCCCTTCCTTCAGGGCGACGAGGCGTGGCTGTCGGCCGGTATCTGCCAAACCGCCGAACCCGACGACTTCTTGCTCTTCGGGAACCTGCTCGGCCAGGCGATCGCGTCCCTGGATCGACGGGTTGTGATCCTTGCGAGCGGCGGTCTCAGTCATCGGTTCTGGCCGCTCAAGCAGTTCCGTGATCACGAGGGAGCCGACCCCGACACCCACGCCCGAACGCCTGAGGCCGCAGCGGCCGACCGTCGAGTGCTCGAGTGGATGATGGGCGGCGACCATGCGGCGATCATCGACTTCGTGCCCGAGTTTGCGCGTCATGCACCCGAGGGATTCTTCGGCCACTACCTGACCATGGTCGGTGCCCTCGGCGGTGCTGCCTGCACCGCAACAGGACAGCAATACGGTGCGTACGAGGCCGTCGCAGGAACGGGTCAGGCCCACGTATGGTTCGATCTGTGAGCGGATCCGATCGCAGCGCCCTCGTCATTGCCCACGAGCCAGACGGTCCGTCGGGCCAGGTCGGTGTCCGCCTCACCGAACGCGGCTTTCGACTCCACACCCACCTGGTGACCGACGACTACGACCGGCCCCAGGCCTTCGCCCCCTGGCCGACGTTCGAGGACTTCGACCTGATCGTCGTCATGGGTTCCATCCGATCGCTCACCGACAAGGACCAGATCAGTTCGTGGATCCATGACGAGATCGCCGACATCGGCGCTGCGATCGAGCGAGACCAACCCGTGCTGGGCGTGTGCTTCGGAGGTCAGCTGATCGCCGACGCGATGGGAGGTTCCGTCGAGGTCTCACCCATGGTCGAAGTCGGCTGGTACGAGGTCGAACCATTCGACGGCGCTCCCGACGTCATCGCCGACGGACCGTGGTTCGAGTGGCATCACGACCGCTTCCACCCGCCGCCCGATGCCGAGGTTCTCGGTCGCAACGAAACCTCTACCCAACTGATCCGGATCGGTCGAAGTATCGGGACCCAGTTTCACCCCGAGGTGGATGTCCCCCACATCGAAGGCTTCCTCCGGGATGCGCCACCGGCCTACCTCGACGAGATCGGCATCGTCCCTGACCAGATGATCGAACAGATGCGGGAGATGCAGGCCGACAACTCGCGACGCTGCCATCAGCTGGTCGATTGGTTCCTCGACGAGGTCGCGTTCCCGGGCGAGTAGCGCTCAGCCCAACCGGCAGCGCTCAGCCCAACCGGCTCTGTGGCGCCCATGTGGCGTGCGTGCCGCTCGAGATGCGCTCGGGGAGCTGGACCCGGCAGATCGGCCCGGCCGCCGGATCGGCGGCGTCGAAGATCTCGCAGTGCGACACGTCGTTGACGATGTCGGACGAGAACGTCACGAGGTAGGCGTCATCCTCGGCCGTCGAACCAAGTCGCGGCGCGACGACCGTCTCGGAAACAAAGGTTCCGTCGGGAGCCTCCCAGAGTTCCTCCACCCCGGACGTCACGTCCTGCTTGACGAGGCCGTCGAACGCGAACAGCCCGTGCGAGCATCGGGCGCTGTAGCTGTACCGGTACGGGCGACCCACGTGCTGCCCGTTGATCATCGGGAACTCGAGGCACCGATCGCTCAGCGATTCCTCCGACGTTTCACCGGTCACGAGATTGAACCGCCAGCGGTGATGGCGGGCCTGCAACACGTTCATGTCGAGCGTTTCGAACCCTTTGTGGTGCGGCTTGATCGATGCGCTGCGCTCGACACCGCGGGCGGTCGGGTTGTGCTGGAAGAAGCCGTCGAGCACGACCTCGTCACCGTCCTCATAGGCGTTCGTCCAGTGCAGCACGAACGTCGGATCGGCCTCGAACCACCGGATGTCGTCGGTGGTGCCGTGCCGGGGAACGAGTGCGAATCGACTCGGCAGATCGCGGCGAAACACGTTCGAGTAATAGCCGCTGGCCAAGGCGTCGGGGTCCCAGAACAGCGGAAGGTCGTTCAGGATCGAATAGTGCTCGGTGAACATCATGTCGTGGGGCAGACGCGGCCCCGGGAGGGGGATGTCGATATAGGTGGCGACGTGGCCATCGGGGTCGATCACCCCGTAGTGCATGTAGGGCGCCTCGACCCCGTAGTTGAAGAACAGCAGTTCACCGGTGTGCTCGTCGACCCGCTTGTGGGCCGAAACACCCTCGTTCGGGAACCAGTCGTCCCAGCGGGTGGTTCCCTTCGTCTCGAGGGTGTGTGGGTCGAGCCGATAGAGCTCACCACACTGGTAGAAGCTCGCGAGTGCCTCTCCCCGATGCACCACCACATCGGTGGACGCATTGTCCTTCATCATCGATCGGGCGCCCCAACCATGATCGGCGAGCGCGTTCGACGGGTGTTCGGTGATGCCCGCCCACAGCGATCGACCGGCCTCCTGCTCGGCGAGGAACCCTTCGGTTCGCACGAAACGGTTCGCGTACCGAGCCTCTCCCCCGCCGAACGAGATCGAATGCAGCATCGCATCGCCGTCGAACGGGTGGTAGCGCCGGATCGGTTCGAAGACGGCGGTTTCGGTGTTGCGAAGGTAGGTACCGGCAAGATCGTGGGGAATCTCCCCTTCGACATCGAGGTCCCATGCGTCGTACTCGCGATACTGCGGACGCCACACCCCTGTGCGGTACGGGTGATCGTCATCGGGCGGAAGTCCGCCATGCACCTCGTTGACCAACTGGACCTGCATAGCTCACAGGTTTGCGCATGGGGACGAGCGGCGCCATCTCTGGCAGGCTGAACATCATGAGCGAGCCGACCTCGATCGATGATCTTGTCCGTCGCGCCGTTGCCGCCCGGCCCGACGAGGCAGCCTTGGCCGATGCACCCAACCGCGCGTCGGTCGACGGCGCCGATCCCGTGCGACTGACGTGGTCGGAACTCGACGCCCGAATCGATGGTGCGGCAGCAGCTCTCACCGACCTCGGGGTGGGTCCTGGCGTGCCGGTCGGGATCCAGCTTGCGAACGTCGTGGAACTGCCCATCACGATTCTCGCCTGCTTCCGGCTCGGTGCGGTGGCCGTCCCTTTCCCGATCCAGCATCGCGCCCACGAACTCCGCCACGGGATCGAAACCGCCGGCTTCGAGGTCTTCGTCACGACCGACCGACCCGACCGACCCGACCAGGTCGAGTCGGCCACCGCGACCCTGCGCCAGTACGGCCCGGTGGCGATGACCCCGCCGGCGACTGCGCCCGGACCTCCCCTCGAGTCCGCCGTCGTCGGTGCCGAGACCCGCGCCACGATCTGCTGGACATCGGGTACGACCGGCACGCCCAAGGGGGTCCCGCGAACCCATGGTCAGTGGATGGCATCGTCGAGTTTCCAGGTCAGCGAGCTGCGAATCGCCGCAACCGACCACATCCTGTGCCCGTTCCCGGTCGTGAACATGGCAGGAATCGGCGGGATGCTCGTGCCGTGGGCCGAGGCCGGTGCGTTCCTGGCCCTGCATCAGCCGCTCGACCTCGAGGTGTTCCTGGGGCAACTCGTCAGCGAGCGAATCACTTACACCGTCGTGCCACCGGCTGCGCTGAACATGCTGTTGGGCAACACCGAGCTGCTCGACTCGCTCGACCTGTCCAACATCCGCACCATCTCGTCCGGTTCGGCGCCGCTCGACCCATGGATGGTCGAAGGGTGGCAGGAGCGCGGCATCGAGATCGCCAACGTGTTCGGATCCAACGAGGGCGCTGCACTGCTGTCGACGATGGCAGCTGTGCCCGACCCGACCGAACGGGCTCGGTACTTCCCGATCCCTGACCGACCCGGCGTCGAGACGAGGCTCGTCGACCTCGAGAACGAGGCGGCGATCACCGAGGCCGGAACGGTCGGTGAGTTGCGCTTTCGCGGCATCACGGTGTTCGACGGCTACGTCGGCAGCGATGGGGCCGAATTCGACGCCGACGGTTGGTACCGCACCGGCGATCTGTTCGAATACGTCGCCGACGACAACCCTCCTCGGTTGCTGAAGTTCGTCGATCGGGCCAAGGACATCATCATCCGCGGTGGGATGAACATCAGCGCCGCAGAGATCGAAGCGCTGGTTGCCGACCACCCGGCCATCGTGGAGTGTGCCGCGATTGGCTTCCCCCACCCCGACTTGGGCGAGAAGGTCGGCGTGTTCGCGGTCGCCGGCCCCGACGCCGACCGACCATCGCTCGACGAACTCGTTGCCCATCTGCGCGAGCATCAAATCGCCAGCTACAAGCTGCCCGAACGACTCGACTACCTCGACGCCCTGCCCCGCAATCCGGTGGGCAAGGTCGTCAAACCCGAACTCCGTCAGATCTGGCGCGACCCAGCAACACCAGAGCGCCAGCCAACAACACAAGAGAGCGAACAGTGACTGCAATCCTCGGTGGCCATCAAACCGACTTCGCCCGCAACATCGCAAAGCAGGATCTCGACGTCAGCGACCTCACGAAGGAAGCGATCGAGGCCATCCTTGCCGACGCCGGCGTCGACGCCGCTGACATCGAGTCGATCCATGTCGGCAATGCGTTCGGCCAGCTCTACAACGGGCAGGGGCACCTCGGCGCGATGCCGGCGACCGTGCTCCCCGAGTTGTGGGGCGTGCCTGCGATGCGACACGAGGCGGCCTGCGCGTCGTCGTCGATGGCCGCACTCGCCGCCATGGCCGAGATCGAGGCCGGGCGCTACGACTGCGTGCTCGTCCTCGGCATCGAGCAGGAGAAGAACATGCCGGGCGCGCAGGCTGCCTCTGTGCAGACTGCGGCTGCCTGGGTCGGTCACGAGACCGAGGGAGTCGAGTTCTTCTGGCCCTACGCCTTCAACCGCGTCGCCGACGAATACGACAGGCGCTACGGGATCAGCGACGAACATCTCCGGGCCATCGGCGAACTCAACCTTCGCAACGCCCAGGACAATCCGAATGCCCAGACCCGGATGTGGAAGCTGACCCCCGAATCCTTCAGCGACGACGACCATGCCAACCCGGTCGTGGAGGGCCGCCTCCGCCGCAACGACGTCACCCAGATCACCGACGGCGCCGCCGGCGTCGTCTTGGTGAGCAATCGCTGGCTCGAGGCGAGGCACCGCACACCGAAGGCCCGGATCGTGGGCTGGGGTCACACCACGGTCGGCTTGCCGATCGACCAGAAGTTCGAGCGGAGTTCCGACAGCGAGTACGTCATGCCGCATGTCAGGCGGGCGATCACCGATGCGTTCGGGCGCGCCGGTATCAGCGGTCCCGAGGACCTCGATGCCATCGAGACCCACGACTGCATGACTCCGTCTGAATACCTTGCGATCGATCACTTCGGCATCACCGCGGCGGGAGAGTCGTTCAAGGCGGTCGAACAAGGCTGGCTCGAACGAGACGGCAAGATGCCGGTGAACGCCAGCGGAGGCCTGATCGGCGGTGGTCATCCCGTCGGCGCCACCGGTGCCCGCATGTTGGTCGACTCGATGAAACAGGTCACCGGGACTGCGGGTGGGTACCAGGTCGACGGTGCGACCCGCGCCGCAACACTCAACATCGGTGGGTCCACTGCCACCACCGCTTCGTTCATCGTGGAGGGCGCAGTCGAGTGACCACACCCGATTTCGACAACATCGTCCTCGAGATCGACGACGGCATCGCCACGGTCACCCTGCACCGGCCCGACAAGCTCAATGCCATGAACGAGCCGATGCGTCGCGAGTTGATGGCCGTGCTCGACCACACCGATGCCGACGACGATGTCCGGGCCGTGATCTGGACCGGGGCAGGCCGCGGCTACTGCGCAGGTGCCGATCTCTCCGGTGGTAGCGGCACGTTCGACTACTCGGCACGCACCGGCGACGGGGCTGCTGCGCCGACGGTGCAACGCGACGGTGGGGGTCAACTGGCGCTGCGTATCTACGAATCGATCAAGCCGATCATCGGTGCGATCAACGGCGCCGCGGTCGGGGTCGGGGTAACCATGACGCTGCCGATGGACATCCGACTCGCCTCGACCGAGGCAAAGTTCGGATTCGTGTTCGCTCGTCGCGGCATCGTGCCCGAAGCATGCTCGAGCTGGTTCCTCCCTCGCATCGTGGGGATCAGCCGTGCGCTCGAATGGACCTACAGCGGACGGGTGTTCCCCGCTTCGGAAGCCCACGATGCCGGACTGGTGCGCAGTCTCCACGCCCCCGACGATCTCCTACCTGCCGCCCGTGAACTCGCCCGGACCTTCACCGAGGAGACATCCCCGTTGTCGGTGTCGACCACCCGTCAAATGCTGTGGCGCATGCTGGGCGCCGATCACCCGATGGAGGCTCACAAGGTCGACAGCCGAATGGTGCAGGAGCTCGGGGCCGGGCCCGATGCAGCCGAAGGCGTTGCGAGCTTCCTGGAGAAGCGTCCTGCGCACTTCGAGGGCAAGCCGAGCAGCCAGCTCCCCCCCAGCATGCCGTGGTGGGACGAGCGGCCGTTCGAGTGACCTTCGACAACGCTGAACTTACAGCGTAAGCTGACGTCATGTCAGATACGGCCGACCAGCTCCGGATCGAACGTCGAAACGAACGGCGCACAGTTGCGCCCTACCGCGGTGGCATCGCCGTACGACTGATCGTCACCTGGATGTTCTTCATCGCAGCCTGGGTAGCCCTCGTGATCGCCACGACCGCCGGTCCTGTTCCTCTGTGGGTGGGCGCACTCGGGAGTTTCGTGATTTCGACCACGTTCTACATGCCGTTGCACGAGGCGACCCACGGCAATGTCTGGGGTGACGTGTCGACCGCCCGCTGGGGCGAAGAGGTCGTCGGCATGGCCTCGTCGTTCTGGGTCGGGTTTTCCTATCGGGGGCACCGGATCTCCCACATGAAACACCATGCCTTCACCAACGACCCTGCGAAGGATCCCGACTTCTTCGTCCACGGCTCCAAACTCGAGTTGCTGCCCAAGCTCTACGCCGGGACCCTCGTCAACACCTTTCTGCCGCTGTTCGCCTTCGTTCCACCAGCCCGGATGCTTCTCCCGAGCGTGATCAAACAAGAGGGAGCTCGCCTCGAACGCAGCCCTGCCGAAGACCGCTACACGTTTCGGTTCTGGTTGCTGCGAACCCTTGCGTTGATTGCAGCGTTCACGATGGGCGTTGGTTGGGAAGCCCTGTGGTTGTGGTTCGTTCCGAGCGCCTTCGTGATCTGGTGGCTTGCGTTCATCTTCGCCTGGTACCCACATCACCCCGCCGACGGGCAGGTCGGCCGCTACGTCGACACCCGGGTTGCGACATTCCCCGGGTCCACGATCATCATCCGCGGTCACGATCACCACGCACTCCACCATCTCTTCCCTCGCGTCGTGCACTACAAGTTGCCGAAACTGTGGAAGGAGATCGGTCCCGAGTTGACTGCGAAAGGTGTCCGCACCGAAGGCACGGCACTCGGCGCCACCGGCCCGATCGTCTGGTAGCGCTCAGTCCTCGAGGTGCAGGGCCGCACCGCGAGCGGCGCCCTGGCGAACATTGATGATCTCGACAGACACGGCGTTGTCGGTGGTCCCGATCTCCTCGACGAGTCGGCGCAACGCCGCTGCAGCCGAGTAGTCCATGCGGCCGACGCCGGCCAGATCGAGGACCACCGACACGATGTCGGGATGCTCCGCGATCTCGCCGCGAATGAGCCGTTCGATGTTGGGAATCGTGGCGAACCAGAGCACCCCTTCCGGGGCGACGGTGAGCACATCACCAGCGCGCGAGCTCGGCGTGGTGACCCGAAGCTCGCGGTAGAGATGACTCCCGAGCGCAAGCGCAACACCGACAAGGACCCCGCGCTCGACCCGGGGAGCAGAGACCAACGTGGCGACCAGTGTGCCGACACCGACTGCAGCCTGCAGCAGGTTGCGTTGGACCAGTCGCACCAGTTCGCCGACCGCCACGAGCTTGACCACGGCTCCCAGCACGATCGCTCCGAGAATCGCTCCCGGAAGGTTCTCGAGCAGAGGGGTGAGCGGCAGCGCAAGCATCACGAACGCTCCGGTGATCGCGCCGGCCCAGGCACTGTTCGCACCGGCCAGTCGGTTCAACGAGCTTCGGCTGAACGAACCACCGACCGGAAACGCACCCGAGACAGCCGACGCAAGGTTCGCAACGCCCTGTGAAACCATCTCGCGGTTGGCGTCCCACGGCTCGCGTTCTTCAGCTGCGAACGTTCGGGCGATCGATGACGGCTCGGCGAAGCCCACAAGCGCAATGACGAGTGCCGGGAGGACAAGATCGCCGACCCGATCCCACGGGAAGTCGAAGGTCAGCGAGACGAACCCACCGTCGAGCTCGCCGACCACCGTCCCGGAATAGTCCGTCACCCCCGAAACGACCACACCGACGATGACGGCAACGAGGACACCTGGGAACAGCTTGTGGAGTCGTCGACCCCCGAACATGCACACCAGGGTCAACAGGGAAAAACCGATCGCTCCGGCCTGCCATTCGTCGGGCGAGGTGATGGCCTGCCAGGCATCGACCAGCACACCGTCACCATCGGTTGCGACATCGAAGATCTTTGGCAGCTGACTCGAGAGGATCAAGATCGCCGCCCCGGTGGTGAATCCGGTCAGCACCGGCTCCGACAGCAGATACGCGACCCCACCCATGCGCACCAGGCCGAGCGCCACACGGAATCCGCCGACGAGCAACGCCAGCAGTGCCGCCAACTCGATGTACTGGCCGGACTCGGGCGTCGCAAGGGGCTCGAGCGCACCGAACGCCAACAATGCGGTCAGCGCAACCGGCCCCGTCTGCAGGTACCGAGACGAGACGAACACCGCCGCCAGAATCGGCGGCAGGGCCGATGCGAACAAGCCGTACTGGGGAGGCATCCCGGCAATCTCGGCATAGGCGAGCGACTGCGGAAGAGCGACCAGCGCCACCGAGATCCCGGCAACGAGGTCACCGGAACTCGGCTTCGGCATCGTCGTCAAACCCTTCATCGCCGGTCAGGCTAGGCGGCTGGCTGCAACCACGCCGACGCACGACTCGATCTGGCCGCGATTTCGTCGACCCTCCCCAGCTGACCTGTTCAACCGGGTGGTTCGATCCATTCGTCGGTGCGGGTGTCGCGCCACAACGTGACCCAACGGCGACATCCCGACAGGTGGAACCACGCCTCGCGAACCGCGCCATGGACGTTGGTGTGCATGTAGCCGCGATCGACGTCACGCCGATCGGGATCGACGATCGTGTCGGGCACGGTGGGAATCTCGCCGTGGACCCATTCCTCGATCGAGCGCGGGCCGCAGTGCGGGCAGGGGACACGCATGCTCATCAGTGCGTACCCGACGATCCACGATCGGCGAGCGTGCGGTCGCGTGCGAACCGATCGAGCGAGAACGGCGCCATCAGTTCTGGCGCCACACCGGTTGCGATGTGTTCCGCCATACATTCGCCACCCGCCGGAATTGCCTTGAACCCCCACGTTCCCCACCCGGTGGTGACCAGGAAGCCATCGACCCCGGTGTCGCCCATGATCGGGGAGTAGTCGGGTGACATGTCACAACTCCCGGTCCATTGCCGAAGCACTCGCAGGTTGCGCATGAAGGGCAGAACGGTGATGGCTCGATGCGACAACGACGCCAGCAAGTCATACGTGGAGCCTCGGGAATAGCTGGGCTGCCGATCGATCTCGGCTCCGAGGAGCATCTGGCCGCGTGCCGTCTGTGAGACATAGAACCCGAGGTCTCCGGAGGCGACGATCGGGTCGAATCGGCGCTGGTACCGGTTGGTCACGAACGCCTGGAGCGGATGCGTCTTGATCGGCAACCGCACGCCCGCCATGTCGGCCAGCAACGTGGCGTTGCCGCCGACCGCCGACACGACGGTGCCGGCCGCAACCCGCCCTGCCGATGTCTCGACACCAACGATGCGTCCGCGTTCGTGGATGAGCCCTGTCACCGCGGTGTGGGGCGCAACATGCACCCCACGACGCATCGCTCCTTCGGCGAGGGCCCATACGACACGATCGTGTCGTGCGGTGGCCCCCTGGTGGAACGACGCTCCCATGACCGCCGGAAACCCACCGCCGCAGGCCAGATCGATCTCGGGACACGTCGTCGCGATCTCGTCCGGTTCGAGGTAGACGGTCTCGGCCCCGAACGCCTGGTTCACCGCAGCACGCGCTCGCTCCCGACGCACACCCGCCTCGGAATGCGCCATCCACAGCAAACCTTTCCGATCGTGCATCATCGTCCGACCCGTTTCCTCCTCGAGCCGTCGATACCGCTCAAGGGAGTGCTGGTAGAACCGCACCGCCTCTGGGATGCCGTAGTTGGCGCGAATGACGGTGGTATTGCGCCCGCTGTTGCCACCGCCGATGTAGCCGGCGTCGAGGACGAGCACTCGGGTGATGTCGTGGCGAGTTGCCAGATGGTAGGCAGTCGAGAGTCCATGTCCGCCGCCCCCGACGATGACAACGTCGTAGCTCGCCTCCGGTTCGTTCCACCGGAGCGTGATCTCGGCCTCGGGATGCTCATTCACGTCAGCACGCCCCCGAGTCGATCCTCGAAGTCGCCAGCCAACCCAGCCGGGACGACCACGCTCCAGCGGTCGACCTCGACGAACACCTTCGCCGGAATACCGGCGATGGCCCCCTGACCGAACCCGAGTGAGGGTGGCGGCCACGTCGCTGCCCTCTCGAAGAGTTGCACCCCGACATCGGCTGACAGGGTGAAACGCACCCAACCGGTGTCGGGGAACACGATTGCATGTGGCTCGGGAGCGGTTGCGTCGAGCACGTCGAGCAGCAGCACCTCATCGGGCGCAAGTCGCATCTCGGTCGCGTCGGCGGGCCAGGTCGCAGCGTCGAGCGCCTCGGGATCGGCCACGACCCGCACGGCAGCGACGAGTTCGCCGGCGACGGCGAACTCACCCACGAGCCCGCACCCCCTCCGGGTCGTAGAAGGGCAACTCGGCGCGTCGCACAACCATGCCCTCCACCCGAACCTCGTCGGGAAGCATGCCGTCAACCGTTCGGACCCACGCCAGCATCACCGACCGATCGAGGGTCACCGACCACGCAGCAGAGGTGACATAACCGGCGTACGTTCCGTCCATCGACCAGACCACTGCCCCTTCGAACGGTGGGGGTCCGTCGCCTTCGAGTCCCACCAGCTGCTTGTCGAGCGGGAGACGACCGGTCCGTTCGATGGCGTGGCGACCGATGAAGTCACCAGAGTCGAGATCGACCATCCAGTCGTGGCCCAGGCGCCGAGGGGTCGAGTCGTAGTCGGAATCCTGACCGACGATGATGTGACCCTTCTCGAGTCGCACTCTCGACAGCGCATCGAGCCCGTGCGGTACCACACCGAGATCGGCACCGGCATCGAGGAGCGACCTCCAGAGTTCACCGGAACGCGCACACGGATGATGCAATTCGAAGCTGACCTCGCCCGTGAAGCTCAGTCGAACAACCCGACATGGCACGTCGGCGATGTCAGTCCGAACGTGACGCAGCATCGCCAACGGTTGGTCGAAACCAACTCGGGCAAGCAGTTCGCTCGCCCGCGGACCGGTCACGTTGATCGCTCCCAACGACATCGTGACATTCATCCAACGAACATCGAGATCGGCCGTCCAATCACGGAACCACATCTCCGCAACGCTCGCACCCCCGGACGTGACGGTGACGAAGAAGCGCTCCCCCTCGCCTTCGCGCATGATCATGCCGTCGTCGAGCACGTACCCGCGCTCGTCGAGCATCAACACGTAGCGGCCGCGTCCCGGACCGATCGTCGAGACATCGGTCGGAACCAGCCGTTGCAATGCGGCCTCGGCGTCGGGGCCGGACACGATGAACTTGCCGAGCGTGCCGACGTCACCGATCGACACGGCGCGACGAACCGCGGCACACTCGGCGTCGACATCGGAGTAGACCCAGGGCCGCCACCAGCCACCGAGGCGATCCATGGTGGCACCTGCGGCTTCGTGGACTGCGTGGAGCGTGGTCCGCGCAATGGCGGGGTGGTATCGGCCTGCGGCGAGCTCCGACAGCGTCGCCTGCCGAGCCACAGGACGAGCGGTGAACCGGGCTTCGAGCGAACCGGTTCGATCCGCAATGAAGCTCTGCAGATAGGGCGAGCAGACCGCGCCCTGACACACACCGGTACCGGCAAGGCTGGCTCGCTTGAGCAGCTCCATGCTGGTGAACCCGCGGTCCCAACACTCGGCGAGTTCGGCCATCGTCGTCTCGTTGCACGGGCAGACCGTCCCCTCCTTCGGACACGGTGGTGGAGCGGTGGCCACGGACGCACCCCCGACGGCGTCGACGGCCAGCGCAGCGCCCATGCGGGCAAGTAGGTCGTTTGGTGTCGTCCCGATGTCGACGATCACCGCATCGCACTCGAACCGCTCGTCGCCGACCACGACCGCCTGTACCCGATCGTTACCTTCGAAACGCTGCGGTGGTTCGGTGATCGTCACCGTTCGACCGAGATCGACACCGGCCGCCTGCAGGCGCTCTGCGAGCTTCGGGGTGTACAACCCGGCAAGGTCGTTTCCCGGGCAGACGGGAAGCAACGGGAGGACCCCGGTTGCGACGATCACCCGCTCGACATGGGTGTGGACCATGCCGGCATCGGTCCGTACCGCAACCATCGGGCCCGGAAAGATACCGACCACCTCACCTCCGTCGCCGGCATCGACGATCGGCGCACCGATCGACGCCGCTGCGCCACGGCCGGCCTCCCCACCACCGATCACCAGCACGTCGTGATGGGCGTTCCGCACTGCGACCGGCTGCGCCGGGGGGTCGGCATTCGGCAACATCGGTACGTCACCGATCGGCTGTGCCCGCACGAGCATCCCCTCCCGGGCGAGCGTCTGACAGGTGTGCACGTAGGCGACACCATCGACCTCGGCCACACAGTGCGGGGAATGACCCTCGGCGCACAGCGTTCCGCCACCGGTCGGATGCAGACCGGCCCGCAGGAGTGCGGTGAGGAGATGGTCACCGGGAACGAACGGCACCGCCACTGCGTCGAACGTGAACTCTCCCGAACCGGACACGACGTAAGCCTAGAAAGAACCGTCGGGCGATGAGTCGGCCGGGCATGCAGTTGCAGGCAACCCCAGAGAAGCGACCGGGCTCCAGTGGCCCAACCGGTCCGCTGCGATCACTCCCCGCCCCGTCGGCGTCAGAACTCTTCGCGGATCCAGAACGTAAGCGCGGCACCGATGAGCATGCAGCTTCCGACGAGGAGCCACATTGCGCCGAACCCATACCGGTCGATCATCCAGCCTGTTGTCAGCGGCCCGGCGAACACACCGAGGTAGATCCCCATCTGGGTCACCCCGCTCGCTGAACCTGCAGCAGCACCGTTGGCTCGCATGATGCCGAAGTTGGTGAACACCGGCCATGCCCAGCCTGCTCCGAAGGCGAGGAACGTCGACGCAACGTGGATACCGGTCCCACCAAAGGCGAGGCCCAGCGTCCCGATCGATCCGAGTGCCGCCAGACCGGCAGCCATCGCGTAGGGCTGCGCGCCCATCGTGTCGGTCCGTACCCCCCAAAACAGTCGCCACCCGATCCCGAATGCTGCGCCGAGGCTGAGCATCCAACCCGCGACGCCCTCGCTCAGGCCCGCCTCGACGCCGGACGCCACCGTCCATGACGTGAGGCCGCCGGCTGCGAACGCCAGGAACGACCCGCCCACGAGTGACCACCCGAGCGCCCGTCTCGACGACGAAGGCCGAGCGGACCGCAACGTTTCGACGCTGCCGCGACCGACGAAGAACTGCACCAGCACCAAGGCAACCGAAGCGAGCACGACGCCCAACACGAAGGTCGACCGCCACCCGAGAGTGAGGGCCAGCAGGGGCACCGTGGCACCGCTGACCATGGCAGCCGAGGGCATACCCGACTGCTTGAGCGCGATCGCCAAACCCAACCGCGGTAATCGGGCGGTGGTGAGCGCAAGGTTCACCGCAGTCTGGTTGAGGGCATTCACCACACCGCACACCGCCAGCAACCCGACCATCGCCGGGAACGACTGCGCTGTCGTGGCGATCAGGCTCTGCGTGACAATCGTCAGCATCAGGCAACCGCTGAGTTGGCGACGCGGTCCGATCCGCTGCACCAACCGTCCACCGAGAACCGACGTTGCTGTTGCTGCCAGGAAGTAGGAGCTCATCGCCCAGCCGTACCGACCTGCCGTCACGCCGAAGTCATCGCTGACCTGGACCGACACCGCCCCGACGAGGAAGCCGGGGTACACACACGCAACTGTGGCAACGACCATCGTCGCAACCAAACGACGGTCGGTCGACGTCTGGTTGGGAACCGTCACGGTCACGGGCGTCCGAGTTCGAGCCGCGCTTCGATTTCGCCGTCGATGATGTTGCCCGTGGCGACGAAGCCGTAGCCGAGATACAGCGGCTCGGGGGAACCCACCCCCGGCACGTAGGAGACGTCGAGTTCGTGATGCCCCCACGATCGAACGACGTCGACCACGAGGTCGAGCACCCGGCGCCCGATCCCACGGCGCTGATGACGCCGATCGATCATCAGTCGCCACAGATATGGCCGGCCGCCACCCTCGGCAGCCGTGTCGAGCATCACGAATCCGACCAGCTCGCCGTCTGCCACGATCGCCCGCGGCCACGGGGTCACCGGCTTGCCGCCGTAGGGCTCCGGCAGGGAGGCCTCGGCGAGCGAGACCGCGTTCGGACTCACCATGCGTTCCTGGCTCTTGTGGGTCGACAGTGCGATGACCGGACGGACCAGGTCCCAGGTGATCTCTTCGAGCACCACATGCCCCGGCGGTTCGGTCGGACGCACACGCCACGCCTCGTAGTCGTCGCGGGTGATGCCATAGATCCAGTCGTCCGTGTTCTCGTCGCCCACCCACCACGACCGGCGCGTGTGGCCCTCGTGCACGAAACCGAGTCGTTCGACGACACGAGCCGAACGATGATTGTCGGGGTGCAGCGTTGCACCGATCCGGGTTCGTTTCGGATCGGAGAACAGCCAGTCGACGAGCCCACCGGCTGCTTCGGACGCATACCCGTTGCCCCAGTGGTCCCGGGCCACGGTGTAACCGATCTCGGCGGCCCGACCATTCCACTGGAGTCGCACCGACACGTCACCAATGATCTGCGCCTCGTCGAGGGTCTCGACGGTGAGCATCCACCAGTCGTCATCGATCGGCTCAGGGATCCCGCCGAGTTCGGCGAGCACGATCCGGGCCCGATCTTCGGGCCACGGCACTGTCCAATCCTGATACTTCGCCACATCGGGATCGTTGCGTCGAGCGACGAGGGCTCCGAGATCGGAGGCCACAGGCCGACGCAGGCGCAGACGCTCGGTCACGATCGGCTCGAACATGTCTGCGACCCTACGCCGCTGGTCAGCGATCGAGATGGTGGATTCCGAACGGGACGGGTCCCTCGATTCCGAATGAGGCGTGCGCTCGGTTGTACACCGCACGCGGCAGGACGGCAGGGGCGAGATCGGGGCTCGGTGCAACGACGATGGCCACTTCGATGTCGGCGAACTCGGGCGACGTCACTTGGCCGACATCGAGCGCGATCCCTTCGGTTGTCACCACCGCAATCAGGTCAGGGGCACCGACGAGCACGTCGTGTGACGATCGGAGCTGGATGTGACTGTCGAGCGAGCAGATGTGGAACGACCCCTCCGTCGTATCGATGCGAGCCTCGACCCGCTCGCCTCGGTCCGTCAGCGTGACGGTGACCTCGCCGAGTTCCCCTCGGCCGACGACGACCCCTCGATCGACGGCGGCAGCGAGCGCACCAGCCGGATCAGCGCCCCTGTCCCACGCGTCGGACGCCGCCCGGCCCGCCGCCAGTGCCGCGCTCACCGCGTCCGGAATCGAGGATCGCTGCAGGGTTGCCGTACGCATCGCCCAGGACGCACCCCCGATCGGGCCATCCAGTGTCGAGCCGGCCAGCACCGCACGGGCAGCCGAGTCGGCGTCATCGGTCGAGTCGGTATCGATCACGACGACACGCGTCGGGTCGGCCATCACCACCGCACGAGGCACGACCCCCGCTGCCGCCCATGTCGTCATGTCGAAGCGGTGCGCAGCGCGTACCGATCCAGCGGCATCGACGACGGGGACACCGCATGACGCAGCAACACCGAGGGCTGTCAACATGCCGTGCACAGTGAGATCGGCGGGAACGACCGCATCGAAGGCATCGCCGGTGCGCTCACCGAGAGCCCGGAACGCATTCGCTGCAGCATCGATGGACGCCGATGCCCCCTGCCCGGCAAACGATGCAGGAACCGCAACCCGCGCCCGGTCGGGGAGGTCGGCCAGCGCAACGATCCCTACCGGATCACCGCCACATGCTCGCCGCACGACACCGGCAAGCTGAGCACCAGACTCGAACGATCCGCCGCCACCGGAACCGAAGAACGCGGCACCGAGCAGCATGGGCGCAACATCATCGGCAGCAACCGCTCCCGACCTCGCGACCTCGACCCTCGCCATACCGCCTCACTCTCCGATTCGGCCTCTCGATGGCGGGCCCTGTGCTCGAAGGCCAACCAGCCCGTCAAAACCGTACGGTCGTCAAAAAGACGGTTCAAGGACCGTTCGAATCCACCACCCTCCTCGGGAGTCGAGCGGCGCAACGTGCGAGACTGTCCGCCGTGGAAAGCATCACCGTTGCTCGCAGCCTTCGAGGGTCGATCGGCATGTTGGCCATGGCGTGGTTGCTGGACGAGTCCACCGCAACGAAGGCCGCAGCCCTCGGCCTCGATGCTGCGGGCCGAGGTGCCTACGCCGTCGGACGACTCGGCGTCCTCGGCGACTGCCCACCCGACGCCGTGGTGAGCGCTGCCTATTTCTGGGAACCCGGGTTGATGCGCACGATGGTGGCCGATGGGCGGGCGGTGAAATCGCCGGCCGAGGGTGCCGCGATCTACACCCGCATCTGCCAGGAGTGGGGCGCTGATCGCCTTGCCGGCCTCGACGGGGTCGAGCGTCTCGGCGACATCCTCACCAAGGTCGTCGACACGGCATCTCCGCTCGGCGCCCCCATGTTCGTCGGCTGGCGAGACATGCCTCGCCCCACCGAACCCGGCCCGGCCCGCACATTCCAACTCGCGCAGGTGATGCGTGAGCTGCGGTTCAGCCGGCACTGCATTGCAATCCAAGCAGTGGGCCTTGGGCCGCTCGAGGCCATCCTGTCGGGGCCGGCCGGCGACTGGAACGCCAAAATGTTCGGCTGGCCCGAGCCGTACCCCGACACGAGCAGCCTGACCGAGATCCGGGAGGAGGCCGAGATGCTCACCGATCGCCTCCACGCTGCTGACCTCGACATCTTGACCGATACCGAACGCGCCGATCTGCGCGAGCTCGCCAAATCCGCCCGTGCCCATCACGGCTGACCAGGGACAACCATGACCGACTCCCCCTTCGACGTCGCCGAGATCGACCGGCTGCTCACGACGACGCGAACCGTCCGAAAGCGTCTCGACTTCGATCGCGACGTCTCCGACCAGGTCATCTTCGACTGCATCGACATCGCCGAACAGGCGCCGAGCGGCGGCAACGACGCAAGCCGTCGGTGGATCGTCGTGCGCGACGAGGCGACGAAACAGAAATGTGGAGAGCTCTATCGCCGCAACGGCGCCTTCATGATCGACGTTGCCGATCGGCTGGCCGGTAGCGGCCACGGCAAGGAACAGGTCTTCAGCTCGTCGGCATACCTGGTCGAACACTTCGCAAAGGCACCGGCGCTGGTCATTGCTGCGATCTGGGGAATCCACGACGACTCCGGTCGTCCGGGCTTGTTCGACTCCGTCATCCAGTCGGCCTGGAGTTTCAACCTTGCACTCCGAGCTCGTGGCCTCGGTTCGGCGTGGACCACCCTGCTCAACGCAAGCGTCGAGGAGCTCGCCGACCTCCTTGCGATTCCCCCTGGGGTCACGACGATCGTGACCTTCCCGGTGGCCTATACGAAGGGAACCGACTTCACGCCGGTGGCGCGTCGCCCGGCTGAGCAGATCACCTACTTCGATCGATGGGGGTACACCCGCGCCCGGGCGAGCGCAGACGGTGGCACCCATTTCGAAGACGGCCCCGGCGTGGTCGCCGAAGTCGACATCGATGCGCCACCGAAGGCGGTCTGGCCGGTCGTGTCCGACATCACGTTCCCGGCCGGCGCCGACACCGAACTTCGAGGTGCCGAATGGGTGACGAGCGACCGCGGCATCGGCGCGGTGTTCATCGGCCACAACAAGCTCGGTGACAACGAGTGGAGCGTCGACAACCACATCACCGCATTCGAGGATGGTCGGGTCTTCGAGTGGTCGACCGTCGACCCTGCGAACCCGGGAGCTCGCTGGCGGTTCGAGATCATGGACCAAGGGGTCGGTAGCCGCGTGCGGTTCTCGGTGCAGATCGGCATGGAGAACAACCTCATCTATGCGATGGCGATGGATTCCGACGATCCGGTTGCGGTCCTGAACGGTCGCCGCAAGCGCATGAAGGCCAACATGCAGAGGACCCTCGATGCCATGAAAGCAGCCGTGGAGGGCGCCCGGGCGTGACCCCGACCACGTCGTTCACCAACCCGTCGACCGGGTGCCTGCCATGACCCGACCTGCGCTCGGTGCCCGCGCGCCCGAGCTCACCCTGCGCCGAGCCAACGGCGATCGGTGGCGGTCTGCTGATCACCGCGGCCGCACGCTCCTGCTCATCTTCCACCGCCACATCCATTGACTGCCGTGCGCAGCTCACGCCGCCGCCGTGCGCGATCGGCTCGACGAGTTCGCTCCGAACACCGACGTCGTAGTGGTGACGTTCACCGAGCCCGAACGGCTGCACGAGTATCTCGGCCGCAACGACCTCCCGTTTCCGGTCGTGATCGATCCGGATCGCGCTGCCTATCGGGCATTCGGGCTCGGCCGCGCCTCGATCATGCGAGCCTGGGGTGTCCGGTCGGCACTGGCCTCACTCCGGCTCATCGCCCGGGGTCGATGGCGTGATCTCCGCCGACCCACGGAAGACACCTTGCAGTTGGGTGGCGACTTCGTCATCGGTCCCGACGGGACGCTCGTCTACGGATTCTGGTCGCAAGGCCCCGACGATCGCCCCCGCATCGATGAACTGATCGCTGCGAGCGGACCGGGCTGACTACGGTCGGGGCATGGCATCCTTCGAGCACACGATCACCGAGGTAGCCAGCCTGCGCGACCACTACCGGGATCCCAGCGAGTTGGTGCAGAACAAGGCTACCGACCACCTCGATGTCGGGTGTCGCGAGTTCATCGACCGCAGCACCTTCGTCCTCATCGCCACGAGCAGTGCAGCCGGCGACGAGGACGTGTCACCCAAAGGGGGGCATCCGGGCTTCGTCAACGTTCTCGACGATCAGCGACTGGTCATCCCCGACCTCAACGGAAACAACCGACTCGACTCGTTGCAGAACATCGTCGAGAACGGCCGAGTGGGCCTCCTCTTCCTGATTCCGGGAGTGGGTGAGATGCTCCGAGTGAACGGCTCCGCCTGTGTGACCGTCGACCCCGAGATCCTCGACAGCTTCACCGCCGAGTACCGACGGCCGACAAGCGCAATCGGTGTCACGGTCGACGAGGCCTACATCCACTGTGCCAAAGCGATCCGACGTGGCGTGCTGTGGACTCCCGACGAGTGGCCGACCGAGGTCAGCCATCCCGAGGTGAGCAAGATCCTCATCGAACACGCAGGGCTGAGCGGGCACATCACCGCCGACGACATGGCTGCCGGCCTCGAGGAGTCGTACCGCACCGGCCTCGAAGCCGATCGACCGAGCTGAGCTACAGCTCGATCCACTCCCCCGCTTCCCACTGCTCACGCAGCTTGAACTTCTGGATCTTTCCCGAACCGGTCAAGGGGAACTCGTCGACGGCGAACCACTGCTTCGGCGTCTTGTGCGGGGCGAGATGCTCGCGCATGAAGGCGAAAAGCTCGTTCTTGTCGACCACATGACCCGGCGCAGCGCGAACGAACGCACCCACGGTCTCCCCCCACTTCTCATCGGGGAGCCCGACGACCGCCACCTCGCCCACGGCCTCGTGGGAGAACAGCAGCTCCTCGAGCTCTTTGGGATAGATGTTCTCCCCGCCGCGGATGATCATGTCCTTGAGACGCCCCTCGATGGTGCAATACCCGCGCTCGTCCATGGCTGCGAGATCTCCGGTGTGAAGCCAGCCGTCGGGATCGATCGTCTCGGCCGTCCGCTCGGGCATCAGGTAGTAGCCGTGCATGACCTGGTAGCCGCGGGTCACCAGCTCTCCGGTCTCGCCGACCGGGAGGGTCTCTCCCGTTTCGGGATCGACGATGCGGATCTCCATACACGGCATCGGTGCTCCGATCGTGAGGGCCTTGTCCTCGATGGTGTCGTCGGGTCGAGTCATGTTGAGCACCGGCGAGCACTCGGTCTGGCCATAGACGATCGTGAACGGCGCGCCGAGCTCTCGTTCGAGCGTGCGCACCAGCTGCTCGGGAACGAGCGAACCCCCTGAACAGATCGCCATCAGCGTCGACAGGTCGGTCTCGGCGAAGTTCGGATGCTCCATCAACGCAATGAGCATCGTGGGAACCCCCATCATCCCGTGCGCGCCATAGGTCTCGGTCAACTCGAGGACGAGTCCTGGCTCGAACGCAGGCACGAGAACCTGCGTGCAGGCCATCGAGATCGACCCGAGCACCGACATCGCGCTTCCCGCGGTGTGGAACAGGGGCATCTGCGTGATGATGACGCTGCCCTCGTGCATCCCGAGACGGTCGAAGTAGTGATTGGCGTTGGTGACGAGACCTCGGTGATGCAGTGCCGCACCCTTGGGGAAACCGGTGGTGCCGGACGTGTACTGGATCATCACCTGATCGCCAGGGGCAACGGCAGGGAGCTGGGTGGAGGGGTCGCCCGACGCCAAAAAGTCGTCCCATTGACTGAACCTGATGATCTCTTCGAGATCGGGGCACTGTGGGTGGACCTGCTCGGCGATCGACAGCATCGGGTTTCCACGGTGGTCGTCGACCACGAAGAGACCCTTCGAATTCGACTGACTCACCACGTACTGGAGTTCGTTGGCCTGGTAGGCAGGATTGACGGTCACGATGGTCATACCTGCGAGGGCACAGCCCAACTCGACAAGCACCCATTCAGGGATGTTGTGAGCCCAGACCGCCACGTGATCACCCGGTGAGAATCGGGCGAGCAATGCCTGCGCAGTTCGTTCCGCATCGGCCAGCAGCTCGGCGTACGTCCATTCGCGCCGACCGGCAGGATCATCGACGCCCTCGATCACCGCGATCCGGTCACCGGCGCGAGCGGCGGCGGCACGGAGCAAATCGCCGATGGTGGTGTCGAGAACCGAGGGATCCTCGACCCCGAACGCATGTGATTCCGTCAGAGTCATGCCCGCAAGCTTCTGCGGAACCCGATCAGCGGTCAAGACGCGCTCGAGATGCGAGACTCCGTCGCATGTCTCGATACGACGACCTCATCGCCGATGCGCGACTCGACCGCCCGATCCTGATCGACGGTGGCACCGGTTCGGAGTGCCTCCGCCGCGGCGTACCCGAGTCCGACAACGGCTGGAGCGGCGCAGCGGCGCTCACCCACCCCGACATCGTCGCCGCGATCCACACCGACTATCTCGCGCTCGGAGCGCAGGTCATCACTGCCAACACCTTCGCAACGGGGGCCAACATCATGCGCGACATCGGCGCCCCCGAGCACTTCGACGAGGTCAACCGACGAGCTGTCGAGATTGCGATCGACATGCGAGAACGCGCCGGCGCCTCCGCCGCCCGGGTTGTCGTCGCCGCCGGTATCAGCAACTGGAGCTTCTCGGGAAACCGGCCGGACCTGGTCACCCTGCGCCACGACACGGCAACGCAGGCAGCGATCATGCGCGAAGCCGGCGCCGAATTGGTGATCCTCGAGATGATGGTCGACATTCCCCGAATGACGGCCACCCTCGAAGGGGCATCCACGGCAGAACTCCCGATCTGGGTCGGCTTCTCACTCGGACCGGAGGAAGGCTGCGAGGCCGACGAGATCGGTGATCCGATCGAACTTCGTGAAGGGGGACGGCTCACCGACGCCGTCGCTGTCGCTGCCGCGTACCCGGCAGTCGATGCCATGGTCATCATGCACTCCGACGTACGGGTCGCCGAACGCGGGGTGCAGGCACTGCGACGAGCGTGGCCGGGGCCGATCGGCGTGTGGGCTCACGCCTCAGCCCTGATCGACGGCCGCATCGTGCATGACGGCATCATCACGCCCCGTGACTACGCGTCGTATGTGCCGGACTGGTTGGCGGCAGGCGCCACGATGATCGGTGGTTGCTGTGGGATCGGCCCCTCCCACATCGCCGAGATCGCACCACTCGTGAACCGTGCCGACGAAGGGCGCGAGACTCCTGACCATGGCTGACCCCGTCCTGTACGAAGAACGTGACGACATCGCGATCATCACGCTCAACCGGCCCGAGAAGAAGAACACGCTCACCGATGCACTCGTGCAGGGCGTTGCGGACGGTGTCGACACAGCCACGAAATCTCCCGACGTGGCCGCCATCGTCTTGCGGGGCGCCGACGGCACGCTCACGGCTGGATACGACCTCACTCCCGACTCCGATGCGATCGACTCGGGATGGTCCACACCGTACGGCGCCAAGGGTCCGCGTCCCCGCGCCGGCGCATGGGACCCGGTCAGGGACTACCAGTTCATGGGCAACAACGTTCGACGGTTCATGAAGATCTGGGAGTGCCCCAAGCCAGTGATCGGACAGATCGAGGGGTGGGCAATCGGGGGCGCCACCGACATGATCCTGTGTGCCGACCTGCTCTACATGGCGACCGATGCCCACCTCGGGTATGCGCCGAGCCGGATCTACGGCACGCCGACCACGATGATGTGGGTGTACCGACTCGGTCTCGAGCATGCGAAGCAGTACCTGCTCACCGGTCGCGCCATCGACGCGACCGAAGCACATCGCATCGGACTCGTCTCCCACGTCGTCGATCCCGCTGACATTGCCGACGTTGTCGAGGCCGAAGCTCGTCGCTTCGCCACCATCCCTGCGAACCAACTCGCGCTCAACAAGCTCCTCATCAATCAGGCCTTCGAGAACATGGGACTTCGCACGAGCCAGATGCTTGGCACCTTCTTCGACGGGATGACACGCCACACCGAGGAGGCATACCGGTGGGTCGAAGCGTTTTCGGAGAAAGGCTTTCGCAACGTCGTGCGCGAACGCGACGATCCCTGGGAGGACTACGGCAGCGCGCCCAACTGACCCGCGTCATCGGATCAAACCGGGATCGCTGATTGTCGGCCTTGGCGTCTAGGCCTTGCTCCACTGGGGACGTGGGGTCCACACCTGCGACGAAGGATCGGTCCGGAGCTCCACCACCCGAATGTCACCGGTGAAGGCGAATGCTCCCCGATAGTGCTCGTACGCCACCGGCGTCCCCCAGCTGCGCCCGACGCAGAAACCCTCCTGCACCATCGAGTAACCCATCGGCGTGATCCGAAACCGGTCCGACGAGTCGACCACTGCGCCGTCGACGAACAGCGTTGCCACCCCCCACCCCTGTTCGGTGGGGTGGTACTCGACCCGCACCTCGCACTCACGTCCCACCGGGAGTGCCGGTCCCTGCAGTTCGTGCATCTCCATTTTGAGCACGTTGTGGACATAGTGCGGTCGCCCACCCTGCACGAAGAGCGACCAACCGGCGAGTTCTCCGCCCTGGCAGACCAGTAGGCCGTCATCGGCTGCGGTGTGGCGGGTGATGAACGCGGTGAGCGCATGCTCGCAGTTCAGGATGCGGGGGAACGACGGATTCGGGATCGGTCTTGTGCCCGGGTAGTAGCGGTAGACGTCGCGGTCCTCGGATGCCGACGGCCGTTGCGGGTCGATGAACCGCTCACGACCACGATCGTCGAGTGGAAGGACATTGTGCGCCTCCGCTTCCCGCCACCACAGGTCGATCAGTTCCTCGAGCTTCTCGGGATGCTCCGAGGCGAGATCGTTCGCCTGACTGTAATCCTCGGCCTGGTGGTACAGCTCCCAAGGGTCGTCGGCCCAGTCGGTCCCGGGTGCGTGCCACGTCACCGCCATCCACCCGTCGTGGTAGATCGCTCGACTGCCCAGCATCTCGTAGTACTGGGTTTCCTTCACCTCTGGTGTCGCCGGATCGGCGATGGTCGCCGCGAAACTCACCCCTTCCAAGGGCTGCTGATCGACACCATTGACCCGGATGGGTGTCGGCAGACCTGCGACCTCGAGCAAGGTCGGAAAGATGTCGGTGACATGGTGGTAGTGCGTGCGGATAGCGCCCGGATCCTCCACGCGGGCCGGCCAGTGCACGATCATCGGGTCGGTGTTCCCTCCACGGTGGGTATCGCGCTTCCATCGCTTGAACGGCGTGTTGCCGGCCATCGACCAGCCCATCGGATAGTGCGGATCGGTGTGGGGACCACCGAGTTCCTCGACCTGCTCCATCATCTCGGCGACGGACATGTTCATGAGGTTGCGGAAGCGTTCGGTGTTCGTCGTCCCCCGGTGACCCCCCTCGGCCGACGCCCCATTGTCCGAAAAGAACAGCACCAGGGTGTCGTCGAGCACGTCGAGGTCACGCAACGCATCGACCAACCGCCCGATCTGGGCATCGGTGTGGTCGACAAACCCGCAGTACGTCTCGTGGAGGCGGGCGAACAGGTATTTCGCGTCGTCGTCGAGCTCGTCCCACCGCGCGATGCCCGGATTTCGCTCGGGGAGCTCACAGTCGGTGGGAACGATCCCGAGTGCCTTCTGCCGTTCGAAGATCCGGGCGCGTTCGACATCCCACCCGTGGTCGAACCGGCCTCGATATGGCTCGATGAACTCCTCCGGTGCGTGGAACGGGCAGTGCGACGCACCGAAGGGCAGATAGGCGAAGAAGGGCCTGCCGCTCGCAACCTGCTGCTGGTCCCGGATCATCGCGATGAGGTTGTCGACCACATCCTCGCTGACGTGGTAGGCACCGCCATCGCGACCTTCGGACGGCGTCGGGACGCGGTGGTTGTCGACCGTGACCATCGGATGCCATTGATCGACCTCCCCCGGCAAAAAGCCGTAGAAGCGTTCGAACCCTTGCCCGAGTGGCCACCGGTCGAACGGTCCTGCTGCCGTGGACTCCGACGTCGGCGTGAGGTGCCACTTGCCTGCGCAGTACGTCGAGTAGCCCGTCTGGCGGAGCACCTCGGCGATCGACGCCGCCGACGCAGGCAGAAACGAGTTCGACCCGGGAAAGCCGGTCGCCATCTCGGCGATGGTGGCGAACCCGACCGAGTGGTGGTTCCGGCCCGTCAACAGCGCCGCCCGGGTCGGCGAACAAAGCGCCGTGGTGTGAAAGTTCGTGTATCGCAGACCGTTGTCGGCCAGGGCGGCGATGTTCGGCGCCTCGATCGGTCCGCCGTAGCACGACAGCTGGCCGAAGCCGAGGTCGTCCATGAGGATCACGACGATGTTGGGAGCGTTCAGCGGCGGACGCGTGGGCGGCGGCCAATCAGGTGTCGACTCGGCGTAGGTGGCCTTGATCTCTCCACCGAACGACGGCGGCGCTGGCGGAAGAATGTCGGTCGGGTGCATGTCGGCCATCGGCGAAGTCTGACCGGTGCGCCTAGGTCGCGCCAGACCGTGTGGGTGCCCCTCGACCTGCGGTCCCGACTGCGTGCTCAGGCGGTGTGCGACGCTGCCGCAGCTGTTCCGGCACGGCGGCCGGTACTCAGGCACGCCTGCATCAGATAGCCCCCGGTCGGGGCGTCCCAACCCAACATCTCACCGACGACCCAGGTGCCGGGTCGGCGGCGCAACATTCCGGTCTCGTCGATCTCGGCAGCAGCAACACCCCCGGCCGAACTGATCGCCCGATCGATCGGGGCGAGACCGCGCACCGGCAGTGGTGCTGCCTTGGCGAGCGCGGCGAGGGCGGCGGCGCTGGTCGGAAGCTGGTTGTCGGTCGCTTCTCGCATGATCGCGACCGCCACCGGTTGCAGGCCGGCACGACGCAACCACGTGCTGCGTGAGTCCTTCGCCCGACGCCGGGCAGCGAGTCGCTGCGCCAGACCGGCCTCGGTGAGATCGGGTTGCAGATCGATCTCGAGCGAGACCCGTGGCCGGGCGAGCGCGACACGAATGCGCGGCCCCAATGCGTAGATCGGTCCACCCTCCAGACCCTGGGCCGTGATGATCGGTTCGCCCCTGACGGTCTGCCCATCGAACGAGACGGCCACATTCTTCAACGGTGTTCCTTCGAACCGGTCGAGCAGCGCCGCCGACCACTCGACCTCGACACCTGCGTTCGACGCGACAAGGGGATCGACGGCGATCCCGGCCGCAGCGAAGATTGCGACCCAGGAGCCGTCGCCACCCACCAGTGGCCAGGACGCACCGCCCAATGCGAGCACGGTGTGCTCGCTCGTGTCGTCGAACCCTGTCCACGGCGTGGCCGGCTCGAAGACCACACCGAGCTCCGCCAGACGGCCGAGCCACGCCCGTACCAGTCCCGTTGCCCGCATCGCAGCCGGAAAGACCCGGCCACTCGACCCGACGAACGTGTCGGCACCAAGCTCGTCGGCCCACGTCCGAACCGCACTCGGTGGAAAAGCTCGGATCGCCGATTCGACCAGTTCACGACCGGTGCCGTAGCGATCCAGAAACTGTTCGAGTGGTTCGTCGTGGGTCAGGTTCAAGCCTGAACGACCGGCGAGCAACAGTGTCCGTCCGAACGAACGCCGCTGGTCGCGCAGCGTCACCCTCGCTCCCGCAACGGCTGCAGCCTCGGCGGCCATCAAGCCGGCCGGCCCGGCACCGACCACGACCACGTGCAGCTGCCTGCTCGATTCCACTGCGGCACCCTAGGCCTCGAGCGTGGCGAGCAGTCGTCTCGGACCCGACGACCGTGCCCGCTACGGTGGGCGGCCGTGCAACTCTTCGACACGGCCCGCGGTGAGGTCGTCCCGTTCGAGCCGGGCCCCGAGGTCCGGATGTATGTCTGTGGCATCACGCCGTATGACTCGACCCACCTCGGCCATGCGAACACGTACCTCACCTACGACCTCCTGATTCGCCGACTCGAGGATCTCGGCCATTCGGTGAAGCTCGTCCGGAACATCACCGATGTCGACGACTCGATCCTGCCGAAGGCTCGAGAGCTCGGGGTCGACTTCCTCGAACTCGCTGCGACCGAGACCGCTCGCTTCCATCGCGACATGCAGGCGCTCAACACCCGACCCGTGTTCGAAGAACCCCATGCGACCAGATGGGTCACCGAGATGGTCGACCTCATCGAGACGCTCGCCGACAAAGGACACACCTACGTCGTCGACGGGACCGTCTTCTACGACGTGTCGACATTTCCGAGCTTCGGTGCACTCTCCGGTTATGGCGAGGCGACGATGATCGAGTTCGCGGCCGAGCGGGGCGGGAATCCCGACGACCCGCGGCTGCGCAACCCACTCGACTTCATCCTCTGGCAGCCGTCGCTCGACGACGAGCCGTCGTGGCCGTCCCCGTGGGGCGACGGCCGCCCCGGCTGGCACATCGAGTGTTCTGCGATGTCGATGGGGATCCTCGGCCCCACCCTGGATCTCCACGGCGGTGGTTCCGATCTGATCTTTCCTCACCACGAGTGCAGTCGGGCCCAGAGCGAAGCGGCCAACGGCGTCACCTTCGCCAACCACTGGATGCACACCGGCATGGTTGCCTACCAGGGCACCAAGATGTCGAAGTCGCTCGGCAATCTCGTCTTCGTCAGCGAGCTGTCGAAGACCCACGACCCTCGGGCCATCCGACTCGCACTCATGGCTCACCACTACCGCGCCGACTGGGAGTGGTTCGATGACGACATCGCAACCGGAGCCCGGCTCCTCGACCGGTTGCATCATGCCGCCCGGGCGGCGGGCGGCCCTGACCCGGCGGACTACGGCACTCGTGTTCGCGCTGCGCTCGACGACGATCTCGACGCGCCCTCTGCGCTTCACGCGCTGACCGAGCTTGCCGATGCGATCCTCGAGGGCGGGGATGATCCGGCTGCCCCTACAGTTTTGGGTGAACTCGGTGCCCTCGTCGGCATCGACCTCGGCGCTGCCCCGGCACCGCTCACCTGAATCCCGAACCAGAGAGAGTCCGACCGTGATCCGCCTCTACGACACGCTCACCGGTGATGTCCGTCCGCTCGCGCAACGCGACGAGGGCAAGGTCTCGCTGTATGCGTGCGGGCCGACGGTGTACGACCATCCGCACCTGGGGCACGCCCGGCAGGCCATGACCTATGACTTCATGCGCCGCTACTTCGAATGGCGTGGGCTCGAGGTTCACCACGCCGCCAACGTCACCGACATCGACGACAACATCATCAACCGCGCCAAGCGGGAAGGTTCCACCGAGTCCGCGGTCGCAGCCGAGTGGAAAGCGGTCTACGACGAGGCGATCTTCGAACGGCTCAACATCCTCCGTCCTCACGACCGTCCCCACGCCACCGAATTCGTCGCCCAGATGGTCGAGTTCATCGAGACCCTCGTCGACAACGGCACGGCATACGCCAACGAGTCCGGGGTGTACCTCCGTGTCCATCTCGTCGAGGGGTACGGCGATCTCGTGCATCGCTCACTCGAGGAACTCCGTGAGGGTGCCGGTGCACGCGTCGATGTCGACGACACCAAGGAGGACCCGCTCGACTTCGCGCTGTGGAAAGCGGCGAAGCCGGGGGAACCGGTATGGCCCTCACCGTGGGGTGACGGTCGTCCCGGTTGGCACATCGAGTGCGTGGCGATGAGTCTCGGGATCCTCGGAGACGGCTTCGACCTTCACGGCGGCGGGACCGATCTCGCCTTCCCCCACCACACCAATGAGCGAGCCGAGGCGATCGCAGCAGGTCGCGACTTCGCTCAACACTGGGCCCACAACGCGATGCTCAACATCGGCGGTGAGAAGATGTCGAAGTCCCTCGGCAACTACACCACGATCGGGGCGTTGCTCGACGAGCACCCCGACAACGGTCGAGCGCTCCGATTGGCCCTCCTGCAGACGCACTACCGCAAGGTGATGGAGCTCAACCCCGGGGTGATGGAACAGGCCCGCGAGGGGATCAAACGCCTCGACGCCATGGCGCGCAAGGCGACGTCGGCCGGTGTGCCCCTCGACGGGGCCGAACGCGACACCGGTGCCATCGCCGCGTTCACGACAGCGATGGACGACGACCTCGGCACCCCGGAGGGAGTCGCCACCATGTTCGAGACGATCCGCCGAGCCAACGCTGCCCTCGACGCCGGCGACGACACGGCTGGGGTGCTGGTCGCGACCGCAGTCGAGCTTGCCGCAGCGATGGGGCTGGAGGTGCAACGGACCGAGCCGACCGGTGACGACACCGACATCGATGCACTCGTTGCCGCCCGAACCCAGGCTCGTGCCGAGAAAGACTTTGCAGAAGCCGATCGCATCCGAGACGAACTCACTGCGCTCGGGATCACGGTCGAGGACACCCCCAACGGACCGATCTGGCATCGTTCCTAGGTGACGATCCTCGGACCCACCCCCCTCGACCAGCTCCCGACCCTGCCCTCCCAGCCGGCGGGAGTGCCATGGCCGACACGGGACTGGCCCACCGGGTCACTCCCTGAGCACGTCGATCCCGCCGAGTTGGAGGCGCTCATCGATCGCGCCTTCGGACCTGAGCCCGACGCCGGCTTTGGTGCATCGCACGCGCTCGTCGTCGTGCACGAAGGTCGTATCGTCGCCGAGCGATATGGGACCGATATCGGTCCCGACACTCCACTGCTGTCTTGGTCGATGGCCAAAAGCGTCATCCATGCGCTGGTTGGCATCCTGGTCCAGGACGGACGGCTCGACCCGGCGGCGTGTGCGCCCATCGACGCATGGCAGGGCGCTCGCGATCCACGCGCCCGTATCACCCTCCAGCACCTGCTCCGGATGACCGACGGGCTCGAATTCAACGAGGACTACGCCCTTCCCTCTCCCGACACTGACCCGAGCGACGTTCGATGGAGCCACTGCATCGACATGCTGTTCGGGAGCGGTACGGACGATGTTGCCGGCTACGCGATCGATCGGCCTGCTCGCCATGAGCCCGGTGCCGTCTTCAACTACTCGTCGGGCACATCGAACATCATCGCCCGGATCATCGGCAACGAACTTGGCGGCAATCCGGAGCGAGTCCGATCATTCATGCACGATCGACTGTTCCAGCCGATCGGCATCCGAACCGCCGACCCGAGCTTCGACGCAGCCGGCACCTTCGTCGGCTCGTCGTATCTCCACATGACCGCACGCGACTGGGCCCGCTTCGGCCTCCTCTACCTGCGTGGTGGGGAATGGGACGGCGAGACGATCGTGCCGCGTGCATGGGTGGACGATTGCCGGCGTGCCTGGGCCGTCGACGAGGAGGGCAACCGGTACGGCACCCACTGGTGGGTCGGTACCGACGGACGAGGATCGTTCTGGTGCAGCGGTTTCGAGATCCAACGCGTGATCTGCGTGCCCCGCACCGATCTCGTCGTCGTGCGGCTCGGTCGGACTCCCCAGGAGCACTACGGCACACCCAGGGTCTGGCTCGAACAGATCATTGCCCTGTTCGATTGAGTGCGGACGGTTGCTCCCTGCGGTCTCCGACCGCGCTACCCCTCCGTGCG
>JBMTIM010000019.1:0-52555 GCA_049437325.1 Acidimicrobiales bacterium
CCAGACACGGCGACTACCGTCGAGGTCGATGGCGCCGATCACCGACTGGAATCCGATCCTTCGGAGTGAATTCGACAAGCCGTATTGGCGTGAGCTCTTGCAGTTCGTGGCTGTAGAGCGAGCCTCAGGGGAGGTCTACCCGCCTCATGACGATGTGTTCGCAGCACTGCATCTCACTCCCTTCGCCGACGTGAAGGTCGTGATCCTCGGTCAGGATCCGTACCACGGGCCCGGGCAGGCCAACGGGCTGAGTTTCAGTGTCGACCGGGGCGTACGACTTCCTCCGTCGCTCGTCAACATCTTCAACGAACTCGAGGCCGATCTCGGCATCGCTCCGACGTCTTCTGGTGACCTTCGGCCATGGGCACGCCAAGGCGTGCTTCTGCTCAACACCACGCTGACGGTGCGGGCCAACGAAGCCGCCAGTCACCAGGGCAGAGGCTGGGAGACCTTCACCGACGAAGTCATTCGTGCAGTCGACGGGCGCAACCAGCCCGTCGTGTTCATGCTGTGGGGGGCACATGCTCGCAAGAAAGGGGTGTTGGTGGACCGGCGCCGCCACACGATCATCGAGTCTGTACACCCGTCACCCCTCTCTGCCCACCGAGGATTCTTCGGGAGTCGGCCGTTCAGCGCTGCGAACGAGGCGCTCGAGCGCGCCGGTGTGGACCCGATCGACTGGCGTCTCGAGGCGAGCTGAGCCCCGCTCGGAGCTTCTGCCGTTCGTCGGCGTCCAGAGGCTGCCACTCGCCCGGTGCGAGCCCGTCGAGCGTGATCGCACCGATCGACCAGCGCACCAATCGCAGGGTCGGATGCCCGACCGCTGCGGTCATGCGTCGCACCTGGCGATTCTTGCCCTCCGTCAACGTCAGGCGGATCCACGAATCGGGAACGGTCTTTCGGACGCGTATCGGGACAGGACGCGCCGGAAGGTCAGGGGTCCCCGCAACACGCTCGGCAATCGCAGGACGAGTGCGACCATCCTTGAGGTCCAGGCCGGTGGCCAGTCGATCCAACGTCTGCTGTGACGGCACGCCTTCGATCTGGACGAGATACGTGCGGGGATGCCCGATCGTGGCGTCGGTGAGGCGGCCGCGCAGCGTCTTCGAACGCGCCAGGAGCAGGAGGCCCTCACTGTCGCGGTCGAGGCGCCCTGCCGCGTAGACGTTCGGCACCGAGACATAGTCGGTGAGGGTGGTTCGGCCCTCACGGTCGGTGAAGGCGCTGAGGCAGTCGTACGGCTTCCAGAACCGGAGAACGAGATCGGGATCGCCGAGGTCGCCCACGAGTGCCGATCAGAAGTACCAGGGGAAGGCAGACCAGTCTGGCTCGCGCTTTTCGAGGAATGCGTCGCGTCCCTCGACCGCCTCGTCGGTCATGTATGCCAATCGAGTGGCCTCACCGGCGAACACCTGCTGTCCCATCAAGCCGTCATCGATGAGGTTCATCGCGAACTTCGCCATGCGTTGTCCGGTGGGACTCTTTGCATTGATCTCGGCCCCCCACTCGAGCGCCACCTTCTCGAGGTCGGCATGGGGGACAACGGCGTTGACCATCCCCATCTCGAACGCTTCACGTGCTGAGTAGTTGCGACCCAGGAAAAAGATCTCTCGCGCTCGTTTCTGCCCGATCTGCCGAGCGAGATAGGCCGAGCCATAGCCGCCGTCGAAGCTTGCGACATCGGTATCGGTCTGTTTGAAGATTGCGTGCTCCTCGCTGGCGAGAGTCAGATCGCACGTCACGTGCAAACTGTGCCCGCCGCCAACTGCCCAGCCGGGGACGACTGCGATCACGATCTTGGGCATCGTGCGAATCAGGCGTTGGACCTCGAGGATGTGCAGTCGACCGGAACGGGCGGCGTCGACGGTGACTGCAGTCTCGCCGTCGGCGTACTGGTACCCCGAGCGACCGCGAATGCGTTGATCGCCACCCGAACAGAACGCCCACCCTCCGTCCTTGGGCGAGGGACCGTTCCCGGTGATGAGCACGCAGCCCACGTCCGGAGTCATCCGAGCGTGGTCGAGACAGCGGTAGAGCTCGTCGACTGTGGCAGGTCGAAAGGCGTTGCGTACCTCGGGCCGATCGAAGGCGATACGAACGGTGCCCTGTTCGTTTGCGCGGTGGTAGGTCAGGTCGTGCAGCTCGCCGACCGCTGTGACGCGGGACCACCGCTCGGACTCGAAGATCGGGGAGATCGAAGCGTCGGACATGCGGCCGAGACTAGGCCGGAATGTGGCGTACCCGAGCGTCGAGCCGTTCGATCCAGCGTTCGATCAGGTCACGGCCGCGTTCGTCACCGAACTCGAGGTCGTCGACGCCGAGTGGCATGCCTTCCAGCATGACCATGAGACAGTCGTCGTAGTCGCTGCGCAGCTGCTCGAGTGAGTAGCCGGTCACTCCGCTGGCGAGCAGACATTGGTGGTAGCGCGCGATGAGGTCGTCGATGTCGGACTCGGCTGTGGCTGCCGCAAGCGACCCGGTCAGGAAGTAGCAGAGGTCGTACACCGCAGGACCAGGGGTGGACGTTTGCCAGTCGATCACGCAGGCGAGGCGTTCCTCGTCGTCGAAAAACAGGTTGTCGAGCCGGAAGTCCACATGGAGCAGGCACTGCGGCGGCTCGGTGTACAACCGCCGGCGACGTGCGATCCCAGTCCGTTTCACGGCACGCAACAAGTCGATCGTGTGTGGTGAAAGCAGATGCCCCATCTGCTCGATGAACCGCTTGTAGCTGTTGCGGTAGCCGGCGTGCAGAATCCGCGTGATCACGATGGGGCTTTGGAGATAGGGCTCGTCGGGTAGATCCGTCGCCCCCCACGATGCGGCATGAAAGCGCGCCAACGTCTCGAGCACACCGGCAGCAACTTCGATGGACGCACCGGCGACCTGATCACCCACCTTGGCCGATGCACCGAGGTCTTCGAGCAACAGCACCGTCGGCGGGACGTCGGCGTTCGATGCCGCTCGTCGAACCAGTATTCGCAGGAGCCAGAGGGGGAGCTTCTCCGCCCTGCGCATCTGTTCGAGGATTGCCGGCTCCTCACCAGTCTCTTCGTAGATGGCGGCATAGACCTTCGGCACAGGAATGGGAAGGTCGGGCAACAGGTCGGCGTAGACGCGGACTTCGCGTTGATACACGCCGAGGGACCGACCGCGAGCCCGGTTGTGGGCCACCTGTGTCGGGATCTTGGCGATCAACGTTGCGGGACCAGGCTCACCGTCGTACCCAACGGTCAGGCGGGCCAGTTCGCCCATGAACCCCTCGCCCTGACCGAGGATCTCATGGCTGACGGACGTGGCGGAGGTCGACGCCGGGATGGAACCACTGTGGCGGAGCACGTGGGTCAGCCATTCGGGTGTGAAACCTGCCATGGTCGTCGGTGTCGACTCGCTCATCTCGTCGACCGTAGTGTTCAGCCTCGAAAGTCGGCCAACACAGTGTCGCTCTCCGGCGTGAGGACGAGCACATCCTGTCCGGTCGAGGTGATGTAGCGGGCGGTGGGCACGGTGGCGGTGAGTGGCCGAGCCCCTCGGAGCGCCAGCCCGAGCGCGGCGGCGTCACGCACCGTCATGGTGTCATCGACCGTGACCGTTCCGGCCACTGCGCGGAGGGCGCCGAGCAGCACGAACGGGTTGCGCTCGGTCCCAAGCGAATCCATGAGCGCAGCGAGAAAGCGCTGCTGGCGCCGAACGCGTCCCAAATCGGCGGTCGGGTCGGTGACCGCCGCTCCGTCGATCATTTCGGTGTAGCGCCGGGAACGGACATACGCGAGTGCGGCAGATCCGTCGAGGCGTGCGGGCCCGGCGGCATCGATCGAAAGGCCGGAACGTGTGTCGAACGCAGGATGCGCGAAGTCGACGGTGACGCCGCCGAGAGCATCGACGAGTGCGAGAAAGCCGGCCAGGTCGATCTCGAGATAGTGATCGATGCCGATTCCGAGCTCTCCCTGCACCGTCTCGACGAGCGCGGTCGGCCCATCGAGCGCGAAGGCAGCGTTGATGCGATTGGAAGCTCCACCGGCGAGCGGCACATAGAGGTCCCGCGGGATGGCGAGCAGTGACACACGATCACCCTCGAGTCGCAGAACAGCAATCGTGTCGGTGCGTTCGCCCCCCACCGCCGGCCCGAAGATCACGTTGGCATTCTCGACGTCGGTGGCGACACCAGAGCGGGCGTCGGTACCCACGATCAAGTAATTCGTCCCCGACAGAGCACCGACCATGGTCGAGGCAAGATCGACACGCCCCACGCCGCTCCACGCAAGATGAGCGGCGACGGCAAACCCAGCGGCAGGTACGACCAGAAGCAGGGCCAGCAACACGAGGACACGCCGCCATCGGCGCGACGGTGACGGGTCAGGTCCCTCCTCCATCGGCTCGCCAGCTCGGATGCGAACCGACGCCGAGGACGACACGTGGATCGAGCGAGGATCAGGGGGAAGATCCGACATCCGACGCAGTCAAGCACGCCTCGGCGCTGCGGCAACGGCAGCTGTCACCACCTAGCACTGTCGTCTCACTAACCTGCCGCGGCGGGCCCCTTGTGATGCGTAGACCGTTCTCCCGTTTTCTCAGCGTCGGCGCCGCTGTCACCGTCGCCGTGACGCTGCTGTTCTCCAGCTCTGGCGGTGCCGGCGACCTGAGCGACCTTCGTCGCCAGCGAGAAGCGTCCCGAGAGGCAGAGCAGGCAGCGCTCGAGCAGATCGACCTGCTCCGGGCCGATGCCGAGGTCATCCGAGACACCCTGCTGGAGATTCAGGCGCTCGTGGATGCCCAGGTGGCGCGGGTCGAAGGGGCACGGCAGGCACTCGCTGCGGCAGAGGCCGAGGTCCGCGCGCGCCAGCAGTTGGCCGTGGATGCCGAGTCTGCCATCGAGGCGACGATCGCCCAGATACGGGTGCGAGCGGTCGACGCCTATGTGGGTACCGGTGAGAGCGGCTTGGAGGCGTGGCTGGCCGATGGCGATGTGAATCAGACGGCCATTCGCATTGCGATGCTCGACTTCACCGCTGGCAATGAACGCGATCTGCTCGACGATCTCCGAGCGCATCGGTCGGCCCGAGAGATCAATGTCGCGTTCGGCGAAGCAGCGAAACAGGAAGCCGATCGACTCCGGGCCAGCCTCGAGGAGGAACTCGCCGTGTTGCAGGAGCGGCGGGCGCTTCAACTCGACGTGCAGGCCGAGCTCGCCACCAGGATCGATGCATGGTTGCTGGAGGCCGACGAGCGGGCCCAGGCAAGCGAGGAGTTCACGGCGCTGATTCGCGCCGAGACTGCGGCTGCCACGGGGCTGCGGCCCGGGTCGGCATCGCTCGAAGGATTCATCATGCCCACGGCCGGCCGGATCGGCTCGGCGTTCGGTCCGCGGCTGCACCCGATCTTCGGGACGGTCCGCGAGCACACGGGTGTCGACATCGGATCGAGAACCGGCAACCCGATCTGGGCCTCGAAGGATGGCCGGGTCATCTTCGCCGGATGGAAGGGCGGCTACGGCAACACCGTCGTGATGGTGCACGGCGATGGCACGGTGACGACGCTGTACGCCCACATGTCGGTGATTCGGGCGAGAGTTGGCGATGTGGTCGACCAGGGCGAGCTCGTCGGCGAGATCGGGAGTACAGGCTTCAGTACCGGTCCGCACCTTCATTTCGAAGTGCGAGTCAACGGGATCCCCAAGGATCCGGTCGCGTTTCTGCCCTAGGTCGCAGCACACCAGCCGAGCGGTTGGGTGCCGCTACGATGAGGGGGAGGGAGGACTCATGGCGCTTCGTGTGTTTGGAAAAGGCCAACAGGACCCGGAGGACACTCCACCGCCGAAGAAGGCCTTTCGCCGCCGCTTCGTGGGGTACCACCGAGAAGACGTCGACGAGATGCTTCTGCACCTCACGGCCTCGCTCACATCGCTGGAGATTCGTCTGCAGGCAGCCGAGTTCGCTGCAAAGCAAGAAGACCTTGTCCTTCGCGCCACTCGTCGAAGCGTGGACGAGGTCCTGAAGCGAGCCGAGAAAGATGCCGACGGCATCCGTTCCGCTGCCGAGTCAGACGCGGCGAGTCTGCTCGCCGAAGTGTTCGGTCCGTTACGTGGTGGGACCGGAGCCGCGGCCACCAGATCCTGATTCGGTCCGAGTCCCGCGTCGAGAGCAGCTAGATTTTCGCCGATGCTGTTGACGGTTGGCGACCTCGTCGAAGAGATCCTCGTCCAGCTGAAAGAGGCACCCGTCCGAGGCCAGGACACCCAGGTGCGCAGTGCCCGCATTCGCGGCGGATCGGCAGCCAATGTGGCCGCAATCGACGCCGAGATGGGCGGCACCCCTCGTCTGGTATGCCAGGTCGGCGACGATGCAGTCGGCTACCTCCTCGCCGAGGACGTCCGCTCCCGGGGCGTCCAGGTAGAGGTCCAACACGCCGGCGCCACCGGTGTCATCGTCACCACCGTCGGGTTGGGTGTGCGCAGCCGGCTGGTCGATCGCGGCGCCTCGCGGGGCCCGACGACCCTCGACGATCTCGACCTCGACGGGACCACACAGCTGTACCTGGCGGCTTCGGCATTCACCGAGGACCCACTTGCCAGCGCAATCGAGGGACTGCTGGCCTCACTCACCGAGCGTCGGATCCCGATCGTCGTGGGCGGCCCGTCGACGGCCGATCTCGAACTTCTCGGGGTCGATGCCTTCATGGAACTGATCCGCACCCTTCGACCTGATGCCGTCGTGCTGAACCGGGCCGAGCACAACGCCGTCGGATGCCAGCCTCGCCAAGCACTCGCCGGGGCGAGAACGACGGTCGTCACGGCCGGTTCCCGGCCGACCTTGGTGCTGGAAACGTCGGGAGCAGCGGAATCGGTTCCGGTGGCGCCGGTGGCCACGATCCGCGACCGAACCGGGGCGGGTGACGGCTTTCTCGCAGGGTTCCTGGCGTCGCGGCGGACTGGGGCCGATGCGGTTGCGGCCTGCCACGCCGGACACCGAGTCGCAGCGCGGGTGTTGCAGAACCTCGGGCCGACCACAGTCCGCTAGGAAGGCGGTCCCGTTCGTCGATACCGGCCCATCAACTCGCTCACGACTTCGTGGATCGGTGGGGCTGGCGTGAGTCCGAGACGGTCGAGCGTAAAGGCGACCGGTACCCCGTCGTGATCGGAGTTGTCGAACGCGACATGCACCGCAAGCTGCCCCACACCGGGCGGTTCGCCCACGACGACCTCCATCAGGCCCGAACTCGGATCCACGAACACCACCTCTCCGATCTCGTGGGCTGCGTCGGCAAGGCGCAGCAGTACGTCGACGGGATCATCGTGGTCGAGCACCTCGCGAGGGGTCCCCGGAGCTGGCCCCACGACCGGTGCACGCTGTGGCTCCTGCAGCGGCACGGAGCCCTCGCTCGTCGCCGCACGGAGCGTCTCGAATGCTCGGTTCACTTCCGCGGCGCGACTTGGATCCCCACCCGCGTCGGGATGGGCGTGTCGGATCGCCGAACGGTACGCCACCCGGATCTCGGCCCACGATGGTGAGCCGGACAGTCCGAGCACAACCATCGCAGCGCGGGAATCCACCCGATCATTGTTCCAAAGACCGCTGGCATCGGCACCACCGGCTGCGACGCAGCGGCTGACGCTCACTCCCTGCAGTCCTGTTCGGGAGCCGCACGCGAACGCCAATCAGGCGTCGGTGGGCTGCCATCGCAGTGAATGTGGGCAGATGCTTGTTGCCGGACCGGCTTGTCGGTAGCGTCCCATGGTCTGTTTCACGGGTTACGACAGGAGAAAACGTGAGCGCCGTACCATATATGGCCTTGATCTCGGCAGTCGCCGGGCTTGCCTTGGCTGGCTACTACTACAAGGCCGTGGAGGCAGCACCTGCGGGCGATGACCGCATGCAGTTCCTCATGACCGAGATTCAAAAGGGTGCCCGTGCATTCCTCAAACAGGAGTACACCTGGGTTGCTGCGTTTGCCGTCGCAATGCTGGTCCTGATCGCAGTCGTGATCGACCCACTGGCATCGGTCAGCTACGTCATCGGCGCCGTGCTGTCGGCAACCGCAGGCTATGCCGGCATGACGGTTGCGACGATGGCGAATGCCCGAACGACAGAGGCGGCCAAGGACGGCCCATCGCGGGCACTCCCGATTGCCTTCCGGGGTGGCGCAGTCATGGGCTTCGCTGTTGCTGGATTGGCCCTTGCCGGTCTGATGCTGACCTACCTGTTGTTCGTCGAGTGGCTCGAAGCAGACAAGGCATTCGAGATCGTGACCGCCTACGGGCTCGGTGCATCCACCATTGCACTCTTCTCACGCGTCGGCGGTGGCATCTACACCAAAGCCGCCGATGTCGGTGCAGATCTTGTCGGCAAGGTCGAGGCGGGCATCCCCGAAGACGACCCCCGCAACCCGGCAACCATTGCCGACAACGTCGGTGACAACGTCGGCGACGTCGCCGGTATGGGCGCCGACCTCTTCGAGTCGTACGCAGGCTCGATCATCGCCCCCATCGCGCTCACTGCGTTCTCTGTCGCCGGCGGGCTTGCTGCCGAAGAGGCCGGCACCGAGGGAATCGTCGAGCTGCTGATGTTCCCGATCGCCATCGCGTTCGTCGGCATGATCGCCTCGATCCTCGGCTCCTTCCTTGTCAAAGGTGGCGACAGCACAGACTCCAAGGCACTCAGCCGAGCCCTGCACATGGGGACGAATGTCGCCATGGGCCTCACTGTGCTCGGCACGATTGCCATTGCCTACTGGATGTTCGGCGATGCCCCGGGTGACGAGTATGGCCTTGCCGTCTCTGTGATCGGCGGCCTGCTCGTCGGCTGGGCGCTCGGCAAGACTGCCGAGTACTACACCTCTGACCATTTCAACCCGGTCAAGAAGATCGCAGCTCAATCCGAGACGGGTCCGGCCACAACAGTGCTGTCGGGCATCAGCGCCGGCATGGTCTCGGTCGCCGCCTCGGTGGGACTGATTCTCCTCGGCGTCGGGGTTGCGTACTGGGGTGGCGAGCAGACGCTCGGCGCCGGCGGCGGCATCTACGGGATCGCTGTGGCAGCGATCGGCATGCTCGCCACCACAGGCGTGGTCGTGTCGGTCGATGCATACGGGCCGATCGCCGACAACGCCGGAGGCATCGCCGAGATGGCCGAACTCGATCCTTCGGTTCGTGAGGTGACCGACGCGCTCGACTCGCTCGGCAACACGACCGCAGCGGTTGCAAAGGGCTTCGCCGTCGGCTCCGCCGCCCTCACCGCGCTTGCGCTCTTCAAGAGCTTCGAGCTGGCCGTGGCCCAGGAGGGCGGTGCTCTCAGCCTCAATGTCGGGGATGTCGACGTCTTCATCGGCTTGTTCATCGGAGCAGGTCTCCCGTTCCTCTTTGCGGCACTGACCATCGATGCCGTGGGCCGCGCCGCTACCGCGATGATCGAGGAAGTCCGCCGGCAGTTCCGAGAGATCCCCGGATTGCGTGAGGGCCAAGAGGGTGTGGTCCCCGACTCCGCCCGTTGCGTGGCGATCAGCACCGATGCATCGCTGAAGGAGATGATCGTTCCCGGTGCGCTCGCCGTGGTCGTGCCCCTCGTCGTCGGGTTCATCGATGTCGACGCGCTCGGTGGGCTCCTCGCCGGCGCCCTCGTGACCGGGTTTGCGCTTGCCATCTTCATGGCCAATGCGGGTGGCGCCTGGGACAACGCCAAGAAGTACATCGAGGCCGGGGCCCACGGTGGCAAGGGTTCCGACCCCCACAAGGCTGCAGTGGTCGGTGACACCGTCGGCGACCCATTCAAGGACACATCCGGACCGGCCATGAACATCCTGCTCAAGGTCATGACCATCGTCTCGTTGGTGTTCGCCAGCGCATTCGTCTGAGGTCAGTCGATCCCAGCTGGTGAGGAGCCCCGACCGGGTCTCCTCACCAGCGCTCTTGCTCGACCATTGGCCCTACGCTCTCGGTGTGACCGGACTCGCCGATCGACGCACTGCCCTTCGTCGTCGGCTGCGCGAGCAACGCGCCTCCCTCACCGATGACGAGCGACAAGCAGCAGCAGCGGCGGTCATGGCTCGACTCCACGAGGTGCCGATCCTGAACCGTGCTGCCTTCGTTGCCGGCTACCGGGCAACCCGGGGCGAAGTCGACATCGACAGCACCCTGACCCGGCTTGGGGAGCAAGACGCCGTGGTCACGGTTCCCCGCGTGGTGGGGGAGCGCCTGGAGTTCATCCCCTGGAGTCGTGCGACGGAGTCCACTATCGGGAAATTCGGGATCGAAGAACCGCTGGATGGCGCGTCAGTTCCCTTCGAGCGTCACGTGGTCGTCTTGACCCCGCTGGTCGCCTTCGATCGCGCGGGGAGACGGCTTGGGCAGGGCGGGGGTTTCTACGATCGGATGATGGGGCAGGCTGGTGCCAGTCGGCCGCTGATGATCGGGGTCGCCTACAGCTTTCAGGAGGTCGAACAGGTTCCCGTCGAACCATGGGATCAGCCGATCGATGCGGTTGTCACCCCAGACGAGCTCATCGACTGTCGGGCCTCGCACTCCGATGTCTCGAGTCAAGACTCCCATTCGGCCCGCTGAGCAGATAGAACTATCGCGTGCACGTGGTTGTAGTCGGAGCCGGAGAGGTCGGCTCGTACGTCGCCGAGCGCCTCAGCCGAGAAGAGCACGACGTCGCGCTCATCGATCTCGATGCAGGCAAGTTGCGCCGACTCGACACCGAGCTCGATGTCTTGACGGTGTGCGGAAGCGGTACGCACCCCACCACCCTGGCAAAGGCTGGGATCGAACACAGCGAGTTGCTCGTTGCCGTGACCGCGAACGACGAGGTGAACCTGATCTCGTCGATGCTTGCAAAATCGCTCGGGGTACCACAGACGATTGTCCGTATCGAGGCAGCCGATCTGCGAAGCGTCTCTGCAGCCGACGTCCGGTCGGCGTCCGGCGCTGATCTGCTCATCGACCCTGATGCAGAGGCGGCGCAAGAGATCCTCGAGTTGTTCGACTTTCCCGGTGCCGACGAGGTCGCCCACATGGTCGAGGGCGAGGTACTCGTGATCGGCGCACGACTCCAACCCGATACGCCGCTCGTTGATCGCACCCTCGGCGAGATCGGCAAGGAGTTCGAACCCGACTGGGATTTCATGGTCGCAGCCATCAGTCGCGACGACGAGACGATCATCCCTCGTCGAGATCACCGACTTCGCAGCGGCGACCACGTTCGCATCGTTGCCAAACGCTCCGCGGGAAAGCTGGTCGGCGAGTTGCTCGGCCTCGGTCGCTCCGCACCGAAGCGCGTCATGTTGTTGGGTGGAGGCCGCACCGCACAGATCCTGGCCCAAAGCCTCACGATCCGTGGCGTTCACGTGGTGATCATCGAGCGCGATCCCGGTCGGGCCCGGGAGTTGGCCGAGCAACTCGACAACTGTCTCGTGCTCGAAGGCGACATCACCGACGACGGACTTCTCGCAGAGGCCGACATCGGTCGGTTCGAGATGGTTGTTGCACTCACCGGCGAGGACGACGCCAACATCCTTGCCTGCTTGTACGCCAAGGCCAGTGGGGCACCGGAGACGGTTGCAGTGCTCCATCGCTTGGCCTTGCTCTCGCTCTTGGAGGGAGCTGGAGTCGATGTGGCCCTGTCTCCACGAACCGCCACAGCGAATGGTGTCCTTCGATTCGTTCGCGGGGGTGTCGCAGCCGTTGCGACCTTCCTCCACGGTGATGCCGAGATCCTCGAACTCGAAGTGGCGGAGCACAGTCGGGCTGATGGTGCGTTGATCAACGAACTCGGTCTGCCGAAGGACGCACTCTTCGCCGCCTTCGTTCGTGACGGCAACGCCCAGATTGGGCGGGCAAAAAGCCGGCTGCGCGCCCACGATCATGTGGTTGTCGTGGCCATGCCCGGTGCCGTCGACGAGGTCCACGGCGTTCTCGGGTGAGCCGAGGCACCGGTGCCGAGGAAGGTCAACTCGGGCTGACCCATCGCGATTCGTTCAACAGATTGGCAATCTCCGACGGACTGTTCCAGGTCGGAGTCGCCGGGCTGGCCGCAGCCGCCATCGGCGCAGTCGACAACGCCCTCGACTCGATCATCATCGGCGTAATCTCCGGCGCTGCACTCGGTGTCGGAATTGCCGGACGCCGACGATTTGCCCGGCGCCAGCACACCGCGACGGCACGCATCCTGGCCGGGCTTGCGTCGACATGGAGCATCTTGGTGCTGGTGGGTGCAGCCACGTACCTGGCGACCGGCACAATCGACAGCGTCGAAAACGCACTGTTCGAATCGGCCGCCGGTTTCAGCACCGTTGCCCTCACGACGCTCGATCCCCAGGCGTTGTCCCTGCCGGTTGCGTTGTACAGAGGCGGAACGCAATGGATCGGTGGGCTCCTCGGACTGTTCACCGTGGTTGTGGCACTGCCCCGAACGATGAAGGGGAGGGTGCAGATACCGAAGGGGGTCGGGCGCCGGGCCGATCGCTTGGTCCCGACGGTCGAGATCGGTCGTCGCCGCGTGGTGCGAATGTACCTTGCGCTGAGTCTTGCCTGTTTCACCGCCTACCTCCTGTCCGGCATGCGATTCCGATCGGCTGCGATCCATGCGATGACCACCGTTTCGACCGGAGGCTTCACCGACACGCCGGACTCCTTCCTGACGATGAACACTGCCTCGAAGAGCGTGGCGACCGTCTTCATGTTCACCGCCGGTGTCAGCTTCTTCGCACTGTTCTGGTTGGTTCGGGGGAACCACCGACGATTTCTCGCATCACCGGAACTTCGGGTCTACGCCGCCATCGTTGCCACCATTGCGACCTATCTCGTGCTGGTCGTCGACGACGTGTCCGTCGGCGATGCGTTGTTCACTGCAGCGAGCGCATCGAGCACGACCGGCCTTGCAGTTGTCGACTGGACGCTGTTTCCCTCGGGAGCACTCGCCATCCTGCTCGTCGCCGTCGCAACTGGCGCCATGGGCGCGTCGGCTGGGAGCGGCCTTCGGGTGATTCGAGCGTGGCTCCTCGTGCTCTTTGCAGCACGGGAGGTCCGCCGGCAACTCGAGCCCAGTGCCGTCATTGCAGTGACGCACGGTGATCGTTCCGTGGGTGAAGACGAACTCGAGGATCTGACCGGCTATCAGATCGCCCATTTCGGCCTGTGTGCAGCTGGCGCCTTTCTGCTCGCGCTGGCCGGAAGCGATCTTGTCGGTTCGTTGTGGACAGCGATCTCAGTGATCTCGACCTTCGGACCGTCGCCGCTGACCGGAGCGGTCGGTGATGCCACTGCATTGGGCAGTTGGGGCCAGGTGATTCTTCTTCCCGGCATGCTCGCCGGCCGACTGACCATCCTTCCCCTCCTGTACGCCATTACATCGCTACTGCAAGCCAGGGCGTGGGTTGCGCGAGGGAGCCGTCGAGTGCTGCGGGTGAGGCGATGAACGTTCTGCGATCGGGGAGGGTCCGCAAGGCGACCGAGCTGCACGCGACGGGCCTGCGCATCAAGTCGACGACGCTCAACGTGATGGGCGCCGCGTTGGCCGCCGTGTCCGTCGGCATGGTGGTGGGCGGATTTGTCGAACTGGGCTCGACGAATCGTGACACCGGCGCGTTGTTCCTGTCGGCTCTGATCACCTTTGTCGTCGGCAGCGTTCTTTTCGGGTCGACACAAGCTGGCGAGGTGCGTGCACGCGAGGTGTTTGCCGCCGTCGGGTGGGCCTGGCTGACGGTCACCGTCTTCGGTTCGCTGCCCTATGTGCTCGGAGGCACGTTCGACGTTGCCGGTATCGACACGTCGGGCCAGATCGTCAATGCCATCTTCGAGTCGGCCTCCGGGTACAGCACAACCGGTTCGACAGCGCTGACCGACTTCTCGATTCCCGGACGTGGCACCCTCATGTACCGACAGATCACCCAGTGGTACGGGGGAATGGGGATCGTCGTGCTGGCCGTCGCAGTGCTTCCGTATTTGGGTGTTGGTGGCCTCGACCTGTTGACGGCCGAGGCACCGGGTCCGATGTCGGAGCGACTGACACCCCGCGTGAAGCAAACGGCGAAGTGGCTGTGGTCGACCTACGTCGTGTTCACCCTCGGAGTTGTCGTGGTGTTGATCATCATTCCCGGTCCGTCGGTGTACGACGCGATCGCGCATGGTTTTTCGACGGTGTCGACCGGCGGCTTCTCACCTCACGCGTCCAGCATCGGGCACTTCGACAGCATCGCCGTGGAGATCGCAATCATCGCTGCCATGGTCATCTGCGCCACCAACTTCAACCTTCACCTCAGGGCGAAACGCGGAATCCACAAGGCATACCGGTCGGACGCCGAGTTTCGCGGCTACATGTCCATCCTTCTCGGTTGCAGCCTGCTGGTTGTCGCCATCCTCTGGCTCGGGGGCAGCTTCACCGTCGGGGAGTCGCTTCGTGTCGGCGTCTTCAACGTTGTTTCACTGGCGACCAGCACCGGCTTCGGCAACGCCACCGGCCCGGGTAGCGCGGGAGACTTCGCTCTGTGGCTGCCGGCAGCACAGATGATCCTGCTCTGTCTCTTCGTGGTCGGGGGCTCGACCTCGTCGACATCGGGGGGCATCAAAGTCATGCGAGCACAGGTTCTCCTCGCCCACAGCATTCGCGTCATCCGCCGCTCCCGAAGGTCCCGGTCTGTCATTCCGGTGAAACGAGGTTCGGTGGCGGTACCCGAGGACGTCATCAGCCGGATGGCGGGGTTCTTCGTCGTCTACGCACTCTTGGTGCTCAGCGGGGTGATGGTGCTCACCTCTCTCGGCGGTGGCCTGGGCGAGTCGATCTCGGCCATCATCGGTTCGCTCGGCAACATGGGACCGGGATTCGGAGCGGCCGGGCCAACGGCGAACTTCAGCGATGCGTTCACCGAGCCCGGACGGCTTGTGCTTGCCGTCTACATGCTGATCGGGCGGCTCGAGCTTTTCCCGATCCTTTTGATGTTCGCCGCTCCGACCCGCACCATACGCGCTCACATGATGTGATCAGCCGCGAAGCATCTGCTCCAGCACTGCCTGAAACCAGCCCGGGTCGTGGGCACCCGCAGTTTCGCGAGCCGAATGCATCGCATATTGGGGGCAGCCCGCATCGACGACAGCAATGCCGAGTTCACCCGCAGTGGCTGGCCCAATGGTCGACCCGCACCCCAGATCGGTTCGATTCACGAACCGTTGAAACGGCACCTCTGCGGCGCGGCAGGCAGCGACGAACGCTGCTGCCGAGCGAGCATCGGTCGCATAGCGCTGATTTGCGTTGATCTTGAGCACCGGTCCGCCGTTGAGGCTGACCTGATGCTCGGGCTCATGGCGATCGGCGTAGTTGGGATGGGTCGCATGGGCGCCATCGGCGCTGATCACAAGACTTGCGGCCCGCGCAGTTGCTGTATCCGCGATCGTTGCGCCGAGGCCTGATTGCACCAGTTCGATCTGATGCCGCAGGAGTGGGGATGCGGCCCCGGTCGTCGAGACGCTGCCGACCTCCTCGTGATCGAACAAGCTGATCATCGGAATCGCCGCACCAGGCGCATCAGCAACCGCCGCAAGAGCTCTGACCGCCAAGAAACACGAAAGAAGGTTGTCGATGCGTGCTGTGCACAGAAAGTCGTCACCCAAACCGGTCAGTGCTGCCGGCGTCAGGTCGTAGGCCATGACGTCGAAGGCAAGGATCGCATCAGCGGCGACACCGACCTGTTCTGCGAGGTACTCGGCGAAGCTCGGACCCTCGCCGAGTCCCCACACCGGTGACAGATGCCGTTGGGGGTTGAGGTTGAGCCCGTTTTGCCGGATGTCACCGTCGAGATGGATTGCCAGCTGCGGGATGCGGAGCAACGCACGCTCGTCACGCAACAGACGCTCTTCGGGGCCATCGGATCCCTCGACCACGACGCGGCCGGCAAGTCCCAAGTCGCGGTCGAGCCAAGAGTTCAACAACACGCCGCCATAGACCTCCACCCCCAGCTGGCGGGCGCCTCCGGGTCCCGATCGGTCGGGTTGTGGCTTGATACGAAGATTGGGGCTGTCGGTGTGTGCGCCGACCAGTCGTAGCGGGCTTGCCGCATGGTGGTCGGCGCTCACCACCCACGCCAACAGCGAGCCACCATCGATGCGATACCAACGGCCGACCGGACCGCTGCCGGGTGGCGCGTCGGCGAAACCTGCCGCCTCGAGCATCTGTCTCATCGTGGCAACGGCGTGATACGGCGATGGGCTTGCATCGAATGGGTCGAGGAGGGCGGACGCGACACCGGGATCGGCAGGGAGCATGCCTCTATCTTGGCCCACCCAACGCCAGGTTGGCCCACACCGCTGGAACTCGCTAGGTTTTCCACAGCTGGAAGCCGGGCCAATGTCGTCCCAGCTCCGAACTCGAGAGCGTCGCGCTCGTCGTTCCGGAGGACTGTTGTGGCCATCACCGACTCGAATCCCGATCTTCCCTCCCCGCAAGGGCTCTATCACCCGCGCCACGAGCACGACAGCTGCGGGGTCAACTTCGTGTGCGACATCTACGGCCGTGCCAGCCATGACATCGTTGCGAAGGGCATCGGTGCGCTGTGCAACATGGAGCACCGGGGCGCAAAGGGCGCCGATATCAACACCGGTGACGGCGCAGGGCTGTTGATCCAGATCCCCGACCGTTTCTACCGCGATGTCGTTTCGTTCGATCTGCCGGCCGCGGGAGCGTACGCAACCGGGATTGCGTTCCTTCCCCAAGACCCGTCGGTGGCCGATGCAGCCGCCGCCCGCGTCGAAACGATCTTCGACCAGGAGGGACTGCGAGTGCTCGGCTGGCGGGCGCTGCCGGTCGACCAGTCGATCCTCGGGGCGGCCTCACTGATGACGATGCCGACATTTCGGCAGGTGTTCGTGGAGTGTTGCGACGGTGGGGAAGGGATCGACCTGGACCGCAAGGCATTCATCGCTCGCAAGCGAATCGAGCACGACATCAGGATCGAAGCCACAACCGGGACGACCGGCGAGGCGATGGGCGGGTCGTCCGAGACCCACGACGGCGTCTACTTCCCGTCGTTGAGTGCTCGCACAGTGGTGTACAAGGGAATGCTGACGACACCACAGCTTTCGGCGTTCTACCCCGACCTTCTCGACGAGCGGGTCGAGAGCGCGCTTGCCCTCGTGCACTCTCGGTTCTCGACAAACACCTTCCCCTCGTGGCCGCTCGCGCACCCGTATCGCTTCGTCGCTCACAACGGCGAGATCAACACGATTCAAGGGAACCGAAACTGGATGCAGGCCCGAGAAGCACTGCTCGAGTCTCCGCACCTGCCAGGCCTGGAACGGGCGTTCCCGATCTGTACACCGGGTGCCTCCGACACGGCGGGCTTCGACGAGGCCCTCGAACTTCTCGTCCTGGGTGGATATCCACTCGAGGAAGCCGTCTTGATGATGATCCCGGAGCCCTGGGAACACCACACCGAGATGGACGATGATCGCAGGGCCTTCTACCGGTTCAACGCAACCCGGCTCGAGCCCTGGGACGGTCCGGCCTCGATCGCATTCACCGACGGCACGGTGATGGGCGCAGTGCTGGACCGCAATGGCCTTCGCCCGAGTCGCTACTGGGTCACCAACGACGGGCTGGTCGTCATGGCCAGCGAGGTCGGCGTCGTCGACCTCCCCCAAAGCACGATCGTGGAAAAAGGACGGCTTCAGCCGGGACGCATGTTCCTCATCGACACCAGCGAGGGTCGCATCATTCGCGACCACGAGGTGAAGGCTCGCATCACCGGACGACGTCCCTATCGCGACTGGCTCGATGGGCAACTTGTCACGATCGACGACCTACCGGTCGGCACCGAGCGAAGCAGCGGCGAGAGCTCCGTCACTCAACTGCAACTCGAGTTCGGGTACACGATCGAAGAGAAGAAACTCCTCCTCGCCCCGATGGCACGAGACGGCAAAGAGGCGATCGGTTCCATGGGTACCGACACGCCGATCGCCGTACTGTCCGAACGGAGCCGGCACATCGCCGACTACTTCCAGCAACTCTTCGCTCAGGTGACCAATCCTCCCCTCGACGCCATTCGCGAAGAAATCATCACGTCGCTCTTCGCTCGCGTGGGCCCGGAGGGGAATCTTTTCGACCCCGGTCCCGAGTCGTGCCGAACCATCCACCTCGACAACCCGGTGATCACCGACAACGAACTCGCCCGCATCGCTGCGCTCAGTCGCAACGAAGGGCCAGCCGGGTTTCGCTCGGTCGTCCTCGAGGCCCGGTTCGACGCAGCGGCGGGCGGAGCCGCACTGGCAGCGGGGATCGATCGCCTTCGTTCCGAGGCCGACGACGCGATCGCCGACGGTGCCACCATCTTGATCATTTCGGACCGGGGTGACGGCGCTGTGAACAATCCCATTCCGTCGTTGCTGGCCTGCAGTGCGGTGCATCACCACCTCGTGCGCACGAAGACCCGGGCCCGCGTCGGTTTGGTGGTCGAGGCGGGCGATGCACGCGAGATCCATCACATCGCAACCCTGCTGGGGTACGGGGCGAATGCGGTCAACCCGTACCTTGCGTTCGCCACTGTCACCGCAATGATCGAGTCCGGGGAGTTCGGGCTCGAGGGACTCGACGTGCCGACAGCGCATCAGAACTACATCAAGGCTGCGGGGCTCGGCATCCTCAAGATCATGTCGAAAATGGGTATCTCGACGGTGGCCTCGTACACCGGTGCACAGATCTTCGAAGTCATCGGTCTCGACAACTCGGTCGTCGACGAGTACTTCACGGGCACGGTCAGCAGGCTGGGCGGTGTCGGTCTCGACGTCCTCGCCGAGGCCGTCGCCGGTCGCCATGCCCGGGCCTTCCCGGCCAATCCCAGCGAGCGCGCCCATCGCACACTCGACGTCGGTGGCGAGTATCAGTGGCGCCGCGAGGGGGAATACCACCTCTTCAACCCCGACACCGTGTTCAAACTCCAGCACGCGACCCGAGAGGGGCGCTACGACATCTTCAAGGACTACACCAGCCGCGTCGACGACCAGTCCACGAGACTCGGCACATTGCGCGGCCTGTTCGAGTTCCGGTTCGGGGAGCGCCAGCCAGTCCCGCTCGAGGAGGTCGAACCTGCGTCGAGCATTCTGAAGCGCTTCTCGACCGGTGCAATGAGCTACGGCTCGATCTCCGCCGAGGCCCATGAGACGCTCGCCATCGCCATGAACCGTCTTGGGGCCAAGTCGAACACCGGCGAGGGGGGCGAAGATGCAGAGCGATTCGTGCCCGACGAGAACGGCGATCTGCGCCGTTCTGCGATCAAGCAAGCTGCATCCGGGCGATTCGGAGTCACCAGCGAGTACCTGGTGAACGCCGACGACATCCAGATCAAGATGGCGCAGGGCGCAAAGCCAGGGGAAGGAGGCCAGCTCCCGGGCCACAAGGTCTACCCGTGGATCGCAAAGACCCGGCATTCCACGCCTGGTGTCGGTCTCATCAGCCCACCGCCACACCACGACATCTACTCCATCGAGGACCTTGCCCAGCTGATCCACGATCTCAAGAATGCAAACCCTCGCGCTCGTATTCACGTGAAGTTGGTCGCGGAGGTCGGTGTGGGCACCGTTGCCGCGGGCGTCTCGAAGGCACACGCCGATGTCGTCCTCATCTCAGGGCACGACGGAGGCACCGGCGCGTCGCCCCAAACCTCGATCAAGCACGCCGGAGCCCCGTGGGAACTCGGTCTGGCCGAAACGCAACAGACATTGCTCCTGAACGATCTTCGCGATCGCATCGTCGTCCAGACCGACGGCCAGCTCAAGACCGGACGCGACGTCATGATCGCGGCGTTGCTCGGTGCAGAGGAGTTCGGGTTCGCCACTGCGCCCCTCGTTGTCATGGGGTGTGTGATGATGCGTGTCTGCCACCTCGACACCTGCCCGGTGGGTGTGGCAACCCAAAATCCCGAGTTGCGGGCGAAGTTCAGCGGGGAGCCCGAGTTCGTCGAGAACTTCTTCGAGTTCATCGCGCAAGAGGTGCGGGAGTTGCTCGCCCAGCTCGGCTTCCGCACGCTCGACGAGGCAATCGGTCAGGTCGAGATGCTCGACACCACCGCAGCCGTCGAACATTGGAAAGCCGATGGCCTCGACCTGTCACCGATTCTCCACCTGCCCGACATCGCCAAAGAGGCCCGTCGTCACCAGTGGAAGGAACAGGACCACGGTCTCGAGTTCGCCCTCGATCAAACCTTGATCCAGCATGCGGCCGAAGCAATCGAGGCTGGTCGAGCGGTCACGATCGACATGCCCATCCGCAATACCAACCGCACGGTCGGAACGATGCTCGGCTACGAGGTCACCCGCACCCATGGCGGTGCGGGACTTCCCGACGACACGATTGTGGTGAATCTCACCGGCTCAGCGGGAAACAGCCTCGGTGCCTTCGTGCCGAAGGGGATCACCCTGCGGCTCGAAGGCGATGCCAACGACTATGTGGGAAAGGGACTGTCGGGTGGTCGGATCGTTGTGCGTCCCCCGAGCGATGCGCCGTTCGTGGCCGAAGACAACGTCATCGCCGGCAACGTCATCCTGTACGGGGCTACCGCAGGTGATGTGTTCCTGCGGGGCATGGTGGGGGAGCGGTTCTGCGTTCGCAACTCCGGAGCGGTCGCGGTCGTCGAGGGTGTCGGCGACCACGCCTGCGAGTACATGACGGGCGGCAGGGCCGTGATCCTCGGCCCCACGGGCCGAAACGTTGCCGCTGGAATGTCGGGTGGCATCGCATTCGTTCACGATCCCGAGCAGCTTCTTGCGATGCGCACGAACCACGAAATGGTTGTGCTCGAACGACCCGATGCCGACGACATCGACTGGCTGCGCGAACGCGTCGAGATGCACCGCCACGAAACCGGGAGTGAAGTCGCAGCCCGGCTGTTGGCAGACTGGACGACGTCGGTGACCCAGTTCGTGAAAGTGATGCCGACCGACTTCAAGCGGGTTCTCGAGGCTGCGGCGACAGCGCGGGCCGAGGGTCGAGACGAAACCGAAGCGGTCATGGCCGCTGCTCGGAGCTGAGGAGGCGACGATGGCTGATCCGCGAGGCTTTCTGAAGCACGATCGAGAACTGCCGGCCCATCGCCCGGTGCCGGTGCGTCTGCGCGACTGGAACGAGGTCTACGAGGACTTCCCCGAGGACAAGCTTCGAACCCAAGCAAGCCGCTGCATGGACTGCGGTATCCCGTTCTGCAACAACGGCTGTCCGCTCGGCAACCTCATTCCGGACTGGAACGATCTGTCCTACCGGGGCTTGTGGCGAGACGCCATCGACCGTTTGCATGCGACGAACAACTTCCCCGAGTTCACCGGGCGTCTCTGCCCGGCTCCGTGCGAGGCCGCGTGTGTGCTCGGCATTCACGAACCACCGGTCACGATCAAGCGCATCGAAGTCGAGATCATCGACCGAGCATGGGACGAAGGGTGGGTTGTACCGATCCGCCCCGCATCGATGACGGACAAGAGCGTGGCGATCGTCGGCTCCGGTCCGGCCGGGCTCGCCGCCGCTCAGCAACTGACCCGTGCGGGCCATCGTGTCGTGGTCTACGAGCGCGCCGACCGTGTCGGAGGACTCCTGCGGTACGGCATTCCCGAGTTCAAGATGGAGAAGCGGCATCTCGACCGGCGCCTGGCGCAGATGGAGGCCGAAGGGACCGAGTTCAGGACCGGGATCTGCGTCGGGATCGACATCTCTGCCGACGAACTTCGAGCCGAGCACGACGCCATCGTCTTGGCGTGCGGGGCAACCCGTGCCCGCGATCTTCCGATCGAGGGCCGAGACCTGGCGGGGATCCACCAGGCGATGGACTTTCTGCCGGGCGCCAACCGAGTACAGGAGGGCGACTTCGAGCAGCCACCGATCTCGGCTGCCGGCAAGGACGTCATCATCATCGGTGGCGGCGACACCGGCGCCGACTGCCTCGGCACGTCCCATCGCCACGGAGCAGCATCCGTCCACCAGTTCGAGATCATGCCTCGACCTCCAGACGCCCGACCCGATGCCAACCCGTGGCCGACGTGGCCGATGATCTACCGGGTCAGCTCGGCCCACGAAGAAGGGGGCGAGCGGGAATACAGCATCAACACGGTGCGCTTCGTGGGTGACCACGATGGCAACGTCGCAGGACTCGACACGGTGCGGGTCGAACAGGCCGTGCACGACGGCAGGTTGACCTTCCAGCCCGTCGCAGGGAGCGAGCAACACTTTCCTGCGCAGATGGTGTTGTTGGCGATGGGCTTCACCGGTCCTGAGTCGGGACCACTCATCGACCAGTTCGGTGTCGATCTGGATGCCCGGAGCAACGTGGCCCGAGACGATTCGTGGACCACGAACGTCGAGGGTGTCTTCGTCGCCGGAGACATGGGTCGCGGCCAAAGTTTGATCGTCTGGGCAATCGCCGAGGGCCGCTCGGCGGCCGCCGCGGTTGACCGCTGGCTCATGGGCGACACCGAGCTCCCTTCGCCGATCACGCCAACCGACGTACCGCAGCGGTAGGCGGTGCCCTCGCCGATCGGCGTAGCCGCTCGGAGCATGGTCCACCGGCGCTGGGCATAGGCTTCGGGCCGCATGTCACACCCACCCGTCTCCGTCGTGGTCATCCACCGCAACCGTGCCGATGCCATCGAGCGGACGGTCGCCTCCTTCGCCTCGCAGACCGTGCAGACCCAGGTCATCGTGGTCGACAACGGGAGCGACATCGCCACGGTCGAGGCTCTTCCCCGACTGATCGGCAGTGCGGAGCTCGTTGTCAGCGGCGCGAACCTGGGGTTCGGGCCCGGTGCCAACGTCGGTATTCGTCGCTGGCTTCGAACCCACGACACCGAGTGGCTCGCAATTGCTCCTCACGATGCCCTTCCCGAGACCGACACACTCGAACGAATCCTCGACGAGCTTCGAGATCGTCCATCGGTTGGCCTGGCCTCTGCCGATGTCGGCGACGGCAAAGTCCCCGTGATCGATCCGTTCCTCGGCACAATCGATGCCGAACCCACGGTCGAGGAGGGGTTCGAGCCCTCCGGCTATCCACATGGGACCCTCATGCTTGTTCGTCGGGCATGTATCGAGGAGGTGGGGCTGTTCGACGAGCGCTACTTCGCGTACTGCGAAGAGGCAGAGTTGGCACTGCGGGAGAAAGCACACGGCTGGAGCTGCGGGCTGATCCGTGGGGCGCACGTCCGCAACCCCGGGATGAGCGCTTCGATCGAACGGGTTGCCTATCTGCAACTCCGCAACACCCTCCTCATGCTGCGCGACCATTTCGGCTGGCGACATGCATGGTTTCGGATCGGCGTTGCCGCCATCCAGCTCCCACTCGGCATGATTCACCCCCCGGCGCGGGGTCTGCACTGGTCACCGCAGGGTCGCATCAAGGCGATCCGCGACTACACCCGCGGGCGTTTTGGGCAACCACCTGACGACGTGCTCGTCTAGTCGTCTTTCAGCGCAACTGCGTTCGGCGTCACGTTCATTTTCGGCTCGTATTCGGCAGGCGCCGATTCGACGGCATCACCCCCGAGCGTTTCTCGTAACTGGGTCCGACAGGACACGCACGGGCCGTAGTAGGTCTCCGTGGCGGCAACACCACATCTCGGACACTCGATCGTCAGCTCGCTCACGCCCGGATCCTCCCACAGAGCATCAGGCGTCGCCGACATCTTCGTGCCGACGAGTCGTCGTAGGCCCAAACAGGACGAGTTGTCTCGAGTCCAAAAAAGGTTGAGGCCCCGAGTAGCCTCGCCCGCTTGCACGAACTCAACTTCTCGGGGCCTCGAACGACCCGTTCACCTGACACCTCGGGCCCGACGGCCCAGATGTTCTTCGAGCGGTCACCCCGTACGAGGGTCACCACCTGACCTGACGTGGCGAGAGCGTCTCTCACCCCGCCCGATCTGAATCAGCCTCCGGTACCCGGCGGTACCGAGCAACCCACTCCGGTTCCACTCCCGTCGGAGCAGCCCCTGAATCGATCGCCCTGACCCCTCACCGTGGGAGTGCTCACCAGCCCCTTCCCACACTCCGCAGTGCGTTCCGGGATTGCCGGCGAGATCACCCTGGTGCGATTCGGAAGGCTCCCAACTCGCTCTCACCCTCGTCAGGTGATCCCGGTTGGAATCCCACCGCATCGGCGGTGTCTCCGGCCGATCCGCTTCGTCCCGAAGGACTCTGCCTGATCGAATCGGTGTCTCCGCTTCCAGCCCCTCGGCTTGGTCTCGATCGCTCATTCGGAGCTTGCGCTCGTCGTGACCGTTCGGGGCCTGTGCCTCGGTTCGTTTGCTTCGACGAGATGATCTTGTGACAGGGTCGGGCCGCTGACAAGAGCATTTGACGAAATCCACAGGCAGCAGCGTGATTCCCACCGGTTGTCCACAGCAGCCGCATCCCTTTCCCCAGATCTGTCCACCGTTTCATCACACGCCACCATCGCAAGCAGCTCGAGATGTCGGTCGTCAGCTCGGCCAGATACCCCGCTCGAGGAAGACCGACCGCAGAATGGCCGGCTCGTCGGTCATGATGCCGTCGACCCCGAGATCGAGGAGGCGGTGCATCTCGTCGGGGTCGTCGATCGTCCAGACGTGGACATGAATCCCACGGCGGTGTGCTCGGCGCACCAGTCGTTCGTTGACGATCTGCAGACCACGGGCCCGGGTCGGCACCTGCACGACATCGACATCGTCGAGCATTCCCATCGGCACCCCTGCATGCAACTCGACGACCGCACCGGCAGCTCCGCCGGTACACAGTCGATCACCTGTCAGCTTCTTGACTGCTCGCGTCCGCCGTCGGCTGAACGAGGTGACGCAGACCCGTTCGAGGGCATTCATCCGCACGAGGGTCGACGCCAATGGTTCGACCGCCCCCCAAGCCTTGGGATCGATGTTCACGAGCGCATCTGGGAACGCCTCGAGCATCTCCTCGAGACGCAAGATGGGATCGGTCCCGTCGACCCGGGCCCGGGAGACGTCATTCCACGTGAGCGATTCGAGTGTTCCGGCCCGATCGGTCACTCGGTCGAGGCGGTCATCATGAAATGCCACCAGGACACCGTCAGCCGTTACGTGCACATCGGTCTCGAGATGGCGGAAGCCCAGGTCCAGGGCGTGGCGGAACGCTCGCTCGGTGTTCTCCGGGTGGGGTCCAGCCCCGCCTCGATGAGCGAAGCCGACCGGACCTTCGGTGGCCAGGAAGGGGTGGAGCACCGTCGAACCTTAGCCAAGTCGATGTCCAGGGCAGGGCTACCGTACAGGTGTGGATCTCCCCGAACCCCTGCGACAGTTCGCCGCTGACCCCGCTGCTGTACCGATCGAGGACGCGCTGTTCTGGGTTGCCGCATGCCGTCCGCAGCCTGCCGCAACGATCGACACCCTGCACACCCGCCTCGACGGGCTCGCAGAAGATGTGCCACAGATGAACCTGGCCGCTGTTTGCCAGACCGTGTTCGGCTCCGGCGGGTTTCGTGGCGATTCTGCGGACTACTACGACCCCCAGAACTCCTTGCTCGATCTGGTGGTCGAGCGCCGTCTCGGGATCCCAATCACGTTGTCGGTGGTGCTGATCGCCGTGGCCCGCCGTCTGGACGTGCCCATTCAGGCCATTGGTGCGCCGGGACATTTTCTGGTGCTCGATCCGGTCTCGATGCACTACCGCGATCCGTTCAACCGCGGTGTGATCGTCGAGCGGTCGGCATTGGGTCGAGGCGTGGCCGGAGGAGGGCGACGAGACGAGATGGTCCCGGCTGCTGGTCCGTCTGAGATCGTCAACCGTGTTCTCAACAATCTGCAGAACTCCTATTCCTCTCGCGACCCACGGCAGCTCGACTGGGTGCTGGACCTGAGGCTGGCGTTGCCTGACGAATTGCGAGGCGACCAACGAGTCCTCGCCTCGCTGTGCGAGCGACGTGGTCGCTTCGGGGAGGCCGCCGCACTCCTGGGTCGGCTGGCAGACCAGTGGGGAGATGACCGGCTCCGTCGCCGCGCCACCGGGCTTGCCGCCCGCCTCAACTGAACCTGGCCCTGCGTGCCTGTGGATAAGCTGACCGCTATGCACCGCCGTACCAAGATCGTTGCGACCATCGGTCCCGCCAGTGAGGACGAAGCGACATTGCGAGCCCTGATTCGAGAGGGCATGGATGTTGCCCGGCTCGGGCTGGCGCACAACACGATCGATGAGGGCTTGGAGCGCTTCCATCGGATTCGCTCCGTCGCCCAGGACGAGGGGCGCCGAGTCGGAATCCTCGTCGATCTTCCCGGGCCCAAGGTTCGGGCCGGGAACTTCGGTGAGACCGGGATCGACCTCCCGACAGGGAGCGCCATCGAACTCCGGGTCGGGGACCATACGTCGACGAACAACGTCATCGAGGTCGACTACGAGCAGCTTCTGCGCGACATCCAGGTCGGTGATCGACTCACGATCGGCGACGGTGGAGCCATTCTCGAGATCACCGACACGCAGGTCGACAAGATGTTGGCCAACGTGGTCCACGGAAGCACGCTTCGCGGCCGCCCCGGCGTACACGTACCGAGTGAGCGATTGCAGATTCCCACACCCACCCCGGAAGACTTCGTGGCGCTGGACGCATTCGTCGAGGCCGGCGTGGACATGGTGGCGGTCAGCTTCGTCCGGTCCGCCCACGACATGCGGCGTATCGGTACGGAGCCGCATCCCCGCGGGCCGTTGCTCATTGCAAAGATCGAGACCCGAGCTGCGGTCGACAACCTGCCTGGAATCATCGAGGCGTCTGGCGCCGTCATGGTCGCTCGAGGCGACCTTGGCAACGAGTGCAGTCTCGAAGACCTTCCCCACCTCCAAAAGGACATCATTCGTCAGTGCATCGCCGGTGGTCGCCCGGTCATCACTGCGACCCAGATGCTCGAATCGATGGTTGAAAGTCCTTCGCCAACCCGCGCCGAAGCGTCAGACGTGGCCAACGCAGTGTTCGACGGCTCGTCGGCCGTCATGCTGTCCGGTGAGACTGCCATCGGCTGCGACCCCGTCAATGTGGTTCGCACCATGAGCCGTATCGCCCGTCGTGCCGACGAAGAAATGGACTACGAGGCATGGGCAGGCAAAGTGGCAGCTCTTCGGATGACCGCTGACAGTGCCGAGCCTGCGTCGGTCACCGATGCCATGACCATGGCTGCATGGCGGGCGACAGCCGAACTCGGTATCCGCAACGTGATCTGTATCTCCGGGTCGGGCTTCACCGTGCGTTCGATGGCCCGCTTCCGGCCGGAGGCGAACATCCTCGGTTTCTCGACGAACGAAGCCACAGTGCAGCAGCTCACGCTGAGCTGGGGTACGACGCCCATGCTGATGTCGAAGGGCGGGAGCAACGAAGAGATGGTTGCCGAGGCTCTGAGGCTCGCCAAGGCCGAGGGTCTCGTCCACTCCGGGGAGCTCGTGGGGGGGTTGGCCGGAAACGACTCGCGGGCTCGCGCCACGAACGTGTTGCGGATCGAGCGCGTGCCCTAGTCGTCGACCTCTGCACATTGGTCGGGCCGCCGCTCCGGCGGGACCTCGACATCCTGCCCGTAGAGCCGGCATTCACAGGTGTTGACACAGTCCTGGAGATCGTCGCGCTGGATCCACAACGACAACCCGAGGCCGACGAGCAGCACGAACAGCAGGAACTTCGTGATGAGCTTCCGCACGAACTTCGCCACGAGGTAGATCGCAACGATGTTGAGTGCGATCGCCGCCAACATGATCCACTGCAGACGCTCGGCGCTGAGCCAGTCGGGAAGCACCGCCGGAGCGTAGCCGTGGGGTCGTTAGGCTCGGCGTCATGAGCGATCGTCCTGTCAATCTGTCGACATCGGGTCCTCCCGAAACCGTTCTCGATCCTGAACCGGACGAGGCACTTGCCGCCCTCGATGCGGCAGGGACTGCCCCGGATCCTGTCGCAGCGATTGCGGCCGTCTGCGCTCGGTGGCCCCAGTTCCTCGCCGCTTGGGCAAGTCTGGGAGACGAGGTGGACGAACCAGCGCTCAAGTACGCGGCATACCGGACCGGCTACCACCGGGGCCTCGACCGGCTCCGGGCAAACGGCTGGCGAGGAAGCGGATACGTGCGCTGGCGCCATGAGACGAACCGCGGCTTCCTTCGAGCGCTTGCCGGGCTGCAACGCACTGCTGCACATATCGGCGAGACCGACGAGGACGAGCGTTGCAGCATCTTTTTGCGGCAACTCGACCCGGAGTGGCCGCCTTCATGACGTTTGCCGGTGCGGTCCTCGCCGGCGGGGCAAGCCTGCGCATGGGGCGTCCGAAGGCATTCATCGAGATCGAGGGCCGTCCGATGGTCGCGAACGTGGCCGATGCCTTGCGAGCAGCTGGCGCGGACCCAGTGATGGTCGTTGGTGGAGACAGTGCTCGGATCGCATCCCTGCGGTTGCGGGCCGAGCCTGATCTCCACCCCGGGGAAGGACCGCTCGGTGGCATCGTCACGGCACTTCGGCTCTCCCCGACAGCCGAAGCTGTCGCGGTCCTCAGCTGCGATCTCGTTGCGCCGTCGGCTAGCGAGATTCGGCGCTTGGCCGACCAACGTGGCGACGACGACGTGGTCGTTCCCGTGGTCGACCACAGTCCGCAGTGGACACATGCCGTCTGGTCGTTGCGAGCACTCCCGGCACTCGAAGTGGCCTTTGCCCGAGGAGAGCGAGCTCCTCGTCATGCCGTGAGCGGGCTGTCCGTTCGTCGGCTCGAGATCGACAGCCCGAACGCCTGTGCCTACGTCGATGCCGACACCACTGCCGACCTTCCCGATGACGCGGTGACCTGATCCATCGACAATGACGTCGGCACCCCTCGCTACCCTGACCTGATGGCCCCCTATCGCTTCATTGCGACAGACACCGAACTCGCCTCGGCTCTCGATCAACTCGCCGGCGAGGAGCGCTACGCCCTCGACACCGAGTTCCACCGGGAGCGGACCTACTGGCCGAAGGTGGCGCTCCTCCAGATCGCGTGGCGCGACGAACTTGTGCTCATCGATCCGCTGAAGGTCGACCTCTCACCATTGCGGTCGCTGATGGAGAGCGATTCACTCGCCGTTCTCCACGCAGCATCACAGGACCTCGAGGTGCTCGAGCTTGCATGCGGCGCAGTGCCGAGGCGGCTCTTCGACACCCAGATCGCTGCTGGCTTTCTGGGCATGTCCACACCGTCGCTGTCGGCACTGCACGAGCGCGAGTTGGGCGTGCAGTTACCGAAGTCGAACCGGCTCACCGACTGGCTCGAACGTCCCCTCAAGGAGGCGCAGCTCGACTACGCCGCGGCAGACGTCGAGCGTCTCCTCGAGATTCACGATGCACTGGTCGCACAACTGGCGTCCCTCCAACGAGTCGAGTGGGCAGCGCAGGAGTGTGAAATCCTCCGGTCCCGAGATCGCGGCCCGCGCGAGCCACTCGAGGCATGGCGGAGGATCAAAGAGGTTCGGCATCTGAAGGGTGGTGCGCTGAGTATCGCCCGCTCACTTGCGGCCTGGCGAGAGAGCCGAGCTGCCGAGATCGATCAGCCCGTTCGCTTCATTCTGTCCGACATCGCAATCGTCGCCATTGCGCAGGCGGCACCGACGTCGGTGGACCAACTCGCAAAAGTCAGAGGAGTCGACAAGGGTGTCGCCCGGGGGGCGATCGGCGAGCGAATCCTGCGTGCAGTCGGGGAGGGGATCGATGCCAACTGGCGCCCACCGCGTCCTGAGAAGCGTCGAGAGGACACCCGCGACCTACGTCCAGCGGTGGCACTGGTTGCGGCATGGGTGAACCAGTTGGCGCGAGATCAGCAGCTGGATCCTGCGCTGCTGGCCACCCGAGCCGACGTCGAAGCACTCGTCCGCGGGGATGACGATGCACGGCTCGCCAGTGGATGGCGGGCTCGAATGGCCGGAGAACCGATCAAACGCCTGATCTCCGGCGATGTCGCCTTGGCGTTCGAGAACGGCAGCGTTGTGCTGGAGGAGCGCAGTCATCGCAAGGTCTCCTGAGCCGCCCAGTACGCCCACTGGGCGGGTTTGGCCCCCTGCCATCGCAGGCTAGAGTGGAACTCTTGACGTCTGCGATCAGGAGAGACAGCGGTGAAGAAAGGTCGACACCGGCGTTATGAAGAAGCCCGCGAGCTGAAGCGCTCGCACGACGGCGATTTCGAGTCACTTCTCGAGGACTTTTCCGACGACGAGGAGTACGACATCAAGCCTGAGCACGCTGCGTGGGCCGAGGAGTTCGACGTCGCGGACGACGACTGAACCTGTCGATTCGGCGCGTCAGGCGCCGGTTTCGTCCAAGATCTCGTCGAGCTTCACAATGTCGTCCGCGTCGACGATCCCGACAAATCCGCCGTCTGCATCACACACCGCGAGCATGTCGGTGCCTGATGCCTCCATGGCAGCGACTGCGTCACGAAGTGTCCACGACGGCCGAGCGCTCGGCAGCTCGGTCGCCATGATGTCGCGTACCGTCATCTGCTCCCAGTCCTCGCGGTCGAGTTCGCTGATGTCGTCGAGTCGAGCCAATCCGAGGTAGCGCCCACCATCCACGACCGGCACCACCTTCTCTCGGCGAGCAAGCACGTGGAAGTACACGAACTCGCTGACCGTTGCGTCGGGCGGAACGGTCAGCCCGTCGGTGCTCAAGATCGATGACAGCGGGAGCGTGAACCGGCGCTCGAGATGGCCCAGCCGGTGCTCTCGCTGGTAGTCGGCCACCGAAGCCGGCCCGGCCACGAGTTGACTGACCGCAGCTGCGACGAGTGCAGGCACGACGAACGAGCCCACGCCACCGGTCGACTCGGCGACGAACATCACGGCAGCGATCGGTGCCCGGTAGCCGGCGCCGAGGAAGGCTGCCAGCCCGAGGATCGGGTAGAGCGTCGTCTCCGCCTCGCCCAGGGCCGTACCGACGAACTCACCCATCACCACGCCGAGGGCGGCGAGCGGGATGAAGAGACCCCCGATACCCCCGGCCAAAAGCGTGGCGCAGGTCGCAGCGATCCGGAACACGAACAGCAATGCGATCAGCTGCAACGTTCGGTCCGAGACGACCCACGCCATGGCATCGGTACCCGGACCGAGCGTCAGTGGGGCGCCGAAGGCCTCGTCGGAAACGACGGCGAGCGCAGCGAGTGACGCGCCGCCGATGGCCAACCGGCGTCCGACAGGGAGCTGCTTCCCGAGTCCCTTTGCACGCCGGACCAACCAGGCAAATCCTCGACCACCGAGGCCGGCACCGACTCCCAACAGCAGGGCGCCGAGGAGATCGACTGCCTGCACACTCAGGAACGATGCCGAATCCTCCTCCAACAGGGGAATGACGGGCTCGGTCCCGACGAGAGCAACGAAGGTGGCATAGCTCGACGCAGCGGCGAGGAGCGACGGCAGCAGGGCTTGTGGCGTGACGTCATCTCGATACGGGGCTTCCATTGCGAACATGACCCCGGTCGCAGGGGCTTTGAACACGGCCGCCACGCCCGCTGCTGCTCCTGCGGTCAGCAGGAGCCGGGCCTCGTCGCGTTGAAGCCATGACCCCAGTCGGGAATGAACACCGAGTCCCAACGCTGAGCCCGCATAGATCGACGGACCCTCCAGACCGACTGCCCCACCCAGACCGATCGTTGCCACACCTGCCATCAACTTGCCGGGAACCTCGCGAAGCGGGATCGACGGATGTCGGTCGTGGAAGGCACGAACGTACTCGTCGGACGTCGAACCCGCAGCGCCGAACGCGAGCCAGCGCAAGATCATGAAGGCCAGCACGGCACCAACCACCGGGGCAGCGGCCTGGGCCGCGAGTTCCTGTTGGAGGAGCCAGTGATAGACCACCTCGACGGTCAGGGCGTCGAAGATCGCAACGACGACGGCAACGAGGACGCCGGTGAGGACTGATGCCGCGAGAATGCGGACATCGGTGCCTCGAACCAACGGCGTGATGGTCCCTTTCACGGAGCCTTCCTACTTCATCCGCGGCACTGCGTCAGGTACCAGGAGTCCCTGGGCGTCCATCAACAGTGCTCCCAGAAGCGATGACCTGCCGACGATCACGGTTCCTGCGCCCAACGGGTGGCGAGCACACGATCGGGGCATCACCGGCGCACTTGGGGGTGGGGCAAGTACACGGCGCTCGGTGATGCCGCCGCTCCCCCCCCCCCGGGGGTGATGACGTCGACGAAGTGGCGGTACGGCTCTTCCCCGATCAATTCGACGATCTCGTCCCGCGACGTCCTCCAGACCGGGCGGTCTTCGTTGAACGCCAGCGGGTCGTCCGTGCACCACCAGGCAAACTCCAGCCCGCCCTCGCCCCAGTCACGGCGTTTCCACTCACGAAGGATGTAGGTGGTGTGACCGTTGTCGTCGGTGTGTTCGTCAAATCGGATCGGCACTTGCCAGCACACGTCCGGCTTCCAGTCGAGGGGCCGTTCCCCTCGGCGAAGCGCGGCCTGATGGAGAGCACAACCGGCTCCGTGCTCGAAGCCCGGACGATTCAGGAAGATGCAGGCATCATCGATGGTGTGGGTCACCCACTCGCCCTCGTCGTTCTGGTGGATCGGTCCTCCCATCTCCTCGGCTCGTTCGGCCAACTCCCACTCACCGGGCTCCAACCGCGCGACCTGTGCTTCGATGGCCACACGGTCTTCTCGATCGACGAAGTGGGCGCCATAGGTGCAACAGCCGTGCTCGTACTCGGGCGCAAGTTCGGTGAACACGCCGGGACACCCCCTGCCGTAGATACAGCCGTAGTTCGACGTGAGGAAAGTGACATCGAACAGCCAGGTATCGCCCTCCTCGTCGTCGAAGCTGACCCACTCGTGGAGGTCGACGGGAATCTCACTCATGCCGGTGGACGGTACAAGGCGACCAGTACGGTACGACCCGTGGCAGGCGAATTCGACGAGATCCGCAGCCGGCTGGAATCGATCGCCGAGGAACTGGCCGATCTTGCCATCATCCGCCTTCGAGAATCGATCGATGCAGGTGGCACCGAATACCCCGTAGACGAAAAGCGTCTCACCCGCGCTCGCCGGGCCGTCGAGAAAGCGATCCACCTTCTGGCCGAACCCGACGACCGAGGGTTCTAGCGGGAGACGTCGAGGGATGACTCATTGAGCCGATCGATGAGTCGCCGCAGCATCGCCCACTGGTGCTTGTCGAACGCGAAGACGATCCGGGGAAGGGCGACGTGATCGTCGTCTCTGATCTCTGCATCCGTCGCAGGACAACGTTCGATGCCGCCGCGGAGGATCATCGACCTGAACTCCTCGGTGAGCATCGCGAGCTCCTCATCGCCAACCGAACGATTGAGCCGCATGACGAGGCGATCACCGACGAATCGCATGGAGTGGTAGGTGCGATAGAAGCCGCAGATCTCCTCGACTGCTTCGCCGACCGTCGTGGCAACCTTCACCAGTCGCATGTCGTCGGGTGAGATCAAGCCGCCATCGCCAAGCTCGGTAGTGACGAACGCGTGCCAGTGGTCCCAGTAGGAACTTCCGGGAGGATCGAGCAGAACGACCGGGGCGGGAGGTGTCTTGCCGGTCTGCATCAAGGTGAGAAGCTCGAAGCTCTCATCCATCGTGCCGAACCCTCCCGGGAGCAACACGTAGGCGTGCGACTCCTTCATGAACATGACCTTGCGGGTGAAGAAATAGTTGAAGTTGATGAGTTTCGGATCGTCGGCGATGAACTCGTTCGCTGCCGCCTCGAACGGCAGGACGATGTTGACGCCGAAGGACTTCGCTGCCCCAGCACCCTCGTGCCCCGCCTCCATGATTCCCGGGCCGGCACCGGTGATCACCATCCAGTCCTGAGCAGCGATCTCGGCCGCAACTGCCCGAGCACACTCGTAGGCGGGCTCGCCGGACTGGATACGGGCACTCCCGAAGATGGTGCACTTCCGAACTCCGGCGTAGGGCGCGAAGACCTCGAAGCTGTACCGCAGTTCCTTCATGGCGGCAGTGACGAGCTTGAGGTCACCGCGATCGGTGTCCTCTCGGCTGAGCCGCATGGCAGTCACGACCATCTCGAACACCAGCCGCTGGTCGGCGGGGTCGACCCGCTGCACGAGCGAGGCGATCTCGGCATCGAGCTCATCGTCACCGGTTCGATAGTGAGAGGGGAGTTCGGTCACGACGACGACCGTAGCGCTCCTCCTGCCGCCGACCGCACGGACGCGTGCTGGCGTCAGTCCCCAGCGACAGGAATCCGAAGGCGGGCGCGAGATGCGGGCTCGAGCGGGAGTTCGGAGAGATCAGGGCGCCCGTAGAGGGTTGTTCGTTGGACGAGCGTCCGCCCGAGCGGCTCGACGATGTGCCGGAAGTCTTCCGGTGTGACCTCGGTTCCGTGATCGGCACCTGCCGCTCGGGAGATGTTCTCATCCATCAGCGTTCCGCCGAGGTCATTCGCCCCCGCCTGAAGCAGCTGGGTGATGGAGTCGAACCCGAGTTTGACCCACGAACCCTGGATGTTGTCGATCCGACCTCGATAGGCGATTCGTGCCACCGCATGCATCAGCACCACTTCGCGGAACGTCGGGCCCCGTCGAGCCTTGCGCTGGAGATAGATCGGGCTGGCCATATGGACGAACGGCAGACCGACGAACTCGGTGAAACCACCGGTCTCTTCCTGAAGCGCACGTGTTCGCATGATGTGGTGGGCCCAGTGTTCGGGTCGTTCGATCGACCCGAACATGATCGTCACGTTCGAACCGAGGCCGACCGCATGCGCAGTCCGGTGGGCCTCGAGCCATTCTTCGGTGTCGATCTTGTCCGGACACAGTGTGGCACGAACCTCGTCGTGGAGAATCTCGGCCGCAGTCCCCGGCAAGCTTGCCTGCCCAGCCTGCTTGAGTCGGGTCAGATACTCCGCAAGTGGCTCGCCGTTTCGCCTCGCTCCCTCGGTCACCTCCAGTGCAGTGAACCCGTGGATGTGCATGCCCGGCACCGCCTCGTGCACGGCGCGCGCAACCTCGATGTAATAGTCACCGTCGAAGTCGGGGTGGATACCACCCTGCAGACAGACCTCGGTGGCACCAGCCGCTGCCGCTTCGACGACTCGCTCGGCAATGTCGTCGAGCGTGAGCAGGTACGGGGTGCCCCGGAGATTGAGCGACAGCGGTCCCTTGGAGAATCCGCAGAAGCGACATTTGAACGTGCAGACGTTGGTGTAGTTGATGTTGCGGTTAGCGACCCAGGTGACGGTGTCACCCACAATTTCGTGCCGGAGTGCATCAGCCACCTGGGCTACTGCAGCCACCTCGCGGCCCCGGGCCCGGAACAGCGTCACGATCTCGTCGAACCCGACATCCTCTCCAGCGCGCACGCCGTCGAGAACCTCGGCGACGGGCCCTGTTGCCCAGGGCTCGCCAGGAACGAGTTGTTGTGGATCGCCACCGGTACCGACGTACCACTGCGAGCTGATCGTCCCGGTGAGCTCGAACTCGGCACCGTCGTCGACCTTTGCCCGTTCCATGGTGCGCTCGGGCCACACCGAGCCCGGGTCGTCTCGAGCAAAACCGTCGGAGTCGGAGCGGTCCGCCACTGCGAAGTGCAACTGCGGGTCGAGCCAGCGCTGAGGCTCTCGGGCATAGCGGGCGTGGATGGTGAGCCGCGGCGCGAGGACATGCCCAGCCGATTCGGTGACTGCTCGAAGCCGCTCGAGTTCGGGCCACGGACGCTCAGGATTCACATGGTCCGCAGTGACAGGGGAGACCCCACCCCAATCAGAGACTCCAGCATCGAGCAGGTCACCGAAGTCGTCGGAGAGATTCGGGGGAGCCTGGACGTGAACGTCGGGCGGCAAGATCAGCCGGGCGAGCGCGATCGCTTCGAGATACACATCTCGTGGGCACGGCGCAGCCTGGTGCATCGCAGTACCCGCCTTGGGCAGGAAGTTCTGCACGATGACTTCCTGCACATGCCCGTGGCGCTCATGGCTCGAAGCGATGGCCCGGAGCGCATCGATGCGGTCTTCCCGGGTCTCTCCGATCCCGACGAGGATGCCAGTCGTGTAGGGGATCTGCAGCTCACCAGCCCAGTCGAGCGTTGCGAGGCGGCGGGCCGGGACCTTGTCGGGAGCCCCACGATGACATTCGAGATCAGTACGCAGCGACTCGAGCATCATCCCTTGACTCGGCGAAACGGTGCGCAACAGGGCGAGCTGCTCGAAGTTCATCGCCCCGGTGTTGGCGTGGGGAAGGAGCCCGGTCTCGTCGAGAACGAGCTGCGCCATCGCCGCCACATAATGGATCGTCGACTCGTAGCCATGCCGGTCGAGCCAGTCCCGTGCGACCGGATACCGAGCCTCCGGGTTCTCGCCGAGGGTGAACAGCGCCTCATGGCAGCCCCGATCGGCGCCGACCGACGCGAGTTCGAGGACCTGTTCGGGAGTGAGATAGGGGGCATCGAGGCGAGCCGGTGGTTGGGCAAACGTGCAGTAGCCACACTTGTCCCGACAGAGCATCGTGAGGGGAATGAAAACCTTCGGCGAGTAGGTCACGATCGACCCGAAGGCCTCGTCTCGGCGCGTGCGAGCAGCTGCCAACAACTCGGCGCCGACAAGTTCGTCGAGATCATGCATGCGTAGACTCCGTAGCGGTCAGGACGCGCCCAGGCCCGGGGCGCGAGGCGATCTGGGTGGGTGTCACCGGGGCGTTGCACGCCGTGCACCAGCACTGCAGTTCGAGGCGGGTGTCGCAGTCGTGGTGGACGAGCTCGGTGGGAGCCACGCCGCCGCTGCACCACTCGTCACCCCACCGCATCATCGCGACGAGTGTTGGGCTGAGGGCACGGCCCTTGGCCGTGAGTCGATACTCATGGCGAAGCGGGCGCTCCTGATACGGCGTCTTCTCGACGATTTCCGTTTCGACGAGCAGACCAAGACGATCGGTGAGCAGATTCCGAGCGATCCCGAGGTCTTTCTGGATCCGCGAGAAGCGCCGGACCCCCCTGAAGAGATCACGAACAATGAGCAGGGTCCAGCGGTCGCCAACGAGATCGAGCGTCCGCTGGATCGAGCAATCCTCTTCCGGTATCAGCGTCACGGGCCGAACCCTAAGGGGGTCGGTTGCGATATGCAACTGACCTCCGATGCACGCGGCGACCAGACCGTCCTGCGAGGTGGGATCAGGCCGCCCTAGGAGGCCGAGAACACGTGGGTGACGAACCAGCCGCCTGGACCGTTCCAGAAGCCGACGCCGACCGAGGAGTAGCTGCTGTCGATCATGTTCGCGTAGTGCCCACCACTGTCCAGCCAGAGCGAGTGCAACCGCAGCGCTGCCTCCTCCGGGGTGGCACCGCTGGCACTCCACCAGGCGACGTTCTCGCTGTAGGGACCGGCGCTGTGCTGCACACGCGTCATGTCGTGCATCTCACGGCTCCAATTGCGCGCATAGGCATCCATCAGTGGGTCGCGCTCGAGACCCCGAAGTCCGAGCGACGCTCGGAGTTCATTGAGCAGCGTGAGCGACTCAGCTTCCGCTCGCGATGTCGAGGCGTGAACCTCGCTTCCGCACGCACCACTGGTGTCGATCTGCACTGCAGGCTCGCCGGCGAAACGGTAGAGGAATGTTGCCACCTCGGCCCGGGTCACCGAGCGGTACGGCGAAAACGTCACCGCCGAGGTCCCCTTGGTGAGCCCCGAGCCATACATCCACGCAACCGGACCTGCGAACCAGACATCCCGATCGACATCCGAAAACGGCACAGCAACCCCTGCCGGCTCGCCAGCGAAGCGGTGAAGGAAGGCGGCAAACTCTGCGCGCGTCACCGGCCGGTGGGGGCTGAACGTGCCGGGTCCCGTTCCGAGGGTGATCTGGGCTTCGTACATCCACGCAACTGCGTCTGCATACAGATCGCCGGGCTCGACGTCGTTGAAGGGTTCGTCTCCACCGCTGGGCTCGCCGGCAAATCGGTGGATGAGAAGGGCAATTTCGGCCCGTGAGGCTGGTTGCTCGGGAAGGAAGCAGCCCGTACTCGTTTCCAGCGCGATCGCTTCGTCGACCATCCACTGCACAGCGGCGGTATAGAACCGCCCGTGGGTGACATCGCCGAAACCGGCAACGCTGCCTGCCGGTGCTGCTGAGGCGACCACCGCCCCCACGGTCGCAACAGCCAGAGCGATCCTCAGGCTTGCTTTCCCCACGATCGTTCCCATGACCGTGACGATCGTAGTTGACCGGACGCCGAACAGACCGACTCTGCTCGAGTGCGAGGGACCGGGATCGAGCCTGTTGGTTCGGCCAACCGACGAGCGTGCCACACCTAGTCGGTGTCGGTCACCTCGGCCAGCTGCTCGAGTTCGCCCGCTGCTGCAAGAGCTCCAGCCAGCACCGCAGCCCGCTCGTACACCAGTGAGAACCAGTGTTCAGCCGCCGTCTCCTGCCCCGCCAGCGGAACGCGCCCGAGGGACTGCACGACGGCCTTCACGTCGGGAACGGAGCGAACCGCCGAGATCGGATCGGGCAGCAGCTCGGGGTCACCCCAGAACTGCAAAGGATCGACCTTCGGCTCGTTCCGGCTGCGGGACGTCTGTCCGCCTGCTCGATCACGCTGCACCGACCCAGTGCTCGGCGGTTTTCCTCGCCCACGGGCTCGACGGCGACCCTGACCTTGGCTCATGCGGACACCTCCCCATCCAAGAACTCCGGTTCGTCCGACCGCTCCGAGTCCGGCTCGGCATCGAGAAGCAGCGATGCGTCGATGCCGAGCGCCTGTTGCAACTGCGCCGCATCCAGATCACCGATCGAACTCGACTTCGGAAGGGTGATGTCGGCGATCTGTCGTTTCCCGGCCACAACCTCCTCGACCCGCTCGTCGATCGTCCCCGGACAGATCAACCGATGACAGATCACCGTGTTCTTTTGCCCGATACGCCACACCCGGTCCCGAGCCTGGTCTTCAACCGCCGGGTTCCACCATCGGTCGTAGAGAACGACATGGTTGGCCGCCGTGAGATTCAGCCCGGTCCCACCGGCCTTGAGCGACAGGACCATCGCTCCTGCACCGCTGGCGGACTGAAAACGGTCGACCAGCGTGTCGCGCGCCGAGCGACCGAGCCCACCGTGGTAGCAGGCGATGTCGAGGCCTGTGCGCTCGCTCAAATATGCCGCAAGCTTCTCCCCCCACGACGCAAAGTGCGTGAAGATCAAGACTTTTTCGTTCGCAGCAACAACGGTTTCGACGATCTCGTTGAGTCTCGTCAGCTTGCCGGACCGCCCCTCGAGCCCAAGATCATCGGGTTGGTAGTTGACCGGATGATTGCAGATCTGTTTGAGGGCGGTGATTGCCGCGAGCACGGCTCCCTTGCGCTCCGGGGTCCCCGGATCGTTCTCGCTGGTCTGCGCCACGAGCGTGTCGATGACGGCCTGGTACAGGCCGATCTGTTCGGGTGTCATGGCGCAGTGATCGAGTTCGTCGATGCGGTCCGGCAATTCTTCGGCGATTGCGGGCTCGGCCTTTGTTCGTCGGTAGACCAGAATGCCGTTCAGCGCCCGAAGTGCCGCCTCTCCCTCGTCACCCTGCTTGCCCTTGGTCGTGGGTGTGAGTTGGGCAATGAACGGCGCCCGTGGGCCGAGCAGACCGGGATTCGCCCAATCCATGATCGCCCAGAGGTCCCCGAGTCCGTTCTCGATCGGTGTGCCGGTGAGCGCGACGCGGGTGCGGGCCTGCAGCCGCCGTAGCTGCCGGCTCGTGTCTGCTGCCGGGTTCTTGATCGCCTGCGCCTCGTCGATCACGACCTTGCCGAACTCGAACTCGGCAAGCTGATCCATATCGCGTACAGCCGTCCCGTAGGTGGTGACGACGAGCTCCGCTCGGCGGACTGCCGCAGCAAGTTCTGGGCCCTTCTTCCGGTTCCCGCCATGATGCACGAGCACCTTCACATCAGGAACGAATTTGCGGGCCTCCGACGCCCAGTTCCCGACAACGGCAGGGGGTGCGACCACGAGCGCAGGACCGTGTTCGCGGCCCAGAGCGATGCTCGCCAACATGGTCGGCGTCTTGCCGAGGCCCATGTCGAGTGCCAAGCACCCGCCGAGGCCGGCATCGTCGAGGAAATGCAGCCAGGCCAAGGCATCGGCTTGGTAGCTCCGGAGCTCCCCCGAAAACCCCTCAGGCGTTGTGGTCGGATCGGTGGGCAACGACTCGACGCTGCGAAGCAGATCGGCTGCCCACCCTCCACCAACGATGTTGACGCCACCAGCGAGCGGCGACCCTTCGAGCCCCAGTGCATGGCGGAGCATGTCGGCACCGGAGAGCTTGGTGGTGTCGGCTCGTTCCGCCAAGGCAGCGGCTGCTTCTGCGAGATCGGCCTTGTCGAGCTCGACCCATTGGCCTCGCGACTTGACGAGCGGACGAGCCTCTCGAGCGAGCTGTGCGATCTCGGCTGCCGTCAGTTCGACATCGTCGAAAACCGCAGACCAGCGCACATCGGCAAGCTGCTGCGCCCCAACCACAGATTCGTCGGCCTCCGACGTGAGGCGAAGCGAGGCGACCGCTTTTTGCCGCTTGAGCGCCGGAACCCGCACCTCGAATCCGCAGGCCCGCAAGGTGTCGCCCGATGTCGTCATCAGGTTCCAGGCCTCGTCTTGGGACAGGATCACTTCACCGCGCCGACGACCACCCAACCGGAGCAGCTCGGGGAAGAGCCGCTCGAGGCGGGCCAACTGCAGCGCCGTGGTCTTCGCCCGCGACTTCGAGCTGGTGGCCAGCGCCACCTCGACGGGCTCGAGTTCTTCTTCGTCGTTTCGCGCAAGCACCCGTACATGCCAGGCATTGCTGGAATCGGGTGGATCCAGGTGCACCACCAGTGTTCGCTCGGCTGCACCGAGGACCGGTTGGGCCCACGCAGCCAGGCGCCGCACGACATCGCCGCCGAACTTCGTCGGCGCTTCGAACGTCGTGCCATCGAGATGACACAGGGTCGCTTCCACGACGTCGGCCTTGGTCATGACCTTGGGCGGGGGAGCGGGCGACTCGATCTGGCCTGCACCGACCGTCACGATTGCGTCGGTCAGGTCGCCGAGGGCGGCAAGCGCAAACTTCGTCCGGTCCTGCTCGCGAGCGCCGGCCATGGCAGCGCCCGGGATCGAGCTGGCGAGACGCTCCAGCCGTTCAGGGTCGACCAGTGCAGGCAGCCAGCGAAGGCGAAACAGCCCACGATCAGCGGCACGGTCACGGTCCTTGCGTCGACGCTTGGCCTGGACGAGCTGGGGCACGACACGACCCTGGGCAACGATCTCGACGGCGATGGCTGCGGCCTGTCCCATCCATGTGACGCTCGCACCAACAGACGCGTCATCCTTGGTGTCTGCCAACGCAACCAGCCAGCCGAGCGCTGACGAAACCGGTGCGGAGACGGTCGACACCCTTCCACTGCCGGGCACCTTCATCGTTGCCTGTTCGTCCCAGGTCACCGCCCCACCACCGTGCGCCTTGATTCGCTCCAGCAGTCGATCGTGGTGTTCCCCTCGCACACCGTGTCCTGCGGCCCAGGCAACGATCCGGCCGTCGGTGCGGGAGAGATGCAGTTGCATCGTACCGACGTAGGGCTCGGGGTCAGGATCGGACGCTTCTGGTTCAGCCGCCACGGGGGCCAGCTCATCTTCGCGGGGCGGCCCGGTGAGGGTGGTGAGCTGGGCGTCGATCTTGAAGCACTCTTCGTCGAGGTCGCTGAGGACGACGGCACGTGCTGCGCCCTTGACCGTGCGACGAGCGCTGGCAAGGGATTCTTCGGCGCGGTCCAGGAGACGCCACAGACTGCCGATCCAGGCGTCTCGGTTGGTTTCGAGTAGTCGAATCTCGGCGTCGGTCGCCCGTCCGTCGAGGTGGGCCTGTGCCAAATCATCGAGCAACGACGGCGACAACACAGCCCTATCAGGGGTGATAGTGACGATGGCTCCTCAGAACATCCGCGACACGCGCTGCAACACACGCGAATCGCACGAGGGAAAGGCACCTTCGACAGCCGAAGCCGTGCTCGGTGCGCCAGGTGCTCTCGATGGCGAGACACCCGCAGGACGATGCGACCGCCCGGACCGCAGTTCCTGTCCATTCATGCTATGGCCGAACCCGCTTTTGCCAACCTTGTGATCGGTCAGCCGAACTCCGATGCCTTCTCACCAAGCACCCCGAGGAGCTCATCGAAACTTTTCTCGAACGCAGCGACGCCCTCGTCCTCCAACTGCTGAGTGACCGCCTCCATGTCGATACCGAGCTCGGCGAGACGCTCGATCGTCGAACGAGCGTCATCGAGTCCAACATCGATCGTTCGAGCAACCACACCATGGTCTTCGAATGCCTCGAGCGTGTTGTCAGGCAGGGTGTTCACTGTGTCGGGACCGATGAGTTCGTCCACGTACAGGGTGTCTGCGTACTCCGGATTCTTGGTGGAGGTCGACGCCCACAGCGGTCGCTGGACTCGTGCGCCGCGCGCAACAAGTGCTTCCCAGCGGGAGCCGGAGAACGTTTGCCGAAAGAGGTCGTAGGCGAGCCTGGCGTTGGCGATCGCCGCCTTCCCTCGTAGCGCCCGAGCTTCGGGCGTACCCAGCGCATCGAGGCGCCGATCGACCTCCACATCGACACGGCTGATGAAGAACGACGCAACACTGCTGATGTCGCTCAGATCCCCCTCTGCACCTTCGAGCCCGCTGATGTAGGCCTCCATCACCTGGGCGTAACGCTCGAGGCCGAAGATCAACGTCACATTGATCGACCGCTTCTCCTCGATCATCTGACGAATCGGCACCAGACCCTCGCTCGTCGCCGGAATCTTGATGTAGAGATTCGGTGCGGCGAGACGCGTGTCGAGTTCGCGCGCAGCAGCCTCGGTGCCGACCGCATCTCGGGCAAGTCCGGGATCAACCTCCACCGACACGTAGCCGTCCAGACCTCCGGAGCTGTCGTAAACAGGCCGAAGAATGTCGAGAGCTGCACCGATGTCACTCGTGACGAGTTCCCAATAGCTGGCCTCCAGGTCGAGGCCAGCGGCGATCGAGGAACGGAACTGCTCGTCGTACTCGGTGCTGCCCTCGATCGCCTTCTGAAAGATCGATGGATTCGAGGTGAGACCGCGGACCCCCCGATCGACCCAGCCGGCGAGCTCACCGCTGGTGAGCCAACCCCGTCGGATGTTGTCGAGCCAGGGCGACTGGCCCTGTGAGGCGTACAGATCGTGAAGCCGGGTCATCGGGGCGCTCCTGGTCGCAGTTGGGATCAGACGCCGAGCAGATCCTTCGCCCTGGCGACGACAGTGTCGACGTCGATCCCAAGTTCGCGCATCACCGTGCTGCCAGGCGCGGATGCTCCGAAACGATCGATCGAGACCACATCGTCGACCCATCGATGCCACCCTTGCGAGATGCCGGCTTCCACGGCAAGGGAGGGGATCCCAGGCGCCAGCACGGACGCTTGGTACGCACTGTCGGCGTTGTCGAACAGCTCCCAGGACGGGAAGGAAACGACTCGTGCAGCAATACCTTCATCTCGCAGAACGTCAGCAGCTTCGATGCACAGCGACACCTCGCTGCCCGTGCCGACAAGGGAGATCGCAGCGTCGTCGAGTTCACGAATCACGTATGCCCCGGCGCTGACATCACCGTGTGCGGTGCCCTCGAGCACCGGAAGATCCTGGCGCGAGAGGATGAGAGCAGTCGGGCCGTTCGATTCGACCGCTACCTTCCATGCCCCCACGGTCTCATTGGCATCGGCTGGACGGATCACTCGCAGACCCGGAATCGCCCGCAACGACGCAACATGCTCGACGGGCTGGTGGGTCGGGCCGTCCTCACCAACCCCGACCGAGTCATGGGACCAGACGAAGATGGTCTTTGCCTGGGACAGGGCTGCAAGCCGCACCGCACCACGCATGTAATCGGCAAAGACGAGAAACGTGCCGACAACTGGAATTGCACCGCCATGCAGGGCCATGCCGTTTGCAACCGCTCCCATGGCGTGCTCACGAACCCCGAAGTAGATCTGCCGACCGCCGGGATCAGCCGCAGAGAACACGCCGTGATCCTTGATAACCGTGCCAGTGTTCCCGGTGAGGTCGGCGCCACCACCGGTGAGTCCCGGAACCATCTCGACCAATGCCTGCAACGCTGCGTTCGACGCCTTCCGTGTTGCCACCGAGGCGCCGGTGTCGAATGTCGGCAGCACCTCCTCCCAGCCGGGCAGGCCGGTGTTGTCGAGCTGCGCCCGGAGGCCAACTCGATCGCCCTCGAATCCTGCGAGACGAGCTTCGGACGCCTCCCGAGCGTCCCGACCGCGTCGTCCGATTGCGTTGTACGCCTGGAGGAGCTCGTCGTCGACAGAGAACGGCACATCGGGCATACCCATTCGGCGTTTCGTGGCCGCAATCTCATCATCGACGATCGCATACCCGTGGGCATGCGGCGTGCCGGCATGTTCGGTCGCTGGATAACCGATCACGGTCTGCAGCACGATGAGCGACGGCTTGTCGGCGACGGCCATGGCGCGGCGAACGGCAGCCTCCAATGCATCGCAGTCCTCGCCGATCGCCCCGACCTCCTCGACGTGCCACCCGTAGGACCTGAATCGCCCCGCAGCATCGTCGCTCAGTGCAAGATCGGTGTCTCCGTCGATCGTGATCCGGTTGTCGTCGTAACAGAGCACGATCTTGCCGAGACCGAGATGGCCGGCAAGAGACGCCGCTTCGTGGCTCACCCCTTCGGCGAGATCACCATCTCCGCACAGACCGAACACATGATGATCGACGACGTCTGCCCCGTAGCGGGTCCGGAGTTGCGCCTCGGCGATTGCCATCCCGACCATGTTCGCCACCCCCTGCCCGAGCGGTCCGGTCGTGACCTCGACACCGGCTGTGTGCCCGACCTCGGGATGGCCCGGCGTGGCCGAGCCCCACTGACGGAAGTTCTTGAGATCGTCGAGCGTCAGTCCGAAGCCGGCGAGGTGCAGCAGGGCGTACTGCAAGATCGATGCGTGACCGCACGACAGGACGAACCGATCACGATCGATCCAATCGGGCCTTGTCGCGTCGTAGCGCATGACACGACTGAACAACACATGGGCAAGCGGAGCGAGGGACATCGCCGTGCCTTGATGCCCGCTGCGGGCGGCGTGCGGTGCATCCATCGCAAGGCCGCGGATCGTGTTGATCGCGCGTGCGTCGAAGTCGTCCACGTAGGTCCTCCCACTCACCTCCGAGACGTCCTCGGAGCGCCGCCGTCGACCCTACCCGCGCCGACGAGCGCGCGGTCGCACACCCAGAGGCACGTGACCCGTGGGCCACTGCCCTCGTTCATCCGTACAGGAAGAGCATCGAGGAGGTAAATCCGTGGATGTGGTTCTGGTTGCGGATCGGACCGAACTCGCCTGCGCAGAACATGCCGGCAACCGTATTGCGATCAGTGGCTCCGACAGCCGCCATGGCGTCATGATCGGGCTCGCCGAAGAGGCGCGATCCCCGGCCGTTGCACGAGAACACGAGTGCAGCATCCGCATCGACCGTCCGCAGCATCTCCCGCAGATCGGAGCGGGCACTGTCACCGTCTCGCACGTGAAACTGCATCGTCGTCCCGATCGGCACCCGAGCGCCGATGCGCAGCGCACCCTCAGCCTGGTCGGCGCCGATCACCCCCCGCACGAGAAAATCACCACGGCCGAACGCTTCGGTGTGTTCGTCGACGACGAGGCCGACGTGCAATCCGTTCGAGATCAGGCCACGCTCGGCATCGTCGGCGCTCTCGTAGAGCTCGTTCAGACGCTCGAGCGCAGGCCGAGAGCCCAAACTCCGCACCAGATTGTCCGTGGCGTCGGTGACGGTGAGCGGCGTTCCCACAGGGCGACACCCTTGCGAAACCACCGTGAATTCGCCCAGCCCCTCCGGCAACAGGAGGCCGACCGCACCATCGGTGTGCAACGAGCCGTCCACGAACAACCGGTTGCTGCCCGGACCACCGGGCGCCGACGCCACGCCGCCGACGATGGCGAGTCCGGGGTACTGATCGTTGCTGGCGTGCAGGAAGGCATCCGCCGGAAAGGAGAACGGTTCGCTGACCAAGATGAGGGTGCGCTGGCCAACGGCAGCATCGTCGGGCATCCCGATGACGGCCGTGCCCTCGTCGCTGCGAATCGTCTCGAGCCGAACCGCCTCCGCCCTCCCGACGCGACCTACCCACAGCGACACGGCCGGGCCCTCCTCGGCTTCGAGGTCGCCGCCGATCACAGCGGTCGCAGTGGCGGCGATCATGGTCTGGGGAGAGAGCAGCTGGTGCACCGCAGACGCAATGTCGTCGAAATCGGCGACGGGATGACCACTCACGAAGAGCAGGGCGACGTCGGGTCCAGGTCCGACCCGCTCCACCACGGCACCGACGACCTCACCAACCGCCGCAGCTGCGTCCGGGTGCTCCGAAAGTGCTGCGCTGAAGCTGCTCATCGGTCGATCAGTCCGCCTCGGGTGGCAGGATCGTGTACGGAACCGTGATGGGTGGATCGTGATTGATCCGACAGCGAGCCTCGACCGTGCCGTACTCGACGAAGTCCATCTCGGCTCGAACCAGTCGATACGTGAACTTCCCGGGCTCGACGTCGAAGGGTTGGACGTTGCGTGCGATCTGCTCGTCACCGCGGTGATACGTCACCTCGAGCACGCCCTGACCGGAACCGTGTTCCGGGCAACGGATGATCACGACGAGGTGTGGAGCCCAGGTGAACGGCAGGGGAGCGGGCGCAGCAGCACTGAACTGCACGCCGCTCAGGTCGATCCTGGTGGACGGACCGGCAACCTGCCGAAGGTCGATCTCGTCGATGAACAACGCGGCGATGATCTCCATGTGGCCGCACGTTACCGAAGCCACGAGCACTCGCCACTAGGGTTTGCCGCCATGAGTGGCCCCGCTACGCGAGATGCGATCATCGTCGCGGCACAGCATCTTTTCGCCGAGCGAGGCTTCGAGGGCACATCGCTCAACCTCATTGCGGCCGAGGTCGGCGTTCGCCGCCAGAGTCTGCTCCACCACTTCCCCACAAAGGAAACGATGTACCGAGAGGTCTTCGAGCGGGCGTTGGCCGAGTGGTACGAGCGGGTCGAGGCGGCCGTCACCAACCCCGTCGCAACCGGTTGGGAGCAACTCGACCACGTGCTGACAGCGGGCTTCGAATTCTTCAGGGCCAACCCCGACTTCGTTCGGCTGGTCCGACGCGAGGCGCTCGCCGGCGGGGAGCTCGGTCACGTCGAACTCGGTGTTGGGCTCCAGCCGCTCTTCGCCCGGGCGTCGGAGTATTTTCGACGCGAGATGGATGCCGGTCGGTTTCGTCGCCATGACCCGGAGCAACTTCTGCTGACGGGCTACGGAGCACTCCTGTCGTACTTCAGCGACGCGCCACTGATCGCCGGTCTGTTGGACCGAGATCCGCTCACCGACGCAGCACTCGACGAACTTCTCGCCCACATCCGGGCCTTGTTCCGGTCTGCGCTCGAGCCACCGGGGGCACACGTCGATCAACCGGGCTGACGGCGCGCCGCCCTCTCGCCAGCCGTTCGGCCTAGCCTTTCCACCGATGCGGCGTCTCCTTCTTCCTGCGCTCCTGTTGATCATCGTGATCGCAGCATCGATCCAGATGAACAGCGCGAACGAGGCAGCAGACCCTGGGCTTGCCACTGCCGTCTCCGACGAAGCATCGCTCGCCACACCGATGTTCAGCGCGCGGCGGGCACCTGGCTGGCTGCGAGCGCCGACGTCGGACCTGCTCCTCACGGATTCGATCGGCACAGTGCTCGCCACAGGCGATCGCCCGGAACGGGCCTGTGTGCTGGTGACCCGCGGCGACGAGCGACTCGCAGCGTCCTCCACAGAAACCGCCATCCGGGCGGCAGAGCTCCATCGCTTCATCACTGCCACCCTGATCGACACTGCCGGCAGCGGGCAGGGCTTTCGGACCGAGATCGCCTATTCGACGAGTGCCGAACTCGTGCCGGTCGACGAGGAACTGGGAACCTTCGAATTGGTGGGGGACATCTGGATCATCGGCTCAGGCGACCCGGGACTGGCAAGCTGGGACTACATCTCTCGATTCCGAGACGGACGTCCCTACACCAGTTGGGACACGCTGACGAGCGATGCCATCGAGGCACTGCAGGCAGCGAACATCGTGTCGATCGACGGGCGCATCATCGGCGACGAGACGAAGTACTCGCCGAACGAACGGGACTACTTCGACGACGAGCTGACGATCGACGACACGACCGTCAAGATCTGGGGCGGTCCCGACGACGGGTCCGTCGGTCCGATGTCGGCACTGCTCCTCAACGACGGCTTCGTCAGCTGGCCTGCCGAGCTCGACCAGGCGACCAACACGCGCTCGGCGAATCCGGCGGTGTCGGCAGCCGACATTTTCGACGACCTCCTCGAAGCGGCCGGTTTCACGGTGCGTCGCAGTCCCGCCGACGGCGAGGCTCCTCCCCTCGCCGAACGAGTCACCATCGCCACGATCGACTCCCCACCGCTGATCGACATCATCCAGCGCAGCCTGATCGATGCCACCACGGCCGAAATGCTGCTCAAGGAGTACGGGATCCGGCTCGGCGGCGGACCTGAGCGGGCAGGGATCATCTTGGGCCTCGTGCGTGACGGGTTCGAACTGAGCGGACTGCCGTTCGACATCCTCAGCAACTCCACGATCTATGCCGACGGCTCCGGCCGATCGTCCCTGAATCGCACGAGCTGCGAGATGATCCATGCCACGATCGACGACCCATCCGGCATCGGCGCGGCGATACTCCGCAAGCCGACCACGTCGAATGTCGCCCACTGCGCTCGCGCTGGCGCCGGCACACTGCGTGTCTTCGCCACCGCCGACGGAGATGCCACCGGCATGGCAGGCACCTACGTCGCCGAGAACGGCGAACGACTGACCTTCGTCATGCTTGCGGAGGATCCCGGACGCCTGACGGTGCCGGAAGGGGCCCCGGACGACACCGAGCCCGTGGGTCCGTTCGAGTTCTGCAACCCTCTCCACGTTGCGCTCCTCGATGCCATCACCGGGCACCCCTACGGTCCGGCTCTCGAGGAGCTCTCGCCCATTGCACCCGTGGGCGACTGACATGACATCGAGCTACGACCTCCCGATGTTTCCGCTCGAGTCACCGATCGTGCCGGGCCAACCCATTCCGCTGCATCTCTTCGAGCCCCGCTACCTCGTCCTTGCCCGCCATCTTGCGCAACTCGACGAACCCGAGTTCGGCATCGTCGGCATCGCCCGTGGTCGCGAAGTCGGTGGTGACGACGTCCGCAGCGACATCGGCGTGGTTGCCAGAGTCGTCCGCAGCGAGGAGCAGCCGGACGGGCGTTGGGCAGTCCTCGCCACCGGAACGAGACGAATCCGAATCGATCGTTGGCTCGACGACGATCCGTATCCCAAGGCTCTCGTGTCGGATTGGCCCGATCCGCTCGACCCCGGCCTCGACAAACACGTTGTCGCACTGCGGACGGTGGTTGACGCCCTCATCGCCATGGTGGCCAGCCACAGGCCTGATCTCGAACTCGACGTACCCGAGTTGTCCGACGACCCCGGACAGGCCATCTGGCAACTGATCGCATTCGCCGGCCTGGGTCCGCTCGACCTGCTGCAACTCCTGGCAGTGCCAGACGCAGCGACGCGAGCAACTCGGGCCGCCGAACTGATCGACGAACATCGGCAGACACTCGACGCTCTCGGCTTGGATTGACCGGTAACATGATCGACCCATGGCCGAGAAGAACGGGATTGCCGACCAGCTCGAGCTGATCAAGGCGTACGCCCGCCAACAGACTCTGGATCCCCTCAAGGGTTCGGGGAGATGGGTGGGGATGGGTCTGCTCGGCAGCGTGCTGCTGGTCATCGGCGGTATTTCGATGACAGTTGCTCTGCTTCGAGTGCTCCAGGAGGAGACGGGCACCAACTTCACCGGCAACCTGTCGTGGGTGCCGTATCTGCTCACCATGACCGCGCTCATCACACTGATGGTGCTCCTCGGTCTTCGCATCCGGAAGAAGACGCTCTGATGTTGGACGAGACCGATGCTCCCATCACCCGAGACGACATCGAGCAGGGCTTCAGCCAACTTGTCGACGAACTCCACGGGCAGGTCGACGATGCAAAGCCGAAGATCCTCACGGCAGTTGTGGGCATCGGCGTCCTTCTCGTGATCTTGGCGTACCTCGCTGGCCGTCGCGCCGGCACCACGAAGTCGACTGTGGTCGAGATCCGGCGAATCTGATGCCTCGCAGCTTCGGCCTGGCTTCCATCAAGGAGCGTGTCCGACACAACAGCATCCGACGGGGTCTCCTCGGAGGGGACCGCTTCTGGATGGTCGTGTTCGGGGTCGGCCGGCTGACGCGGGGACTCGGCAAACTGACCAAGCGGGGAGAAATGGTGGTTGCCTTCTCCGAGCGGCTTCGGCCCGGAGCCGCCCTCGAAATCCGACACGTCGAGGCACCGGCGCGGCGGGGCCGGCGCTCGTGACGGTCGTTCGTCGCAGTCCGTCCTGCGAACCGGAACCGCAGTTCGACGATCCACTCGTTCGAGCGTCTCTTCTGCCCGGTCTCGAGTTCGAGTCCTCGCGCGACCCGAAGACCGGATCGGCATGAACCGCAGCGGACCTCTGCGCGCCGGTGAACCAGTCTTGCTGGTCGATCGAAAGCGCCGGCGCTACCTCATCGACCTCGTCGCCGGCGGCGAGTTCCATTCACACTCGGGGGTTCTCCCGCACGACGACATGATCGGCAGCGCCGAGGGCGAGCTCTACCGCTCGAGTCGGGGCATGGTCTTCATCGCGCTGCGGCCGACAATCACCGACTACGTGCTCAAGATGCCCCGGGGTGCGCAGGTCGTGTATCCGAAGGACATCGGGCCGATCCTGATTCAGGCCGACATCTTTCCCGGGGCCCACGTCCTCGAGTCGGGTCTCGGTTCCGGAGCACTGTCGACCGGCATCTTGCGGGCCGGCGCGCACATCACCGGATACGAGCTCCGCGATGACTTCGAGGCAACGGCGCGCGAGAACGTGGGCCGATTCCTTGGGCCGGACGGCCTCGCCAACTACACGACCTACGTACGCGATGTCTATCAGGGCATCGACGAGCAGGACCTCGATCGCATTGTGCTCGACCTTCCCGAGCCCTGGCAGGTCGTGCCACACGCAGAGAAGGCGCTTCGGCGTGGCGGTATCTTCCTTGCCTACACGCCGAGCATCGTCCAGGTGTCCCAACTCCACGAAGCCTTCGAGGGGAGCCGATTCGGGATGGCAGAGACAATGGAGGTGATGCATCGCGGCTGGCATGTGCAGGGAACTGCCGTTCGACCGGACCACCGCATGGTCGCCCATACCGGCTTCCTCACGCACGCTCGTCTCCTCGCTGAATGAGGCGACGCTGGGCTGCCGTCCTGCTCACCACGGCACTGGTGGGCGTGGGGTGCGGTGGCAGCCAGTCGGACACGGTGCGTCCCCCGCTCGCAGATCCCCCCGACCCTGGTCCACCACCGGCGTCGCACGGGCTTTCGGCGAACGAGATCACTCGGATCGCTCCATCGACGGTTCGCGTCTTCGGTATCTCCTGCGGTCGCGCAGCCGAAGGCAGTGGCTTCGCCATCGCCCACGACATCATCGTCACCAATGCCCATGTCCTCCTGGGCGTCGACGATCCGACAATCGAAGTCGAGTCGGGACTTCGTGCCGCGGCTGACATCGTTGCGTTCGATGCCCGCAACGACCTTGCGTTGCTGCGAGTCGAAGATGTTCGCTTCGAACCGCTGCCGCTGGGTACCGCCGACGACGGCACCACCGGTGGTGTCTTCGGTTGGGAGCAGGGCCCCACACTCGAGGTGACGCCATTCAGGGTCGACCGACCAGTCACGGTACGTATCGAGGCCGTCGGAACCGACGAACGCGTCGGCCGTCCCTCCTATCTGCTCGCTGCCGACATCGAGTCGGGCGACAGCGGCGCCCCACTCATCGATAAGACTGGAACAGTTGTCGGCATCGCGTACATGTCGACGACTCGCGATGCCAGCGTCGGGTACGCACTTCGAACCGCTCCGGTCGAAGACCTGCTCGAGAACGGCTTCGAGCAGCCCGTGACCGTGCCTCCCTGCGGTGTCACGACACAAAATGATGGAAGCGCCGGGGACGGATCGTGATGCGCACACACGTCCCCGCGTTGGCCAGCAGGTCGGCCCGAAGCGCATCGTGGGACGGCGTTCCCAGCTCGAGGTAGCGGTCACACAACCTGTTCACGAGTGCGTGGGCATCATTGTCGATCTCGGCATCACCATCGATCCGAACCCAGTACACCGGTTCGGCAACCTCCGCGCTGACGAGCACGGAGACACGGGGATCAGCCTCGAGTTGCGCAACCTTCGGCCGATCCGGACGCGAGAAGATCTCGATCGACGAACCGTTCCAGTCGAACCAGACCGGCACTGCGTGGGGGTAGGGGTCGCCGTGGTGGACGATCGTCGCAAGGCGCGTCCCTCGAAGGAACTCGTGACCGGACAGTGGCAGCTCAGCGATGCGCATGGCGGCACCGTAGACCCCCGAACGCGACGAAGGGGGGCTGCCGCCCCCCTTCGTCCGCG
>JBMTIM010000020.1:0-52093 GCA_049437325.1 Acidimicrobiales bacterium
AGGGCCAAGCGGATCTCGCGCAAGACGTCGTCGACGTCATCCTCGGTGAGCTTTCCGCGCCCACGAATGCGACTGAAGATCCCGTCGAAGCGATCAGAGAGTGTCTCGAACATGGTCCGGTCAGGGTATCGGCCCGACCCTGCTCGAGCCGCCCGGCGTGACTAGCGTCGCGACGGTGAACTTCACACTTCGTCAGTGGGCGGTCATCGTCGTACTCGCCGCAGGTTTCATCGTCACAGCAATCCTCGTCAGCACGAGCGCAGAGCCCGTCGCCGACGAGACCCTCGCCGACTTCGACGAAATCGTCTGGTGCGAGGCGGCAAACGCAATCCGACAGTGGTCGAGCATCCTCGACGGATCAGCCGACGGAGATTCCATCGACGACGTCCGCAACTTGCGTCGAGCCCTCGCCGACGGCCGTGTCGTCGCTCCACTCGAACTGGGGTTCGAAATCGCCCGACTCCAGGACTTTGCGATGCTCGTCGAACAAGGTGACGAGGTCGAAGGTGATCTGGCTGCCGGCCTCGACAGAGCGCAGAGCAACGTCGACCGCGAACGGGTTGCACAGGCGGTGGCGGCACTCGACGACGCACTGGGTGTGTGCGGTATTGCCAGGATCTCGACCGGCTGAACACGTCGGCAGCACCGTCGGGTCGACCCTGCGCTACTCGAAAAGGGCGCCGACGAACTCCGTTTCGTCGAACTCGACGAGGTCACTGATCCCCTCGCCGAGGCCGACGAGCTTGACCGGTACGCCGAGCTCGTCATGGATCGCCACAACGATGCCACCCTTGGCCGAGCCGTCGAGCTTGGTGAGCACAACACCGGTCACGTCGACCGCCTCGGCGAACTGCTTGGCCTGACTCAGACCGTTCTGGCCGGTGGTGGCGTCGATGACCAGCAGCGTCTCGGTGACGGTACCCGCACCCTTCTCGGCGACGCGTCGAACCTTGGACAACTCCTCCATGAGATTCGTCTTGGTCTGCAACCGCCCGGCCGTGTCGGCGAGCACGATGTCGGCGCCACGCGCCGCAGCCGCCTCGACGGCGTCGAAAACGACCGACGAGGGATCGGCCCCCTCGGCGCCCCGCACGAGGTGCACCGCACAACGTTCGGCCCACATGGCGAGCTGCTCGGCCGCTGCGGCACGAAACGTGTCCCCGGCTGCCATCACGATCTTGCGCCCGCTGTCGGTTTCACGCTTCGCAAGTTTGCCGATCGTGGTCGTCTTGCCGACACCGTTGACCCCGACGAAGAGCCAGACGGCCGGACCCTCGTCACCACCCGCCGCAACGACATCGGTGGACAGCGAGCGATCGAAACCGGCGAGCCGATCGACCATCTCGGCCTGCACCAGCGCAGGGATGTCGGCCGCATCATCGATGCCGTCGGCTTCGACCTTCGACTTCACCGCTTCCATGATCGATGTCGACGTTGCAACGCCGACATCGGCTCGGATGAGTGCTTCTTCCAGGGCGTCCCAGGTGTTTCGATCGATCCCCCCGGAGAAGATGCTGCCGAAGAACCCCGTGAGCGACGCACGAGCGCTGGCGAGTCGTTCCCGAACGCTGGGTGGCGAAGGTTCGGCTGTGCCAGGCACATCGGCGACCTCGGCCGCTGAGGGGCGGTCTCCGACGTCATCAACCGTCTGCCCATCGATGACCTCGGAGATGTCGACGACGTTCGTCAGGTTGGGTGGGTCGACCGCGAGTCCTGCGTCGCGGTCGCGGCGCAGGACGATGAACGATGCTCCAACGATCACGAGAGCAGCAATGGCGATGACGGTTGCGAACAACATGGCGGCGCAGCCTACCGGGGGACGCAATCGCACCCCGAGGCGACGGTCGCCGGTGCCTAGTTGCTCCCCACCGTCACCTGCAAGGTGATTCGGCGGCCCTCCCGCAGGATGTCGATCTCGATTTCGTCGCCCGGTCGGAAGAACTTGAAGTCGGCTGCGAGTTGTTCCATCGTCGACACGACCTCGCCATCGACCTCGATGATCAGGTCACCGACCTCGAGACCTGCAACGTCAGCCGGTGATGCTTCGACCACCAGGCTGACCAGCGCACCGAGCGTGCCGTCGGTCGGGGTGGCGCCGTTGATGCCGAGAAAGCCGAGTTCGAGGGACTCTCCGTTCACGATGCGCTGGGCGATGATCAGAATCGTGTCGGACGGGACGGCGAACCCGACGCCGACGTTTGCGGTGGTGACGCCATCGGTGCGGATCGAGGTGTTCATGCCGATGACGTGGCCGTCCTTGTTTGCAAGCGCCCCGCCGGAGTTGCCTGGATTGATCGGCGCATCGGTCTGGATCATCTCCACCGCCACCGGATTCGACGGATCGGAGCCACCGAACTGGTTGATGCGGTTGACGGCGGAGACGATGCCGGCGGTAACGGTCTGATCGAGACCGAACGGACTGCCGATCGCCACTGCGAGTTGACCGACCTCGACCGTCTCCGTGGCTGCGAAGACCGCCTCGACGAGGTCGAGTCCCACGGGATCGACCTGCACGACAGCAATGTCGCGAGCGGCATCGCCGCCGACGACCACGCCGCTGACTTGGACGCCGTCATCGAACAGCACCGACACCGTGTTGGCGTTCCCGACCACGTGGTCGTTGGTGACGATGTACCCGTTCTCTGCATCCCAGATGATCCCGGATCCTTGTCCGACGCCTGTGTTGATCAGCACCACCGATGGCGAAAGCGCCCGTGCAACGGCAGTCACCGGTTCAACTCCGGGGTCGTCGTCGATCACCGGCGGGGGTGCCGTGGTCGGAGTCAGATCACTGCGGGTCTCGTTGCCCACCGGTGAGGTGGTCACAGGGTCGGCTTGCTCGATCACCGTGTCGTCGTCATCGATCTGCGTGCCGATGACCACGCCACCCGCGACGAGCAGCGCACTGACGACCAGACCCGCAGCAAAACCGACCATGGCGCGCCATCGACCACGGGATGCGGCGGAGGGATCCTCAGTGCGTGTGGTGGCGACCGGCGGGGCTACGGGTGGTCCGCCCACTGCCGCGGAAGGAGGCGGGGGAATCACGCTTGCCGGACGAGGAGTGCCACTCGACATCGGCGGTGTCATCCAGGGTGCGGTTGGCGGGGCCACGCTGGGTTCCTCGACCCTGCTGCCGGGGGGTGGCGGAGGAGGCGGCACCGGCGCAGTCGAATAGGGGCCCGCCGGGCGGTCGGTCGTGGGAACCGTCGGGGGGAACGGTGTTCCAGTCACGAGCGACCGCTCGGCGGCGGGCCGCTCCGGCGAGGCGGGGGGTTCCTCGCCGGAAGAGTTGTCGATCGGATATCGATCCATGAGCGGAGGGTAGGGGCTGCGAGCGAAAGGATTGGTAAGGCGCCGCGACCATCGCGGTACGTCGGTTACGAAACGACCGGGTTGTGTAGATGCGCACCCACGTCGACGTATGCGCCGTCCACCGTTCAGGCCGGCAAGGGTGAATTGATGCTGCGGGGGAACCAGAGCACGAAGGTCGAGCCGCGACCGATGTCGGACGCAAGGTCGACGCGACCACCGTGCGACTCGACGATCTGGCGCACGATGGTGAGTCCAAGGCCGGAGCGCCCTTCCTGACGAGCCTCGCTGCGGTCGCCTTTCCAGAACCTCTGAAAGATTCGCAGGTGGTTCTCGGGAGCGATACCGGGGCCTTCGTCGGCTACGGAGATGAAGTTCCAGTCGTCGAATCGGTCGGCCGAGACGGTGATCGTCGATCCGCTCGGCGCGAGTCGCACTGCGTTCGCCAGCAGGTTGGCCACTGCGCGCCGCACTGCGGAATTGTCGCCACAGACCGGGAGCGTCTCGGAGGGCAGTTGCATCGCAAGCCGGAGGTCGGCCGCGTCGGCCGGCGCCGAGAACTCCTGGGTGAGGTCGTGGGCGAGTTCGACCAGGTCGAAGTCCTCCTGTCGCATGGTGCGGGTCCCGTGCCGGGCATAGACGAGGAGATCGTCGACGAGCCGAGACATACGCTCGGCCGAGCGCCCGACGACCTCGCCCACCGCCCGGAGTTCCTCCTCGTCGGCGTTTGCGTCGGACATGACGACGTCGAGGTTGGTTCGGATCACGGCGAGCGGATTGCGAAGCTCATGGCTTGCCTCTTGGATGAATTCGCGTTGGTTCTCGAAGGCGTGATCGAGTCGACCAAGCATGTCGTCGAAGGTGTCGGCGAGCTGTTTGAGTTCGTCGTCGGGACCTTCGAGCTCGATACGGCGCGACAGATCGGTGCCGGAGATCTCCCGAGCGACCGACGTGATTCGCCCGACCGGTCTGAGCACGAGACCGGCAACGAACCAACCCACACCGAGGCTGCCGATGAACAACAGGCCCAGTGCCCCGAAGGCGTACTTGCGAAGCTGATTGAGCGCCTGTTGGTTGACCTCTCTCTCGAACACTGCGAGCTGATCGACAACCTCGACTTCGACGGGCACACCGATGATCGGACCGTCTTCTTGCGGCTGGAAGAGCCGAACCATCTCCTCGGTCCGGCTGACGTCTTGGTCGCGCAACTCTTGGGCAAGGCCGGCGTAGATACCGCCGACGACCACCGTGGCAAGGCCGAAGAGCAGCACGGAATAGAGGACCATGAGTCGAAAGCGGATCGATCCGGCCCAGCCGGGAAGCCGTTCCGCAGCACGGACGGCGGCCGATGGTGGCGGCGTGTCAGTCACGGTCGTCGGCGCCGAACGCAAGCAGGCGGTAGCCCGATCCGATGACGGTTTCGATCGCCTGCTCCTCGTCGTCGTTGGAGAGCTTGCGGCGGAGTGTTCCAACGGTCACTCGCACCGTGTTGGTGAACGGATCGGCGTGTTCGTCCCACACATGTTCGAGCAGGTGCTCCTGACTGAGCACCTCGTCGACGTGGGCCATGAAATAGCGAAGAAGGGCAAACTCCTTCGCAGTGAGTTCGAGCTCGCGATCCCCGCGACGAGCCCGTTTCTTGGCGTCGTCCAGTTCGATGTCGCCGACGGTGAGCACCGAGGTCGACCGGCCGGCCTCCCGACGCAACAGCGAACGGACGCGGGCGGTGAGTTCCCCGAACGCGAAGGGCTTGACCAGATAATCGTCGGCGCCGTGGTCGAGGCCTTCGATTCGCTCGTCGATCGAGTCGCGGGCGGTGAGCATGAGGATGCGCGGGGGGTCGCCCTCCTCGGGCGGATCGGCCCGCAGTTGTCGGCAGACTTCGAGGCCATCGATGTCCGGCATGGTGAGATCCAGGCAGACGAGGTCATAGGGAGTCATGTCGGCTTTTGCGAGTGCTTCCTCACCCCCGTGAGCAAGATCGACTGCGTAGCCCTCACGACGCAAGCCCCGAGCGACCGCCTCGGCCAATTCGACCTCGTCGTCGACCACGAGAATCCGCATGGTGCGGAAACTAGCCGGGAGAGCGCTCACCGAACGCGTTCGGCTGCGCGTATGGTTCGGCCCATCGACGTCCACGGGCTCAGGACAACAGTTCGCGCCGAAAGCTCGTATCAAGCCCCGAATCGGAGCCCGCCATGAAAGACGATGCCGATCTGCCATCCCTCGAACGGGCACTGGTCGAGCTTCGCCGCGTGATCGTCGGACAGGAACGACTCGTCGAACGCCTCCTGGTCGCCCTCGTGGCCGGCGGGCACTGCCTCCTCGAAGGTCCGCCCGGTCTGGCCAAGACGCTGTCGGTCCGAACGCTCGCGGCAACCACCGGAGGCACCTTCAGTCGGGTGCAGTTCACGCCCGACCTTCTTCCCGCCGACATCGTCGGCACCCGCATCTATCGCGCCGCTTCGGAAGTGTTCGACGTTTCGCTCGGCCCGGTCTTCGCCAACTTCGTGCTTGCGGACGAGATCAACCGTGCACCTGCAAAAGTGCAGTCGGCGCTGTTGGAGGTGATGGGTGAGGGGCAGGTCACCATCGGCGGCGAGACGTTCGACGCACCGACGCCGTTCCTGGTGCTCGCCACCCAGAATCCGATCGAGTCCGAGGGCGTGTACAGCCTCCCCGAGGCCCAACGCGATCGCTTCTTGATGAAAGTGCTCGTCGACTACCCCTCCGGCGCCGAGGAGATCGAAATCATCCGCCGCATGGGCTCGGTGCCTCCAACGGTCGAACAGGTCCTCGAGATCGACGATGTCGTCGCCTGGCAGGCGCGGGCGCTCGACATGATCGTCGATCAGGGTGTCATCGAGTACGCCGTCAACCTCGTGCTCGCCACCCGCACACCAGCGGCCTACGGCCTCGACGATCTCACGCCGATGATCGACTTCGGCGCCAGCCCTCGTGCGTCACTCGGACTCGTGTCGGCCGGGCGCGCCATGGCACTGCTGCGCGGTCGGGACTATGTCGTACCCCAGGACGTCTTCGACATCGCACCCGACGTGTTGCGCCACCGGATCGTGCCGTCGTACGAAGCGTTGGCCACCGAGACGGGGGTCGAGCAGATCCTCGTCCGGATCCTGTCCACCGTGCCTGCACCGATCATTTCACCGTCGACCCAGGACCCGGGCCGTATCGAGGATGCAGCGTGGATTCCGGCCAGCCCCGCTCCGGCACCCGACTCGTGATGACGGCACGGGCATCGACAGCCAGCGGTCACACCCGCGAGCTTCTGCGGCGACTCGAACTCGATGTCGAGCGCCGCCTCGACGGCCTGTTGCAGGGCGACTACCGGGGCCTCGTGTCCGGCCTCGGCAGCGAGCCAGGAGAGACCCGTGCGTACCGTCCGGGTGACGACGTGCGCCGCATGGACTGGAACGTCACCGCCCGCTTGGGCGAGCCCCATGTTCGAGAAACCATTGCAGATCGCGAGCTCGAGACCTCCGTCCTCGTCGACCTCTCCCCCAGCCTCGACTTCGGAACTGCCATGGTTCGTAAGGTCGACCTTGCGATGGCGGTCGTGGCAGCAATCGGAATCCTCACCGAACGAGCCGGAAACCGTCTCGGAGCGATCATCGCCACCGCCGACGAGATTCACGACCTCGGCGCTCGCAGCGGACGGCGTCACCTGATGGCTCTCCTTCACCGGATTGCTGCGCACGACCCTGCGTCGATCGTTGCTCGTCCCCACCAGCCCCTCTTCGGCGAGGCGCTGCGTCGTCTTGCCGGGCCGGGCCACCGCACCGGCCTTGCGGTCGTGATCTCCGACCTGCTCCGGCCCGACTGGGACGGCCCACTTCGCACCGTGACCCAGCGCCACGACACCCTGGTCGTCGAAGTGGTGGACCCGCGCGAACTCACCCTTCCCAACGTGGGCATCATCGAGCTTCAGGATCGACAACGGGGCGCGATCACCGAAGTCGACACCCGAAGCGACCGGGTTCGGGCCCGCTATGAGGCAGCGGGTCGTGAACGGCTGGCCGACCATGCCCAGCGGGTCCGTCGGGCCGGAGCCGACCATCTCGTGTTGCGAACCGATCGAGACTGGGTGATCGATCTGGCCCGTTTCGTCGATCGACGTCGACGACGACGCCAACCAGGTCGACCGAGACGATGATCGCCCGACCGCTCGTCTTGCTGCTGCTGGTGGTCGTCGTCGGCCTCATCGCCGCCTACGCCCTCGTACAGCGGCGGCGCGGTCGGTTTGCCTTGCAGTTCAGCGATGCGTCGCTGTTCGACTCGGTCGCGCCCCGCCGGCCGGGCTGGCGACGTCATGTGGTTGCAGCATGCTTTCTCACCGTCGTCACGCTGCTCGTGGTTTCGGTCGCCGGACCGGTTCGCTCACGCGACGTGCTGCGCGAACGGGCCATCGTGATCCTGACGGTCGACACGTCGCTGTCGATGGGCGCCGTCGACGTCGATCCCACCCGCATCGAAGCGGCACAGGAAGCGGCCCGCCAATTTCTCGAGGGAGCCCCGGCCGGGGTCGACGTCGGCCTGGTGTCGTTTGACGAAGCACCGATCGTCGAGGTCCCGCCGACCCCCGATCGGCTGACCGTTGTCGATGCGATCGATGCGCTCGAACTCGGGCCGTACACCAATACCGGTGATGCCATTTCTGTCTCGATCAGCACGCTCGAGCGAACGATCGAACAGCTTCAGGTCAGCGACGAATCGGCACCGCCTGCCGTCGTTGTCCTGCTCTCCGACGGCGAGCCGACGATCGGGCGACCCATCGAGGACGCAATCGCCGAGGCGAAGCAGGCCGGTATCCCTGTTTCGACCGTTTCGCTCGGCACGCCGATGGGTCGAGTCACCATCGAGGATCCTGACCGCCCCGGCACGTTCTTCGATGTCGAGGTTCCGGTGAACGAGACCACGCTGCGAACGGTCGCAGAGGCGACGGGTGGCAGCTTTTTCGCCACTGCCTCGGCCGAGGAACTCGCTGCGGTCTACCGCGACATCGGGACCGCAGTTGGCTTCGAATCCGTCGACGAGGACATCAGCGTGTGGTTCACCACAGCTGCGCTGGTGCTCGCCCTCGTGACCGGTGTGCTCAGCCTGCGATGGTTCCAACGGCTTCCGTGACGATCACCCGCAGCGTTCGAGACCAAGGCGTGTCTCGCTCCCGCAGCGGCCGAGGATGCGATGGACGGTGTCATCGGCCGAACATGCGCTGCTCGCACTACTTCTCGGAGCCGACCACCCACATTGCGTAGTACTGCGCAGCCCCGCCGTAGGCGTGACCCACCGCTGTCTTTGCGCCGTCGACCTGATGATCGCCGGCCAATCCCATGACCTGGAGTGCAGCCTCACCGAATCGGATCATTCCCGACGCGCCGATCGGATTCGACGACAACACACCACCGGAGCAGTTGACCGGCAGATCCCCACCGTCGATCGACGTGGCGCCGCTCTCGACCATGCGCCACCCTTCGCCCTTCTCGGCAAACCCGAGCGACTCGAGCCACATGGGCTCGTACCACGAGAACGGCACATACATCTCGACTGCGTCGATCTCCTTGCGGCGGTCGTGGATGCCGGCCTGGGTGAACACGTCGTTTGCGCAGGCTTCGGAAGCGGCTGGTGACACCATGTTGCGCCCTCCGAACGATCCAGACTCCGAACGCATCGCAGTGCCCTTGATCCACGCCACCGGTCCGACATGGGCTTCTGCGACCGTCTCGCTGCCGAGCACGATGGCGCATGCCCCGTCGGAGGACGGGCAGGTCTCGCTGTACCGGATCGGGTCCCACAGCATCGGTGACTCGACCACCTGCTCGAACGTGAGGTCGGGCTGGTGGAGATGGGCGTACGGATTGGCGAGGGCATGCCTCCGATCTTTCAGGGCAACCATGCAGCCGATCAGCTCGGGCGCCTGCGTCATCATCATGTAGCGCCGGATGATCGGGCTGAAGTATCCGCCAGCCCCTGCGTTGACCGACGTCGCAAAGGGTTGCGGCAACGACAGCGCCCACATTGCATTGGACTCCGACTGCTTCTCCCAGCCGATGGTGAGCACGCGTTCGTGCAGACCCGACTGGATCATCGACGTTGCGACGCAGGCCGTGGATCCGCCGACCGAACCTGCTGTGTGCACCCGCATGATCGGTTTGCCGACACACCCGAGAGCCTCGGCAAGATAGACCTCGGGCATCATCACGCCTTCGAAAAAGTCGGGCGCCTTGCCCATGATCACCGCATCGATGTCGTCCCAGCCCAGTGCGGACATCTCGAGCGCATTGGTTGCCGCTTCCCGCAACATGCCGGCCATCGAGCCGGGATAGGTCGTGTCGTACTTGGTCTGACCGACACCGAGTACCGCCGCCCGCTGCGATCCCACGGTCACTCCCCCTCCAGCACTGCGACAAGATTCTGCTGCAGACAGGGGCCGGAGGCGGCGGTGGCTACCGCCCGGTCGGCCTCCCCGCGGCTGATGCGTTGCGCAGCTTCACCGATCCGAATGAGACCCGATGCCATCATCGTGTGGGCGGCCTGCGCACCACCCGACGGGTTGATCACCGTGTCGTCTCCGAGGCCGAGTGCAGTCGAGAGCACGGCTTCACTCGTGGAGAACGGGGCATGCAGCTCAGCGATGTCGATCCTGTCGGTGCCGACGCCCGCCTTCTCCGCCGCGATCCGGGCCGACATCGACCGTGTGAGGTCACGCACCCCCAAGGTGTGCGCATCGGATCGGTGATCGATCCCGCGAATCCACGCAGGCCGTTCGCACAGACCCCGAGCCCTGTCACCGGCAGCAAGCACCACGACCGCCCCGCCGTCTGCCGACGCCGGTAGGTCGGAGGGCCGCAAGGGCGCCACTGCGTAGTCTTCGGCCAAGATCTCGGCTGCCGACTTCGGCGTCGTACGGATCGCATGGGGATTCGACGCTGCGTGCGCACGCGAACGACTCGCGATCTCGGCCAACTGCTGTTCGCTGACCACGCCGCGCTCGAGCAAAAGACGGGCCGCCATCGCTTCGATCGCGAACGCGTCGGGCCACAGCGGGGCGACGTAGTACGGATCCATCTGCGTGGCGAGTACGTCGCGCAACGAGCCGGGCGACGACTTGCCGTAGCTGTACACCAAGGCCGTGTCGACCTCGCCACACTGCAACTTGACCCAGGCCTCGTACAGCGCCCACGCACCGTCTTGTTCGACATGACTCTCGCTGATCGGCGGAACCGGGCCGGTGCCGTCGATCGTCATGACGAAGGAGAAGGCCTGACCGGCGAGGAAGTCCGACGAACCCGAGCAGGTGAAGCCGATTTCCTGTTGGGTCAGCCCGACCGCATCCTTTGCCTCGTTCATGAGTGGCACCATGAACTCGACCTCGGACTCGGTGTCGATCCTTGGTTCCTGCCGCTGCGCGAAGGCAACCACTGCGACATCCCTCATGACCCACCTGCGTCCTGGGGTCGACCGACCCGCGAGTAGTCGTCGATCACCTCGTCGGGTTCACCGGTGGGTTCCCAACCAAGGATGTTCTGGGCGCTCATCTCGAGTTCGTCGTCGGGCTTCCACACGGCACGCACCCGCATGCCGACTCGGACATCCTCGGGCTCGACGTTCATACCGAGGCCCATGAAACCGACCGACGCGCCGTCGAGCACGATCCAGGCCGAGACGTAGGGCGGGGTCAGGTCGGGTCGCATCTTGATCGGTACCCGGGTGATGTTGAACGACTCGATGTAGCCGGTGTCGGGGAGTTCCACGAGATCCGGCAAGGTCGCCTTGCCGGCGATCGAACTGACACCGCGAGGCGGCACGAACACCTGCCCGGTCTCGGGGCACTGGTCGCCGAGGATTCGCCTGTCCTTCATGGCTCTGAGGTACTGCGAGAGCGCCCGCCCCGGTGTGTAGGTGTATTCCATCCGGATCGGCGTGCGCACCGACCGCACCTCCTCCACACCCGCGGGTACCGCACCGGGCGAACCGCTGGCCGACTCGGTGGCTGGAAGGAACCCGGCAATGTCGGTGATGTGCCCCTCTCGTTGAGGGCGCCACTCCAATTCGACACGCATACCAGTCCTCATCTGATCGGGGCCATCGACCAGCACCCCATGCAGCAGCGGCGTGTCTGCGCCATCGAGCGTGATCATCGCCCAAGCGAACGGTCTCGAGAACGGCTGCTGGGGCCGGGGAGCGCCGTTCCACGTCCATGTCTCCACCGTCCCGGTCGTGCTCACCGGAACCAGTTCGCTCAGCGACTCCGAGGTGATCGGGTCGTACTCGAGCGGTGGGCACATGACGGAACCATCGCTGCGTCTGACCCCGAGCACCACGCCTTCGCGAAGCCCGGTCAGGAAGGCCCCGATCACGGCGCCCGTCGTGCGGGTGAACGGGTATTCGAGCACCAACGGTGCCCTGAGCACTTCGTCTGCCATCGTCCCTCCCGGCGGCGGTTCGGGGCGACCGTAGTGGCCGGGCCCAACCCTGACGAATCGTCAGGACCGACCGGCGAGGAGCATGCGGGCAGCGTCTTCGAGGTCTCCGCTGGCGCGATCGTACGTGAGCCAGTCGTTCTTCCAGCCGATCAACGCCGAGAACCAGACATGCTCGAGTGACCGGATGATTCTGGCCTGGTCGCCAGCCGGAAAGTCGGGTGGGAACGCCGTGCCGAGCAGGCCGGCGAAGGTGTCGTGCAATGCCTCCTGGCACGCGGCAACCTCCTCGCCTTCGGCGACGAAGCCACTGATCAACGCAGCGGTGACCTTCGGGTGAGCACCCATGCCGTCGATCGTGCGATGCAGCAGGTCGAGGACACGATCGAGCGTCGTTGCGCCGTGCACCGGGTTGGCTTCGATCCCCCGCCGGAACGTGTCGAGCCACTCACGCAACGATTCGGCGAGGAGGTGGTCCTTGGAGGAGAAGTAGTGATACACGGTGCCGAGCGCAACGTTGGCTCGTTCCGCCACCGCCCGCATCTGCACGCCTTCGTACCCGCCCTGCGCAGCCAGTTCGATCGCGGCGCGCAGCACGCCCTCCCGCCGCTCGACCTGTCGGTCAGTGAGACGGCGAGCAGGAGACATCTCCCGAGGGTACTTCCCGCGCCACGCGGCCCAGGGCCGCAAGGCTCGTTCGCCGCTGCGCGAGCCGTTGCAGATCCGTCACCGACGAGTTCGACGCACGAGGGAGCCACCGCATGCAACATTCTTCGGCGTCGATGTGGGGAATCTGAACCACTTTTTCGTTCTCGGCCGGGCGATCGAAGGGTTGGTCACCGTCGACGGTGCGCCGATACGGTGCCGCTCATGAAGGTCGACGTCAGTTTGGGTGGGGACCTGACCTCTGCAGCCGAACGTGCTCGTTCGCTCGCCGCGGTCGGACTCGACGGGGCGTTCACCTTCGAGGGGAACAGTGACGTGTTTTTCCCGCTCGTTGCAGCCGCCGGGTCCGGGCTCGAGCTCTACACCAACGTTGCGATCGCCTTCCCGCGGTCACCAATGCATCTCGCCTATCAGGCGTGGGATCTGCAGCGGGCGTCCGAGGGACGGTTCGCACTCGGCTTGGGCACGCAGGTGAAAGCGCATATCGAGCGGCGCTACTCCTCGACGTGGGATCGACCCGTGGGTCGGCTCGTCGACATGATCCTGGCCATCAGGGCGATCTGGGCGAACTGGACCGACGGCACGCCGCTCGACCACGTGACCGACTTCCACCGGCTCGATCTGATGGTTCCGACGTTCGTACCACCGTCGCTGCCCTCCGGTATCGCTCCACCACCCATCTGGGCGGGGGCCCTCGGCCCCCAGATGACCAGGGCGATGGCGCGCCACGCCGACGGCGTCATCATTCATCCGTTCAACACGGGATCGTTCCTCGACAGCGTCACGATGCCACTCATCGAGGAGGGCCTTGTCGCCGGCGGCCGAGATCGCTCGACGCTGGTGCTCAACGTCGGCTGTATCTGCTCGCCGAGCCTCGACGAGCAGGAGTTCGAGCGCTCGTCGAAGTCCATTCGTCACAACCTTGCGTTCTACGCTTCGACCCCGGCCTATCGGCTCACACTCGACCACCACGGACTCGGTGAGCTTCAATCCGAGCTCAAGGAGATGACCCGAGCCGGCCGCTGGTCCGACATGGCATCGTTGATCGATGACGACACACTCGATCTCCTTGCGGTCCGGGGCACGCCGCTTGCGTGTGCCACTCGTCTGCACGACGAATACGGCTCCCTGGCCGACCGACTGTCGCTGACGACCCACAACGCCTCCGACGAGGCGCTTGCTCAGATGATGGACGCGCTCGCCGAACTCAGCCGAAGATCTCGGCCAGACGATCCTTCGCCTTCACCCCGTCGAGCGGACGACCGATGATCGCCCTGTCCGCGGTGACGATGACTGGCCGCTGCAGCAGTCGGGGATACCGCACAAGCACCTCGACCACAGCATCGACGTTGCCCACGTAGTCGTCTTCGTTCAGTTCGAGTTTCTTGAACTGACTGTCCTTTCGAACAAGGTTCTCGACGGGATCCTCGAGCTTGGCGATCAGCGCACGCAGCGTGGCCTCGTCAGGAGGGGTCTTCGTGTAGCGGATCTCTTCGAACTCGACACCGTGCTCCGTGGCGACCGCCACGGCGTTCTGAGACGAGTTTCAATGTGGGTTGTGGTAGATCGCAATCATCGTGTTCCCACCATAGAACACCGGATCGGGCTCACGTGGGCCGAGTCTCGATGTCGGTCGCGTCGGGGTATCGATCGCCCAGTACCGCAGCAACCACCCCCGGAAAGTGCCGCACGTACCCTGCGAACCCCACAACGAGGTGGGGTTCGAGCAGCGGAGCGACGACGAGCAAGCGGTTGCCGAAGAACTCGAAGGCCATCTGTCCCTCGCCCTGCACGATGAGGTCGATCACCCTCGCCTCGAGGAGTTCACGGGCGAAGCGTCGGTCCTCGGAGATCACGTGGTAGCTGGTGTTGAACAGATCGGACTCGACATCGAGATCGAGGCGCGTGGCAGTGACAAACAGCTTCGAGACGAGATTCTCGTGGGTGATGAGCGTGCGTGGCGCATTGATCGGCAGCTGCACGAGCGCCGCGCTCCTGCTCGAGCCCTGGCCACGGCGGACGATCCTCGACCTCCCACTCGGCTGTTCGATCTCGTGCTCGGTGAAGGTCCGAGCATCGAACGCGTGGACGCACACCGACCCGTCGTCGGCGGTGACGACGTTGCTCGCCAACCACCTCGATCGACGATCAGGGACCAGGAGGCGAAAGCGGTTGCGGGCGAGCCCGGGGCCGTCTTGCTCTTGGAAGCGATGACCGGCTGCGATGGCGGCCTTGCCGATCTGCTCTGCTCGGCCCCGGTGTTTCACCAGCGAGGGCAGCATCCACAGCCCGGCGACCGTGACGACACCGATGAGAACGAACGGTGTCCACCAGGCCTCGCTCACGACATCGACGACGGTTCGTTGCGCCGAACCGTCGAGTGACGAGGAGAGAAGCAGTGCGTTCACTCCACTCCGTCGGCTTCGGCTCGCTCATTCATGAGCGGCCGGCACCGAGCAGTGGTCGATCAGACGGCGTCGGCATCACGTTCGCCGGTGCGGATACGAGCAAGGCTGTCGACCGGGGTGACCCAGACCTTGCCGTCTCCGATCTTGTCGGTACGAGCCGAGTTGATGATCGCTTCGACGGCATCCGCAGCCGCTGCATCGTCGACCAAGACCTCGATCCGGGTCTTCGGCGTGAAGGTGACGCGATATTCGGTGCCGCGGTACGTCTCGCTGTGGCCCCCCTGACGACCGAAGCCCTGGACCTCCGAAACGGTCATTCCTTGGACCCCGACGTCGGCGAGTGCGGTCTTCACGTCTTCGAGTTTGAAGGGTTTGATGACGGCGGTGACGAGCTTCATGGGTGAGTCTCCTTCTCAGAACCGGTTCGATCCGGTCGGCTGGTTTGGCCTGTAGTGATACACAATGGGTGATATCCCCGATTGTGTCAACTTATACGTCAGCTTTTCGCAAGATTAGTGGGCACTGTGTGCTTGAATTTGTTTCTTGTATCGATACAATAGTCCAATGCGCTCGTCCGATATCGATCTCAACCCTGTCATCGAGTACTCGGACCGAACCGGCGAACCACGCCGGCTCGTCATCCGTCTCGACCCAGGAAGCGGCGTTCCCCGCTTCGAACAACTCCGGGCCCAACTTTCGGTGATGGTTGCGGTCGGACGTCTTTCCCCAGCGGACCGGCTGCCCACCGTGCGCGACCTCGCCCACCAGATGGGGCTTGCCCCCGGCACGGTCGCTCGTGCGTATCGCGAGCTCGAACACGACGGCATCGTGGTGACCCGTGGACGAGCAGGAACATTCGTTGCCGACGAACCACCGCACAGCGAACCGCTGCGCGAACGTCGAGAACGACTGCAGATCGCAGCAACAAACTTCGTCTTCGACATGCGACAGCTCGGGATCGTCGACGCCGACATCACCGCTGCGGTGATCGAGGTCCAACGCGCCGGTGGGCCCCCCCCCGGGGGGGGGGGCCACCGGGCAGACCCGTGGAGGGAAGTATCTGAGCACTCAGACCTTGATCGGCGATGTCGCGTTACACGATCAGGTCGGAATGTCGCGAAAGGCAACGCCCTTGTCGGGCCGGGGCTCTTGCGGAAGACCCAAGACGTTCTCGCCGACGATGTTTCGCTGGATCTCATCGGTGCCGCCACCGATGCGAGACATCCACTGGCACAGGAAGCCGGCGTTCTGCCAGAACCCGTTCATGTGGGCGTCGCTGGCGGTGAGCATGGCAGCCCCACCCATGATCTCCATGACCAACGAGCCCTGCAGCGCGAGGCGGCGTGAGGCGGCGAGCTTGAGCACCGAACTCTCGGGACCAGGCAGTTCACCACGACTGGCGGCGGTGCGCACCCGGTAGGAGAGATAACGGATCGTCGATTCCATCTCCACCAACCGGGCGAGTTGCTGGCGGATCGTCGGTCGGTGTTCGACCTCGAATGCTCGTGCCAACTCGACGACATCGGCGACCCCGAAACGGCCGGCGGTGCCGATGCCCTGTCGTTCGTTCGACAGCGTCGTGAGAATCGGTCCCCAGCCGGCATCGACCTCACCGAGCACACAGTCGAGCGGCACCCGCACGTCGTCGAGAAAGACTTCGTTGAACTCGGCCCGGCCGTCGATCTGCTGCAGGGGCCGGATCTCGATGCCCGGCAACGTCATGTCGACGAGCAGGTAGGTGATCCCGCGGTGCTTGGGGGCGTCAGGATCGGTCCGCACGAGCAACATGCCGTGTGCCGCTTCGACCGCATTCGACGTCCACACCTTCTGTCCGCTCACGATGATCTCGTCACCATCGATGACACCGACCGTGCGCAGCCCGGCAAGATCGGAGCCGGCATTGGGCTCGCTGAAGAGTTGGCACCACGTCTCGTCGCCTCGCAACATCGGTTCGAGATAGCGAACCTTTTGGGCATGGTTCCCATGGACGATGATCGTTGGGCCAGCCATGCCGATCGACTGGGCGTAGACCCCGATCGGGACGTCGTACGCCGCCTCCTCCTCGACGAAAATTGCGTTGAAGTGGCTCGACAAACCACGCCCTCCGAACTCGATCGGCCAGGTCAGGCCCGCCCAGCCAGCTTCGAACTTTGTCGTCTGCCACGCCGCAGCCGCCGCCCGAGCCGCTTCGGCCTCGGCAGCACTGGGGTGGATCGCCCAGTGAGAAGTCGCCCAGTCGATCGCCCCGTCGCGGCGCGAGGCGTGGGCATCGAGAAAGGCGCGGCACTCGACTCGCCAGGCCGCCTCGTGCGGCGTGTCGTCGAAGTCCACGTCAGGAGGCGCCGTACACCGGTGCAGGATCGGGCGCACCCGCGATCGAACGGTGCACGAGTTCGCCCGCCTCTTCGCCGGACATCCGGCGTTCCCCGACCGACTCGACCGGGCCCTTCTGCCATCCGTCGCACACGTTGAGCTGGCCACCGGTCGCCTCGAAGATCCGACCGGTCACATCACACGAGGCGCTTCCCAGCCACAGGACGAGGGGCGAGACGTTGTCTGGCGCCTTCGGGTCCCATCCGGCCGGAGCTTCTGCGTCGTAGAAGATGCCAGCCGTCATGCGGGTTCTGGCATCCGGGGCAACGGCATTGACCAGCACCCCATACCGACCCCACTCGGCTGCCTGCTGGATCGTGAGTTGGGCGATCGCAGCCTTTGCGGCTGCGTAGTTCCCCTGGCCGATCGAGCCGTTCAAGCCAGCACCCGACGAGGTGTTGACCACACGAGCCACGACCTCCTCACCCGACTTCGCGCGCTCCCGCCAGTGCTCGATGGCATGGCGCGCCGGTGCAAAGTGGCCCTTCAGGTGCACGCGGGTGACCGAATCCCATTCGTCCTCCGACATGCCGGCGAGCATCCGATCGCGCAGAAAACCGGCATTGAGTACCAGCGTGTCGAGCCGCCCGAACTCATCAACGGCCTGCCCGATCATCGCCTCGGCCTGATCCCAGTCGGCGACGTCGGCGGCATTGGCAGTCGCCACACCCCCGCCGGCGCGGATCTCGGCCACAACCTCTTCTGCGGCCGCAGACGTACCGCCGGACCCGTCGCGATCGACCCCCAGGTCGTTGACCACCACACGGGCCCCGGCCTGCGCAAATGCGAGGGCGTGGGCCCGTCCGAGACCCCGGGCTGCACCGGTGACGACCACCACTCGTCCTTCACAGATTCCCATGGCCCGCAAACCTATGCCGCCACCGAAGGGTGACGGGAATCAGCGGGTGAACCGGGCCGGCTCTGCTCCGGTCACGGCAAGGAGATCCGGGGGTGTGATCGGAAAACACCGATCGGGTGTGCCAGCCGCGCCGTAGACGACCGCATGGTCGAGTAGCGCTGTGTCGATCAGGGTGCGGAGCGGGGTGGGATGCCCGAACGGTGGCGTGCCTCCGATCGCATACCCCGTCGAAGCCAGCGCTTCACGTGCATCGGCCATCCGAACCTCGCCACCGACGAGCACGCCGAGGGCATCGAGATCGACCCGGTTGTGACCGGCGGTGAGCGCAAGCAGGGGCCCCTCCGGTCCGATGACGAGCAACGACTTACAGATCTGACTCAACGCGCAGCCGATCGCAGCTGCAGCGTCTGCCGCTGTGCGCGTCCCTTCCGGGTAGGTGACTGCGTCGACATCGACCCCGAGTTCCCTTGCGGCAACGACGAAACGTTCTGCGCCACCGACCTTCGCCATCACCTCTCTCCTTGTCGTTGCAACGGTTCGATGACCGTCGCACCGTACCTCGCCACCCCATCGAGCATCTCGTGCAGGTCACGACCGTCGAGGGTGACGTTGGTGCCGGTCACACCCAGATCGGCGTAGGTGACGAGCGCATCGAGGTGTTCGTCGGTCTCGAACTTTGGAGACGCCGGGGCACCCCCTTCGCGAACGACGAAGACAACCTCGATGGGTTCGGTTCGCTCGGCCCGGTCGGCCCGTCGGCGCAGATCCTGCAGCATCGCTGCCAGGTCGGCGGGACCCTCGAGCGCAGGGCTGCGAACGGTCGGGGCGAACGCAGCCGGATTCGGCATCGGCATCCATCCCTGCGCATGGTCGACAACCCGCTGTCGGGTGCGGGCGGCATTGCCTCCGATCCAGATCGGGATCGATCCTCGTGGCGGGACCGGAAGCGACACAACCTCGTCGCTACGGTCGGCGCCGTAGTGCACCTCGACCGAGCCCTCACCCCACAGTCGAGCGAGGGTGCGCAGCGCTGCATCGACTCGTGCGTTGCGTTCGTCGAACGACAGGTCCAACGCCGCAAACTCACCTCGGAGATACCCCACACCGACGCCGAGCGTGAGTCGGCCACCGGCCAGTGCGTCGAGCGAGGCTGCGGCCTTGGCCAGGATCAAGGGATGCCGGTAGGCCAACGGAACGAGATTGGTCAGCAGGCCGATCCCTGGATCGGCAAGCGCCACTGCCGTCAACGCAACGAAAGGGTCGAACGCATCGTGGCCACCTGCCTCCAGCCATCGTCGGGGCGGGGCAGGGTGATCGGTGACGAAGATGTGATCGAATCCGCTGTCGGCAGCAGCCTTCGTGACTGCTGCGATCGCATCGGCCGACTGGATCCACGGAGGCATGGGATGCGTACCGACCGGGAGCCCGAGACCGAATCGCACCTCAGCGACGACCGCGAACGAGACGTCCGGGCCGTGCGCCGGTGTCCACACCGTCACGGCGTGTGACCTCACCGGCCACAATCGTGGCCACATACCCCTCGCAACGCTGTACGAGCCGACGACCGCCGGCTGGGAGGTCGTAGATCATCTCGGGGGTCAGGAGGCGCAGGGCGCCGTAATCGATGATGTTGAGATCGGCTCGCTTCCCGACCTCCAGACTGCCCCGATCCGACAGGCCGTACAGCTCGGCCGTGTCATGGGTCTGCTTCTTCACGATCCATTCGAGTGGTAGCAGCTCACCGCGGGTCCGATCCCGCGTCCAGTGGGTCAACATCGTCGTCGGCAGCGATGCGTCGCAGATGATGCCGCAGTGGGCCCCCCCATCGGAGAGGCCGCTGATCGACCTGGGATGGGTCAACTGGGTTCGGATCGCCTCATGATCACCGTCTGCGTAGTTGAGGAGCGGCAGCATGAGCAGCGCGCGCCCGTCCTCGGCGCAGAATGCGTCGTACGCCGCCTCGAGCGGTTCGACCCCCTGTGCGAGCGCGATCGCTGCAATCGACCGGTCGGCGGTGGGTTCGTAATCAGGCGGATCACCGAGAATGAAGATGTTGTCGAGCATCGAGGCGGCGAGGCCGGCCAGCCCCTCGATCAGCGAACCGCCGCTCTCGATGTCGGCCTCGCCGAGAATGGCGGCGCGCACCTCTGGTTTGCGCAACTCGACGATGCGTTCGGCCAACGGGAGATTCGCGATCGCTCGGTAGCTCGGACGCAGCAGGAAGGGATGACCGGTCTCCCAGCCGACGAGCACGCCGAAGGGCCGTCCGGCAACCTGGGGGTGAATGTCGGCGCCCTGGTCGATTGCGTCAATGGAAGCTTGGAGGAGTTCCTTCCAGAGGTCAGGGGCACTGCTCACCTGAAGCATTGCGAACGAGACGGGCTGACCGGTCTCGGCGCTCAACCGCACCATCCAGTCCACCTCCTGCAGCGGTGCGACCACGTCTTCACCAGCCACCCCCGCAGGCGCCAATTCGAAAATGCCTCCGCCGCCGTCGCGAAGGCCATGGCCGAGAGCGAACAACTCGTCTTCGGCGGCGAACGTTCCCGGGACCGGCTCGCCGTCCATGGCGCGATGTGCGATGGTTCGGCTGGTCGACACGCCAAGGGCACCGGCGGCAACGGCGTCGCGCACGATGGCGGCCATCGCTGCGATCTCGGTGGCATCGGCCGGTTCGTTTCGGGCGCCGCGCGGACCCATGACGTAGGCGCGAACGGCCCCGTGAGCAATCTGCGTACCGATGTCGACACTCCAGCGCCGCTTGTCGAGTGCGTCGAGATACTCGGGGAAGGTTTCCCACTCCCATGCGATGCCTTCGCTGAGCGCAGCGCCGGGGATGTCCTCGACCCCTTCCATCAACTGAATCAGCCATTCTTCCGATCCAGGCGTGACCGGAGCGAACCCGACACCGCAATTGCCCATCACGATGGTGGTCACACCGTGAAGCGAGCTGGGCTCGAGAAGTTCGTCCCACGTGACCTGCCCGTCGTAGTGCGTGTGAACGTCGACGAACCCGGGGGTCACGAGCAACCCGGTCGCATCGATCACCTCGTGCGCATCCCCGTCGAGTCCCTGTTCGATCGCGACGATCACACCGTCGTCGATCGCCAGGTCAGCAATACGCCCGACGGCACCGGTCCCGTCGATGACCGTGCCATTGCGAATCAGGAGATCGAACATGGGTTCCAGCGTACGAAACTGCCGAGAACCGGTCGAACCGCCTCGCCAGCAGCCGGAGCGAAGTGGTGCCGGACCGGTTGGACTCGAGTCACCATCGCGCCGCCGTGGACGGTGCCGACTGTGTCGCTCGACACCACGAATGGCACCTAGTGTGCGGCTCGGAGGAGAAGCTATGCCTGGACCGCTCGACGGGGTGAACGTTGTCGAACTCGGTGTGTGGATCGCCGGGCCAGCATGCGGCGGCATCCTTGCCGACTGGGGTGCCGAGGTCGTCAAGATCGAACCGCTCGGGGGCGACCCCTGCCGTTCATTTCGCACGATGCTCGGGGCCGAGATGCCGAACAACCCGATTTTCGAAATGGACAATCGCTCGAAGCGCAGCATTGCGCTCGACCTCACGAGCGAGGACGGCAGGTCGATTGCGGAGCAGCTCATCGCCGAAGCCGACGTCCTCGTCACGAATGTGCGGCTCGGCGGACTCGAGCGACTCGGCCTCGACCCCGAGAGTGTGTCAGCCCGCCACCCACAGCTGATCTACGCAGCCGTGACCGGCTACGGCATGGAGGGCGAAGACGCCGATCGAGCCGCCTTCGACATCGCAGCGTTCTGGGCCAGGAGCGGTATTGCCCATCTGCTCACCCCTCCGGGCAGCGACCCGCCCTTCCAACGAGGGGGCATGGGTGACCACAACACCGGGCTCGCCGCCGCTGCCGCCGTGTGTGCAGCGCTCTATCACCGCGAAAAGACCGGTGAGGGTCAGATCGTGTCGACGTCACTCATGCGAGAGGGGCTCTACACGATCAGCTTCGATCTCTCGGTCCTCCTCGGGTGGGGGCTCACACTCGAGATCGGGCAGCGCGAACGCATGGGAAATCCGGCGATGAACAACTACTCCTCGGGAGACGGCAAGCGTTTCTGGATCGTCGGACTCGAGGGTGATCGCCACTGGCCACCTCTGACGCGGGTCGTGGGTCATCCGGAGTGGCAACTCGACGAACGCTATGCCGATGCTCGCAGCCGGGCTCAGAACGCGGCGGAGTTGATTGCGGAGCTCGACATGATCTTTGCGTCCAAGTCGATGGACGAGTGGATCGACATCTTCGCAACCGAGCCAGACCACTTCTGGGCCCCTGTGCAGTCTCCTGACGACTTGCTCGCCGATCCCCAGTTCTACGCGAGCGGTGCACTCGTGGAGGTTCCCGACGGCGACACGACCACCAACATGATCGCCACCCCAGCCGATTTCGGCGCCACGCCCTGGTCACCACGCGCCATGGCGCCCGGCCTGGGTGAACACACACGCCAGATCCTCACCGAACTCGGCCGGGCCGATCAGATCGAATCTCTCCTTGCCCAGGGAACGGTGGGTGAACCGGCGGCACCCTGACGCCATGCAGCAGCGCCTCACGACCCACCCCTGTCGTAGCCTCCAACCGCCGGTCGGGTACTGATTCGTGCGTTGGGCCAACGCCCGCGGTGCCCTCGCGTTCGTCGCGATCCTCGCTGCGATCGCGCTGTCGTGGCGCTCCATCGAATCGCGTCCGGTCGACGGACCAGACGTGGCCGTCTCCCCCACGGTCGACAGCAGCACCACCCTCGTTGCCACCAGCACGACCACCCCGATGTAAGCAGTCGAAGCAGCATGCGTACGTGCCGCGACATTCGACGCTGAGGTGGCCCTGATCCCGAACGGCTCCACTCCAGGGACCCTCGCACGACTCGCCCTGCTGTTCTGGACCGACCTCAGGGTCATCGCTCCGGAGGAAGCCGAGATCGAAGTGGCAGCGGTGATCAGCTACTACCAGGGCTATCTCGACACCGCAGGGCCATTCGACTTCGATACGGAGCGGATCATTCTCGAGGGTGACAAGGAGAAGTTCGAGCAACTCGTCACCCGACCTGCCCCTGGTCTGCAGGCATCACGTGACCTGATCGCGACCTGGTGTCAGATCGAGCTGCCCGATCAGCCGTCGATCAGTTCAGAGGTGTTCGACGAGCTCGAGGACAGCCTGCTCGATCCTCCCGATGAGGAACCGTCGACGCCGTGACGGCCGAACTGCCGACTCGTTGTCGGTGGCTGGCCCCGTTCTCGACCGTGACGCAGTACTGCAAGAATGTGAGCGACGATGCGTTTCCCATCCGCCCTCACCACACTGCTCGCCGCCTCGATCATCGGTGCCGGCTGCAGCAGCGATGGCGGCATCGACCAGTCGACTCGGGCCATCGCGTCTTCGACGAGTGCCGCCGTCGAGACGAACGAGGTCCTTCAGGATCCGGGCGAAGGCTCGACGGACCCCGAACGCGCGGCGCCGAGCGTTCGGACCGATGCACCGACACCTTCGATCTGGCCGGTCGATCCGGCCACCCTCGATCCCGAGACTCCACCGACATGGCGGGCTGAGATCGTCGAGTCCTACCGGCACGACCCGGACGCATTCACGCAGGGCCTCGAACTCGTGGCCGATGGCACACTCCTCGAATCGACCGGGTTGCGAGGGTTCAGCACGATCCGTCTCGTCGACCTTCAGTCCGGACAGGTCACAGCCAGTGCCGAACTCGACCCGACGGAATTCGGTGAAGGCGCAACTCGGGTCGGTGACACGATCATCCAACTGACCTGGCAGGAAGGGGTGGCCCGCCGTTGGGCACTGCCCGAACTGACCGTCCTCGACCCGTTCACCTACCAAGGTGAGGGCTGGGGCCTCTGTCTGGCCGAGAACCGTCTTGCGATGACCGATGGGACCTCGACCATCACATGGCGCGACCCGAACACCTTCGCAGTACTCGACACCGTCGACGTGCGACTCCGTGGCGAACCGGTCGTCGACCTCAACGAACTCGAATGTGTCGACGACCATGTCATCGCCAATGTGTGGTTCGGCAACTTTCTCGTCGTGGTTCGAAGCGACGGCGAGGTGGTGGCGACCATCGACGCAGATGAATTGGTCGCTGCCACACCGGTTGCGATGAGTGGCGATGTGCTCAATGGCGTCGCAGACCTTGGGGACGGGACGCTCCTGCTCGGCGGGAAGCGATGGCCGACCTTCTATCGGGTGCGGCTGGTCGCTGGTTGACGTCCGGCAAGACCCTGTCATCACACCGGCGTACAGTCGTCACATCGACCCGACACTTCCTCCGCTTTTCGGCCTCGACATCGAGACCGACACCACCACCGACGGCCTCGATCCGACGGTCGCCTCGATCGTCGCCATCGCCGTGTCCGGAGCCGAAACCGATTTTGTCCTCGACGGACCCGACGAAGCAACCATGCTCCTCGAGCTCGACGCATTGCTGGAAGGGCTCGGCGACGGTGTTCTGGTCACCTGGAATGGGTCAGGGTTCGACCTGCCGTTCATCGCACGACGGGCACACCTTCTCGAGCTGTCACTGGGTCTGTCGATCTGGCCCGACCCGACCATTGCCACCCACCCCGAACCACGATCCGGTCAGCTCGGCCGGGTCCGGGGACGTTGGTACGAACTGGGGCACATCGACGGCTATCTGGCGTACCGGTCCGACGTCGGGCGGGTCCTTCCGGTCTCGTGCGGCCTGAAATCGCTTGCGCGCCTCGTCGGACTCCCGCTCATCGAGGTGGACCGGAGTGCCATCCACCTCTTGAGCGACTCCGAGCGGCGGGCCTACGTCGCATCCGATGCCACGCTCGCTCGCGTTCTGGTCGAGCGGCGCGCCGACGCACGGCGATGGATCGATCACCCCATGACAGTCAGCGGTTCGTAACCGGCAACCTCGTGGTGCGGCGTGTCGAGATAGATCTTTGCCTCGGGTGCGCCGCCGAACTTCCCATGGCTCCAACGCACCTCGACATGTCCGTCGATGACCCGGTCGGTTCGACGTTCTCGGTCGTGAAGATCGACGCGCCAACGAACGAGTGGCTGACCGGCGTGTTCCCCCCAGACGTCGACCGAACGAAGGACATAGCGAGTCCGGAAGTCCCATGGGGTCGTGACCCGGTAACTCAGCGGTTGCTCCTTGAGATCGGCTCCGAGCACGAAGTACGGCGCCGCCTGCAAGCGCAGCAATCGCCACACGAACGCCTCGCGCTCACCCTTGCTGGTGAGACGCGAAAGCAAACGGGCCGAACTCGCCCGAGCGATCTCGAACGCGACGAACTCCCATCGTTCGCGGAGCTCGACCGGCCATCGTCCGGGGAGTGCTCGACGCAGCCGCTCGCGATCGCCAGCATCAAGTGAGCCGACCCGGGCCGGCAGCGATCGATCGCCAAGATGATCGCGCACGTCATCGAAGATCTCTTGGTACGACTGAGGGGCGACTTCGGCGAACCAGTCGTCGCTTCGTTTTTCGCGTTCGTTCAAGGCTCGGTCGAAGAGGTTCCACGGCGAGGCGTTCTGCAAGATTTTCGACCCGTACTTGCAGCTGATGAGGTACACGTGATCGACACGGAGATCAGCCGGAATCTGCTCGTAGGCAGGAGGTCGATGCGGCCCCTTCCACTCCACGGTCCACGGTGGGCGGCCCCGCAACCCTTCTTCGGCCCGGGCGAACCCCTGGCCGTTGCGCCACGCAACGTCGAACAACGATGCATGGGCACCACTCGCGAACGCATCGTCGAGTTGGTCGTAGACGGCGTCGTCGACATTGACGATGAAGCGAGGCCGCGCCGCCAGCGCCCGATCGAGGTCGCGGAAGCCGAAGAGACCGAGGCCAGTGACGATCTCGGAGATCGCAGTCCGGGTATCGGCCATCAGCTGTGGCTTCGCAGCTGAGGCTGCGCTGTACCGAACAGACGGGTGAACTGGAGCTGCGCTCCGATCAAATCGGCGGGAAGATCGTCGCTGGTGTAGATCGACTTCCCGTCGTAGACATCGATCCCGGTGCCCACCGAACGAATCCACCGCACGACGGCATCGCCCCAACGCTCCTCGAGCAGCGCGTGTCGGATCGACTCCGAATCGGCGCCGAGCAGCGCCGGATCGGTTCGGGCCACGACCTCGAGCGCCAGTACCCGGTGCAACACCTCGATGTCTTCGGCAAGGAAGATCGACGGAGGTTCGGTGTGAACGACTGCGTAGGCGATGACCTCGGTCACGACGGCCGTGCCCGTTGCGCCTCGAATGCATCGATGTCGGACTCGGCCCAGAACCCGGGGATCGGAAGGACCGAGTCACCCTTGGCGTACTCACGCAAACGGGCCACGCCGGCTCGATCGAACATCTCGATCGCGTCCCAGACCTGATCGGGGCCGACCGCACGAAGCGCCTTGTCACCCTCGCTGTTCGATTTCGGCAGGTTCGAGGTGAGCACCAGGACCCGACTCGGGTTCTGCGGTTCGTCGGTTGCTCGCAGCACATGAATCCGACCGAGCGTCTTCCAGAGTGTGTCGGTCCGCATCAGGCCCGGCCGCACCGTGGTGAAGGCGCCCGAAACATCGACGTACCACTGTCCACCCTCGGTGTCCTCGACCTGAAAGTTGAACTGCACACCGACCTTCGGGATCTTGACCGGATCCTTCACGACGGTGAAGCCGGCATCGACGAGGACCCGCTCGGCAATGTCGGCCGCCTTCTTGCCCTCGCTCGTGGCGCGGCGCTGGAAGAACTCCTGTCGGTCCTCGTCGTCTTCTGGCGGTTCGAAAAGTGGATCTTCACCGAGAACCTCGACCACCCGGATCTTGGGTCGCTCCCGCTCGGCTTCGAGGCGCGCCTGCGCAATCTGGCAATAGTGCGGGTCGAGGTCGAAGCCGAACCCCCGACGGCCCGTGCGTTCGGCCGCTACCAGGGTGGACCCCGAACCGAGGAAGGGATCGAGGACTGCATCGCCCTCGTAGGTGTAGAGATCGATCAATCGGCGCGGCAACTCGACCGGGAACGGCGCAGGGTGCTGGACCCGACGGGCCGACTCGGGACTGATCTTCCAGACGTCGAGCGTTGCCTCCATGAAGTCGTCGGCCGACATCGTGCTCTGGCGGCCCTTGGGCTGGACGCGATCGAAGCGGCCTTTGCTCGCCACCACAACACGCTCGGTGAGGTCGCGCAGCACCGGATTCGTGGCCTTGCGGTAGCTCCCCCACGCCACCGAACCCGTCGCACCCTCGGCCTTTTGCCAAATGATCTCTCCCCGCAGGAGCAGACCGAGATCGTCTTGCAGGATCGAGATCACATCGGCCGAGAGGCTCCGGTAGGGCTTCCGGCCGAGATTCGCAACATTGACGGCGATCCGACCCCCCGGTTCCAACACGTCGATGCACGATGCGAACACATCGTGCAACATCTGCAGATAGTCGAGGTACGACTCGGGGACGGACGGCACTGCGCCCCGAGTCTGTGGGTCACCGGTGACCGCCAGTTCGTACTCCTTTCCGACGAAGTACGGCGGTGATGTCACCACAAGAGCCACCGAGTTCGGCGGAAACACATGCGAGATCTCGCGGCTGTCCCGATTGTGGATGGGCTCCAACGAGTCGGGGATGGGGTTCACCGAATCGTCGCTGCTGATCTCCGGAGCCGTGAAGCGGGCGTAGAAATCGGAGGCGTCATGGCTTTCGCGACGCCCCACCCCGAAGGCGGTGGTGGCGGTTGATTTGCGGCGTTCGGTCACGATTCCTCCGACTCGACGGACGATCCTATGCGGGCTCGAGAAAAGCCCCGAGCTTCTCCTTCCAGATCCTGCCGAACGGGTGTGACAGCGCTTGGCTCCAGCCTCGCTGATCCGGACCTGCCGATCCGTGCGATGTCACAGCACACCGGCAAGATCTCCACCGCTCGTCGGATCTGCTGTCCGACCATCGAACGCTGGTGGTTGGAGCACGACATGGTGTCGTTTCCGTTGATGGCTGTTGCGACCCGAGCGGCGCAGCACGGGATGCCGGTCCTGCTGGCAGGCGGCAGGATCTCGCCGATCCCATCCTCGACCCCGAACCCGACGCCACAGAGCCTGCCACTCGTCGGGCACCGACTCGGTCGATCGGTCGATGCAGTTGCCTCTCGGGTCGGCTTCGGGCGACCCGGTGGCTCACCGCCGGTTGTTGCGGTCGACCGTTTCGGCGAGGCCGTGCTGTTCGACCCACTCCTCGACACTCCTTTCGACGTGAGCGACCAACCCTCGATCGTCGTCGACGCCGGGCTGCGAGCCCTCGGTCTGACAACACCGGGCCCCGAGCGCTCCGTGCTCCGCTTCCTTGACTCGGTTTGGCTCGATCGCACGCTGACGGTGACGCTCGCTGCGCCGCTCGGCGAGCCTCCAGGTTGGAGCGAACTCGCTGCCCTTCACCCGTGTGCGCCAGCTGCGGGTCGGTTGACAAGCCCGGAGCATCTCGTCCACCGACGCCGGGTCGACGCACCGAGCTGGGCGGCGTTCCGGTCGTCACTGATCGAAGGGATCGTCTCGTGGTCTCCGATCACCGGCGCGCTTGCTGCATGGTTCGATACCGGCTCGCTATGTCGCCACCTCTTTTCGCTCCTGCCCGAGCCTGACGTCGTGCGCGTCGAACTCGGCGACTTGCTCTCCGATTGCGATATGGACCGGATCGACGCCGTGCTGATCGACTGAGTCGGCCCTCAGCTTCCGAAGAGTTCGGTCAATCGCACTTTGGCTGCGCTGTCGAGCGTGTTCCAGTCGTAGACCGACGCACCGATACTGGCCGTGTCTGCGACGGCAAATGCGAAATTGTCGAGTTCGGCAATCGTGGCGAGCGGCTCGGCTGGGTCGTCCGGGTCGTCGATGCCATCGATCCCACCGATCCCACCGATCGGGTGCACGAGGGCGTCCGGGTCGCCGATGTTGTTCCGCAAGCGACGGACCGACTCCTCGACATAGGAATAGCCGTCGCCGTACCCGGATGCGTCCGAGCGGAACGACCAGTAGGTCATCGGGAGCCACACGTCGAAGGAGGGGGAGATTTCCTGCCAGGGAAACCCGGGCCAGAAATCTTCGTTGACGACCTCGATCAACACCGGTGGCAGCACGATTGCGCCGAGCGGTACGTCCGGGTTGGCTGCCTTCACCGTCTCTCCGAGCGCGACGAGGCGCCCATTCCTCGTCTCGTCGTCGACTCCGTCCCCGGTCCACTCGATGTCGATCCCAACCCCGTCGAAACGTTGACCGAGCACCTCGAAATCGATCAGCGCCTGCACGCGATCCACGTCCCCAGTCCCTTCTCCGAACCGGGGCAGGTACCAGGCCACCACATCGATCCCCACGTCGTGCGCACGCAACAGCCACTCGGCAAGCAGCCATCGGTCCTCGAGCCCGGATGGAGAGCGATCATCGAGGCGGGCAGCCTGGAGGTACACCGTGGTGACACCAGCAGCGGCCATCTCCTGCAGATCAGCGGTCCGCAACGACGGCGAGGGGCCTGCGTACGGGGGGGAGAAGTCGAACACGTCGACCCACGTGCCGTACCCCCGATAGGGGTCGATGGTTCGCGGCGGCGGCACCGGCACAGCCAACGCACCGCTCCGAATGTCGGCCACGACCGGTGTGGCCGACACCCGCAGTGGTGGTGGCGTCGTCCCACTCGTTGCCACGACATACGCAATACCACCGCCCACAAAGGCGACCGTGGCGAACCATGCGAGGATCGTGTCGCGACGCATCGTCGGATCGTAGGCGCCCGACCCGACGAGATCGGAGCCGGTCTCAGGTTTGCGAACGAAGACTGGCCTGGCATCATTGGGCGAGCGGTGCTTGCGAACTTCGAGGACGGATCAGTTGACCTTCAAGCCTGGTGATCGAGTGGTGTACCCCCACCACGGCGCGGCGGTGATCGAGAAGAAGGAGAAGCGCAAGGCATTCGGCGAAGAGACCGAATATCTCGTGCTCCGCATGGCGCACGGTGACATGACCCTTGCCGTCCCCGTCGACAAGGTCGACGAGGTCGGTATGCGTTGGCCGATCAGCGAAGAAGACGTCGAAGACCTCTTCGAAGTGCTCGCCAAACGCGATGTGCGAGAACCCGCCAATTGGTCGCGGCGCTTCAAGAATCATCAGGAGAAACTGAAGAGCGGCGACGTCTACCAGGTTGCCGAAGTCGTCCGGAATCTTGCGCTGCGCGATCAGGCCAAAGGCCTGTCGGCTGGCGAAAAGTCGCTCTACACCAAGGCCCGCAACGTCCTGGTGAGCGAACTTGCCTTCGCCCTCGACGTCGAGGAAGACGACGCGATGGCCAAGGTCGACGGCGCACTCGTCTGAGCCGCCTCGCCCGCTCGGTCTTCCTGGCCGAGGACGACGTCAGACCGGTTGACGACGTTGCCGGCCCACGAGCGCAGCCACGAACCAGATCGTGCAGAACGTGAACACGGGTCCCCAGAACTCCCACGACCACGTCTGAGCCAGTTCATGGCCGAAGCCTCGACCAAGCGCAGGAGCGAGAAGCGCTGTCGTCGCGACCTGCCGACGGGGCGAGTGCCGGATGACTCCAAGTTGTTCGAGCACAAAGTCTCCGGTGGCGGGGATGCAGAGACCCCAGATGAACCAAAGATCGAGTGTGCGCGGCCACAGCGTGATCCCGGCGAGCGAGAGCACGGCCACGGTGAGGGCAGCCGGGTAGAGGATCAGGCACCGACGACAGACGTGGCGACCGGCGATGGTGACGCAGCGGTCGTACTCCTCAGGCCAGTGGTGCGCATGCCACATCTCCCGCGCAGCTCGCCGGGACATCTCTTGCTGCGCGATCTCGCTGACCTTTGCGTCGAAGCTGGCTTGGGACTCGGGATCGAGCGGCTCGAGCGCTTCAGCGTCCATCGGGATCCCCCCTGTTCTCGTCGGTCCGGGCTGCAGCGACTCGAGCGCTCAGCGTACGAGGCCCCCGCCGTCGACTACGAGCGACTGCCCGTTGACCATCCCGGCATGATCGGAGGCGAGCCACACCACCGCCGCAGCAACGGCTTCGGGACGGAGGAGCTCTCCGTGGATGTTCGAGTTGGCAATGATCTTCGCCATTCCTTCATCACCTGCGATGAAATTCCGCAGCATGGTCGTGTCGGTTGATCCAGGGAGCACGGCGTTGACGCGAATCCCCTGCCGGGCGTACTCCTGCGCCGCTGCTTTCGTGAGGCCGATCACGCCGTGTTTCGCTGCCGTGTAGTGCGGCAGGCCCGGGGCAGCAACCACCCCAGCGCCCGATGACGTGTTGACGATTGCACCTCGACCAGCTCCAGCCATGTGGCGGAGTTCGTGACGCATGCACGAATACACGCTGGCGAGATTCACCTCGATCATTCGATCCCAACGCTCGATCGGAAGGTCGTGGAACGCGTGGGGGACGTCGTTGATACCGGCGTTGTTGAAGGCGACGTCGATGCCGCCATGATCGGCCACAATCCGATCGAGCGTGCGAGCAACTGCATCGTCGTCGGTGACGTCGAGTCGAACCGACGAGCCCGGACCGGCCAGCGCGCCGACGGTGGCTTCTGCTCCCGCGATGTCGATGTCGGCGACAACCACGTGTGATGCACCTTCCGCTGCGAACTCGGTCGCAGCAGCTCGCCCGATCCCGCTCGCCCCCCCGGTGACGAACACGACCTTTCCTGCTGCAAGCTGGACCATCGGACAGCGACGCGATCAGAGACGTTCGATGATGGTGACGTTGGCCTGCCCGCCGCCCTCGCACATCGTCTGCAGGCCGAATCGGCCTCCCGTGCGCTCGAGTTCGTTGAGCAAGGTTGTCATCAGCTTTGCGCCGGTCGCTCCGAGGGGATGACCTAGGGCGATGGCGCCACCGTTGACGTTGACCTTTTCGTGTGGGACGTCGTGCTCGATCATCCAGGCGAGCGGAACGCTGGCGAACGCCTCGTTGCACTCGAAAAGGTCGATGTCGTCGATGGTCATGCCCGTCTTTTCGAGCGCGTAGGCAGTTGCCGGGATCGGGCCGGTGAGCATGTAGATCGGATCGTCACCGCGCACGCTCATATGGTGGATCCGCGCTCGGGGCACGAGCCCGTGCTGCTCGACGGCCTGCTCACTTGCCAGCAGCACGCTGACCGACGCATCACTGATCTGACTCGCGACGGCGGCTGTGATGCGTCCCCCCTCGATCAGGGTTGGGAGTTGTTGCATCTTCTCGATCGAACCGCCACGGCGAGGGCCTTCGTCCATCGAGCACTCCCCCACTGCAACGATCTCGTTGTCGAAGCGGCCTTCGTCGATCGCCCGAATCGCTCGTTCGTGACTTGCGAACGCGAACGCCTCCATGTCGTCGCGACTGATGTCCCACTTCTCGGCGATGAGTTCTGCCCCTCGGAACTGCGAAACCTCTTGCGTCCCGTACCGGTCGATCCACCCCTCCGAGCCGCTGAAAGGATCATCGAATCCAAGTTCGGCGGCAAGGGTCATCGCGGACGAGATCGGGATCTGCGACATCTGCTGCACACCGCCGGCGACAACGAGGTCGTGAACACCCGCCATGATGCCCATCGCTGCAAACGAAATGGCCTGCTGCCCAGAGCCGCATTGACGATCGACAGTGGTTCCAGGGACGTGCTGCGGCAGGCCCGCAGCCAGCCAACACGTTCGGGCGATGTCACCGGCCTGCCCGCCGACCGAGTCAACATTGCCGAAGATCACGTCCTCGACTGCCTCCGGGTCGACCCCGGTGCGATCGAGGAGCGCAGAGATGCTCGCAGCCCCAAGGTCGGCTGGGTGGACATGGGCCAACCCACCTCCTCGCTTCCCGGTGGGGGTGCGAACTGCGTCGATGATGTAGGCCTCAGGCATGGCGCCAGTGTGCCAAAAACAATCGGTGCGATCCCAGCCACCCTCCACAGCGCGCGTCGAAGATCTCGAACCGCTGCAGCCCGAGAGCCGAACCAAGGCGGCGCCGGTGGCGCCGGTACAGTCCCCAGCGATGGATGAACGTGCTGACGACTTCCGGACGCAGGTCCGTACCTGGTACGAGGCACACGCGACCCGACGCAGCACCGCCGACCCGTGGGCGGTCGGTGTCCAAATCGATCCCGGTGATGCCGCTGCCCACTTCGAGGCCTGCCGAAGCTGGCAGCGGCGCCTCTACGAAGCGGGCCTCATGGGTATTGCGTGGCCGTCGGAGTTCGGCGGTGGCGGCGGTGCAGCCTCGATGAGTCGCATCGAGCGCGACATCGCGCGCGACTACGAGGAAGGGACCGGGTTCGTCGGAGCGAGCACCGCCATGCTCGGGCCGGCCCTCCTTCGCCACGGAACCGACACCCAGAAACGCATGTTTCTTCCGAAGCTGCTGAGCGCCGAGTTGACGTTCTGCCAACTCTTCAGCGAGCCGGGAGCTGGCAGTGATCTTGCCTCGCTTGCGACGCGGGCACATCGCGATGGCGACGAGTTCGTCGTCAACGGCCAGAAGGTATGGAACAGCGCAGCCCAACACGCCGACTGGGCATTTCTCCTGGTTCGTACCAACCCGGACGCACCGAAGCACCGGGGAATCACGTTCTTGCTCGTCGACATGACAACGCCCGGGATCGAGGTCCGGCCGCTCGTCCAGATCAACCGTTCGGCGCACTTCAACGAAGTCTTTTTGAGCGACGTTCGCATCCCGGTCGCAAACGTTGTCGGCGAGATCGATGGCGGTTGGGCGGTCGCCCGCACAGTGCTCGCCAACGAAGCTGCCTTCATCGGCGGAGGCCCGAAGGCACCGGCGAGCGAGAACCTCCGCACACTGGCCGAACACACCGGCCAGTCCACCGACGCCAGGATTCGCCAGGAACTCGCCGCCATCATCAGCCGCGAGCGCATCGCCGGATGGATGGGAGAGCAGGTGCAGCAGGCGATTCGCCGAGGCGACATGCCATCCATCGATCCCGGCCTCATCAAACTGATGACCGCCCAGACCAGGGTGCGTACCGGCAACCTCGCCATGAAGCTCCAGGGGCCCGCGGCCGCATGCGGTGAGGCTTCGCAGACCCGCTGGTCACAGGCCGAGTTGTTCGGCCGCTTCTCGATTTCGATCGGTGGAGGAACCAACGAGGTTCTGCGAAACAACCTTGGAGAACGGGCGCTGGGCCTTCCGCGAGAGCCAGGATTCGCAACGGATCGACCATGGCGGGACATCCCCCGCTAGCCGTCGAGCACCACCCGACTCACGAGCAGCAGGCGCCAGCTGCATCTCCTCCACCATCGACCCCGGTCACGCTGATCAACGCTGCGATCGAATCGGTGCCGAAGTCGGCTTCGTCGGAGGTCTTGACGTACCACTCCCAGCGCTCCTGGTCGGGCCCAACGACCCATGTCTCGGTCTTGCCCGCGTAGCAGCACACGGTGTCGGCGACCCCTGTCGTGGCGAGACCGGAACTGTCCAGTCGAGCCTCTGCTGCCTCGACCTGCTCGGACGTCTCGGTCTCGACCCCGAGGTGGTTGATGCCGCCGGCGTTGGCGGCGTTCTCGAAGAGCACGAGCTTCAGGGGAGGGTTCTCGATGGCGAAGTTCGCGTAGCCGGGCTTTCGCTTGGCCGGCTCGGTGTCGAAGAGCTTCGAGTAGAACTCGACTGCCGCATCGATGTCGCTCACATCGAGCGCGAGTTGCAGACGCATGGGAGCCTCCGTCGGATTCCGTGAGCATCGTACTCACTCTGCCGTCGACCGATCCGGCGGCGGAGTTTCTCGTCAGTCCCTCGACGGGTCAGGATGGAACCATGCAGACCCGATTCACCGAGGACGAGCTCGCCGTCCAGGACGCGTTCCGCACCTTCTTCGCGAATGAATCGCCGTCCACTGTGGTTCGCGAAGCCGAGCGCGCCGGTGGCTTTTCCGCCGACCTCTGGAATGGGTTGGCAACGATGGGTGGCCCCGGGATGGCGCTTCCGGGCTCCGTCGGTGGAGGTGATGCCACCCTGTGCGACCTTGCCGTGGTCGCCGATGTGTACGGGGCCCACCTCGCCCCGGTACCTCTCGTCGAGCACGCTGTCGCCGCCCGTCTTCTCGCCGCGATCGGCGGATACGACGAACTGGTCGGCGAGTTGGCAAACGGGGGGTCCGTGGCCACCATGGCCCTTCGACCCCCGGTCGACGGGATCCTTCGGTTCGTCCCGGCCGGAGCGGTGGCCGACGTCGTGCTCGGCCATGTCGACGACGGCATCGTCTTGGACCATTCGACGCCACCGGGCGACGCGCTGCCGAACACCGGGGGTCTCCCTCTCGCCCATCGTCGGCTTCCGGACAACCTCATCTCGGTCGACCATGGCGCCTGGAGCCATGCCGTCGACGAATGGCGTGCCCTGACCGCAGCGGCCTACGTGGGCCTCGGCCGTCGGGTGATCGAAATGGGTGTCGAGTACTCCCGGGAGCGGATTCAGTTCGGGGTGCCGATCGGCACCTTCCAGGCCCTGCAGCAGGGATACGCCGATGCCTCGACCCGCGTGGAAGGCGCCCACCTCCTCGCCCACCGCGCCGCGTGGGCGCTCGAGACCCGACAACCCGACGCATCCAGACTGGCGGGGATGGCACTGCTGTTCGCTGCGGAAGCAGCCCGCTTCGCGACCGATCGCTCGATGCAGTACCACGGCGGCTACGGCTTCTCCGAGGAGTACGACGTGCAGCTCTACCATCGCAGGGCGACGGCCTGGATCCTGCAACTCGGCGACCCCAGCCTCGAGTACGCCCGACTCGCCGATGCCGAGTTCGGACCAATCGATGGCGGGAGGGCGGCCTGATGGACTTTTCCTTCCCACCTGAGGCCGAGGCGTTCCGCGAGGAGGTGCGGGATTTTCTCGCCACCCACCTCACCGAAGAACTGATCGAGGCCACACACGACGGAACCATGCACATCCCTGGGCTGCATCGAGCCATGGCCGACAGAGGCTGGCTTGCTGGACCGGTCCCTGCTGCACTCGGTGGGGGCGGCCGCAGCCCGCTGGAGTCGGTGATCTTGAACGAAGAGATGCAGCTCGCCCGAGCCCCGATCGATGCGATGGGAGTCACCGTCATCGTTGCTGCCATCCTGCTCGAACACGGCAACGACCATCTCACCCAGCACGTCGTTCCCCGTCTGCTCGACGGCAGTTCCCTTGCCTGCTTCGGCTACTCCGAGCCGGAGTTCGGCAGCGATGTAGCCGGCGCCAAGACCAAAGCCGAACAGGACGGTGACGACTGGGTGATCAACGGCGCGAAGATGTGGACGACGATGGCGCACATCGCCGACTACGTCCTTTTGCTGACCCGTACCGATCCCGACGTTCCGAAACACAAGGGCCTGACGTTCTTCCTGGTGCCACTCGATACACCGGGCATCGAGATCCAACCGGTCCCGACCATGGCGATCGAGCGCTCGAACGCCACCTTCTACGACGATGTCCGACTGGACGACGCCTGGCGGGTCGGGGACGTGCACGGCGGATGGTCTGTCATGAAGACCGCGCTCAAGTACGAGCGTGGCATCGCCGGAGGCCAGTTCCCGTCCCCTCCGGTGATCGACGCTGCGCTCGACTGGGCGCAAACCCACACCCGCCCCGATGGAACCACACCGATCGAGGACCCAACGGTGCGAGAGAAACTCGTACGGGCCCTCATCGACGTCGAGGTCTGCCGAGGGTTCGCCTACCACTGCGCCGACCTCGCCAACGAGGGAGTGATGTTCGGTGTGGAAGGTTCGATGACCAAACTGTTTGCGAGCGAGAGCTACAAGCGGCACTGTCGCGACTTCCACGACATGATGGGCGCTGAGGGCCTGCTCACCCACGAATCAGCCGATGCCCACCTCGGGGGCCGCATCGAGGAGAACCTTCGCCATTCGCCCGTCACCACGATCTATGGCGGAACGAGCGAAATCAACCGCAACGTCGTCGCAGAAGGTCATCTCGGCATGCCTCGAGCCCGCTGACGCTGCGCCGGCACTGTCGCACCGATCACCCTCGCAGAACTCAGCGCCACCTCGGCCGCAATGCTGCGTGCTCGATGTTGGGCAACACATGCTCGGCCACGAGATCGCACTCGGCGATATGGGTGTAGCCACTCAGGATGAAGGCGTCCACGCCAACCTCCTGATAGGCCCGCAGCTTGGCCACGACCTGATCGGGATCACCCACAATTGCTGCACCTGCCCCGGACCGAGCACGGCCGACACCGGTCCACAGATTGGCTTCGGCGTATCCGTCGTCGTCGGCACCGGCACGGAGCTCGTTTTGGCGTGACACACCGACCGATTGCGTGTCGAGCGACCGGCCCTTGATCGCAGCACCCGTCTCGGCATCGAGCCGCGAGATCAGCCGATCGGCAGCCGCACGCGCTTCGGTCTCGGTTTCGCGCACGACCATATGGGCGCGCAAGCCGTAGCGAAGTGTGCGGCCGAAGCGGTCAGCTCGCGTCCGCATGTCCGTGATCGTCTCGGCCACCGATGCCACCGTGTCGGGCCACGTGAGGAACACGTCGGCGGCTTCGGCGGCGCACTCCTTGGCCGCGTCGGAGAATCCCCCGAAATACATGGGAGGACAACCCGGGTCGACGGTGGCGATGCGCGGCGGATCGAGGTCGAAATTGGCGAACTCGCCGCTGATCTCCAGCCGTTCACCGTCGAGAAGCGCCCGCAAGCCGTGCATGTATTCGACGGTGCGGCGATAGCGAGGCTCGGAGTCGAGCGTTTGGCCCGGCATGTCGGAACTGATGATGTTGATCGTGAGCCGACCACCGGCCAGTTGGTCGATGGTGGCGAGTTGACGCGCAAGCTGTGGCAGCCACATCTCGCCGATGCGAACGGCGAGCAGCAGGTGGATCTGCTCTGTGTGGGTGGCGATCGCCGATGCGAACGCCGTGGAATCAATGCCGAGCTGGTAGCCCGACGGCAACAAGACGTTGTCGAATCCGTTGCGATCAGCAGTCTGGACGATGTCTCGGCAGTGGTCCCACGAACTCACGAGGGACGGGTCGGGGACACCGAGAAACTCGTAGTCGTCATCGCACAGTGCACCGAACCACGAGATCTCGACAGGCGAAGTCACGGCAGCGCTACCCCTTCGCTGTCCTGCACGATCCGGTACACGTCGACACGGTCGAGGCGGACGTCGAGTGCGGCGACTGCTGAGCGGAGGCGGTCAGGGTTCTGGGTTCCCAGCAACGCCACCGGCGCCGACGGATGGGCGAGCACGAAGGCGTAGCAGATGGTGGCACGGTCGACGGTTTCTCGTCCGGCCAACTCATCGAGCGTTGCAATCAACGCAGGCGGTACGCCGTCACCGGACATCAATCGCCCGCCACCGAGTGGGCTCCACGCCAACGGCACCACACCATCGCGCATGCAGCGGTCGAAGGTTCCGTCACGCATCGGACCGAGGAAGGCCGGCGAATATTCCGGTTGACTCGTGGCAAGCGGCACATCGAGGTGAGCGATGAATGCATCGTGCTGCGCCGGGGTGTGATTGGAGATCCCCACAGCCCGGATTTTTCCCTCCGAGACGAGCGAGCCGAGCGTGTCGGCCACCTGCCGGGGGTGAGCGAACAGGTCAGGCCGGTGGATCTGATAGAGATCGATCACGTCGACGCCGAGTCGCTGCAAGCTCGCATCGACGGCGGAGCGAAGGTAGCCGTCGCTCGAGTCGTACGGGATCGGCGGCATGATCCCACCTTTGGTGGCCAGCACCATTCGGTCGCGAAGGTGAGGAGCGGCTGCCAGGACCTTGCCCAGTACCTCCTCGTTGCCGCCGAAACCGGAGCCGCCGTAATCGAGGCCGTACACATCGGCGGTATCGATCAGGTTCATGCCGAGATCGAGTGCCGTCTCGATCAACGCCTGGGCATGAGATGTCTGCTCGGTGGTGAGTCGCCAGCACCCAAACCCGAGAGGGCCGATGGCATCGAGGCCGGCGGGCATGGCGCGCGCTCCGGCACGTACGAGGGAGTCGCTCATGGTCGTATGCTATCGCCACACTGAAAGCGCTTACATGGCCCCGATCGTGGAGAGCAGCACTATGACGAGCCTGCGATACGGAATTGTCGGCAGCGGCATGATGGGCGTCGAGCACATCGAGAATCTGCGCCACATCGAGGGCGTCGAGGTCACGGCGATCGCCGATCCCAATCCCGCCAGCCGCGAGTTCGCCGGCGCAGTCGTTCCTGGAGCCGCGCACTACACCAATCACCAGGCACTGATCGACGATGGCATGTGTGATGCCGTGGTCGTTGCGTCGCCGAACATGACCCACGTCGATGTCCTGCGCGACCTGCTCGCCACCGACCTGCACATCCTCGTCGAGAAACCGTTGTGCACGACCGTCGAGCACTGTTACGAGGTGCTCGATCTCGCCGAGGGTCGCGATGCCATCACGTGGGTCGGGCTCGAGTACCGCTACATGCCACCCATCGCCCGACTGATCGAGGAGATCGATGCCGGCGCAGTCGGTACCCCGCGAATGGTGGCAATTCGCGAACACCGGTTCCCGTTCCTCGAGAAGGTCGGAGACTGGAACCGTTTCTCGGAGAACACCGGGGGCACCCTCGTGGAGAAGTGTTGCCACTTCTTCGACCTGATGGTGCGGATCATGCCTGGCACCCCCGTCAGCGTTTACGCCAGCGGCGCACAAGACGTCAATCATCTCGACGAGTCATACGACGGTCGCACCCCCGACATCCTCGACAATGCGTTCGTGATCGTCGACTTCGACGACGGCGGCCGTGGTCTCCTCGACCTCTGCATGTTCGCCGAGGCGACCCACAATCAAGAGGAGTTGTCCGTCGTCGGTGCGCAGGGCAAGGTCGAGGCCCTGATCCCCGACGACGTGATCCGCATCGGTCGTCGCGGCGAACACTGGATCGGCGGCGTCGAGGAACACGCCGTGGCCGATACGTCGATCCCCTATCAGGGCCATCACAGCGGATCGTCTTACGTCGAGCACCTTCGCTTCAAGGAAGCAATCCTCGGTGAAACGAAGCCCGAAATCAGCCTGTACGACGGGCTCGTCTCGGTGGCGATCGGCGCAGCTGCGCACCGTTCGATCGACGAGCACCGTCCGGTCGCACTCTCGGAGTTCCTTCGCTAGAGCTTCGGCGGTGCGGTCGTGGCCCGTACGATCAACTCCGTGACCACCTCATGGGTGTACAGGACGCACCGGTCGTTCCGAAGGTCTTCCACAATCCACCGTGCAGCCCGCGCACCGCTGGCCGGAGGGTCCTGACGCACGGTCGTGAGGGCCACGGTGTTCGACAGCGGATGGTCGTCGATACCGATGATCGACAGGTCGGCGGGCACGGCCAGTCCCCGCTCCACCGCCACCCCACGAGCACCCATCGCCATCTCGTCGGAGATCGCGAAGATCGCAGTCGGAGGTTCGCTGCTGCCGAGGAGTCGATGCGTCGCCTCTTGCGCGCCGACCACCGAGAAGTCGCCGGTTTCGAGAAGGTTTGGATCGACAACGATGCCGCGCCTCGTCAGGCTTTGGATGTAACCCTCCCGACGACGCCACGACACCTCGGTTTGCATCGGATCATCCCGCATCCCCTCGATCAGCCCGATCCGGCGATGCCCAAGGTCGAGCAGATGATCGACCGCCAGCCGCGCCGCCGAGATGTCGTCGGGCCGAACCGACGACAGGCCCGGGTAACTGCTGCCGATGGTGACCACCCGCAACGACGAACTCCGCAGGCGCTCTGCTTCGTCGGCCTCGAGTCGAATGTCGACCAGGATCAGCCCGTCGACGCGTCGATGCATCCGATCGATGTCGGCGATGAAACGGCGGCGAGCATCGGGGCCGGCGACACCGACGACCAAGACCTCATAGCCCGCCTCCGACAGGACGGCCTCGATCCCACCGACGACCTGAGCACAGAACCAGCCCGCAATGTTGGCCACTGCCACACAGATCGTGTGGGAGTTGCCCGCGGCGAGTTTCGCGGCGGCCGGATGCGCCCGGTAGCCGAGTTCTTCCGCAGCAACCTCGACCTTGTGCCGCGTGCTGGTTGCGACATGGTCGAGGCCTCGCAGTGCTCGGCTCACAGTTGCCACCGACACCCCGGCTGCTCGGGCAACGTCCTCGATCGTCGGGTTCTGCTCGCTGGCCACCATCGGCCCAAGTGTGTCGGAGCGGGCGTCCAGAGACCAGTCTGGGCCCACACCTCGCTAGCCTTCGGGTCTCACGGGACGTGGCGCAGCTCGGTAGCGCACCTGCTTTGGGAGCAGGGGGTCGTGGGTTCAAATCCCGCCGTCCCGACCAAGAGGCAGGCTCGTGCCGCAAGCGAACGGCGCCCAGACGGAGCCGACTGCACGCGGTATTCGTGCGCGCTGTGCTCGCGTTCCCTGCGGCCGGTGTGGTTCGGTGACGGTTCCTGTGATGACGGCGACTCGCCAGCGTCATCTCGCACTGCAGCCTCCGTACTGACTATTCTCTGACAATCCGGCTCAAATGTCGGTGTAAGAGATGTGAGGACTTATGAACCCAATTGAACTACTGAGCGAAGATCAGTACACGCTCGTCTACAACGCACTGTCGTTCGGAACGGCAGTGATGCTGGGCGCTTTCGTCTACTTCCTGACGCAGATGAGTGCCGTCAACAAGGAGTACCGCCCTGCGATCGCGGCCTCGGCCGTCGTGGTCGGTATCGCTGGCTACCACTACTACCGGATCTGGGACGGATTCGCCCATGGCCAGATGAACGAGGGCTACCGGTACGCCGACTGGTTGATCACGGTGCCGCTGCTCGTCATCGAACTACTGATCGTCCTCGGTGTTGCTGCGGACCAGCGCAAGGCTCTCATGAAGACGCTTGTCCCGGCGACGGTCCTCATGATCGCACTCGGTTACCCGGGTGAGGTCGCAGAGAGCGCCGGCACCAAGTGGCTCTTCTGGGTGCTCGCAATGATCCCGTTCGTCTACATCCTGTGGACGCTCAACGGGCAGCTCCAGGCTGCGGCCGCTCGCGAAACGCCTGCCGTTGCCGCTGCGATCAAGAACGCAACCATGGTGCTCCTCATCACCTGGCTCGTGTACCCAATCGCCTATCTCTTCCCCGTCTTCGACGACACCTCCGGTGCGCTCGAAACACTCCGGCAGGTCGGCTACACCCTCGCCGACATCACCGCGAAGGGACTGTACGGCTTGATGGTCCTCGGCATCGCCAAGGCCCGCAGCAACGCCTGATACACCCAGAACATCGATTTCCGGACCGGGAGCCGCTGCTGCACCAGCAGCCATCCCGGTCCGGTGTCGTTTTGGCTCCCGGTTCCCTCAGCCGAGCGGAACGAGCGAGGTCACCGACCATTCGTACGCTTCGGTGTAACCGGCGTCGCCGAGCGGCGTCACGAGCGTGAAGTCGTAGGTGCGGGTTTCGCGCACGGGCAGGCCGGTTTCGACGTCGACCCACAGCTCGATCGTCTCGACATTGTCGGGGTGATCCCCGAGTACCAACGACGTCACCACGACGAGCACCGACCGCTCCTCGCCGGCCACGTCAGCAGTGGTCAGCGTTGCCGTCACGGCCCGTTCAGCAACCGAATCAGTGCTCTGGCAGGTCCATGACGTGGCATCGACCGAGAGCGGACTGTCGGTACACGACCGTACGACGAGGTCGTCGAGACCGAAGAACTGATGGAAGATCTGCTCCTCGCCGAGTTCCAGTCCCGTGTCGGTTTCGCACCACTCCAAGCTCTGCCATCGCTCCTGGACGAAGTCGGTGCGGATCTCGACACCACATGCACTCGGTGTCACCGTGATGAATCCGTCAGGCGGGTACTCCCGTGCTGCGCCGGTGGCGAGATCGAGCTGCTCTCCACCCGTGACGCTGATCGGGTAGACCCCGACGTCGGGGAGCCGAACCGGTCCACTGGCCACCGTTGGTTCCGGCTCGGATGATTCGGCTTCGTCCGGCTCGGCGGGATCATCGCTCGCCTCGGCGTCGTCGGTAGCTGGATCATCATCCGATCCGTCGGCTGCTTCATCCGCCTCATCAGCCGGCTGGCTCTCATCGGCAGACGACGAGGAGTCTCCCTGCTCATCTTCGTCGAGTGCTTGTTCGAGTCGATCGACCGCGTCGACCGCTTCGATTTCCGTCGTGGTCGTGCGAAACGCCCGCACGGCGATCACACCGGCCACCGCCAACACCACGACGGCAACGATCAGAAGAGTCCTTTTTTGCTTGTCCACGGTCCGACATGCTGTCACAGAGACGGTCGGATATCACCGACGGGCAGTCACCTCAGGGGGTGCGTCCGCAGAATCCCAGCAGGTGCTCGAAGCTCGACGCATCAGCAGACACCTCGATCTCTGGCCCGAACGCGCCACGGCCTCGAAAATCATCGGTGATGACGGAGCGGAAGAAGGAGACGGCTTCGTCGGTCAGGTGCGGTGCGGGGACGAAGTCCTGTCCTGTTGCGCAAGCCAGATCCCAGCAGTGGACGTACTTGTCGGCAGCGAGCATCCGCAGTGCGTCTCCCGCCGGCATCTCACCGAACGCAAGGCTGACCATCTCGGTCACGTCTGCAACACCTTTCACAGCCCACTCGAGGGCCGCCGAGGCTCGTCGATACGTGTCGCAATGGTCGTCCCCGAGCACGTCCCTGCGTCGGGCAGGCATGGTCGTCACAAGTTCCTGTTGGCGCTCACTGTCGCCGGCCACGCCAGCTCCGAACATGAAACGGCCGAGGGTGATGTGGCCGATGAGATCGCCGACACTGAAATCGTCACACGGTGTGTCTCCGGCCAACTGCGCAGGATCGGTTCCCTCGACCAACGGTGTCAGCAACGCACTGACGCCTCGCAAGAACTCCGTTGGGTCCATGTTGCCCTCTCATCGATTGTCGGTCAGTCGCCCTCTGATGCTCGGGCCGGGACGCTCGTCCTCGACCAACTGTGGACTCCGCACTCGTGGTCGTCGACGAGCGCCTGCGACGTAGTCGCAGCGCGTCAGATCAGGTCGAGCCGGTCACCACGAGATCGCGTCCTGAACGCTTCGCCTGCAGAAGGGCAACGTCGGCCACCTTCAGCAACCGCTCCACTGGCGTTCTTCCATCACAGTGGGCGACACCGATACTGACCGTCACCGGAAACTCACCGCACTCCACCTGTGACGAGACGGCTGAACGGATCCGTTCCGCCGCTGCAAGCACGACGACAGGATCGTTGGAGAACACCACACCGACGAACTCCTCACCACCCCATCGACACACGAGGTCCTCGCCCCGCAGATTCGCAGCAAGCACCCGGGCAACATCGGCGAGCACCGCATCGCCGGCGTCGTGGCCGAGGGTGTCGTTGACCCGTTTGAAATGGTCGACGTCGATCATCAGCAACGAAAACACCTGATTCGAGCGGTCCAACATCTCGAACACCTCGTCGATGCCTCCACGATTCATCAGCCCGGTCAGCGGGTCGGTCTTCGCTGCCCTTCGACTCAGTGCCAGATCAGACTCGAGTTCGATGCGACTCATCGTCTCGGCGACGAGTTGGCGACGGTGGCCGATCCAGATCTCCAAGTAGTACCCGTACAGCAGGACCACGAAGCCCATGAGCGGACCGAAGCGCCAGTCGAACCCGTCCTCGACGAGAACCGCTCGGTTTGCACCGATGACCGAGACGGTTGCCGTCCACACGGCAATCGTGATCAGCAGCGCCCGAGCTCGAGAGAACCCCGCCATGGCCACAACTGCAAGGAGTAGTGGGAGGAAGAGGAGGGTGTTCAGCACACCGACGAGTGCTTCTTGCGGGGCCAGAAAGAGGTACCCCACGGTGTATTGCATCAGGGTCAACGCAATGAGGGCGAGGACGTACCAACGCCGAACCTCATCCGGTGCCCAGAACCAGGTGAGCTGGCACAGCGCCAGCCCCGAGAAATGCACGACCGGCCACACCAGGCCCGGGTACTGATCGACACCCAGCAGGGTCGATCCGAGAACGAAGGCCCCAAGAACTGTTCCGACCGTGATGAGGAGGGCCAGCATCCGAAGCGCGGTTTGCAGGTCAGCCAGGCGGATCGCTGCATCGACGGCGGCGAATCCGGCCGAATGATCATCGGCGTGAGCTTCGTTGCGAGCCACGTCCCGATCGTAGGCGGTGCGCCGTGCCCCACACAGAACGCCGGGTTAGGTTCTGGGAATGCGTTGGCACCCTCACTCCTCTCGCCGTCGGCGACTTCTCGTAGCGACAGCGGCGATCAGCCTGGCGGGTTTGATCGCTCCGCAGCCTGCCCTCTCACATCCCGAGGGACCCGGCAACCACAAACCCATGCCGGTCCATGCGACCCCTGCGATGCGTGCCTTCGTCGACGATCATCATCATGCCGACCCACTCGAATCAGCCTCGGGGCAAGCCTGTATCGACGGCTTGGCCGCCGAAACGTTCCCGTGCGACAACATCGATCTCGAGGCGTTCCTGCCGATCGCCGAGATCGGTGGTACCAGTGGTCAGAGCGCGCTCAACGACATTTGGGGCTGGACGGACCCGGTGACCGGTCACGAGTACGCGCTGATCGGCCGCGTGTTCGGGACCTCCTTCGTCGACGTCACCGACCCGTCCAATCCGCGCTACCTCGGCGAACTTCCGACCCATGGCTCGTTCGGTTCTGATTGGCGCGACATCAAAACCTTTGCGAACCACGCCTTCATCGTGAGCGAAGCTCGCAGGCACGGAATGCAGGTCTTCGACCTGACCCAACTACGCGGCCTCGATGGAACGAACCCCGTCACCTTCTCCGAGACTGCGCACTACAACCGGGTGTCGTCCGCCCACAACATCTTCATCAACGAGGACTCTGGGGTCGCCTACATCGTCGGTGCAGCCGGCAGAAACGGTTGTGATGGTGGACTGCACATGGTCGACATCACCAATCCGGCGAACCCTCGCCGCCTCGGATGTTTCGGTGCCGACGGGTACACCCACGATGTCCAGTGCGTCATCTACGACGGGCCAGACACAGAGCATCGCGGCAGGGAAATCTGCCTTGCCTCCAACGAGGACACCATCACCATCGTGGATGTGACCGACAAGTCCAACCCGGTCCAACTCTCAAGGACGGGCTATGCCGGTGCGGACTACACCCATCAAGGGTGGCTCACCGATGACCACGTCTACTTCTTGGTCGATGACGAACTCGACGAGTACTACCAGCGGCACAACACCCGGACTCGGATCTTCGACGTTTCCGATCTCGACGCACCCGCATTGAGCAGCGTCTTCGACGGCACGACCGCTGCGATCGATCACAACCAGTACATCCACAACGGCTACAGCTTCCAGGCGAACTATCGGGCCGGGTTGCGTGTGATCGATCTCGCCGGAATCGCCGAGGGTTCGCTGGCCGAAGTCGCCTTCTTCGACATCTACCCGGACGACGACGCCGCCCAGTTCAACGGGGCGTGGAGCAACTATCCGTTCTTCGACTCGGGGATCGTGATCGTCAGTGGGATCGAGCAGGGCCTGTTCGTGCTTCGACCCAACCTTCCGACAACCCCGGGCGACAGTGCCCCGTCGGTCAGCATCGTCTCGCCGACCGATGGTTCGGTCGTGAGTGGCGACGTGACAATCGAAGCGAACGCCTCTGACGACAACGGCGTCACGAGCGTCGAATTCTTTGCCGATGGCGTGTCGCTCGGTCTCGATGTCGAGGCTCCGTACTCGTTTGTGTGGGACTCGACCCAAGCAGAAGACGGCCAGACGCCGATCCTTGCGCTCGCCACTGACACCGTCGGGCAGACCCGCACTGCATCCATCGCTGTGGAGGTGGACAATGTTGCTGACGTTGCGGTCCATATCGGTGATCTCGACGTGGCCACAGCAGCAGGGCGCGGCGGGAAGTGGTCGGCAACCGTGACGGTTGCGGTCCTCGACAGCACCTCGAGTCCCGTTGTGGGGGTCTCCGTGTCGGGCGAGTGGAGCGCCGGTGACGCCGGAACTGTCTCCTGTACGACCGACGCCTCGGGGCGATGTGTGCTCGGGAGCGGAAATCTGAGTCGGAAGGTCTCGGCAGTCACGTTCTCAGTGGCCACGATCGCCGGCAACGGTGTGACCTACGACTCCAGCGCCAACACCGATCCTGACCCTGACAGCGACGGCACCACCATTACGACTGTCAAACCGTGAGGTACCTGCGTTGACTGCTCATCGGCACCCTCCGCCACACGCAATGGCTCGGAATCGGAGCCACGAGTGGCCGACATCGTCTGACGTTGGGAGCGGCGCAGATGCGTGAGATCGAACGGTTCCGCACTCGTTACGAGCTCAGCGGTACGGAGACGTTTCTCGCGGTCGAACTGGAAGCGCTCGGTACCGACTACTCGGCGAACGGCTACACCACCCGAGAGCAGGCTGATGAGATCGGAGACTGGCTTGACCTCCGTCACGACAACATCCTGCTCGATGTCGGTGCGGGATGCGGATGGCCAGGTCTCTACCTGGCCAAGCGACACGGTTGCACCGTCATCAGTCTCGAACCAGTGTCGGAGAGCATGCCGACCTTGACACAACGTGCATCCGCCGACATCGGCACCAAACGGGTGTTGCCGATCATCGGCGATGCTGGCGCCATCCCGCTCACTTCAGCATCCGTCGATGCGGTTGTGCATGCGGACGTGTTGTGTTGAGTGCGCCAGAAGTTCTCCGTGTTGAGAGCGTGCCACCGTGTTCTTCGGCCCAAAGGCCGAATGGCCTTTCACACCATTGCACCGTCAACTGGACTCGATCCGAGTCGGCGCCGGGCAGCCCATCGGGCCGGGCCATTCGCAGTGGCCATCAGAACCACCTACGAGCAGTTGCTTACCAACGCTGGGTTCAAACACGTTGAGGCACGTGATGACACCGCTGCATACGGTGAGGCTCAGGCTCGATGGATTGAGGCGACCCACCGACACGAGACTGCACTCCGACGCGCAATGGGAGACATGTCGTTCGACCAGCGTCTCGCAGAGCGACTGCGAATGCTCGCCGCAGTTGAATCTGGCCTGCTGACCCGTATTCGGTACACAGCAATCCGCTGAACGCTTACGTCGGGGTGAGCACCATCGTTTCTGGTCCGGAACCGGCGACGTTGGTGCAGGAATAGTTGCCAGGCCCTGCTGCAAGAACGAGATCGATACAGGTGCCGTTGGCACGTTGACCCAGAGCATTCGGATGCATCGATTCCTGCGCGTCGCCCTGCGTGATACCGGTCACCAAGAACCGTGCCCACTCGGCATCAGCACCGTTGCCCTGTGCTGCCGAGGTAGCGCAGACCTCTCGTCCGTCGAGCGCATCGCGGAGATCGAGGAACTCCACACCACGTGCATTCGCGACCGCCTGGAGATTGTTGCTGATCTGGGGCACCAACGAACTGCGAGCCCATGTGGCGTCGACATTCCAGAACGGACATCCTCCGGTGTCCCACCGACTCCAGCCCGACTCGCTGTAGCGAATCTCCGATCCGTTGGGAATCGGAGATGGATAGCTCTGCAGAATCAACCGGTAGTCGGTGTCGCCGGCGGCAGCCATCACGGCCTGGATTTCACCGATTGCTGCATCGACGCCAGCCATGGCTGCAGGCATTCTGCTGTCGACATTGGCCTGTTGTTCACCGTTGCACGTGTTCTTCCACCAACTCGGACTCGTGTACCAGCTGAGAGCGCAGTCGAGAATGATGTCGGCAAAGCCGAGATCATTGCCACCGATCGACAAGACGATCACTTCGACATCATGTGTCGCCGCAACGTTGGCGAGTTGGTCGGCCTGCGGCGCCTCCCCGTGCTGCCCACCCCCGCCGTTGACGGCCCGGAGGATGTTCTGGGTCACCGCACCCGAGCAGGCCAGGTTGATTCGCGCATCGACAGCGACGCTTGTCGACACGGCCGGCGCCACGTCGGAGCGGTGACAACCCGTCGTCGTGGCTCCGTACACCCGGCTGGCGTCGTAGTACCAGGTGCCGCGCCGCTTGAAGGCCGCTCGATCGGTTCCGCCTCGGTTCCCTGACGACGACGCCCAGTTCCCCGACCAACGGCCGCCTTCGCCGCTGATGTAGCTGTCGCCCATGGTCACCAGCGCAGTGGGTGTGCCGCCGGTGCCACCCCCGCCGCCGCCATCGCCGCCGCCTCCCCTGCCGCCGCCTTTTCCTTTCGGTCCGGCAACTGCCGTACCGGGAAGGACCAACGCAAAAACCACTACTGCAACAAGGACGAGCCGACGCACATCACTCCTCTCGAATAGGCCAAATCCTAGTCACATCGACGGTCTGGCGCCCAGACTGGCGAAACACCGGATGGGCAGTATCGACGCCCGACAGAGTGGTTCAGGTGATCGCTGCGGCGATCGCCAGACCGGTGATCTCATCGTCGGTGAAGCCCAGCAGGTCCCTGAGTACATACTCGGTGTCCTGCCCGATCGTCGGGCCGGCTCGCCACGGCGCTGCCGGGGTTGCCGACAGGTGTGACACCGGGCCGTCGAACCGAGCATCGATGACAGGGTGGTCGAGCGGGGTGAAGAACGACCGATGCTCGAGCTGTGGATCGCGGTTGAGGTCGGTCGCTCGCATCGACACAGACGCCGGACAACCGGCTTCCAGCAGCGCGTCCTGCGCGGCGAACACGTCGTGTTCGGCGAGCCAGTCGAGGAACACCGCTTCGATCTCGTCTCGGTGGTTCAACCGTGCAGTGCGGTCGGTGTCGACCATCGCAAATCGATCCATGGCGGGTACCACGGAGCGAACGGCCATCCAGTGCTTGTCGGTGACTGCCGAGACGACCAGAAATCGCTGCGTCGTCCCCACCCGAAACACACCGCTTGGGGCCCCGTCCTCCGAACCGGTTCCGGGCCGAACAAGCGTCTCGCCGGTTGCTGCGGTTCGGGCGATCAACGGACCGAGGAAATGCACGCCGCACTCGTTCTGGGAGACATCGATGTATTGCCCCACGCCGGTGCGCTCCCGCTCGCGCAGTGCCGCTGCCAGTGCAGCAAGCGCGTAGCGCGGCGAGACGAAGTCGGTGTATGCCCCCCACGGAGCGATCGGGGCCCGGTCGGCCCACCCGGTGATGTCGCAGAAGCCCGCCAGCGCCGCACCTTGCAGCCCGAACCCGGCGTAGGTCGACTCGGGTCCGGTCTGGCCCCGCATCGAGGTCGAGAGCATCAACGCATGCGGGTTGCGATCGTGGACGTACTCCCACCCGAATCCGCTTCGTGCCGCTATCCCGGGCCGGAAGTTCTCGACCACGACATCGGCCCAATCGATCAGACGATCGACGATCGCTCTCGCTTCGGGTACCGCAAAGTTGCAGGCAAGCCCGAGTTTCGACTGGTTGGCGTTCGCTGCGGGCAAGCCGGTCTCGGGCGTGAACGTCTCGTTGAAATACGGCGGGAGCCAACGCATCGTGTCGACGCGAGTCATGGTCTCGGCGTGCACGACAGTCGCACCATGGTTGGCCATCTCCCGAGTGATCAGCGGACCTGCCGCCATCCACGTCAGGTCGGCAACCTTGAGTCCGACGAACGCCTGCTGTCGCGGTTCGGCCGTCGGTCTCGGTGCAGCCGGTCGACGGGCGAGATCATCGAGCAGCGCCTGATGTTCGCCGAGACGGGGTGCACCTCGGTCGTACACGATGGGGGTGTTGCTGAGGATTGCGAAGGGACCGGGCATCGGCAGCCCGTCGACATCGACCCAGAAGTCACGGGCGCCGAGCTGCGGATCGGCAAGAAGGTCCATGGCGTCGTTGCACGGCGCAATCAGCAGTTTGTCCTGCACCGATCGCGCGTGCAGCTCCGCCTTCGTTTTCGTCTTGAGAAAGGCGAGGAGCTGGGTCATCGCCCGGGCTCCATCGCCGACCGGAAGATCGCCTCGGTGCATCTCGTCGATCCAGTCGACCCAGTCTCGCCCGCACAGGTCGGTGTCGAGTGCACCTTCTTCTTCGCACCACCGCATCGAGGCTGCAAAGGCGTTGTTTCCCTGGGCTCCCAGCACGTACGAGACCACGAAGTAGCCGTCGGCGCACGGCTCGACCACCGGGTTGCGAACACCCGGAACGACCTCACCACCTCGGTCGGTGCTCCCCTCGGCTCGATCGTCAGCTGTGAAACCAGGGTTCTTGTCGATCACCGCATAGGACGACGTCCACAGCAACGTCCCGACCACTGCTGCCTGCATCGAGGTGTCGACGTGCTGACCGAGACCGGATCGGTCGCGTTCGAAGATCGCGATGATGGCATCGGCGGCGGCCTGCACCGCACCATGGTTCGCTGTCTCGGGAAACCCGATCGGCACCGGGGGCCGGTCCTTGTCGCCCTGGTGATTGAGAAAGCCACCGCTGGCCGCCAAGGTCATGTCGGTGGCGGGAGCATCAGCCCGCGGTCCGGTGAGACCGAACGGAGTGACCGAAACGTGCACCAACGACGGGTGTCGCTGCGCCACATCGTCGGTAGCGATCCCCCATCGCCGGCGTTCGGCAGCGGTGGCCGACTCGAGAAGGACGTCGGCACTGGCCAGCAGACGATCGAAACAGGCGCGGTCCTCGGTCGCATCGAGGTCGAGCACCACACTGTGCTTCCCCCTCCCCCAGTACCGCCAGTGCCAGGTGACGGCATCGTCGTCGGTCGCTCCTCGGAATCGGGACTCACATCCGCCCGGCGGTTCGACCTTGATCACCTCGGCCCCAAGATCGGCAAAGACCCGCCCTGCGGCCTCGGCGAGATGACCAGTCATGTCCACAACCCGCAGGTCGTCGAGCAGGCTCACCTTCGTCGTCCCTGCACGATGGCGAGACCATCACCGTCGAGCTGGTCGTCGAGCGCCGACCGGCCCGATGCCGCCACCATCAGCGCCGCGACCGGACCACGAACCTCGGGACCGGTGCCGTAGTGCCAGTCGATGTCGGTGGCGATCAGTCGGAGCCCACGCGTGCGCTGCGCAGAACCGATCATCTTGTTCGCGCCGACCATGCCGTCGGCCATCCACCGAAGGCGGGCATCGTCGGTCGGTACGGGTCGGCCGAGTGGGATCGCAACGTCGTGATGATGCACGAACACGTCGATCGCA
>JBMTIM010000021.1:0-51851 GCA_049437325.1 Acidimicrobiales bacterium
CAGTCCCAGTGTGGCTGATCGTCCTCTCAGACCAGCTACCCGTCGATGCCTTGGTAGGCCATTACCCCACCAACTAGCTGATAGGCCGCGAGACCCTCCCAGAGCGCCAGAGCATTTCTTCACTCGGCCATGCGACCATGTGAAGGCATCCGGTATTAGCCGTCGTTTCCAACGGTTGTCCCGGTCTCTGGGGCAGGTTTCTCACGTGTTACTCACCCGTTCGCCACTGTCCCCTGGAGCAAGCTCCAGGTTCTCGTTCGACTTGCATGTATTAGGCACGCCGCCAGCGTTCGTCCTGAGCCAGGATCAAACTCTCCGTCGAGATCTTGGTCGCCCCGAAGGGCTTCCACGATCGGTTTGCTGTCGCCCCCAATCCCGAAGGATTCGCGTGGGGGGTCTTGCGTACGTAGAGCGGGACCGTCGCTGGCTGCAACAGTCCGCTTCACCCGACCACCGTGTTGATGGCCGGTTCGTCACCCGACCCGAAGGCCTGGTGACTGGCTCGCCGACCCCGTTGAGTGGGTCGGCATTTGAATTGACAGAAGATTGTCTTGCGTCGCGAAACGCATGACATCTCCCGCACTCGCTTTTGCGTCCGTCTCTTCCGTTTTCAAGATGCAACCAGCACTGTGTTCGAGACACTGTGTGCCGGGCACGCTGTCCGCGAACGGACTGGAGGTGCCAATTGCTCCCCGCTCAGCGGCCTATCGACCGCCGCATGGGGCGAAGCGCTACGCTACCGGGCCACCTAGGGAAGATCAACCCCCGATCTTCAGATTTCTTCGGAATTCCGCGGAAATCGTCGGCAGACGTACGGGAACCGCAGCAACACACCCGAAGCGGGCCGACACGACCGTGTCTCTCGGCGTCAACGCCTCGTCGACAACCGCCGACTCAGGGACAACCGCCGACTCAGGCCGAGATCACCACGAGATGACGCTGCTTCTTTCCCTTCTGGAGCAGCACGTAGCGACCGTCGACAGGGCTGACGGTGGCACCGGCGGCCTCGACCTTCTCGCCGTTGATCCGAATGCCTCCCTGCTGCAAGGTTCGCCGAGCATCGCCCCTCGACGACGCAACCCCACTTGCAACGAGCACCTCGACAACGGGTTCATCACCGGTGAGCAGGTCGGTGGTGATCTCACTCTCCGGAACGATGCCCCTGAGCGCCTCGAGCGACTCGGCGTCGAGCGCTCCCCCACCGAACAGCGCTGCGGCTGCCAGCTTGGACTGGCGAACCGCAGCGTCACCGTGCACGAATCCGGTGACCACATCAGCGAGGACCTGCTGCGCCCGGCGAGCCTCCGGTTCGCCCCTGTGGTCGGCCATGATCTCGGCGATCTGCTCGACCGGTAGCAATGTCAGTTGCAGCAGGAACCGCTCGACGTCGCGGTCGTCGCTTCGCAAGAAGTACTGATGAAATTCGTAGGGCATCGTCTGCTCCGGGTCGAGCCACAGCGCACCGGACGCCGACTTGCCGAACTTCGTTCCGTCGGCCTTCGTGATCAGCGGCCACGACAGGCCGTACGCACCCGTGGCCTCCCGACGGCGAATCAGATCGATGCCCGCCGTGATGTTGCCCCACTGATCCGAGCCGCCGATCTGCATGTCGCATGCCATGTGTGTGTGGAGCCACCAGAAATCGAAGGCCTGCAGGAGCATGTAGCTGAATTCGGTGAACGAGATGCCCTGCTCACTGTTCATGCGCGTCCGCACCGATTCCTTCGCCACCATCTGATTGACGGTGGCGTGCTTGCCGACGTCGCGAAGAAAATCGAGGATGCCGACGTCCTTGGTCCAGTCGAAGTTGTTCACGAGTTGGACACCCTTGCCAGCGGAGACACCGACAAGCCGCTCGACCTGACTGCGGATACCGTCCACGTTCCCTGCGAGCGTGGCCGCGTCGAGAAGGTTGCGCTCCTCGGATCTGCCCCCCGGGTCGCCCACCATCCCGGTCGATCCACCGACGAGGGCAATCGGCAGGTGGCCATGGTCCTGGAATCGTCGCAGGACGAGAATGCCGATGAGGTTGCCGAGATGCAGGCTCGACGCCGAGGGATCGATGCCGTGATAAAGGGTGATCGGTCCCTCGTCGAGGCGGGTACGCAGCGCTGCCTCGTCGGTTGTGTCGTGGACGAGGCCGCGGGCCTTCAGGTCATCGATGATCGCGCTGCCGGACATACGGTCAACGATACGCGGGGGTGCCGAGGATCATCGTCGTTTTCGCAGCAGAATGAGCGACCATGCGTCGTGTCCGCCGCCTGCTTCTCGCCACCCTCACCGGGGTCCTCTTCACCGCGAGCTGTTCCATCGAGACGAAGGACTTCGATGCGCTCTTCGGCGAGAACTTCTCGGTCAACACACTCGAGACCGCCCAATCGTCGCGGGTCTATGACCGCAACGGCATCCTGATCACCGAACTCCGAGGTGATCAGAACCGCACCAACATCCGCTTCGAGCAGATGCCGGAGGTGCTGATCAATGCCGTTGTGGCCATCGAGGACGAACGCTTCTGGGACCACTCCGGCGTCGACTTCAAGGCCATCCTGCGAGCTGCCCGATCGAACGTCAGCGCCGGCGGGATCTCCCAGGGCGGCTCCACGATCACCCAGCAGTACGTGGGCAACGTCTTCCTCGACCGCTCCGAACAGACCGGTTCCCGCAAGATCGAAGAGATCTTCATGGCTCGTCGTTTCGAGCAGCGCTACACCAAAGAATTCATCCTGGAGCGCTATCTCAATTGGGTGTTCTTCGGTCGGCAGGCGTACGGGGTCGAGGCTGCCTCCCGCACGTACTTCGGCCCTCCGGCCTGCCAGGGGCAGACCGACCCCGGCGACGACACCTGTCTGAAGGTCAGCGAGCTCACGCTGATCGAGGCGGCCACCATCGCCGGCCTCATCCAGGCGCCGAGCCGCTTCAACCCGTTCAACAATCCCGAGGCGGCGCGCGACCGGCGCGACCTCGTGCTGTTGCGGATGTTCGCCAACGACTTCATCACCGAAGACGAGTACCAAACGGCGCTGCTCCAACCGATCGACCTGATCGAGGACGTCCCGATCCTCGAGGAGCGCTATCCGGCCGCCCACTTCGTCGACGACGTCAAACAGTGGTTCCTCGACAACGAGTCGTTCGGAGCAACCCGCGCTGAGCGAACGACGCTGCTGTTCGAGGGCGGACTCGACATCCATACGACCCTCGACCTCACCCTCCAGGCCCAGGCCGAGGCAGCCGTGGAACGGGTTCTGCCCCAGGTGGCAGCGGACGGTTCGCTGAACCCCGATGCTGCTGCCGTGATCCAAGGTGTCACCGACGACGACGACGGCCACATCCTCGCCATGGTCGGTGGCCGTGACTTCTTCGCCGGAGACAACGATGCCAAGTTCAACCTTGCCAGTGGGTCCGGTCGGCAGGCTGGCTCGGCGATGAAGCCGATCGGTCTGGCGGCGGCGCTCCAGATCGGCATTCCGATCACCCGATTCTACGATGCGACCTCGCCGATCGAGATCGAGAACGAGCCGGTTTGCGGTCCGATCTGGAAGGTCCGAGGTGGCACCGACGGCGACAGTACGCTCGCCGACGCCACGAAGTGGTCGCGCAACACGGTCTTCGCGCAGTTGATGGTCGACATCGGGCCGCCGCGCTTCGTCGACATGGCCGAGCAACTCGGCATCGGCGAGGGCCGTCTCCAGCCGGTCTGTGCCGCCATCCTCGGAACCGAGAACACCAATATGGTCGAGCTTTCCACGGTGTATGCAACCTTTGCTCGTGACGGCGTTCGGGTCGATCCGGTGATGGTCACCCGTATCGGACGCCCGGACGGCACGCAGCTGTACCAGTACGCCGAAACCTCCACTCGAACGGTGCTGAACAAGACGGTCAACGACCAACTGACCTGGGCGCTCTCCACGGTTATGCAGGGCACCGGCTGGCGTGCTGCGCTCGAGGATCGACCTTCGGCAGGAAAGACCGGCACCGCTCAGAACAACGCCGACGCAACGTTCGCCGGCTACACGCGTCAGCGGGCTGCCGCAGTCTGGGTCGGTTTTCCTGACGAACAGATCCCGATGGAAACCCAGTTCGGTGGCGAGAAGGTCCAAGGCGGGACCTTCCCCGCATTGATCTGGCACGAGATCATGAGCGATGCCCATCGGGGCTTGGACGTGCTCGACTTTCCCAGCCCACCGGTGTCATCTACCACCACCACCCTTCCCGACATCCCGGAGGAGGCGGAGGTGCCGAACCTCATCGGGCAAGAGATGACCGAAGACGTCGTGATGGCACTCCAGGACGAGCCGAACTACTGGGTCATCCGGCAGGTGTTCGTCCAAACCCGAGACTTCGAGATCGGGAAGGTCTTCAACCAGATCCCACAACCGGGCCAGGTCGTACCCGGAGGTTCGGTGATCACCGTCGAGGTCGCAGTCGAGCCCATCCTGCCGCCGGTTCCTTCACTGATCGGACTCGATGAGGCAACGGCCGTACGAGTCCTCGAGGATGCCGAGTTCGTCGTCGAGATCGTGTACGAGTCGAATCCCGATGCCGACGAACCGGTACCCGGCACGGTCTGGGCCCAGAGTCCGGAGGCCGGAACCGCGCGCGACGAAGTGGAGCGGGTCACGCTGCGGATCGAGCCCGACCCCGACAGCGGAGACACAGGCGGGTGAGCCCAGACGGGAACCATCCTCCGTCTCCGGGATACGCGTCGGACGGGCAGTCGCGGATCGGGCGAGTCGCCGTGATCGTTGTGATCGTTGCACTCATGACCATGTGGGCCTGGATCTGGTTCTTCGCACCCCGCGAGAACGTCGATCGGTTTGCCCAACGAGCCTTCCCGGAAGCTGCAAACCCGATTTGTGCCGCTGCCCACGAGGAGATTCTCGCCCTACCCAGTGGCCGCCAGACTCCCGACGTTGCCGAGCGGGCCGCCGTCGTCCGCCGAGGCACCGAGATCGTCGAAACGATGGTCGCCGATCTCGAAGCAATCGCCTACCTCGTCACCGACCTCGACGACGCAGCCATCCTGCGTCAGTGGTTTGCGGATTGGCACGACCTGTATCTCGCAGACCGTTGGACGCATGTCGAGCGACTCGAGGCAGCCACGGCCGAGACTCCCGACGAGGATCTTGCGTTCTTGGTGCAAGACCTCCAGTACGGCCGCCGGATCGACGGACTCGCCAACGTCAACGACATGGAGGCCTGCGTCATCCCCGGGGACATCTAGATCATCCGCACGGTTCGATCACGCTCGAATCGACCGTGCGATGGCCAACCCGTTCCTGGCCAAACGCTGCAGACCGACATCGGCCCCGAGGCCGGCGAGCTCCTCGGGCCGAACCCACCGGTAGGCCTCCGACTCGTGGTTGGCGTGGATCGCCGCCCCTTCGGGGGCAAGGACCACAAATCGAACGTCGAAGTGTTCGTGGGCATCTTCGCCCGGCGGATCGACGCGGTGGATGTCGAGATCGACGGCAACCGGCCAGACACACAACCCTTCGATTCCGGTTTCTTCCTCGGCCTCGCGCAACGCAACAGCAGGCAGATTGGCATCACCATCGGCATGACCGCCCGGCTGCACCCAGATCTTCAGCTTTGCGTGGAACAGTACGAGTGTGCGTTCGAGGTCGGCATGCACGACCAGCGCCGAGCCGGTGAAGTGGCCCGGCCGCTCCGACCGGTCCAGCGGTCGGGGACGGGAGTCGATGAGCTCCCGCATGCGGCGTCGTTCATTTGCCAACTCGACTGCTACCACCGACCCGACCGACTCCCAGGCGAACTCGGGGTCGGTGACACGACGAAGTTCAGGGGCACCGGGGGCGAGCAACTCGGGCACGATCGGAGCGTAACGGCGATCTACGCTGAGAGCCGTGACGACCTTTCGCATCGGCCGACGCTTTCAAGGGCCATCGGGTACCGGTCAGGGAGGATGGACGGCCGCACTGTTCGAGCGGGCAGTCGGTGAGCCGCTCACCATTTCCATCCGTCGCGGTATTCCGCTCGAGACCGATCTGGAAGTGATCGAGGTGTCAGGTGGCTGGGAGCTCCACGACGACGGATCGGAGCCGGTGATGACAGCCCATCCCCGCACCGAGCCGTTCGTGGACACCGATCCGGTGCCGCTCGACGCAGCGGTCAGGGCCCGGCAGCGGTTCCCCGCTGCTGCTGAGGTCGTTCATCCGGTTCCCGACTGTTTCTCGTGCGGACCCATCGAGTCATCGATGGGGGTTCATGCCGGGCCGCTCGATGATGGCACCGACCGGTTCGCAGTCGACTGGACCGTCCCGGATCGGACCGACGCAAGCGGCGAGGCGGATCAGGCACTGCTCTGGGCTGCCCTCGATTGCGCAACCGCCTGGTATGTCGGGTATTCGGCAGGTCGGCGGCCCGCATTCACCGTCGGCTACGCCGTGGAGGCACGTGTTCCCATCGAGAGTGGTGAGACCTACAGCCTGGTCGCCTGGAACGGTGACTACCCGGCGCAGTGGGACGGCCGAAAGCGGGGCGGCGCGTCCGCAGCCTTCGACCGACAGGGTCGCTGTGTCGGGCGCTCACGCTCCTTCTGGATCGCAGCGGCGCTCGACGACCCCCGTATTGCGATGTGACCGATCAGGGTCGAGGTCGACTGACATCGGCGACGCCCGGTACTGCCCATCGCCACGGAATATCCGCACCGTGCGTGAGTCCGACCCGAACGCCGTTGGCTGGCCGTGCCGGTGGCGGCGTCCCGTCATCGATGATCCGGACGCCGGCGCCGTTCCGTACCCCGTCGATGCCGTCGTGGGCACCGTCGAGTCCGAAAGCTGCTGCGAGCTTGGCCGGACCGCTGCAGAGATCGACATCTCGTCGGACCTTCGGCCTGCGCGCACGCATCACGTCGAGCCCGCCGAGTGGCGTGACGGCGCGAAGGAGCACCGCCGATGCGACTCCCACCTCGCCACACACGATGTTGACGCACCAGTGCATGCCGTAGGTGAAGTAGACGTACAGGTGGCCCGCCCGCCCGAACATCACCTCGGTGCGCGGTGTGGGACCTCGATGGGCGTGTGAGCCGGGATCGTCTGCCCCCATGTACGCCTCGACCTCGACGATCCGGCCCCGAACGTCGGGGGCGACGAGCACCTTGTTGAGGAGTTCGGGAGCAACCTCGGTTCCCGGTCGAGCAAAGAACGATCTGGGGAGCCGTCTCACCCGTCGAGCAGCGCGCGGAACCGGTCGAGTTGAGCAGCGACTGCGGCGGGCGATCCACCTCCATGGGTGGTCCGCCGCGTCACCGACACGCCTGGAGCGAGCAGCGCAGCGGCCTCGGCCCCCAGTCGTGGATCGGCGGCGACGAGCTCGGCCAGCGAGCCTTCGCCCGCCAACGAACGGCGTACCTTCTCACCGACGACGCCGTGTGCGTCTCGGAACGGCATTCCTCGACCGACGAGCCATTCGGCAAGATCGGTCGCAGCTGCGTAGGGCGAGTCCGCCTGCGCAGCCATGACGTCCACGTTGAACGTGGTCGTCGAGAGCATGCCATCGAGCGCAAGCAGGGTGAGCCGAACGGTGTCGACGGCGTCGAATATCCCTTCCTTGTCCTCCTGCATGTCCTTGTTGTACGTGAGCGGCAGGCCCTTGAGCGTGGCGAGAAAACCGGCGAGATGGCCGATCAACCGCCCTGCCTTCCCGCGGGCCAGTTCGGCGATGTCGGGATTCTTCTTCTGCGGCATCATCGACGAGCCGGTGGAGAAGCCGTCGTCGAGCGTGATGAATCCGAACTCGGTGGAGGCCCAGACGATGAGCTCTTCGCCGATCCGACTCAGGTGCACACCGAGCAGCGCCACCGAGAAGAGTGTCTCCGCCACGAAATCGCGATCGGCTACGGCGTCGAGACTGTTGTCGAAGACACCTTCGAACTCGAGATATGCCGCCGTCTTCGCCGGATCGAGCGGCAGCGACGATCCTGCGAGTGCACCGGCCCCGAGGACCGACACGTTGAGGCGAGCTCGTGCGTCGCGAAGGCGACCAACATCGCGCGCCAATGCCCACCCATGGGCGAGGAGGTGATGCGACAGCGCCACCGGCTGGGCCTGCTGCAGATGGGTGTACCCCGGGAGGTAGGCATCGCCAGCTGCTTCCGCCTGTGCGAGCAGGGTGCGCATGAACTGGTGGGTGAGGTCGATCACCTCATCGATTGCTGCGCGCGTCCAGAGCCGCATGTCGGTTGCGACCTGATCGTTGCGGCTTCGCCCCGTGTGCATCTTGGAACCGTGCGGTTCGAGTTCGGTGACCCGACGCTCGACTGCGGTGTGGATGTCTTCGTCGTTGACCGCGAACTCGAAGGAACCCGACTCGATCTCGCGCTCGACGGTATTGAGCGCAAGGACAATGCTGTCGCGTTCAGCTTCGGAGAACAGTCCGACATCGCAGAGCATCCGGACATGAGCGCGAGAGCCTTCGATATCTTCGCGGAACAGCCGCTGGTCGAACGGCAAGCTGTCGTTGAGTGCCTGCAGCGCTTCGGAGGGTCCACCTGCGAAGCGTCCATGCCAGAGTGTCGAACTCACGACCCCGACCGCTTCCGAGCCAGGTTCCGGAGTCGGAGTGCGTTGAGCTTGATGAAGCCCTCCGCATCAGCTTGATCGTAGGTGCCGTGATCCTCCTCGAACGTTGCGATCTTTTCGTCGAAGAGCGAGTACGGGCTCTTTCGACCGACGACGTCGACGTTGCCCTTGAAGAGCTTGAGCCGAACATCGCCGCTCACGTACTGCTGGCTGTGGTCGATGGCCACCTGAAGCATCTCCCGCTCGGGACTCCACCAGAAGCCGTTGTAGATCAACTCGGCGTACTTGGGCATGAGGGAGTCTTTGAGATGGGCAACCTCACGATCGAGGGTGATCGACTCGATCGCCCGGTGGGCTCGCAGCATGATCGTGCCACCCGGCGTCTCGTAGGCGCCGCGACTTTTCATACCGACGAACCGGTTCTCGACGATGTCGAGACGGCCGATGCCGTTCTCACCTCCCAGACGATTGAGCTCGGTGAGAATCTCGGCCGGACTCATCACCTTCCCATCGATGGCGACGATGTCGCCCTGGTCGTAGGTGAGATCGATGTAGGTCGCCTCGTTCGGGGCCATCTCGGGGCTGACCGACCAACGCCACATCTCCGAGGGGGGCTCGGTGAAGGGATCCTCGAGTGGACCGCCCTCGAAGCTGATGTGGAGCAGGTTGGCATCCATGGAAAACGGGGACTTCTTGCCCCGCTTCATCTCGATTGGAATGTTGTGTGCTTCGGCGTAGGCCATCAGCGTTTCGCGACCGCCGAGTTCCCATTCGCGCCACGGCGCGATGACCCTGATTTCCGGGGCGAGTGCATAGGCCCCCAGTTCGAAGCGAACCTGATCGTTGCCTTTGCCGGTGGCCCCGTGGCTGATGGCATCTGCACCATGTTCAGCAGCGATCTCGACGAGTCGCTTCGCAATGAGCGGGCGGGCGATGGAGGTGCCGAGAAGGTATTCCCCTTCGTAGATCGTGTTCGCCCGGAACATCGGGAAGACGAAGTCGCGAACGAACTCCTCGCGTACGTCCTCGATATGGATGTTCTCGGGTGGCACACCCATCTCGAGCGCCTTGGCCCGAGCGGGTTCGACCTCTTCTCCCTGTCCGAGGTCGGCGGTGAAGGTGATGACCTCTGCGTCGTACGTCTCTTGGAGCCAGCGCAGGATGATGGAGGTGTCGAGACCACCGCTGTAAGCGAGTACGACCTTCATGATGCAGATACTTCTCTCAGGGTTCGGGGGTAGGTTCAGCCGAGACCGGCGAGGGTTCGCAGGCGTTCGGCGAGGGCGGCACCGCCGATGCCTTCGGCGGCCACCACGATCAAGGTGTCGTCACCGGCGACGGTACCGAGAATCTGGGACATCCCCGCCCGATCGAGGGCAGAGCCGACGACATGCGCGGAGCCTGGTGGCGTCCGGAGGACGACGACGTTGAGCGAGTGATTCACATCGGCCACCCAGTCCGACATCACCCGACGCAGATGATCCTCGGGAGCGATGCGGTCGACCGGGTGTTCCGGGATTGCGTAGACGGTCTCCCCGCCTGGACCCCGAACCTTGATCGCCCCGAGATCATCGAGATCACGGGACACGGTCGCCTGGGTCGTTTCGAGGCCTTCGGCCTGGAGCAATTCGGTGAGCCTGCCCTGGGACGTCACGGCGTGCTCCTCGAGAAGGGCGGCGATGCGGTGCTGCCGACGAGCCTTGCTCATGAGATCGCCACCATGTCAGCCTCGCTCCTGCATCAGCCATGCCATTGCCCCCCGTGCAGCGTGCATTCGGTTGGCGGCCTGGGCCCAGATGCGACTGCGCGGACCATCGAGCACGGCATCGGTCACTTCTTCGTTTCGATGAGCCGGCAGGCAGTGCAGAAAGATCGCATCAACACCAGCGAGTTCCATCAGTCGCTCATCGACCTGAAAGCCCTCGAAGGCCCGGCGCCGCTGCTCGGCTTCCGCTTCCTGCCCCATCGACGTCCAGGTGTCGGCGTACACGGCATCCGCTCCCGCAACCGCGTCCTCGGGACGGTCGACCGCCTCGATCTCGACCCCTGCAGTTGCAATCCGGTCAGCATCACGATCGGAGAAGCCGTAGCCACTCGGGCTGGCGATCCGGAAGTGCATGCCACTGAGCCCAGCGCCAAGCGCAAGGCTGCGCGCGACATTGTTCGCATCGCCGACGTAGGCAACTGTTCGGCCCTCCAGCTCGCCGAACTCCCGACGCATCGTCAACAGGTCGGCGAGCGCCTGCAGTGGGTGCGCATCATCGCTGAGCATGTTGACGATCGGGACCAGATCGAGCGCTGCCATCCGCTCCACCACGGTGTGCGCGAAGACACGGGCTGCGACGATGGTGTGAAAGCAGGCCATCGTCCGAGTCACGTCCTCGACGCTTTCGCGACTGTCGATGCCGACCTCGTGGCCCTGGATGTAGACCGGATGCCCACCCAGTTGCACGACGGCCATCTCCATCGAGTTGCGCGTTCGGGCCGAGGGTTTCTCGAAGATCAGCGCAGTGCCCTTCCCCGCCAGAACGCGTGGCGTTTCGACCGACGTGGCGATCGAGAGGATTCGGCCCAGGTCGTCGGACGTGAGATCGTCGATTTCGAGCAGGTGACGCATCAGGCAACTCCTTCGCCGATGACCGACGCCATGATGTCGATCGCCTCGGCGATTTGCGCATCGGTGAGAATGAATGGTGGCGCGAGCCGTAGTGTCGTGGGCGTGACACCGTTCACGATCAGTCCCCGCTCGAGACAAGCACGGGCGACTTCCGCACCGGTGCGGCCGGCGAGGCCGACGTCGTCGAGTTCGACCCCCAGGAGCAGTCCTCGACCGCGAATGTGATCGACGCCCGACAGCGGTTCGAGGCCGGCCCGCAGGACTGCCTCGATCCGGCGAGCAGCGGCGGGCGCGTCGATGGCTTCGAGTTCGGCGATGGTCGCTCGCGCGGCCGCCAGCGCAAGCGGCTGCCCGGCGAAGGTCGAGCCGTGATCACCCGGAACGAAGGCAGCCGCAACCTCGTCACAGGCCCAGATGGCACCCACGGGCATGCCGTTGGCAATGCCCTTGGCCATCGTGACCACATCGGGTCTGATGCCCGCCGCCTGAAAGCCGAACCATTGGCCGGTTCGACCGAACCCTGTCTGGATCTCGTCGAGGACCAGCAGGAGCCCGCGCTCGTCACAGATGTGGCGAACCCCTTGCAGGTACTCGACGTCGGCCGGGTTCACCCCACCTTCGCCCTGCACGGGCTCGAGGATGACTCCCCCGACTTCGGGGGTCAGCGACTTCTCGAACTCGTCGAGATCATTCCAGACGACATGGCGAAACCCTTCCGGGAGTGGCTGGAACGGCTCGTGCTTTTCTGGTTGTCCGGTGGCGGCCAACGACATGAGGGTGCGCCCATGGAAGCTTCGAAGGGCACTGACGACGCCGTGCCGCCCTCGGCCCTGATACTTCCGGACGATCTTCAACGCGGCCTCGTTGGCCTCGGCTCCGGAGTTCTGGAACAGGACCTGCCCCGAGCCGGAATCGATCAGCCGCGAGATCGCCTCGGCCACCGGTGCCTGATGCTCGTTCGCAAACAAATTGGAGGTGTGTGTGAGCGTTCCAGCCTGTGCGGCGATCGCCTGAGTGACGCTCGGGTGGGCGTGCCCGAGTCCGGTCACCGCCAGACCGCACAGGAAGTCGAGGTGTCGTCGGCCGTCGCGATCCCACAACTCGGCGCCACTGCCTCGCACGAAAAGGCGCGGTGGGGAGCCGTAGTTGTTCATCAGCGGGCTGTGGGTGCCACCGGCACCCCAGGCGGTTGCTTGTTCTGCGGTCATGTGGTTCCTCCGACACCGGTGATCTCGTCGCCCGAGGAGGGCGAGCCGGTGATCTCGTCGCCCGAGGAGGGCGAGCCGGTGATCATCGTGCCGATACCGGCATCGGTGAAGAGTTCGAGCAGAAGGACGTGCGGAACACGCCCATCGAGCATGTGTGCTGATGTCGCGCCTGATTCCACAGCGTGAATACACGCTTCGACCTTTGGAATCATGCCTCCACCGATGCTGCCATCAGCGATCAGTCCACGAATCTCGTCGACCGAGGCGCGCGCGACGATCGACGTCGGATCGTCGACATCGGTCAGCAGTCCCGGCACATCGGTGAGATAGACGGCTTTTTCGGCACCGAGGGCACCGGCAAGAGCGCCCGCAACGGTGTCGGCGTTGATGTTGTAGGCCTGACCCGACTCGTCGGCACCGATCGTCGACACCACGGGGATCATGTTCTCGGCCAGCAACCGCTCGATGATGGTTGGCTGCACCGAGGCGACATCACCCACGAATCCGAGGGTTTCGTCTCGCGGCACTGCCGTGATGAGGCCGCCGTCCTCTCCGGAGAGCCCGACCGCATACGCGCCATGCACGTTGATCGCTCCGACGATGTCGCGCCCAACCTTGCCGACGAGCACCATTCGGGCGACATCGAGGGTCTCGGCGTCGGTGACTCTGAGGCCGTCGACGAACTCGGTCTCTTTCCCCAGGCGGCCGAGCAGTTCACCGATCTGCGGTCCGCCACCGTGAACGACGACCGGCTTGAGGCCTACCGAGCGCAACAGCACGACGTCTTCGGCGAAGGTCTGGGACAGCGCCGGGTCGACCATGGCGTTACCGCCGAACTTCACTACCACGATCGCGTCTCGGAATCGCTGGATATACGGGAGAGCTTCGACCAGCGCGCCGGCCCGCTGTGAGGGTGAGAACCCGCGACTGGGCAACATGTCGTTCGGTTCGGTCATGAGCGATACCCCGCGTTGATCTCGATGTAGCCGTGCGTGAGGTCACACGTCCATACCGTTGCGCGCCCCTCACCCACACCGACATCGACGCGAATCTGGACCTCGTCCTGCTGGAGATGCGCAGTCGCCCGCGCTTCTGAGTAGGTGGGAACCACTGCGCCGTCTGCGGTGACCTGTTCGGATCCGAGCCACAGTTCGAGCTTGTCGCGATCAGCCGCTTCGCCCGATTTTCCGACCGCCATGACGATCCGGCCCCAGTTGGCGTCCTCGGCAGCAAGTGCCGTCTTCACGAGCGGCGAGTTCGCAATGGCAAGACCGATGGTCTTCGCTGCTGCGTCATCGGCTGCACCGGTGACGGTCACCTCGACGAACTTGGTGGCCCCTTCCCCGTCTCGCACGATCTGATGGGCGAGGTCGAGCAGCACGCTGTCGAGCGCTTGTTGCAACGCCGGCAGCCGCGGATCGTCGTCGGTGGTGAAGTCTTCGTCGATTTGTTCGCCCGTGGCAAACAGCAAAACGGTATCGCTTGTCGATGTGTCGGAGTCGACGGTGATGCGATTGAAGCTCCGCTCGACCGACCTGTCGAGGCACCGCTGCAGGAGACCGGGTTCGACGGCGGCGTCGGTGAACACGAATGCAAGCATGGTGGCCATGTCGGGGGCGATCATGCCGCTGCCCTTGGCGATGCCCACGATGTGCGCAGCACAACCTTCGATCCGAGCGTACGCACCCTTGGGGTACGTGTCGGTCGTGCAGATTGCGCCGGCGCCGAGCTCCCACCCCTCAGGGTTCGAGGTGTCGAGTTTGTCGGCCAGTATCGGCAGACCGTCGCGCATCGCCTGTTCGGGCAGCGGTTCGCCGATCACGCCGGTGGAAGCAAGGAAGATCTCCGCAGGCAACACACCGAGCGCGTCGGCGATGGTGTCGGCGGTGAGCGTTGCCGCCGCCCCTCCGGCCCGACCGGTGAACGCATTGGCGTTGCCCGAGTTGCACACCAGCGCTCGGGCGGTGCGGTTGCCGTCGGCAAGGATCCGGCGGCACCAGTCGACGGGGGCAGAGGGACACTGCGATCTGGTGAAGGTCCCGGCGACCGTGGTTCCGGCCACCACCGTGGCGAGGAACAGGTCGTCACGTCCTTCGTACTTGATTCCCGCCGCGTGCGTTGCGAGCTGAACTCCGGCGATCGGAGGCATGGCCGGAAACTCGTCAGGAGCGAGTGGAGATACGCCGTCGGACATCGTCACCGCCCTACGGATACATACCGGCCACCGCAAGGCCAGCCTCTTCAGGCAACCCCAGGGCGAGGTTTGCGCACTGGACCGCACCGCCCGAGGCCCCCTTCACCAGGTTGTCGAGAGCGGACAACACAACCACCCACCCGGTGCGGGGATCGACGCGGGCGGTGATATGGCAGCTGTTCGAGCCGAGTGTGGCCTTGGTCGAAGGCGAGCGTTCGCTGACGACGACGAACGGTTCGTCGTCGTAGGCGTCGTGCAACAGACCCAGGACATCGTCGGTCGTGAGGTCACCGACAGGCCGTGCGTAGCAGGTGGCAAGAATACCCCGATTCATCGGCGCGAGATGGGGGGTGAAGATGACCGAGACGTCGGTACCGGTGTGCTGACGCAGCACCATCTCCATCTCGGGGGTGTGGCGATGGTCGAGCAGTCCGTAGGCGCTGAAATCCTCGTCGACTGCACAGAAGGTGGTGTGGGGCTTGGGTGGCCGACCCGCCCCACTCACCCCGGTCGCAGCATCGACGATGAGGCCTGCCGAGTCGATACGGCCAGCTTTCAACAACGGTGAGAGGCCGAGTATGGCTGTGGTGGGGTAGCAACCCGGCACGGCGATCAACTCGGCTCCGGAGAGTTCGGCTCGGAACAACTCGGGCAGCCCGTAGGCGAACTCGTCGAGCATCTCGGGCGCCGAGTGTTCGTCGCCGTACCACGCTGGGTACAGGCCGGGATCGTCGAGTCGGAAGTCAGAGGCAAGATCGACGATGTGTTCGACCTGCCCTCGCAGGCCCGGCACAACCGATTGGCTGGCCCCATGTGGCAGGCCGAGAAAGACGAGATCGGCCTCGAGCACCGACGTGTCGTCCGTCGGCACGTACTCGGTCTCGCCATACGCCGCAGCGAGCGACGGGTAGAGGTCGGCCACCCGCTTGCCCGCCTGCGTCTCCCCGGTCGCAGCGATGACCTCGAGGTGGGGATGGGCCGAGCAGATGCGCATGAGCTCGGCGCCGGTGAATCCGGACGCACCGATGATCGCAACCTTGTACATGGGCTCGACCCTACGGCTTGTGGAATGTTTATGCAACATATTGCATATTTCTCACGAGGTGGGTGGTGAGAGCCGCCATCGGGGACCGCCGAGCGGTGCCCCGGTCACAGCGCAATACCAGCGAGTTTGGTCTCGAGGTACTCAGCGATGCCTTCGCGGCCACCCTCACGGCCCAACCCAGAGTCGCCCATGCCGCCGAAGGGCGCCGCAGCAGACGTCGGATTCACATCGTTGATGCCGATGATCCCGAAACGCAGGCCCTCCATCGCTCGGATCGCAGTCGACAGGTCGTTCGTGTACACGTAGGCGGCAAGGCCGTAGTTGGTGTCGTTCGCAAGGTCGATCACCTCGTCGACATCGTCGTAGACGATGATCGGAGCCACGGGCCCGAACGTCTCTTCGCGATAGATCGTCATCTCGTCGGTGACCCCGGTGATCACCGTCGGTGCATAGAAATGACCGGCGTCGAGACCATCGTCGAGGAGACGCATGCCGCCGACCGGCACCGCTGCGCCCTTGGCCCGGGCGTCATCGACCTGGGCGGCAACCTTGGCGACTGCGGCCTCGTCGACGAGCGGCCCAACCCCGACACCGTCCGCAATTCCCGGACCCGCCTTCACCTTGGCGACGCGAGGCACCATCGTGTCGATGAATGCATCGGCGTGATCACGATGCACATAGAGACGGTTCGGACTGATGCAGGCCTGGCCGGAGTTGAGGAACTTCAGCGCTGCTGCGCCTTTCGCAGCATGGACCGGATCGGCATCGGGATAAACGATGAACGGGGCATGGCCACCGAGTTCGACCGAGACACGCTGCAGATTTGCGCCGGCCTTGGCTGCGAGCATCCGGCCAACCGCAGTCGAACCCGTGAAGGTCAGTTTCTTGATCCGAGGATCGCTCGTGAAGACGTCCCCGATGGGACCCGGGTCCGCTGCCGTGACCAGATTGATGACGCCATCGGGCACGCCTGCATCGATGAAACACTCGAAGATCGCTTTCGCACACAGCGGTGTGGCCTCTGCCGGTTTGAGCACGAGGGTGCATCCTGCGGCCAGGGCCGGTCCCATCTTCCGGGTCAGCATCGACATCGGATAGTTCCACGGCGTCACGGCGGCAACGACACCGACAGGTGTCTTGACCGAGAGGAACCGCTGCTCGGCACGAGCCGACGGCAGCCATTCACCGGTGATGCGGCGGGCCTCCTCGGCGAACCAGCGAAGGAAGTCGGCTCCGTAGGCGACCTCGGCTCGACTCGCCTTGAGTGGCTTTCCCTGCTCCTCGGTCATGAGGTGGGCGAGTCCATCGGCCCGCTCCCCCATCAATCGCCAGGCATCCATCAACAGATCGGCACGGTGGTACGCGGTCGTCGCGCCCCAGTCCTTCTGGGCGGCAACCGCAGCGTCGACGGCGGCTGTCGCATCGGCGGCACCACCAGCCGGCATCTCACCGATGACCTCACCGGTCGCAGGATTGGTGACGGTGAAGGTCTTCCCCCCGACTGCGGCGACCCACTGACCGTTGATGAACATGGTGCCGAGGCTATCTGCCAGCCTGGTCAGCCGAAGAGGTCGGCAAGTACCTCGTAGTGCCCGAGGCCGAGTGTGCCGTCGAGATCGATCGGCCGCGATCTGCGGAAGACCCCGGAGAGGTCGGCGTCGAGGGTGAGGGCACCGATCTCGACATCGGCACGGTCGTTGATCGCCGTCACGACGGCCGACAAGTGATCGTCGAGAAAGCCGTCCCGATTCGCAGCCGATGTCGCTGTCTCCATGGGTGCACCATCGCTCACGACCACCAGGAGACGCCGACTCGCCTCCAATCCGACAAGCCGCCGGTAGGCCCAGGCGACCGCTTCCCCGTCGACCCCCTCGCGGTAGTGGTGGACCGACAGCATCGTCCCGATCGACCGCCGCGCCCGGCGCCACGTCGTGCCGGCGTCCTTGTAGACGATGTGCTCGACCTCGGCGACCCGGCCCGGACCGGCCGGCGAACCTGCAGCTCGCCACGCCTGGGCCGCGTTGCCGCCCGCCCACGAGCGGGTCGTGAACCCGAGAATCTCGACGGTTGCGCCCGCAAGATCGAGCGCTTGCGCGAACGTGTCGACGAGCACCGCAGCCGCTTCGTATCGCTGCTGTTTCATCGAGCCCGAGGTGTCGACCAGAAACGTCACAGCCACATCGGCGAGGGGTTGGAGCCGAGGCTGGCGAAAGATCCGATGCTCAACCGGATCAGTGACGATCATCGACAGGCGAGCAGGATCGATCTCACCCTCCTCCTCGGCGATCTGCCAGCCCTCCATGGCCGGACGAGCAAGAAGGCGAACGAGCCGGTGGGCAACGCGTGCAGCACTGACCGACTGCGCCGTTCGGTGTCGGTCGAGCTCGGCCCGAAGCGACGGCAATCGACTGGCAGGAACCAGCAGTTCAGCAGCGACCTCGCGATCGAACGTTCGGGTGAAGACTCCGTAGTCACCGAGTTCGTCGAGGTCGCCGCCGCGGCCGGGAGCACGCGATCCGGCAGCAACGACCGACCCGGTGCCGTCGTCATCCTCGTGCCAACCCGCCAGTACGAGTTTCATTCGGTCGAGATCACCACCACCCGACGCGAGAGTGGCATCACCGGCGACAAGCGCAACAGCCTCCGCAATGCTGCGGGCGTGGAAGGCGAAGGCTCGCTGGTCGTGCCGGTGCTGGGAGAGTGCGACGAGGTCTTCGCCGATGAGCGGCGCCAAAGAGAAACGCTGCGCCTCGGTGACGTCGTCGACAATCTCGTTCGTCAGCGGCCGCAACAGACGACCGCGAGCCATATGAGCGACGGTGAACACCATGAGGCCGACACCTGACTCGGCCACCCGTTCGTGCAGACAGTCATCGGACCAACCACGAAACGCAGTGGCGAGATTGTCGTCCATTCCCCGCCAGGTGTCGGGACGCAGCGACTCGCACCGAAGCTGTTCGAGGAGATCGAAGACCACCCGCTCGAGTGGTTCAGTCGGCGCAAGCTCATGATGAAGCGCGAGATCGCAGTGACACAGGAGCAAGCCGAGCGCATCGGCGATGCCGCGAGCGCGAGCCGGGACGACCGAACCGAGATCGGCGGCAAGGTGGGGCGACGCCAAACCCACACGTCGCTGACCAAGGCGAAGCGAGCCACCTCGCAGATCGGCGTCGGGCCGCTTGCCGACGGCCCGCACGATCGCAGCACCATGCCGCTCTGCCCTGCGCCGGCGAGCGGTCGCGCTGGTCATCCGAGCTCGGGGAGTTCGAGCCCCATCGCCCGTTGGAGGTATTCCGACAGGATGGGCCGCTCGGCCGGATCGCAGGTATTGGCGAACGCCAGCTCGAAGGCCTCGACAAGATCACCGAAGATCTCGAGATTTTCGGCCCAACTGATGACGGTTCGCGGTGACATCACGGTCGAGAGGTCACCGGCTGCGAAGCCGACTCTCGTCATGCCTGCCGTGGCAACCATCTGCTCGACCACAGCAGCGTCGACCTGCGGAACACGAGCGTTGACGATCGCGGCCTCGACGGCCGGATCGAGATAGTCGAGGCGTGCGACGATGTCCCACCGGTCGACCTGCGCCTGGTTGAGCAACTGGGTGCCGTGGTACAGGCCGGTCAGATTTCCCAGGCCGATCGTGTTGGAGGTCGCGAACATGCGAAACCCGGCGTGTGCAGTGAGCACGCGGTTCTGATCGAGCAGCGTGAATTTGCCACCCCGCTCGAGCACTCGCTGGATGACGAACATGACGTCGGCGCGCCCGGCGTCGAGCTCGTCGAACACGAGGGCAACTGGCCGCTCCAGCGACCACGGAAGGATGCCCTCTCGAAACTCGGTCACCTGCACCCCATCGCGCACCACGACGGCATCTCGGCCCACGAGGTCGAGACGGGTGATGTGTCCATCGAGATTGACTCGCACCATGGGCCAGTTCAGCCGCGCCGCGACCTGCTCGAGGTGGGTCGATTTGCCGGTGCCGTGTGCACCCTGCACGAGCACGCGACGGTTGTGCACGAATCCGGCGAGGATCGCCTTCGTGACCGCAGGCTCGAACCGGTACGCAGGGTCGATGTCGGGAACATGCTCGTTCGGCTCTGCGAAGCCAACGACCCTCAGGCTCGAGGGGAAGCCGAACACCGCTTCAACGTCAACAGCGATGTCGGGGATCACGGCTGGAGAGGTCCGCTCGACCGACCTGTCGAAGCGGCATCATGAACCTCAGACATAGTCCTTGTACTTGTCGAGGTAGCGCGTCGGGGTCTTGAGAGCGTCCTTGCGGAAGGGATCGCCGAGTTCCTTCGTGCACATGATCTCGACAACCGTGGTCGTTGCATCGTTCATCTGCGCCTCGACGGCCGCGGTGAGAGCTGGACCGACCTGATCGAGCTGGTCGACGCGAACGCCCTCGGCTCCCATCGCCTTGGCGATGTCGCTGTAGTTCTCGCCACCTTCGAGCTCGCCGGCAACGAAACGGCGACCGTAGAAGTCAACCTGATTCTTCTTCTCCGCACCCCATTGGCGGTTGTGGAACACGATTGCGGTGACAGGGATGTTGTGACGAACAGCTGTCATCAATTCGCTCATGCTCATCGCCCATGCACCATCGCCCGCATACGAGATCGCCGGGCGATCCGGTGCAGCCTTCTTGGCTCCGATCATCGTTGGAAGCGCATAGCCGCAGTTGCCCCAACTCATGGGAGCAAAGAACGAACGGGGCTCCTCGAACCGGAGGTAGCTGTTGGCGACCGAGTTGATGTTGCCGATGTCGGTCGAGACCATCGCCCGAGCCGGCATGGCTCGCTCGAGCTCGCGAAGCACCTGCCGCGGGTGAAGCCACGTGCCGGCCTCGCCCTCAGCCTCGGCGATCATCTCCATCGAGAACTCATCGCGTTCGTGGGTCCAGGCATCGAGTTCCGCTTCCCACGCAGCCTTCTCGGCCGCCGTGGTGGCAGCACGTTCCTCACGGGTGGCATCACAGGCCAGGGTCTTGTCCTCGATGCGCTGGAGCAGGGCCGTCGCCGCTGCGCCAGCATCGCCAACGATGCCTACCTGCACCTTTTTCACGAGGCCGATCATCTTCTGGTCGGCATCGACCTGAATGATCTTGGCGTCCTCGGGCCAGTAGTCCATCCCGTGCTGAGGAAGCGTTCCGAACGGACCGAGGCGGGTTCCGAGCGCCACCACAACGTCCGCCTGCGAGATCAACTTCATCGCTGCCTTCGAGCCCTGGTAGCCGAGCGGGCCACACCACTGGGGGTGGCTGGCCGGGAAGGAATCGTTGTGCAGATAGCTGTTCACGACCGGACAGCCGAGGCGTTCGGCGAGGGCGATCGCCTCTGGCACAGCATCGCCCATGACCACACCGCCACCGCTGACCATGACCGGGAACCGGGCTGCCGCCAACAACTCGGCGGCTTCGCTGATGGTTCGCTCACCCCCGGGGCCACGGTCGATCCGCATCGGTTCGGGAATCTCGACGTCGATGTCGCCGTAGAAGCGGTCGCGAGGGATGTTGAGTTGCGTCGGACCGATCTCGGACATGGCCCGATCGAAACAGCGAGCGGTGATCTCGGCCATGCGGTTCTCGTTCGCAATATGGCCCTGGTACTTCACGAACTCTTGGAACATCGGGAGTTGGTTGGCCTCTTGGAACCCACCCAGACCCTGGCCCATCGTTCCGGTTTCTGGTGTGATCATCACCACCGGGCTGTGAGCCCAAAACGCGGCAGCGATCGCCGTCACACAGTTGGAGATGCCGGGGCCATTCTGGCCGATCACCACGCCATGTTTCCCGCTGACCCGCGCATAGCCATCGGCCATGTGGGCTGCACCCTGCTCGTGCACGACCGGCACAAGTTCGATGCCAGCCGGAGCGAAGATGTCCATCGCATCCATGAATGCGCTTCCCATGATGCCGAAGGTGGTGGTGACACCATTGGCAACCATCGTCTCGACAAAGGCCTCGGACGGCGTCATACGGGTCATGTCGTGGGCCCCCTGCGTGGCTCGAAGAATCGTTGATCGAACCTGCGTGAGAGGCTCTAACAGAATGGTGAGATGCTATCTCGGCACGCCAGCCGTGTCAGGTGCCGATTCCAGTTGCCGGATGCCGGCGAGGAGCAGCTCGACAAGCCCCGAGAACGTGTCTTCGAGGTCGTGTGGGTGGGGATGACCATCACCGGACTCGAGGTGGGCAAAGCCGTGGAACGAGCTTCGCAAGGCCCGAGCAACGTGGATCCGCTGCGAGTGGTCGAGGTCGAATCCGCCGAGGGACCGTGCGATGATCGTGACGATCTCTTCGACTGCATCCTCGAGTTCGGGATCACCGGCACACGGGTAGCGGTCGGTCGCTGCATAGAGCCCAGGCGCGTCGCGCACGACCCCCCGCCATGCGTGACCAAGCGCTTGCACGACGTCGGGCCCGGCCACGCCTTGGGCTGCCGTGCTGAGTCGATCGGCGAGAAGCCTGCGGCCCCTGAGCCCGAGGCTTCGGATCAGGTCGTCGAAGCCCTCGACGTGTCGGTACAGCGCCGGTTGCCGAACACCAAGCCGATCGGCGACACGGGTGAGTGTGACCGCATCGAGACCTTCGGCATCGGCGATGCGAGCCGCCTCGTCGACGACCCTTTCGGTATCGAGAGGCGTTCGTACCATGAGTTAGAACCTATCACGGATCGGTTAGATCAGACTGATCTTGTGGCCAGCCACTCAGCGCCACCTGACGATCTCGACCGCCGCACCCCAGAGATCCACGTCAGCCCGAGGCCTGCAGTGACGCGATCACCGCCACATTGACGATGTCGTCGGCCTGGCAGCCTCGGCTGAGATCGTGCAAGACACCGTCGAGTCCCTGCAGCAGCGGTCCGAACGCCTGGGCCCCTCCGAGTCGCTCGGTGATCTTGTAGGCGATGTTGCCACTGTCGAGATCGGGGAACACGAAGACGTTGGCACGACCGGCAACCGGTGACCCCGGCGCCTTGACTGCGGCGACCGAAGGCACCCACGCCGCGTCGAACTGCAACTCACCGTCGACCGCAAGGTCGGGAGCCTCTCGACGCACGATCTCGGTGGCCTCGACAACCTTGTCGACGCGCGGATGCCGAGCGCTGCCCTTGGTGGAGAACGACAGGAGCGCGACGCGCGGCTCCTCGCCCGTCAGTTGCGCAAACGATGCTGCGCTGGTGAGGGCTACCGATGCCAGTTGTTCGACGTCTGGTTCGGGCAGCACGCCGCAGTCGCCATAGACGATCGGTCGACCGTCGGGCAGCACGAGGAAGAAGCAACTGCTCACGGCAGTGACACCGGCGGCAACCCCGAGGATGCGCAGGCCAGCCCGGATGACATCTCCCGTCGGCCGCGTCGCACCGCAGACAGCGCCGGCGGCCCAACCGGTTTTCACCAGCGCGGCAGCGACCGTGAGCGGGTCATCGACGTCGAGTCGACGTCCGAACCATGGATCGCCGTCGCCCACCGATGCGAGCCGCTCGACCAGTTCGAGCGCAGGTCCGTGATCGATGTCGCGCAACGAACCCAGGTCTCGTCCGATCACGAGTGCCTCCGCCAGACCCTCGGCATTGAGTCGGTCGGCCGCCTCGAGCGCTCGCGGATCATTGTCGGCGAGCAGGATTCGTTGCCGCGTTCCCGCAGCGCGTCGATACCAACCGTCGAGGATGCTCACGACGACGGCTGCCTCGACAAGCCGTTCCCCACGACTAGTTTCGGCTCGATCCGCCAAGCGACGAGCCGTGCTGCGCCAGCCACTCCGTAGCCTTGGTGACGACCTGATCGGCCCTGTCGTGCATGTCGTCGATGACCGCCCGGTCGGCGATCAACGGTGGGGAGAACACGAGCAACGTTGCACCTCGATCGTCGGGGCGGATCAGCAGGCCTGCGTCACGACAGGCGCGAGCGAGAACACCCTGCTGGAGAGCGAGAGCATCCTCGGCTGCAAGGTCACGGTCGGCGTCACGGCTCGCCATGAACTCGAGCGCATAGAAGTACCCGGTGCCGCGAACCTCACGAAGCACGTCGTGTTTGTCGACGAGCGCTGCGAAGCCGGCCGCCATGTAGCCCTCGTTGTCGCGCACGTGCTCCATGATCCGCTCATCCCGCATCGCAGCGATGTTGGCGGCTGCCACGGCGGTGGCAACCGGATGCCCACCAAAGGTCGAACCGTGGTTGTAGAGCCCGACCTCGGAGTCCCAGATCGTCTCGAGCAGTGGGCGGCGCACGATCACGCCACCGAGCGGCAGGTATGCGCTCGTCACGCCCTTGGCGAAAGTGATCAGATCGGGGACGACGCCGAACCGTTCGCTCCCGAAGAAGTGACCAAGTCGACCGAACGAGCAGATGACCTCGTCGGCGCACAGCAGCACGCCATACGTATCGCAGATACGACGAAGTTCCTGCCAGTACCCGTCCGGGGGCACCAGGCAGCCGCGACCGTTCTGGACGGGCTCTGCAATGACCATGGCAACCGTCTCCGGACCCTCGGCAAGGATCATTTCTTCGATCGCCTTCGCCGACGCCAGCGCCTCTGCTGTGTCGCCCAGGGTGTTGCGAACGTGCCGTACCCCGTCCCACATCATCGGAAGGAACGTCGTCCGGAACTTCGGCACTCCGGTCACCGTCAGCGTGGCAAGGGTGGTGCCGTGATAGCTCCAGTCGCGGCTGATGACCTTGTAGCGGGAATCGTCACCGTTCGCGACGTGGTAGTTCCGCGCAAACTTGAGCGCCGACTCGACCGCTTCAGAGCCGGAACTCACGAAAAAGGTGTCTTCGAGATCACCGGGCGCAACCTCAGCGATGAGCGTTGCAGCCTTCGACACCGGCTCGTGCGTGGTTCCCCAGTTCGGATAGAACGCCAAGCGCTCCATCTGCTTGCTCGCTTCGGCTGCCAGGTCGGCCCGGCCATGACCGAGATTTGTGCAAAAGAGCCCGGCAAGGCCGTCGAGATACCGGTTGCCGTCCCCGTCCCAGACGTAACACCCCTCGCCGCGATCCATGACCAGCATGTCATCGGCCTTCCACGCCGCGCCCTTGGTGAAGTGCGGGACAACGTGGGCTTGTGATGCGGCGCGGAAATCCATTCGCGACCCCCTCTCTTCGCGCGACTGTAGTGACGCGGAGTTAGGGGGTCTAGCACGAACGCGAAGTTTCCTAACCCGCATTCAGGGTGCTCAGTCCGCAGCACCTGACCATCGCGTCGGCCGACGGTTCATCGAGACCATTCGGATCGAGACAGATCGTCTTCTCGGGCAACCAGGTGCTTGCGCTGCGGTCGCTAGGCGCGAAGGGTGGCGCCGGTCTTCGCAGCAACCTGATCGATGCAGGATTGACGCACTGCGCCGATCTCGTCATCGGTGAGCGTGCGGTCCTTGGCCTGGAAGCGGAGGCGATAGGTGAGCGAGCGTGAGCCCTCGTCGACCCCCGAGCCGCGGTAGACGTCGAAGAGTTCGAGGCCGACCAGAAGCTCGCCCCCGCCCTTGCGCAACGACGCTTCGACCTGTGATGCCGCCACCGTGTCAGCGAGCACGAATGCAAGATCGATGTCACTCGACGGGAACTTGCTGACCGGCGTATACCTCCGACTGCCGTGCGGACCGTCGAGCAAGCCACCAAGGTCGAGTTCGAGCCACGCCACGCGTCCATGCACCCCGTAGGCCTCGAGAACGGCCGGGTCGACCTCGCCGACATGGCCTCGGGAACGACCGGCGACGACGACTTCCGCTGTGCGAGTCGGGTGCAAACCAGGCGCACGATCGGACCTGAGCTGGAGGTTCGGCAGTGCGAGCGCCCGGTCGAGTGCATCGAGGACTGCCACCGCCGCCGGCGCTTCCTCCCCGGCAAGCGCCACCGCCAGATACTCGCGCTCATCGGGAAGCGGACTGGCTTCCTCAGCGGGCAAGAAAACATGATCGATTTCGAAGAATCGAACGTCGGGGTTGCGGTGTGACTGGTTGTAGGCGATCGCCTTGAGCTGGCCGGGCAACAGTGAGGTGCGCAGGACCGACTCTTCGGCATGCAACGGGTTCGTCAGCGTCACCCCATCTTCGGGGAGCCCCGCCTTGGCCAGATCCCCCGGTGCGAGGAACGGCATCGGCAATGTTTCGTCGCACCCAGCCCCGACGAGCACATCGCGGACGAGACGGCGATCCTTCTGGTACTGGCTGAGCCCACCTGCGTTCTCTCCCTTGGGCACGGTGCGCTCGATGTTCATGTAGCCGAACATGCGCCCGACTTCCTCGGCGATGTCGGTCTCGGTCGTCGTGTCCCATCGCCACGTGGGAATGACGACGTCGAGCGTGTCGTCTGAGACCGTTGTGCACTCGAACCCGATCGGCTCGATGAGGGCCACCATCTCGACGCTCGACAGCGAGGTTCCGAGCAGACCATTGATCCGCTCCACGCGCACGGGTACCGGCGCGCGGTCCGGTGTCTGCCCTGCGACATCGACCATGCCCGTGACAGCGGTGACACCACTCTCTGCGGCAAGTTGGACGAACCGCTTCATCGCTCGCGCAATGTTGTCGCCGTAGTCTGCCCCTCGCCGGAACCGGGTCGAGGCCTCCGACGGCAGGTTGAGTCGCTTGACGGTTCGAGAGATCGACGGCGGGTCCCACCACGCCATCTCGAGCAGCACGTCCGTGGTCGAATCAGAAATCTCGGTGGCGGCACCACCCATGACGCCGGCGAGCGAAACGATCTCTCCGGACTGGTCACAGATCACCCCGTCGTCGCTGACGAGTGATCGCTCGACACCGTCAAGCGTCACCAGCGTTTCGCCGTCGCGGGCCCGTCGAACGACGAGCGTGCCATTGGCAATCGTGCCCAGATCGAAGGTGTGATTCGGTTGACCGAGTTCGAGCATCACATAGTTGGAGATGTCGACGATCGAGTTGATCGGTCGCATTCCCAGTTGGATCAGTCGTTCCTGCATCCACGCAGGTGACTCGGCAACGGTGACGTTGCGAAGGACGGTGGCAACGAATCGGCCGCACAGCGTCGGATCGTCGATGGTGATGTCGAGCAGTCCCTCGACCGGTTCCTCGGTGGTGGCGATCTCGTAGTCGGGGAAACGGAAATCGACGCCGAGCGCAGCGGCGAGATCACGCGCCACCCCGGCGACCGACAGTGCGTCGGGACGGTTCGCATTGACTTCGAGGTCCCACAGGATGTCGGGCTGTATCCCGATGGCGGTGGCGAGTGGTTGGCCCAGTGCTGCGCCATCGACCACGCGGTCGTTGAGAATCATGATGCCGTCGGTGTCGCCGTTGAGACCGATCTCGGCACCCGAACAGCACATGCCGTTCGAGGTCTGACCTCGCATCTCACGCTGGGCAATCTCCATACCGTTGGGCATGACCGTGCCGATCGTGGCGAAGGGGATGAGGTCGCCGACCCGCATGTTGAATGCACCGCAGCAAACCTGCAACGGCTGTCCGTCACCCTGGTCGACGTCGACGAGTTGGATCTTGTCGGCATCTGGGTGCGGGCGCAGGTCGAGCACCTTGGCGAGCACAACCCCATCGACGATCTCGCCGACGACATCCATCTCCTCGACAGCGAGGCCGAGTGCGGACAGCGTCTCGCCGAGCACGACAGGGTCACCGTCGATGTCGGGCGCGAACTCGCGCAGCCAGGACAGGGTGACCTTCATCAGAACTGCCTCAGGAAGCGAACGTCGTTGTTGACGAGCTCACGGATGTCGTCGAGCTCGTACCGCATGACCGCAAGCCGGTCGATCCCAAAGCCGAACGCAAAGCCCTGCCACTCCTCGGGGTCGATACCGCAGTTGCGCAACACCTTCGGGTGCACCATGCCGCACCCGCCGAGCTCGAGCCACGACCCGTCCTCGCGACTGATGTCGAACTCGGCCGACGGTTCGGTGAACGGGAAGTAGGACGGGCGAAGACGGGTCTTGACCTCACCACCGAAGAACGCGTGGACGAACGCTTCGATGGTGCCGTGCAGATCTCCAAGGGTGATGCCTCGATCGACCACCAGCCCTTCGATCTGGTTGAACGCCGGCAGGTGCGTTGCGTCGGCCGTGTCGGTCCGGAATGTCCGGCCCGGTGCCACGATGTAGATCGGCGGTTCGGTGTTCTCCATCGTGCGGATCTGGACCGGCGACGTGTGTGACCGCAGCATCACCTGTTCCGGTTCTCCCAGATTCACGAAGATGGTGTCGAAACTGCCTCGGGCCGGGTGCCAGTCGGGAATGTTGAGGGCTTCGAAGTTGTACCAGGCGGTCTCGACTTCGGGACCCTCGGCGATGGTGAACCCCATGGAGACGAAGACGTCCTCGAGTCGGTCCCGCGCTTGGGTGTTGAGGTGCAGCGAACCGCGCCGGACCGCGCCCAGTCGTTCGGTGAGGTCGAGTCGTTCGGACTCGTACTGCGCCTGGCGGGCGCCTGCTGCGAGACGCTCACGGGCGTCGGCAACCGCCTGTTCGAGTGCGGCCCTCGCTGCGTTGATCGCCTGGCCCGCCGCTTTGCGATCGGACGGGTCGAGTTGACCGAGCTGCTTCTTGGCCACCGTGACCGCCGACTTCTTGCCGAGGAACTCGGCATCGAGCGCAGTGATCGTCTCGAGATCCGGCGCTGCCGCCAACCGAGCGGTGGCATCACCGAGGACGGCGTCGAGTTCGGCGGTGACAGAAGCACTGCTCATGACAACGACAGGTTACGGGATCATCGACGCACCTGGTGCGTGTTTCGGTGGCACACTGCGGACGTGGAGTACACCGTTCGCGACAACCCCGAGCGCCAGCGCTACGAGCTGATCGTCGACGAGCACATCGTGTCGATTGCCGAGTATCGCCTCCGCGACGAAGTAGTCGTGGTGCCACACGTCGAAACCGACCCACGCTTTCGGGGCCGAGGCATGGCGGACCGTTTGATGGCCGGCATGCTCACCGACCTTCGTCACCGGGGCCGCACGATCGAGCCGCTGTGCCCGTTTGCTGCCGACTACATCGCGCAGCATCCCGACGACGACGAGCTCTTGGCCTGATTCAGCCCCGTCGGGCCTCGAAGAGCAAGAGCGTCCCAGCCATTGCGACGTTGAGCGATTCGGTGCGACCGGGCATGGTGATACAGCACCAGGTATCGACTCCGATCCCTTCGTCGAGTCCGTGGGGTTCCGATCCCAGGACGATCGCCACCGGGCTCGTCAGCACGCCACCGTCGAACGGTTCGCCGCCCGTCACGTCGGTACCGACGATCCTGACACCTGCCGCTCGCAGCGCATCGATCGCGTCGGTGACGTCGGAAAACTGCACGATCGGCACCCGAAGGACAGAACCCGCCGATGACCGGATCGCCTTGGTCCCCCACGGATCGGCTCCGCCGGCAACAACCACAGCATCAGCGGCCACCGCATCGGCTGCCCGGATCAGGGTGCCGACATTGCCGGGATCACCGACATCGGCCAGGACGAGCACCACGGCCTCGGCCCCGAGCGGTGGCAGAGCCGACGAGGGCCTGGGCACAAGCGCAAGCATCGGTTGCGGGGTCACGGACGGCGCAAGCTTGTCGAAGACGTGATCGCGTACCACCAGCCATTCGCACGAGCCGGCCAGCCGGTCGTCGATGGCGACGATCGCCTCATCGTCCACCGCTGTCTCCGGCACGACGACCGTGATCGGCAGATGACCGGCGTCGATCGCCTCCCCCACCGTGCGTGGCCCTTCGAGCACGATCGTCGTCGAACGCGAACTGCGCCGCCCCATGAGGCGACGCAGTTCAACGATTCTGGGATGCTGAGCCCCGAAGACCTGACGCATCAGCGCAGGATCGACCTCGGGTCAGGAGGCCGCAGTCTCGGCGCTGGCCGAGCTCGCAGCTGCGACGAGAGCGGCGAATGCCTCTGGATCGTGCACGGCGAGGTCGGCGAGGTTCTTGCGGTCGACTTCGATACCCGCGGCCTTGAGTCCAGCGATGAACCGACTGTACGACGTGCCGTTGGCACGACACCCGGCATTGATCCGCTGGATCCACAGCTTTCGCATCTCACCCTTGCGGGCGCGGCGATCACGAAACGCATAGTTGCCGGCGTGCATCACCGACTCGTTGGCGGCCTTCCAGACCCGGCTGCGGTTGCCGTAGTGGCCCTTCGCCCGCTCCATCACAACGCGGCGACGCTTTTTCGAATGAACAGAACGCTTGACGCGTGCCATCGGTCTCTCCTTTTCGTTCGGGTTCGGAGGGCTTAGACGCCCAGGTCGCGGAGATTGCGTTCGTCGGCTTTGGCGACAGCGATGTCGCCCCGAAGCTGACGAGTCCGCTTCGGTGACTTCTTCTCCATGATGTGGTTCTTGTTGGCCTGGCGGCGCATGAGTTTGCCGCTGCCGGTGCGCTTGAACCTTTTCTGCGCACCTTTGTGGGTCTTCATCTTCGGCATGTTGTGCTCTCTACTCTTCCTCGTCCGAACCGATGGGTTCGGCTTCGGCAGCCGCTGCGGCCGCCTGTTTCTTCAGTTCCTTCTCATGACGGGCCTGGGCCTGCTTGTCAGGAGCGAGCACCATCACCATGTTGCGGCCGTCCTGGCGGGGGTGGAACTCCACCTTTCCGACGTGTTCGACCTTGTCGGCGACATTGTCGAGGATCCTGCGTCCCAACTCGGGATGCTGCATCTCTCGGCCTCGGAACATGATCGTGACCTTGACCTTGTGCCCTTCACCGAGAAATTTCTCGACCTTCTTGGTCTTGGTGGTGAAGTCGCCCGGTCCGATCTTGGGTCGATACTTCATCTCCTTGACCGTCAGATTCGAGGCCTTCTTCTTCGACTCTTTGGCCCGCTGATCGGCTTCGTACTTGTACTTGCCGTAGTCCATGATCCGGCAAACCGGTGGGTTCGCCCGATCGGCAACCTCGACGAGGTCCAGGTCTGCGGCCCGTGCGATGTTGAGCGCCTCGGGTAGTGGCTTGATACCGATCTGCTCGCCGTCCTGACCCACGAGGCGGACCTCGCGTGCTCGGATGCGTTCGTTGATCCTTGGCTCGTTGCTTGGCGGTGCTATCGCCCTCGACTCCTCGTGAGCACGGAACCTCCGTAGGTGGATGAATGGGTGGACATCGCCGATACCGATTGTCACCGGCAGAAAAACGACGATGCGGACGTCGGGATGTCGACGTCCGCGTAAACATCGTGCGATGCACGGTGCTGCCGTATCGGCCGACCTGACGCACCTCAATCGGTGGCCAGGTGGGAACAGATCCGAAGAACTGCCCCACTTCCCTCTGAATTGTCCCCGTTAGGGTACCAGCATGAGTTCTTTGTGGACACCCGGCGGCGAACACCAGATCCCTCGCGACCAACCCGCGGCCCCAGTCGATCCCCCGACGCAAGGAGCACCCACTGGGCTCGACCCGGAGATGGAGGACGCGATCGCGGCATCACTTCCCGACGGCGTCACGCTCGACGACCTTTCCCCCGAGCAATTGGCGCAGGCCGAGGAGATGATCCACGAGATGGCGGCAGCACGTGAGCGACTGCTGCAAGCGCCGGCGGCAACCGTTGTGGCGAACCATGCGATGGGTCTCTTCGAGCTCGCAGCGCTTCACCTCTCACAGGAGACTCCCAACTTCGGCGAAGCCGGGTTGGCGATCGATGCGATGGCGGCGGTGGTCGACGGGCTCGGTGACCGACTCGAGGACGCTGTGCCGACCCTGCGCGAGGGACTACAGCAATTGCGAATGACGTTCGTTCAGCTCAAGCAGCAGTCTGCGGAGTAGGTCGTCGCGGCCCTTCGACCCCGACGCGAGCGGCGGGCCACAACCGAAGGAAATTCTCGCTGAAGAACTTCGTCTGCGCATCCGCCGACGTCGACGCCATGTGCCCCTCGAACTTGCCGATGGGGTCACGACCTCCCTCGATATGGGGGTAGTCGCTCGAGAACAGATACAGATCCTCGTTCGAATCAGCGATCAGTCGAGCGACATCTTCGTGCGGGAAGGGGGTGAACCCCATTTGTTCGGTGAGCTGCTCCGACGGCCGTCGTTCGAATCGCATGCTTTCGTCGACGCGACCGAAAATGCGCGCCACCGAGTCGAGGCGACGGAGCATCTCCGGCACCCACCCCGCACCGAGCTCGACCGCTGCACCGCGCAAGTCGGGATGCCGATCAAAGACACCGTCGGCGATCAGCATGCTGATGAATGCCTCGGGGTTCTGGTGCATGAGCATTGCATCCTTCGTTCGCACGTTCTCACCACCCCCCATCCAGTCACGGGTCTTGGCCCGGCCGTTGTTGCTCCACGCCTTGCTGGCGTGCAGCGGAGCCCCACCCACGTGGATGACGAATGGAACACCGGCCTCGGCCAAACGCGCCCAGAACGGCTCGAGATCGACATGTCCTGGTGACATGCCGATCGGTGCACGGTGTGGCACCCAGATCGCCTCAAGGCCGGCCTCGATCGCCCACTCGACCTCCTCGACCGCCCGTGCGGCGTCGTCGAGTGCGACCACACCAACACCCATCAACCGGTCATCCTCGGCGCAAAACGCTGCCATGTGCCGATTGTGGGCTCGGGCCCCGCCGTACTTCAGTCGAAGTGGGTAGTTCGAGCTTGGATGAAACGGGGTGACGACGGAGTGAGTGGCGAACACCAACTGCTTCTTGAAGCCGAGTAGATCCATCGCAGTCGTCCGGTCAGCGGAATCGAAGGCACCGAGGCCCTGAATCTCTTTCGAGTTGGCGATCAGATCGTCGCCCAGCGCGATCTGGGCCGCTCGATGCTCGTCGCTGTGGCGATTTCCCTGGTCGACGATCTCGGCAACCTCCTCGTCGGTCACGATGGAGGCCGTGTAGTCCACGAGCGGAATCTCGTCCCTGATAGCAGGATCGGCGTAGGCCCGAAGGAAGTCCGGCAGCTCCATGATGTGGCTGTCGGCGTCGTAGTAGGGACGATGATCAGGGGCGTAGGCCATGACAGCAACCTCTCCTTCAGCGGGTGGCCTTCGTTTCGTCGAAACGACCGACCACAGCGGACTCACGCAACGACTCCACCGTACGCTCGTCGAACCCGATCTCTCGAAGAACGGCATCGGTGTGCGCTCCCAGGGCGGGCGACGGCCCGTGATGGCGAAGAGGTGTTGCATCCATCTTCAGCGGTGACGACACCGTCTGGTAGGCACCGTGGACCGGGTGCACCAGGTCCTCGATGTAGCCGTTGGCTCGGGCTTGCGGGTCGTCGAAGATCTCGTGTGGGAAGTTGACGTTGGCGCACGGCACCCCGACCGCTCGCAGTGTCGCAAGCCAGTCGGCGGTCGTGCGCGTCGCGACGATCCGTTCCGCTTCAGCCATGAACTCGTCGAGCGCCGCCCGAGCTGCAGGTGTCCCGGCCTCGAACCCTTCGGCACGACGGGGATCCTCGACCCCAAGCACATCACGGAGTTTCTGGTTGAGCACCGGGGTGAGGCATCCGACCGACAAGAAGCCGTCGCTGGTGCGGTAGTGACGGAAGTAGATGTTGCCAGGAGGGTCGACCGCGAACTCTTCGCGCATCGCTCGCTTCTGTTGTTCGAACCCTGCACCAGCTTGTCGGAGGTGAGCGAGCTTCTCGGCAAACGCTGCCATCGGTTCTCGGTCGTACGCCTCGTATCGATAGAACATGTTCGACAGCAGGCCGAGCGACGTGTGGAACAACGAGGTCTCCACCCGCTGCCCCTCGCCGGTTCGGTCGCGATGACGAATCGCGGTGACCACTGCCAGGCACGAGAGCATCCCGGTGACCATGTCGGCGAGCGCAGGTCGCACCATCACCGGTGCATCGCCGGTGATGTCGGCATCTGCGAGCAGAGACGACATGCCCGACAGACCCATTGCCACGACGTCATAGCCTCCCATCTCGGCGAGTTCGCCTTCACTGCCGTACGGCGAGTTGTGCAAGAAGACGATCTCGTCGTTGTAGGACCGAATCGTGTCGTAGTCGAGCCCGTACCGGGGAAGGTCGGACCCCTTCATCGAGACGAGAACGACATCGGCCCACCGGGCAAGCGCTTCGATCACGGCCGCAGCACCAGGTTTGGAGAAGTCGAGACAGATACTGCGCTTCCCCCGATTCGCAATTGCAAAGTCCTTTCCCTCGTGCTTCACCGGACTCCGACTCTGAAGCCGATAGGTGTCGCCTCGGGGAGGCTCGACCTTGACAACGTCGGCGCCCATGTCTCCCAAGAGCTTTCCGCAATACGGGATGGCCAGGGCCTGGGCAAACTCGACGACGCGCACATCGGACAGGGCGCCATCGGTGGCTGCTGACTGGTCGGACATGGTGCGACCGTAGCTGTCGCCACCGACGCGCTCCGAACATCGATGGTGCCGGATCCCTCGCTCCTGCCCGAGTCACCACGACACGAGAACCGAACCGACCACTACCAGCAGCGCGCCCGCCGACAACCGACGAGTCACGGCCTTCGGAACCAGCGCAAGACCGAACAGGATCGAGGTGGCGCGCAGCGTGGCGACGTTCGCCGCATCCCCGCGGGTATAGGCCAACAGGATCAATCCGTAGGCGCTGTTCGCGACAAGACCGACCGCCACCGCCTCGCGCGCAGAAGTGAGCAGCCTCCGCGGCGACACGCGACCGAGGACCACGACCACGACCGCGCCGACGACGGCGACGGCAGCAAAGAAGCCGAGCCCACCGACCTCTTCTGCGCCTCTCGCATCGACCACCGTGTAGCCGGCAATGAAACAGCCGGTCATCACCGCGAGGAGGAGTCCCCGTCGATCCCCGCGACCGAGCGCAACATTGCCGATCAACAGCAGACCAACGGCAACGCCCACCGCACCGCACAGGGTTCGCACACTGGGCGTCTGATCGAGCACCCACACACCGAACATCGCGACGAAGAGCGGCGCCGAGCCTCGAGCCACGGGATAGGTGCTCACCAATGTCCCCGACCGGTAGGCACCCGAGAGGCCCCACAGGTACAGCCCATGGATCACGCCGGAGACAAGAATGATCGGCCAGACGGACCACGGCGGGTCCAGTACCACCCACGGCAAGAACAGCACGCCGGCGACGACATAGGATCCAGCCAGAACGGCTCTGGGATCATCCCCTGCATGCGTTCGGGCGTTCCACAGGGCGTGAAGCAACGACGCCACCAGGACGAGGACGACCCCCGAGACGGTCACCTCAGATCGCTCGCAAGCCTGCGGTGGTAAGCGCTGCCGCCAGTACCACAGCGAGGAACGGCGCCCGACGCCACACGAGCACACCAGCGACCGCCATCCCTGCAAGTCGCTCGTCCACAACGAGCGTTCGGCCATCCGCCACCGACAGCTGGATGATCACCGCCATCACCACCGCCGCCGGTACGAGTCCCACCGCCTGTGCCAACGCAGAACGACGAGCGAGCACTGGACCGACCACGAAGCCTCCGAGCAGACGCTGTCCCCACACGGCGACAACGAGCGCAATGATCGCACGCGTGGTCACGGCCTCGAACCCCTCTGCCGCCGGGTGCAGAGCACACCGATGCCGACGCCGAACATGCTCAAAATGATCGGCACACCGGCTGGAGCGATCGGGATCAGTGCCAGGCAGATGAGGGCTCCGGCAACGCCAGCAGCAAGCCCCTCACCGGTTCGAAGGAGTCCGGCGATGATCGACAGCAGCGCAGCGGGAAACACTGCGTCGAGCCCCAGTCGATCGATGTCACCGACGACATTGCCGATCAACGTCCCGACGATGATCCCGGGAAACCAGCCACCGAACATTGCAGCTGTCACCCGCCAGAACTCTCGCTCGACGCTACGTTCATCGCGTTGCTGGACGGCGATCGCAACATTTGGGTCGAAGGCGTTGACCGACGCAAGCGCACGCCGGATCGTGCCGGCGGGCAGTCGCGGCACCAGCGCGGTGGCAAGAATCCCGAACCGGCTTGCCGCCACTGCGCCGGCGATGATTGCCGCCCAGTCACCACCACCGGCATCACGTACGGCGAGGTACGCAAACTGCGACGTCGCAGACCAGATGACCGTCGTTGCGGTGAGCGCATTCCAAAGAGACGCGCCGCGGTCGATCAACAGGACCTGAAGTGTCACACCCAGGCTGAAGAACGTGAGTGCGAGCGCTGCAGAATCAGCCAGGCCGAGACGAGGCTGCTCGTCGGTCACTGCCGGGCGCCCACGATCAGCCCGTCACGGGATGATCTTCGAGATCGGCATTTCGACAATGCCCGATGCGCCTTTGTCACGCAGCTGCGGAATCAGGATGTTGATCTCGTCCTTGGGCACGACGGTTTCGACTGCGTATCCGGCGCTGCGGAACAATTCGTTGACCGTCGGCGCCTTCATCGACGGCAGCACATCGATGACTGCATCCAGCGCATCGGTCGGGACGTTCATCTTCACCAACACCTTGCCTCGAGCATCGAGCACGCCCTGCAAGAGGGTGTGGATCTGGCCCATCGCATGCGCCTTGACCGGATCGGCGAACGACGCCGGGTTGGCGATCAACTCGGTGTAACTCGTGACCATTGTTTCGATGATGCGCAGGCCGGCAGCCCGGAGCGCACGGCCGGTTTCGGTGATGTCGACAACGACGTCGACGATGTCGGGCACCTTTGCCTCGGTGGCACCGTACGAAAGCCGCACATCGGCATCGACACCGGCATCTGCGAGAAATCGCTCGGTGATCTTCGGATACTCGGTCGAGACCCGCACCCCGGCGGGCAAGTCGCCGACGGAGTGCCACTCGGATTGCTCAGGCACCGCCATCACGATGCGGACCGGCTTGGCGGTCGCCTTCGAATAGCGGAGTTCTCCCAACGACTCGACCTCGCTCGCCGTCTCCTCGATCCAGTCGCGGCCCGTGATGCCCATGTCGAACAGCCCATCGGCGACATAGGTCGGGATCTCCTGCGGCCGCAGAATCCGGACCGAATCGATTCTGGGATCGTCGATCGACGCCTTGTAGGCCACCGACGACGACCGCTCGATCGGAAGGTCGGCTGCTTCGAAGAGTTCGAGGGTCGCCTTCTCGAGCGAGCCTTTGGGGAGGACGAGGTTGAGCACGATGGGTCCTAGCGGGGGATGCGACAGCGGTCGTGGGCCCTCAGGCTAGCGGTGAGCCTTCACGACGGCCCCGGTTCGAATTCGATCCGAACGTCTGGACCGATCCGGTCGACCGCCACGAACGCACCACGGTCGACGGCGTCGATCGACGGTGCTCCCGGTCCGGAGAACAACCCCTTTGCGTCGTCGCCTCCGAACAGCACCGGTGCCTGATAGACGACGAAGCGGTCGATGAGGCCGGCCCGATGGAAGTCGCCGATGACGCGAGAGCCACCTTCGATCAGCAACTGGACGACGCCTTCGCCGCCCAACTGCTCGAGGAGTGTGTCGAGTGGACCGTCCCAGGCGAGGCAGGGCTGCACCTTTGCGGTTGCCGGGACGGAGCCGAGCACGATTCGGCGAGGATCGACCGCCGGAGGCGTTCCCTCCGGCGGCGCCCAGTCACGCACGGTGAGTGACGGATCGTCGGTTCGCACGGTGCCCGCACCGACGAGAATCGCATCGCTCTCGGCTCGGAGACGATGGGCATCGGCACGCGCTTCTGCACTCGTGATCCACTGCGACGAGCCGTCCGGTGCCGCTGTGCGCCCGTCGAGCGATGTGCCGAGTTTGGCCAGCACGAAGGGACGACCGGTGCGGCGGTGATGCAGATACGGCGCGAGTGACGCTTCTGCCAGATCAGCGCCAACCCCGACCTGGACATCGATACCCGCTGTCTCCAGTCGAGCGATTCCGGCACCGGCCACCTTCGAGTCGGGATCAGCGATCGCAACCACGACACGGGCAACGGAGGCCTCGATCAATGCGTCGACACAGGGACCGGTCCTGCCGGTGTGACTGCAGGGTTCGAGCGTCGTGTACACCGTGCTGCCCGCCGCCGCCGAACCGGCCGCATCGAGCGCCACCCGTTCGGCATGCCGACCACCCGGTGGTTCGGTGGCGCCGTCGTATGCCGTGCCATCCCTACCGACCACGACTGCGCCGACCCACGGGTTGGGCGATGTCGAATGTCGAACGCAGGACGCGTTGCCCAGCGCCCGTTCCATCCACTGTCGGTCGGTGCTCATCCGGGCCCGGGTTGGCTGCCGTGATGACCCTGACCTGACCCCTCGTTGGAGGGATGCGGGTCGTAGTTGTCGACGAGCAGTGCGACTGCGTGCGGCAAGACGTCGATCACGGCACCGATCGTTTCGACACACCCCTTCGCCGAACCTGGAGTGTTCACGATCAAGGCGGTGTCGAGGGTTCCGGCAACTCCTCGGCTGAGTCGACCCAGCGGGTTCACCAAGCGCATGGCCTCCGCCAGCCCCGGAGCTGCCCGATCGATCACCGCGATCGTTCCCTCGGGCGTGCGGTCGCGGGGACCGAAGCCGGTGCCGCCGGTGGTGACGATGAGACCATGAAAGTTGGCGGCGGCTCGTCGCAGCGTGGCTGCCACGGGTTCGATTCCGTCTTCGGTGACCACCCGCTCCACCACATTCCACCCGGCCTCGCCGAAGTAGTCAGCGAGTACTTGGCCCGAGGTGTCCTTGCGTGTTCCGGCGATCACCCCATCGGACACGGTCACGACTTTCACCGACAATCGGGTTTCGGTCATGTGCGCACCCTAGCCAGCCCGCTCAGGTTCGAGTCCAGCGTGCGAGTGCCATGCCGTCGGCATCGAGCCCCGGAAGAAGCACGTTCGTGTGGGGACCGAACCGCTCCCAGTCTCCGGGTGGTGGGCCGGTGGCCACGAAGCCGAGCGAGTCCAGCGCCGATGACGTCTCGGAGATCACCCCCGTCGACTCCACCTGCGTGAGTGTGCACACGCTGTAGACGAGGGTTCCGCCAGGTTTCACCATGGGTGCGGCGGCGCCGAGTATCGCCACCTGCAGGGATGCCAACTTGTCGACGTCGCCGGGCTGCACCCGCCATCGAGCATCGGGGCGACGCCGGAGTGCGCCCAGCCCGGAACACGGCGCGTCGACGAGGACAGCATCGAAGGTCGCGGGCGCAAACGGAGGTGCGCAGGCGTCACCCTGGAATACGTGCAGATCGTCGAGTTCGAGACGTTGACGATTGGCAACGACAAGGCCGGCCCGAGCGCGTCGCCGGTCCCCGGCGATCACACGGGCTTTCCGGCTGGCGAGTTCCGTCGCCTTCCCGCCGGGTGCTGCGCAGAGGTCGAGGACGAGGTCGCCGGGCTGCACGGGGACAGCAGCGGCAACAAGCTGCGAACTCGGGTCCTGCACGTAGCCATCGCGGCGGGTGTGCACCGAGGCGGGGCGGTTCATGACGGCCAGGGATGCCTCGGCGCGTTCTGGACCCAGGTCTGTGCGCAATCGATCGACGATCCAGTCCGGATAGCTGAGTTCGACGCCGAGCGATGGAAAGGCAACTCCCTCGTTCACGGCACTGGACACCTTCCGAAGTATGGCGTTGACGAGACTGCGGAACCGTTTGGGAGCGGCAGCGACCGTCGCCGAAACCGCAGCGTGCGGCGGCGTGTCGAGGTGCAGGAGTTGATGCGCACCGATGCGGAGTGCAGCCCGCGCCGAGGGTGGCGGAGGTTCGAGCAAGAACCGATCGACCAGATGATCGAGCTTCCGGCGCATCCGGGTCGAGCCGTAGACGAGTTCGGTGACGAACGCCCTGTCTCGGCGGTCGAGCGAGGTGTCCTTCAGCATGTTCGGCAACAGCACGTTGGCAAAGGCGCCGTCCTCGTCGATGCGAACGATGGCCGCGATCGCGATCCGACGAGGATCGTCGAGCGTCTCGCTCACGCGCCGAACCGATCCTCGCGACGCCACCGTGCCCCGTTGGCCCACGCGCCGGCATCCATGCGCGGCTTGCCCTCGGGCTGGACCTCGAGCAGTTCGAGCTCACCGGATCCAGTGGGAACGACGAGGACGCCGTCACCGGCTGTGAGGCGGGTTCGGTGGATCTTGAATCGTTTTCCCTGCCACGTGGTGAACGCGCCGCCGACGCGAACCTGTCGGTGGATGGCCGATGCCGATTGCGCCCAGTCGATCTTGCGTTCGTCGACAGAGATCTTGTGGGCATACACCGGATCGCCCTCTTGGGGTGTCGGTTCCCCGAAACCCTCCTCGAGTGCGCCGAGGAGCTGCGCAGATCCGATCTCGACCAGTCGATCTCGAAGCTCGTCGAGCGTTTCATCAGGTTCGATCTCTGTTTCAGTCCGGCGGTACAGCGCACCGGTGTCGAGTTCGACGTCGAGATCCATGAGGCAAACACCAGTGCGCCGATCGCCGGCGAGCAGTGCGCGTTCGACCGGGGCGGCGCCCCGCCAGCGGGGCAGGAGCGAGAAATGAAGGTTCACGAACGCAAGTTTCTGCAGCAGCGACGCCGGGATGATGCGTCCGTAGGCAACGACCACGGCAAGATCGACCCCGTTGTTCTCGACCAGGTCGACAAGATCGGCGAGGTCTGACGTGACCCGGAGCCCGAGGTCGACCGCTGCGGCCTTGATCGCCGTCGGCATCAACTCGTTGCCGCGGCCCCGGCGGCGGTCCGGCATCGAGACAACGAGTGGGATCTCATAGCCTGCGTCGACGAGGGCGCGCAGGGGTCGCACGGCGAGATCGGGCGAGCCGAGGTACGCGATCCGCCGGACGCTCGCCGGCGGGGCAATGCTCACGGGAGTGTCAAGCCGCCCGTCGCGGGCCTCTCGGGACGCCCGATCTGGAGTTCCCGGAGGGTTTTCAGCGCAGCCTTCCTGGTGTCGTCGTCCAGTCGCTCGATCAGCAGTGTGCCGTCGAGGTGATCCAACTCGTGCTGGAACATGCGCGACTCGAGCTCGTCGGCCTCGTACTCGATTTCGTTGCCGTCGAGATCACGACCGACGATATGAATCGTCTTCGGACGTACGATCTCCCATGACAGACCGGGGACCGACAGACAACCCTCTTCGAAGACCCATTCACCGTCGGTTTCTCGGACCTCCGGATTGATCATTGCGAATGGGCCCTCGCCGATGTCCCACACGAAGAGGCGCTTGTTGACTCCGACCTGCGGTGCAGCAAGACCGATTCCGGGCGCGGCGTACATCGTGTCGAGCATGTCGTCGACCAACCGCACCAGCCTCTCGTCGACATCGGTGATCTCCTTTGCTCGCTGGCGGAGCACCGGATCGCCGATGACTCGAATGTCATACGCTGCCATGGTCTCAGGCTAGCGATCCACGCCCGCTACCGTCGGACGCGTGAGCAGCGGTCAGTACTTCGCCGACGACCCCTCTGTCGGGTCAGAACCCCGGCCCGTCGAGGTCGCGCTCCCCGACGTTGCGTTCACCCTGACCGCAGACCGAGGTGTGTTCTCCGCCGATCACCTCGATGGGGGGACCAAGTTCCTGCTCCTCGAGGCACCGCCCCTCACCGCATCTGATCTCACGGTGCTGGACCTTGGATGCGGCTGGGGCCCGATCGCGTGTGTCGTGGCGGCCCGAGTGCCGCAGGCCACCGTGTGGGCGGTGGATGTCAACGAGCGGGCGCGGCACCTCACTGCCCGCAATGCAGTCTCCATCGGAGCCGAAGACCAGATTCATGTGGTCGACCCCGATGGTGTTCCAGCCGATGTGCGGTTCGATCGAATCTTGTCGAACCCGCCGATCCGGATCGGCAAACAGGCACTCCACGAACTGCTTCAACGCTGGCTGCCTCGGCTGATGCCGAACGGCTGTGCCCACCTGGTCGTGCAGAAACACCTCGGGAGCGACTCGCTCGCCACATGGCTCCGTCGTGACGGCTACGGCGTCGAACGGATCAAGAGCCGTGCCGGATTCCGTATCCTCGAGGTGAGACCGGGGGGACGATGATGGGTCAACTCGACGGCACCGGCATGAAGCGACTCCATCGGGCATGGCGTCAGCGCACGGAGGGCCGGCTTGCGCTGGTGCTCGACAATGTGGCCAATCCGTTCAACGTAGGGTCGATCGTGCGTACCGCAGCCGCCGAGCGGGTCGACCACCTCTACGTCGGCGGAGGCACGCCGCCGAGTCATGCCAAGGTCAACAAGACCGCACTCGGCACCGCCCGCTATCTCTCCTGGACGATGTTCGAATCCGGGGTCGACGCCGTGGAGGCAGCTCGAGCCGACGGGTACCAGATCATCGCAGTCGAGCTCACCGACACCGCTGTACCGCTCCACGAGATCTCGATGGAGCCAAACGTGGCCGTGGTGCTCGGGCACGAAGATCGGGGCTGCACCGCGGCGACCCTCGCCGCCAGCGACACGATCGGTTTCATTCCGCAGCTCGGCAAGGTCGGGAGTCTCAACGTTGCATCCGCAGCGGCAATCGCGCTCTACGAGGTCCGACGGCGGAGCTGGTCCAGATCGTGAGTGCGATCGACGACATCGACTTGCTGCGCGATCGGCAGGGGCGAGCATCTGCGTCGATCGACTGGGATCGGGTCATCACCATCAACTACCGGTCCTATGTCCCACCCGATGCACTGGTGATCGATGTCGGAGCGGGTCAGGGTCTTCAGAGCCGTCGTCTCCGACGATATGCACGACCCTCTCAGGTGTTCCTCGTCGAGTCCGACCCGAAGACGGCGGCGAAACTGCGCTTTCAATGGTCCCGGAAAAGGGGTATGACGGTCGTGCAGGTCGCCCTCGGAGCGGAGACCGAACACGGTGACGACGGCGACACCGATCGCCTCGACGACTGGACGCTGCCGGGGCCGGTCTCGTTCCTTCGAGTGTCGGCCGGTTGCAACTCTCCCGACGTGCTCGACGGCGCAACCACCGTCATCGATCGCGACCGACCCACGATCGGCTTCGAGTACCGCGCCGTACCGGACACGCTCACTCGAATCTCGACCCGTCACGATCTCACCGTGCTCGACCTGCTGGGCAATGTCGTCGAGCCTCGGCACATGTCGGAGGTCCTCGCCTACCAGCCCGCCGTGATGCTGTTGCCAACCGAACAGTTGGGACGACGCGAGCACCACCAGACCGCGCTTCGTGCCGATGTCCTTCGGTCGATCACCAGCTACCGGCCCTCGCACGAACGCCTCAAGCGCTGGCTGGGGGTCTAACCTGCGACGCTCTGCGTTGCTCGACACACGTCGACGATGGCGTCGATCAAGCGAACGTCGCCGCCAGGGCTGAGAGAAAGCCCGCACTCGACGTAGAAATCACGTCCATCGCCGAACGCTGCGACGAACACGATGGCGCCACCGGCGGCGCTACGGGTGACCATCGTGCGATGATCCCCGGCGATCTCGTCCTCGATGATCTCCAGCTCCGAGGTCGAGGCAAGCGCCTGGACGAACGTGGGCAGCGTGACGGCGACGTCGAGCCACTGGTCGAGCGTGCGTTTCGAGCAGCCTTCTGGTCCACACGAGCGTGCCACGGTCCAGCGATCGAACACCTCGGCCAGTCCCGAGGGTGGATGAAACTGGAACGCAAACTGCTCGCTGCGCTCCCAACCCTCCGGCACTTCGGTGACCAAGCCCTCCTCGGTGACAACCGGCGTGAGGGGTGGACCCTCGTCGGGAGCAGTGATCAGCACCAGGAAACCGACGATCCCGAGCACCAGCAACACGACCAGAACGAGGCGTCGACGGCGAGGGCTCAGAGACATCCCCGTCATACTCGCAGCGGATCGACTTCGATCCGCACGCGGGCGGCAGGCCGGGGCAGTTCGGCGAGGCGATCGAGGACCGGAGCGTGGTGCTCGGCTCGAATCAACCACCGTTCGTCGACCGGTCCGCGCACCTGCACTCCTTCGACGTCACCGAAGGACTCCACCATCTCAGCGGCACCTGCGCCACTCAGCGCCACCTGTGCTCCGTAGGGGGGCAGCATCAATGCCTTGCGGCGATCCCGCTCGGCGATCGCAACAACTGCAGGATCACCTTTGCGGGCTGCGGCGATGACGTCATGGTCGGGTTGGCGCGTCTGCACGACGATGCGTCCGCCCGTGTGACGACCACCGGTGAGCCGAGCTGCGTGGGCAAGGATCGCCATGGCCTGCTCGGCAGCCCGCTGCCGCACGGCGAGCAACTCCTGATCGAAGTCGAGAAATACCACAACATCGGACTCGATCGTGCGGTGCAGGACAGCTTCGGTCCCGATGACGACTCGGGAGGTCGGATCTCGCTCGCTGGTTGCCGTGATCTCGTCCACCGGCTCCCCGATCAACGCCGCCAGTTCCTCGGCGGCCCGCTCGACACCGATCCGCAGCGTCTTCAGCCTGGTCGAGCCGCAATCGATACACACGATCGGGCGACGCTCCGAACCGTCGATGCTCACGAGCTCGGCGTCGTCGAGACGCATGATCGATGAGCCGTCCTCGGTCCGCACGAGCTCACCACACGAGCCGCATGCGAGGAGACGGGCGCGTCCCGTGCGATTCAGCACACATACGATCCGTTTGTCGGGAGGCAGATACGACACCAGGCGTTCCGCAAAGAGACCCGCCTTCGCCGGATCGTCGAGACGGCGATCGAGGACGTCGACGATCGGCCAGTCGTTTCGTTCGACGGACCGCTCGCGACGAAGGAGGGGGCCGGCTCGCAACGCTTCCAGCGACGGAACCGGGGAGGTGAGCACCGTCGGCACCGCAGCCCGACGGGCTCGTTCGAGCACGACATCGCGTGCGTGCCATGCCGGCGTTCGTTCCTCCTTGAGTCGCTCGTCGTGTTCGTCGATCACGACCACTGCGGCGAGATCGGGCATCGGCATCCAGGCCGCAGACCGAGTCCCCACGACCGTCGCACCTCCGGCAGCGACCGCCCAGTCGTCGGGAGCGAGCGCCACGGAGATACCGGCGCGGCGGAGGGCCACGGCGAGGTGACGAGCCCGACGAACGTCGGCGGTCACGATGAGCGCATCGCCGCGCCGACACGCAGCGAGCGCAACGTCGTAGCCGTCGTCGTCCGGAGCGACCCGAACGGTGGCGACACCGTGTTCGAACGCCTCGTCGAAGACATCACGCGGTCCGGTCGGCACCGTCGGCGGCGGACGGCGATGAGGAACTGCGGCCACCATCCGTTCGGGTGACGCAGCACGCAGGAATGCGACCCTGCGGCCGGCCCAGCGCCATGCCGCCCATGCTGCGAGGTCGATCAGTTCCCGTGGTGGACCGATTCCCGACAGCTTCGCAAGCGGCACCAGCCGCACGTCTGGAGCCGGATCGACATCGACGGCGGTGACCCAGCCTGCGACTCGGCGGCCCGAGAGCGGGATTCGAACCATCGACCCGACATCGAGCCGTTCGGCTCGGCCGTCTTCGACCCACGCCGGTGGCACCAGATAGTCGAACTCACGATCGATCCCCACCACATCGGGCAAGACGCGGACAACCGGCGCATCAGACACGTCGGTCTCATCGGACGGCTCGGCCGGGGCAGGCCCGGCGTCGTCGCCGAGCGCCAGTCGGCCCTGGTCTGGGTCGCTCAGAGGCCCAGCGCCGACTTCACGTCGTCGACGCGATCGGTCTTCTCCCACGGGAACAGACCGTCAGTGGCTTCTCGGCCGAAGTGGCCGTACGCCGCGGATGTTCGATAGATCGGCCGACGCAGATCGAGATCTCGCAGGATCGCTCCGGGCCGCAGATCGAAGACCTCGTCGACAGCTTTCTCGATCGCCGCCCTGTCGACCGTCTCGGTACCGAACGTCTCGACCAGTACAGACATCGGTCGGGCCATGCCGATGGCATAGGCAACCTGAATCTCGCAACGGCTCGCAGCACCTGCGGCCACAAGATTCTTCGCCACCCATCGGGTTGCGTAGGCCGCTGATCGATCCACCTTCGACGGATCCTTGCCCGAGAAGGCGCCACCGCCGTGACGCGCCATGCCGCCGTAGGTGTCGACGATGATCTTGCGGCCGGTGAGACCTGCATCACCGACCGGGCCACCGATCACGAAACGGCCGGTCGGATTGACGTGCACGTCGTAATCGTCATCGGCAAATTCCTCTGGAATGACAGGCCGAATCACGTGCTCGATCAGATCAGGCCGAATCATCGAATCACGGTCGATGCCGTCGTTGTGTTGCGTCGAGACGAGCACCGTCTTCAGTCGGACCGGTCGGTTGTCCTCGTACTCGAACGTGACCTGGGTCTTGGCATCCGGCCGCAGGTACGGAATCGTTCCGGCTTTGCGCACCTCAGCATGCTTTTCGGCCATGCGATGAGCGAGGTGGATCGGCAGCGGCATGAGTGCGTCGGTCTCGTCACAGGCGTAGCCGAACATCATTCCCTGATCGCCGGCCCCCTGCTGATCGAGTTGGTCGTCCTCACCAACCGCCCCGGAACGCACTTCCTCGGACGCCGAGACACCCTGCGAGATGTCGGGTGACTGCTCGTCGAGCGTGACCATCACGCCACAGGTGTTGCCGTCGTAGCCGAAGGCCTCGTTGTCGTAGCCGATCTCGTTGATCGTTCGCCGGACGGTGCCGGGAATGTCGACGTAGGCCTCCGTGGTGATCTCGCCGGCGATCACTGCCAGACCCGTCGTGACGAGCGTTTCGCAGGCAACTCGACTCATCGGATCCTGCGCAAGCATCTCGTCGAGAATGGCGTCAGAGATCTGGTCGGCCATTTTGTCGGGATGGCCCTCCGAAACGCTCTCGGAAGTGAAGGTCCAACGGGTCACTGCTGTGCTCCTGGGTGGTCAGCCGAGCTTGTTCGCTGCGGTGTCTAGCACGCGCCGGGCAACGTCGCGCTTGTCGGTGAGGGGAACGTGTTCGCAGCTGCCATCAGCCTGCATGATGACCACCTCGTTGGTGTCGTGCCCGAAGCCGACACCGGGTTGTGAGACGTCGTTCGCCACGATCAGGTCGAGTTTCTTGCGTTCGAGCTTGGCCCGGGCGTTGCCGACCAGATCGTCGGTCTCGGCTGCGAAACCGACCAGGACCTGACCGTCAGGCTTCTTCTCCCCAAGGTCGACAAGGAAGTCGTGTGTCTTCTCGAGCTGGATCTGGGGGACGGCCCCATCGGTCTTCTTGAGTTTGTGGTCAGCCGGATCGGCCGGACGGAAGTCGGCGACCGCTGCAGCCATGACGATGATGTCGGCATCGTCGATCGACTCGACTGCTCGTTGCATGTCCGCTGCCGTCTGCACGTCAACCCGATGAACCCCGACCGGCTCGGGGGTTTCGACCGTCGTCACGAGGGTGACCCGGGCGCCTCGAGCCCAAGCTTCGGCGGCAAAGGCATACCCCTGTTTGCCGGTGGACTTGTTGCTGATGACACGAACCGGGTCGATGGGTTCGCGAGTTCCACCTGCTGTGACGAGCACGTGACGACCAGCCAAGTCGTGTTCGGTGAGGGCACGCTCGACGTGGGCGACCACCGTGGCCGGGTCGGCCAGTCGTCCGTCACCGGAGTCTCCCCCGGCAAGACGCCCGCGTTCGGGCGGCACGATCAACACGCCGCGCCGCTCGATCACGTCGAGATTCTCCTGGACTGCAGGCTGCTCCCACATCTCGGTGTGCATCGCCGGGCACACGACGACCGGCGCGCGGGTTGCGAGGATGGTGCTCATCAACAGATCGGCCGAGCGACCGGTCCGGATGTCGGAGATGATCCGAGCCGTTGCCGGACAAACAAGCACAAGATCAGCGGCCTGCCCCATCCGCGTATGAGGGATCGGGGTCTCCGGATCGTCGAACAGCGAGGTCCTGACCGGTTCACTGGCCAATGCAGAGAACGTGGAGGCGCCAACCATCTCGAGCGCTCCATCGGTCATGACCGGCTGCACATGCGCACCCGCGTCGACCAAGCGCCGACAGACCTCGACCGCCTTGTAGGCCGCGATTCCACCGGTGACGCCGAGAACGATACGTTTCCCGGTGAGCGCGCCCATCAGCGTGACTGGGTCAGGCGGAGTCGTCGCCGAGTTCGGCTGCCGCAGCAGCCTCCGCAGCGGCGAGCAACGCGGCCTCGGCCTCGGCCTCGGGATCGATCTCGATGGAGACGATCTTCTCGGCTGCGATCTCCTCGAACGCGATCGACAGCGGCTTCGCCGCGGTGCTGGTGACCTGCGGCGGAACGTCGGACCCAGCACCCTGGCCGAGTCCGCCGTGATAATTCGTGATTTCTCGCGACCGCATCGCCGAGAGCGACACAAGACGGAACTTCGAACCGGTCTCCTCGAGAAGTTCCTCGATCGAGGGGTTCATCATGGTGTCGTAGCCGTGGGCCATCATGGTCTCCCTTGCGTCAGCCGAATGCTCAGGCTAGCAGCGAGGCTTCTGGGACCGACGCGATCGTCGTCGGGCCTCGATCAGTTCCTCGATCTCTCCGATCGCCCGATTCAGGTCGTCGTTCACCACGAACTGCATACCGATGTCTGACGCCATCGCAGTCTCCTCTGCCGCCTTCGCCAAGCGAGCCTCGATCTTCTCCTCTGGATCGCCCCTCCCCCGCAGCCGCTCCTCCTGTGCAGCGATGGAGGGAGCAGCGACGAACACGAGCAGAGCATCGACATACCGTTCCCTGATCTGACGGGCTCCGTGGACGTCGATCTCGAACACGACGTCGTGTCCGTCCGGGGGGGTCGGTACGGGAGTTCCCTGCAGGTAGTCGAGAAACTCGACCCACTCCAGGAAGCCGTCGGCATCGACATGCGCACGGAACTGCTGGGCGTCGGTGAAGTGGTACGCATCGATCGATTCACCCGGGCGACGTTCCCGGGTGGTCCAACTCTGCGACAGCCACAGGGACGGATCGCGATCGAGGAGTTGCTCGACGATCGTGCCCTTCCCAACCCCTCCAGGGCCGGAGATCACAATGATCAGCCGATCGACCAGATCGGTCATCTCAACCGAACGCAGCCAACAGCCTGCGTCGCTGGTTGTCACCGAGCCCGCGGATCCGTCGGCTCTCGGCGATGCCGATCGCCTCCATCGTGCGGCGAGCTTTCACCTTGCCGACGCCGGGGAGCGACTCGAGGATCGTGAGGACCTTGGTGTTGTTCAAAATGTCGTCGGTGGCCGCCGCGCTGAGAAGCTCTGCGAACGAGAGCTCACCCTCCTTGAGACGGTGCTTGGCGTCGGCGCGAACACGACGCGCCTCAGCTGCCTTGGCGAGTGCAGCCCGACGCGCCTCGTCACTGAGAATGGGTGGAGTCGCCATGGGCCTGACCCTAGCGGGATGGTCAGGCGGGGGTGGCGGCCGACGTGTGGATCTGTTGCGCTGCCGCGATCGGGTCGTCGGCCTGGGTCACGGCGCGTCCGATCACCAGCAGGTCGGAGCCTCCGGCGAGTGCAGCGCTCGGTGACGCAGCACGAGCCTGATCGTCGGTCGTCCCTCCCGGAAGACGGATACCCGGTGTCACCCGCAGGAGGCGCGGCGCATAGTGATGCGCCTCCTCCAAGTCGCCAACGGCACAGACAATGCCCGAACACCCGGCCTCGGCCGCAACCATGACCCGCTTCGGCATGATGTGAGCTGGTGCATCGCCATCACTGGTGAGCACGGTGATGGCGAGCGTCTTCGGTTCGGCAAGGCCTGCGTTGCGCGCACCGTCCGCCAGCCCCTCGACACCGGCCCGCAACATGTCGATGCCACCGTGCGCATGCATGGTGAGGTACTGCACACCGAACGCTCCGAGCACGCGTGCCGCCTTCCCCACCGTGGTCGGAATGTCGTGCAGCTTCAGGTCGAGGAAGATCGAATAGCCGAGATCGGCGATCGCGCCAACCGCCTCTGGGCCGGCGGCGGAGTACAACTCGAGGCCAATCTTGGCCACGGAGAAGTAGTCCTTCATCTGCCGTCCGATACGAATCGCAGCGACCAGATCATCGACATCGAGTGCCAACGCAAGACGGTCCTTCGTGGCGGGGTCGATCTCGAACTCAGTCATGGGCTCCTCCGATCAGTTCGGCCACCGCTTCGACACCATTGCGCTCGCACCATTTCTCGAACTCCGCCAAAATTCGCCGTGGAGCCCGAGGATCGGCGAACGTCGCCGTGCCAATCTCGACTGCAGAAGCTCCGGCAAGCAGGAACTCTACGACATCGGTACCGGCCGATGCGCCACCGACACCGACGATCGGGATCCCCGGCAGCGCCTCGTGCACGTCGTACACCGCTCGCACCGCCACTGGGTGCATTGCTGCACCGGACAGACCGCCTCTTTTGGCGCCGAGTACGGGACGGCGAGAATCGACATCGATCACCATGCCGAGCACTGTGTTGGTGAGGACCACAGCATCGGCCCCAGCCCCATGGGCGGCCTCGGCGATCTCTGGCAGATCAGCTGCGTTCGGACTGAGTTTGGCCCACCTCGGCCGATTGCACGCCGCAGTCGCCTCGATTGCCTCGGCGGTAGCCGTTCGGCTGTGCGCGAACATCGAGCCACGGTCTTCGAGGTTCGGGCACGAGACATTGACCTCCACCGCCACCACCTCGCATGGCGCATCGGCGAGCGCTGCCGCCGCTCGGGCATAGTCGTCGACGCTGCTCCCCCAGATCGATGCGACGACGGTCGCTCCGGTTGCGATGAGCGGTGGGAGGTCATGGTCGAGCCAGTGCGAAACACCCTTCCCCTGCAAGCCGACACTGTTGATCATGCCTGCAGCGGTCGGATGCACCCGCGGCGCAGGATTGCCGGCCCACGCATCGGCTTTCATCGACTTCACCACGACGGCACCGAGCGAAGCCGGATCGAGATAGTGGGCAAACTCGGCACCGTGACCGGCGGTGCCCGACGCCGTCATCACGGGGGCGCGCAACCCGACCGATCCGACGATCGTCGAGAGATCCATCAGTTCGCACCTCTGTGCGCTTCGAGCGCATCGGTGCTCACACCGGCGTGGTACTCCTGCAGGCTCCGGACGGCGAGCCGGTGTGCCTTCCAGTCGCGCAGGCCCTTTGCGGCAGCCAATGCTGCCTTTCCGGTGGTGAGCAGCGGGACGCTCTCCATCCCGGCGGCCGACCGGATGTGGTCCCCGTCGGCTCGCGGTCCGCGACCCCGCGGCGAGTTCACGACGAGCTTCACGTCGCCACGTTCGATCAGATCGACCGCGTTCTCTCCATCGTTGTCGCCGAGCTTGGCCACCTCGACCGCCACGTCGAGACCGGCGACACGCAGCGCGGCCGCCGTACCGCTGGTGGCCGCAAGCGTGAAGCCCAGCTCGGTGAAGATCCGAGCCGCCTCGACACCAACATCCTTGTCGCGATCGGCGAGCGAGAGGAACACCATCCCATCGGTGGGGAGATGCAAACCAGCCGCCAACTGCGATTTCACGAACGCAAGCCCAGGGGTGAGGTCGATCCCCATGACCTCACCGGTCGATCGCATCTCGGGGCCGAGCACCGCATCAGCCTCAGGGAACCGGTTGAACGGCAGCACCGCCTCCTTGACTGCGACATGGTCACCCTCGACAGGCTCTCGCATCAACCCTTCCCTGCGGAGTTCGGCAAGCGTGGTTCCGACCATGATCCGACTGGCGATCTTGGCGAGGGGGACACCGGTCGCTTTGGCGACGAAGGGAACGGTGCGGCTGCCGCGCGGGTTCACCTCGAGAAGATAGATGTCCTCGTCCTTGATGGCGAACTGCACATTCATCAGCCCGACAACGCCCAGCGCACGGGCCAGCGCCTCGGTCTGGCGGCGGATTTCGTCGATCAGCGCGTCCGACAGGGTCTGCGGCGGCAGCGAGCAGGCAGAGTCGCCGGAATGGATGCCGGCTTCCTCGATATGTTCCATGATGCCGCCGATATAGACGTCCTCGCCGTCGCACAGCGCGTCGACATCAACCTCGATGGCGTTGTTCAGGAAGCTGTCGATCAGCACCGGGTTGTCGCCGGAAACGACAACCGCGTCACGCATGTAGCGCTCGAGATCGGCTTCGTGATGCACCACCTCCATCGCGCGCCCGCCAAGAACATAGGACGGGCGGATGACGACCGGCAGGCCGACACGGGCGGTGATGTCGCGCGCCTCTTCGGCGGAATGCGCGATGCCGTTCTCCGGCTGGCGCAGCTTCAGATCGTTGACCAGTTGCTGGAACCGCTCGCGGTCTTCGGCAAGGTCGATCGCATCGGGGCTGGTTCCGAGGATCGGGATGTTCGCCTGCTCCAGCGCGGCGGCGATCTTCAGCGGCGTCTGGCCGCCAAGCTGGACAACGACGCCATGCATCTCGCCGGCCTGCGATTCGCGGCGGATGACTTCGATCACATCCTCGTCGGTCAGCGGCTCGAAATACAGCCGGTCCGAGGTGTCGTAGTCGGTCGACACCGTTTCCGGGTTGCAG
>JBMTIM010000022.1:0-50914 GCA_049437325.1 Acidimicrobiales bacterium
GGGTAACCCGCAACTGGATCAGAAATTCCCGACGGCCTCGTGGCGGTGCTGCACTTGTCGTGCAGTGTTCTTGCTGCACTAGTCGTGCAGGGCCTCCAGAAATCGCTCGGCCTCGAGTGCGCCTTGACAACCGGATCCAGCTGCAGTGATCGCTTGGCGGTAGTAGTCGTCAGTGACATCACCAACGGCAAAGACGCCGTCGACATCGGTTGCCGTGCGACCAGGACGCGTCTCGAGATACCCGTTGTCCTTCATGGCCAACTGTCCTCGGTAGAGATCGGTACCCGGTCGGTGCCCGATCGCGATGAACAGACCGGTCACCGGAAGTTCATGAGCCTCGCCGGTTTCCACGTTCTCGACCATGACGCCGGCGAGCTTGCCGTCGCCGAGATACTCCGTGACCACGGTGTTCCACATGAACTCGATCTTGGGATTGTTGAAGGCCCGGTCCTGCATGATCTTCGATGCACGGAGCTCGTCGCGCCGATGAATGATCGTGACCTTGCTGGCAAATCGGCTCAGAAAGGTTGCTTCCTCGAGCGCCGAGTCGCCACCACCGACCACGGCAATCTCCTGATCACGGAAGAAGAACCCGTCACATGTCGCACAGGTGGACAGGCCATGACCCACCAACTCGGTCTCGTTGGGGAGATCGAGCATGATCGACTGTGCACCGGTCGCAATGATGAGCGCGTTGGCGTGGTAGGTCGGCTCGTCGGCGGTGGGTTCGCCGATCCAGACCCCGAACGGCCTGTTGGAGAGGTCGACCCTCGAGACCTTGACGGTCTGGATCTCAGCCCCGAACCGCTCCGCTTGCATGCGAAAGTTCATCATCAATTCGGGCCCCATGATCCCGTCGGGGAATCCCGGGAAGTTTTCGACGTCGGTGGTGAGCATCAGTTGGCCGCCAGGTTGATCACTCGTGCTGGATGGCTCGCCCTCGAGCACGAGGGGTGAGAGGTTGGCACGGGCTGTGTAGATCGCGGCCGTCAGACCAGCCGGACCGGAACCGATGATGATGATGTCGCGCAGATCGGTCATGGAGATTCCTCGCGTCGGAAGGTGCGGGATGACGCTACCCGGGGCTCGGGTCGCGTCGGGAACAGGTGGTGCACTCGCTCAACCGAACACGCCGTAGCAGATGATGACCACGACGAAGACGAGGTCGATGATCGCAGCGAAGACCAGAGGTCGGGACGTGGCCCGACGAGAGAGCCAAGCCCCGATACCGAGGACACAGAAGATGATGCCGGTGAACCCGTGTGCGGCCCAGGTCGCGTCGCCGACACCGGCCCCGATCGGGAGGTAGGCGTCGAAGATACGCACGAGCACGATGATGGCCATCAGCAGTACAGCGATCGCCAGGGCGGAGATCACCAATCCGAAGACGACGATTCGCAAGGCGAGCACGGCGTTGTCGGTTGTCAGCGCCTTGATGCGATCGACGGTGTCGACGACTCGGTCCGTCAGCGCAGCAGGATCGAGCCATGGCGAATCTGGTGCACCAGTGGCCGCCGCCGCACCGTTGGATGCACCATCGGTGGTGCCATCGTCTGTCGACATGACGCCGAGCCTACCGGTGTCAGGGGCGGTCGATCCCGGGCACGTCGAGCATCTCGACAACATCGCACGCCTCGTCGACGACAAGAACGACAACCAGCGAACCGAAACCGACACCGGTGGCCACCGCAACCTGCCGAGGAACGCCAGCGATCACGACGGGAGCCGTTTCGACTGCGAGCACCCCGTCGGGCAACTGCCCGAGGAGAACGTCGACCGCCGGGCTGCACAGGTCACCGAACGGGTCGGCCGGTGGGGGAGTGAAACGGTCTCCGGCCGCTGCGAGCAGTTCAGCCAACTGGTCGCCGAGCTCTTCGAGATCTGCGACCGCCCCCAGATCGTCGGGAAGGGCGGCGACGTTCTGGAGCGGATCGGCCTCGTCGGCGGCATCATCCGACCCGTCGGCGCTGCCCATTTCGGCAGCCGTTGCCATGTCGTCGCCGGCCTCCTCGTCGTTGCTGTCGGCGAGACTGGCGCCTGCGTCGGCGGAGTCACCGAGCGGGGCCGAGAGGGCTTCAGCGGTTGCGCTGTCGGCTTCAGCGGCCCCGCTGTCGGCATCACCCTGACTCATGGTGTCGAAGCTGGCATTCGCTGTTGTGGCCTCGGTGTCGTTGTCGAGTGTGCCCTGTATCGCAGCGACACCGACGGCGAGAACGACGAGGGCGGCAGCAACGGCAAGGATGCGATTTCGCCGTTGCAGCCGCTCCACTCGGAGGATGTCGAGATCAGCTACCCGAGGGGTCGTGGTGGACTCGGCAATCGCTGCGGTGCGGAGTCGGTCGAGATCGGGAGTGGGGATCGTGATCGGCGACTGGACGAGGTCGATGACAGCGCGGTGTTGCTCCACCCGAGCGATCAGTTCAGCGTCCGATTCGACGCGCGCGACCTCGCTGTCGGTGGCTTCGCCATCGAGATAACGGGTGAGCAACTCGTCGAGGAAATCAGGATCGTCGGTCATTGTCATGGGTTCTGACGTTGGTCGAGGTTGGGTTGGTTCCCGGTTTCAGGACTGATTGCCATGATGTCGGCGAGTCGGCCCCGCCCGCGGGCGATCCGGGAGCGCACCGTTCCAGGTGCGAGTTGGAGGACCTCGGCGATCTCGGCGTAGTCGAGTCCGGCGATGTCTCGGAGGACGATTGGCGCCCGGAACTCCTCGGGAAGGCCGGCGAGGGCAAGGTCGACATCGATTCGAGCGCTGACCGTCTCGCCGGGATCGCGGGGGCGACGGCTGCCGATGTAAGTGTCGTCGGCGTGTTCGAACTCGGGTAGGCCAGGTTCGGCTCGTCGTCCGCGTCGACGCAACTCATCCAGACAGGCGTTGGTGGCGACGCGATAGGACCATGTCGTGAACGCCGCACGTCCGTCGAACGAGGCGAGCCCCTTGACGATTGCGATGAGGGCCTCTTGTGTTGCGTCGAGCGCGTCGGCGTCGTTGCCGGCGAGGCGGCGGCATACCCGGTAGATCCGTTCCTGATGCTTGCGGAGGAGCCGATCGAGGGCGCGCTGGTCACCTCGTTGGGCGGCGTTGATCAGGCGGGCATCCTCTGGATCTGGAGCGATGCCGAAACGTTAGTCCGCAGGGGCCGGTGGCCGACCCTAGGCCTTCACCATGAACGAGAAGCCGATGACTCGTGGGCCGCCATGGGTACCGACGACGGGGCCGATCACTTCGACTCGGGCGGTGTCGACGTCGGTGATCTCGCTGAGCATGGCGACGAAGTCTTCGATGTCGGGTGCTTGGCCGTGCATGATCGCAAGCTCTTCGATCTCGCCGAACTCGTGCAACTTGTCCCGGAGCCATGCGAGCGACTTCTTGCGGGTCCGCTGCTTGCCAGCCTCCTCCACTTCACCGGACGAGATGTCGATGATCGGTTTGATCGACAACATGGACCCGAGCAGCGCTTGTGCGTTCCCGATCCGGCCACCCTTTTGCAGGTTCTCGAGCGTGTCCAGCGCGCCGAAGACGTGGGTGCGTTCTGCTGCTGACTCCGCGATCGCAACGACCTCGTCCGCTGAGGCTCCCTGGGCTGCTGCTCGGGCTGCAGCGAGGACGATGCCACCCTGACCGGCCGTGACCGATTTGGAATCGACCACTCGGATGTCACCGTCGACGGTTTCGGCAGCGGTGATGGCGGATTGCATCGTGGCGGAAACAGCTGCACTCAGATTGATGCACACGACGGCGCTGGCGCCGGCGTCGAGATGCCGCTGGAACGCAGCTGCGAAGGCCCCCGGAGAGGGCGCAGCCGTCTCCGGGAGGGTCTCGGAGTCGGCAAGCAAGCTGTAGAACTGCTCGACCGTGAGTTGCTCGCGGTCGACGTATTCGTCATCGCCGAAGCGAATGCTCAACGGCACGATCTCGATCGAGAGTTGCTCGACTTCCTCTCCACGAAGGTCACAGGCTGAATCGGTCACGATACGAACGGTCATGAGGTGCTCTCGGGGTTGTTGTTGGTGGATGGGGCGGATTCGGGTTCGGGTCGGGGTGAGGTGGTCGGAACCGACACCGAGCCCGCACGGTGGTCGACGCTAGCAGCGCGGCGATTTCGGCGGACGCGGAGGATGGTCCGCGCCCACCAGGTGAGCAGGATGCTGAGGGAGACGATCGACACGATGAGACCGAGACCGGAGATCGCCGTCGACCGAACGTCGACCGACCCGGTGGCAAGGTCGAGCACCCCGTCGGGTGACGTCACCGACACCAGGATCCGAGCGTCACCGGAACTGACCGACTCCACCGGGATGAGGATCTCCGTCTGTCCGGGACGCAGGGTGAGCGTCAGCTCGGCACCGCCGACCAGCCTGAGCTTTTCGCTCGTGAGTCTGACGATCACATTGATCGGGACCGGCTGCTCGTTCCGGATCACGAGCGGTAGGTCGGCTCGTCGGGTCGCAAGCGTGACCCGCTCGGACTCCAACACCGCAAAGTTGGCGGTGCCGTCCACGACGGTCGAGAACACCGCATCGGTGTAGGTGCGCCGCGAGATGTCGTCGAGCTCGGCCGCCATCGACGCCGCAAGCCCGATTTGGAGCGGCACGATCGGGCCGTCTGCAGGGGCGACCATTTCCACATACGAGCCCAGCGTCGATTCGGTGAGTCGGATGTCGCTTGCGCCGGCGCTCACATCGCTCGGCTCTTCGGTGAGCAGGTCGACTCGCAGAAGACCGCCGAATGCGTCACGGGCGGGGGGTCGGTCGAGCAGTTCTTCGACGGTCGCTGTGCCGAGTCGATCGGTGGTGGCCACCAACTGCATCAGTGAGTCGAGGAAGCCAGCTGCGATGGTGTCCAGATCGACAACGATCCCTCGGTCGGTACCGATGCTACGGGCCTCCAGAAGCATCGTCATGAAGTGCTGCATGGCGACAAGTTCCGGGTCGTTGCCGGTGAGCGTCCGTTCCAATTCCCGATCGATCGGTATGACGGTGAAGGCAACGCCGTTGGCATCGCTGGTCTGGACCGGTCGTCGATGAGTTCGCTCGAGGTCGATGCGGCTGAGCTGCTCTGGTTCGACGATGCCGGCCGTGATCCCGGCACTTCTGAGCAGTTCTAGGGTCGCTGGTCCCGCTGTGGGGTCGAGTCGTTGGAGTTCGTCGGCGGTTCGGCCGAGGAACGTGTCGATCGTGGTTCGCCCCTCGGCGTACTGGCTGAAGACACGATCGGTCTCGCCCGCTCGTCGCCACCCTTCCTCGTCGATGTCGACCCACGAACGCGTGTCGAGCGAATGGCCCTCGAGGACCCGACGGATCCGGTCGATTGCGCTGCGACCGCCTGCAACCCTCGGATCGGCGAGAGCGGACAGGGTCTCCGGGTTGAGCTGGACAAGCACCGGGCCAGGCGCCTCGTCGACAGCCGCTTCGACGCGAGCGACGACCATCGCAGGGTCGATGTCGATCGATCCGTCAGCTCGATGGGCAAGTGGTGAGCGCGCATCGGCAACGAACGCGAAGTCGATCGACGCACCACGAGTGTCGTCCTCGACGATGACGCCGGTCACGAGGGTGTCGATCACGCCGTCCCCGTCGACGAGGTCGATGACGATCAGGAGAACGCCGGGGTCTCGACGGATCAAGAGGCCGACTTCCTCATCCGGCACGGTGACGGAGACGATGCCGTCGGATCCACGTGCCAGGTCGTCGAGTTGCTGCACCGTGAACAAACTGAGTGCGTCCTCGACCGGCGGATTCACGAATGCCTCGGTGAGCTCATCGGGGTCGTTGTACGGACCGTGAATCCGGATTTCGAGCTGTCGATCCTCGGTGATGCTCGGCAACTGGAGGTCGATGGTGACCGGTTCGTCATCGACGTAGATCGTTTGTCCGACCAGGTCGAGTCGGTTGACGAACTGCCCGTCTGCGGCAGGTGCGAGAAGTACGACACTTGCGAGCGCCACCGTGACGCTCGTCATGATGACGGCGCCCGGTCGTGCTGCGCCGAGAAGGAGGTAGCGACAGTTGGCGATGCGGGGCACGTGCACCATGGTCACAGATCTCGTCGCAAGACGGTCAGCTGGTGGCCTGCCGGAACGAAGCCGACCCGCTCGTAGAGGCCCAGCGCAGCCAGGTTGGCCTCCTGGGTGTTGACCCAGCACAGCGTGGCGTGTCGCCGGCGGAGCCAATGGAGTGCATCGGCCACCAGTGCCACGCCGAAGCCCTCACCCTGGCGGGAGGGGTCGACGGCAAGGCGCTGCAGGTACCCCTGGGTTCCGGAGCGGCCCGTCACCGCATACCCGAACACTGCGGGACCGCGGACCACGCGGACCTGAGCGGTCGAGGTGGCGTGGATCGAGTCGAGCAGGCCGGCGAGGTCGAGTTGCCAGAATGGGTCGAACGTCTTGGCATCGACAGCGAGAATCGCCGGACGGTCACGGCGTCGGGCTCGACGCAGGCCGGTGTCGTTCTGGGGCCGATCCGGGATGGCGCGAAGGTCGTGACGCAGGAGGTGGAGGCGCTCGTGCTCGGTGAACCCGTCCGCTTGCAGGACGTCGCGCTCCGACGGTCCGACGGCCGACGTCACGACCGAGCGGAAGCCGTTCTCGTGTAGTTGACGACGGATCCCGGCGAGCGCCGATGGGGTGAGCGTGGTGGCACCGCTGAGGGGGATGAGATAGGCGAGATCGGAGCTGCCGCGCCAGCCCCCGACGCGAACGCGGGCGCCATCGACCCTGAGTGCATACATCCCCATTCGGCGTCTCACGATACGCGCTGGAACCTGAGGGGTACGCTCCGGCATGTGCTGCTGTTGCTGAGTGACGAACGATGTCTCGAACATGTGGCGGGCCGGAGCCACCCCGAGCGGCCGGATCGTCTCCGGGCGGCGATGGAGGGTATTGCTCGGTCCGGTGTCGTCGATGCGCTCGAACGGAGCGCACCTCGCACGATCACCGATGCCGAGATCCTACGAGTCCACGATCAGGCATTGCTCGAACACATTGCGTCGGTCGACGCAGCCGGTGGGGGGCGACTCGATCCCGACACAGTCATGAACCAATCGAGTCTGGCTGCCGCTCGACTTGCTGCCGGCGCTGTGGTGACCGCGGTGGAACGGCTGGCCCAACCGGAGACCGAGCTCGACGCCGCCTTCTGCGTGGTCCGACCCCCGGGGCATCACGCAACCGCAACACAGTCGATGGGCTTCTGCTTGTTCAACAGCGTGGCGATTGCCGCCGCCGCGCTGGCCGACGCCGGGGAGAAGGTTGCGATCGTCGACTTCGATGCTCACCACGGCAACGGCACCCAGGACATCTTCTACGACGACCCTCGGGTGCTTTTTGCGTCGATTCATCAGTCGCCGCTGTACCCGGGGACAGGCATGTTGACCGATCGGGGGCGTGGTGCAGCGGTTGGCAAGACGATCAACATTCCGATCCCACCGAACACCACCGGTGATGTGGTTCGTCGGGCCCTCGACGAGATCATCGTGCCGGCCATCGAAGCTCACGGCACGACGTGGTTGTTCCTGTCGGCCGGCTTTGACGGGCACCGTGCCGATCCGATCACCGAACTCGGCTACTCGTCGGCCGACATGGCCGACTTCGTGCGCACGCTGGTTCCGTTGGTGGCCCGCGGTCGCAGCGTGACGGTGCTCGAGGGTGGCTACGACCTTCAAGCGATCACCGACTGTTCGGCTGCAGTCGCAGCCCAGTTGGTAGGCGAACAGTTGCGTCCGGAAGCGGCGACCAGCGGCGGGCCCGGCGGCGAGGTCGTCGATGCGGCGCTGCTGCTGGCCGCTGGATCGTGACCCTTCCGTCGGATTCGCAACTTGCGCTGGCGCTCGAGGCGGCGCGCCCGATCCATGAGGCATTCGCAGCGGCAGGACACCGGCTCTTCCTCGTCGGTGGCATCGTGCGAGACGACTTGGCCGGTCGTGATCGAGCCGACGTCGACTACGACGTGACCACCGACGCCCACCCCGACGTCATCAAGGCGCTCATCGCTCCCTTCGCCGAGGCTGTCTGGGCCCAGGGAGAGACGTACGGAACGATCGGGGCAAAGATCGGCGGCCGCGACTTCGAGATCACCACCCATCGGGCCGATGCGTACGACCCGTCGTCACGGAAACCGGTGGTCGCCTTTGGCGACAACATCGCCGACGATTTGGCGCGCCGCGACTTCACAATGAATGCGATGGCGGTCGATTGTGCCGACGGCGAGCTCATCGATCCATTCGGTGGTGCTGACGACCTTGCGGCAGGGTTGCTTCGGACACCCTTGGCTCCTGCTGTGTCGTTCTCCGACGACCCGCTCCGGATGTTGCGGGCGGCACGGTTCGTGGCGACCTTCGGCGTTCGAGCGGTGCCCGAACTGGTGGATGCCGTCCACGACATGGGTGAGCGGATGGTGATCGTGTCGGTGGAGCGAGTGCGTGACGAGTTGACCAAGTTGCTGTTGCTGCCAGACCCGACGCCGGGTTTCGTCTTTCTTCGTGAAACCGGGCTGCTTCGACACGTCCTTCCCGGCATGGCTGCCACCGACATCGATGTGGTTGTCGCTGCGGTGCGTGCGGCACGAACCGAACCTCGCGCCAACGCTCGCTGGGCTGCACTCCTGTTGGATCTGTCACCAGACGGTCGTCTCACCGAGTTCGCCCGTCTCAAGCCCAGTGGTGCTCTGCTGTCGGCGGTCACATGGCTTGGATCAGCCGATCAGTGGTTGGACGTCGCCTACCCGTCGGATCGACCGTCGCTTCGCCGCGCAGCAGCGGCCACGCCCACCGATGATCCACTCGAGGAGTTCCTCACCTTTGTCACTGCTGTGCGTTCGGCCGGTCAGACGTCGACCGATATCGACCGTGCCCGCTCGGAACTCGCTGCGCTCCGGGTGCTGGAGCCCGATCTCGATTCGCCAGGACTGCCGATCGACGGCCGGGCGGTCGCAGCGATCCTGGGGGTGGAGCCCGGCCCGTTGGTAGGGCGGGCGATCGCACGGCTGCGCGAGTATCGCTTCGATCACGGACCGTTCGCTGCCGAGGTCGCCGCCGAACTGCTTCGTTCCGACGAGAGTTGAAGGCAACGACGATCTCGACGGAGTCTCGACATGTGCTCAGCTGCCGAGGCGACGTCCTCGGGCCAGAAGTGTCGCCGGGGTCGGACCGCCGGCGTGGCGTTCCAGCAGCACGTCGACGGCGAAGTTGCTGCGACTCATTGCAGTGACGAGTCCTTCGGCAGTGTGGACGTGACGTTCGCCGATTCTTTCGTCGGTTCGCCATGAGCGCACGGTGCGAGTCGGATCGATCGGATCGGCGCACAGCGCGGCCGGGTGGGGGAGTGCGACGATGAGGTGGGCGTTCGGCCGCAGTACCCGGTGGACCTGGCGAAACACTCGATCGAGGTCATCGATCAGGGAGAGGGCCCATACCGACACGGCGATGTCGATCTGATCAGCGCGGATGAACGCGAGTTCGGCGGGGCCAGCTTCGTGGAACTCGACGGCGACCGACGACTGCTGGGCAAGGGCTCGGGCGGCGAAGAGTTGTCCGGGGTCGGCGTCGGTCGCAATGACCCGTGCACCGCGTGCGGCAAGACCGACGGCGGTGTGGCCGCCGCCACAACCAAGGTCGAGAATCCGTCTACCGCGAGCATCGCCGATCAACCGTCGGTCGACGTCGTCATCGAGACCGGGACCGAACTCGACATAGTCGAGCGGTCGGTTGCTCGGGGTTCGTGGGTCGTAGCCGGACATGTCCGGTCAGTCTGGCCGCACTGACGGATCAGATGAGGGAGGGGTACTGTCCTTGGGATGGTTGCTCGAACGAAGATCGGCCTGCAGGAAGCTGGTAGCAGCGGTGGTGTCGACTACCGCCTGGCCCGTGAGGCCATCCTGGCGGCCTGGCGCGAGGGTTCGCTGTCGCGCGAGCAGATCTGTGACAGCCAGCGTGAACTGCAACGAAATGCGGAGTTTTGCGGCACACCGGTGGGTCGTTCCTGCCCCGTCTGCGAGGCGCAGACACTCGTCGAGGTCACCTACGTCTTCGGTCCGCGACTGCCCAAGAGTGGCCGCTGTGTCACCTCCGACCGGGAGATGGATCGCCTTGCCGCCCGGAAGTCGGTGAGCCAGGGCTATGTGGTCGAGGTGTGCACCGACTGCCGTTGGAACCATCTCACCGAAAGCCGCGCTATCGGCGGCGCGTGATCGGCACCACCGGACGAGTCCTCGCTCACGGAAGCTCGAGGATCGTGACCTCACCGGTGTCGCCGTTGACCTCGATCGTGGCGCCGTCGACGATCTTCTTGGTGGCGTCGGTCGCAGACACGACACAGGGGATACCGAGTTCGCGGCTCACGATGATGGCGTGGCTGAGGGCGGCACCGACATCGACGACGACGCCGCCGGCCGGAACGAAGAGTGGGGTCCATGCCGGGTCCGTGTGCGGGGCCACCAGAATGTCGCCGGGACTCAGCCCACTGGGGTCAGCAGCGTCGAGCACGACCCGAGCGGTTCCCCGGTAGGTGCCGGGGCAGCCGGGAAGACCGTGGATCACGTCGCCAGCTGCAGCAGCTCGGACCGGTGTTGCATCGGCCCGACTGGGCCATTCGGTGTTGGGGACAGGTTCACCGTTGATGATGAACGGTGGCTCGATACTGAGCAGCCAGTCGTAGTGAGCTCGACGCTCGGACACGAGTAGCTTGCTTTCCGCCAGCGCACCCGTGGTGAGCGCTTCCACCTCGTCGCCGAACAAGAAATTGATGTCGGTCACCTGATCGAGATGTCCTCGTTCGACCGCCCGTCGACCCAGTTCACGAACCGCAAGCCGAACTTCACCGATGACACGGATGATGTTGGTCTTCGATCGCTCACGGCCGGGAAGGAAGGTTCCGGCAGACGCCACCGCGGCGATGAACTGCCCATGCGCTTCCGGATCAGCTTCCACCATCGCGGCGATTTCGTCAGCCAGGGCTTGGCGTTCGGCCGCCCGTTTGGCGTTTTCGTGACGCGGGTCCTCGTCGTCTGCCTGCAACCGCATCTTGTCGATGATGGTGAGCACCAGGTCGGGATCGGTCTCCCACACCTCGGATGCGATGTCCCACTCGTTTTGACCTCGCGATCCGAACTCGGCGAGGAACGCATCGAGCGCCTCGGTGAATGCAACCGCGCCGGGATCAGCCGTGAGTCGAGCATGCAATCCGGCGGGACCAGCATCGAAGATCGCGGTGAGGTGGGCGTCTGCGGCGACCGTACGAGAGAGGTCCCACATGGCGTACGACGGTGCGGCCGAGTCGACACCGCCGACACCGGCCATGATCCGCATCGCCGCCTCCGGCCGCCCGACGGCGGCGGTCACCGCCGCAAGGACGCCGGGAGCGATCGACGCTGCCGCGCTCTGATTGATGTGCATGTTGAAAAGACGACGGATGACCGGGCGCAGCGAGTGGGCGTAGTCGAGTAGTTCAGCGTCGCTCATCGCCGCGTAGTCGGGTCGCTCGGAACGAATCGTGCGAGTTTCGAGTCGCTGTTCCTCGAGTTCACTCTGGTCCATCGTGCCCATCACCCAGCCGAGCCAGGCGCCGGTGACCTCGGTGGTGTGGGGATTGTGGTGCCACTCCTCAGGCTCGTACGGGGGCACGTCGGGGTGGTCGCCGAAGTAGGCCAGATCCATGTCGGCGTAGGTCATTCCCGGTGCCCGCTCGGCCCAGATCCGGTTGAAACTGGCGCACAGATAGGCGTACCCGCCGAAGTTGGCCACCACCTCGGTGAGGTCGGGATCAGGGTCGAATTCGTGCTCTTGGAATCCGAGGCGGTCGATTGCGCAGTCCCGCCAACCAGCGATCACCCCTCGATGCGCCCAAACGAAGTCCCATCCGACCGGTGATGGCGGTAGCGGCAGGACTTCTCCGACGTTGGCTCGGGTCCAGAACGGAACGTGGGGGCGATACGGGGCATCTTCAATCCAACGCATGGTGTACTGGTCTAGCCGGTATTTCGTCGTTGGTCCGCTGGTGACGATACGGTCGGCGACGTGACGTCCTCTGTTGATCCGATCGCGCCGACGACATCGGCTGGGGGCCGGGCAGAGCCCACCCATGCAATCCAGTTGCCCAATTTTCGGTTGCTGTGGATCAATTCGACGGCGTTCATGGTGCTGATGAACGCGCAACGGTTCGTGATTGCGTGGTTCGTGCTCGATGGTCTCGATGGAAGCGAGGCCGATCAGGGCCTGGTGGTGTTCGCGCTCGGCGTTCCCACCATCTTCCTCACGATGCATGCCGGCGTATGGGCCGACCGCTGGCAGCGCAAGCGGCTGCTGTTCGGTTCGCAGGTCGCGATGCTCGGCTCCATGGCCGGCCTGTTCGTCCTTGCCGCGCTCGACGAGGCAAACTTTGTGTGGGTGCTCGTCATGTCCGTTCTCGCCGGGTCGGCCATGGCGGTCGGGGGGCCGGTGAGGCAGTCCCTCGTGCCCGCGATCATCCCCCGAGAACTGATTTTTTCGGCGGTGGGGCTCACAGCGATCGGCGCAACGGTGTCGATGATGCTCGGGCCGGTACTGGCGCGCGGTGCAGGGTCGATCGCCGGCTTTGAGGGAGCGTTCGGCTTTCTGGTGCTGCTCGTCGTCATCGGTCTTACCGTGCTGGTGCCGCTGCAGGTACCCGAACACGAGTCTGTTGGCGAAGCCCGTCCCGTACGAACCGATCTGGCCGAGATCATGCGTTGGGTGAGGGACAATCCACCCTTTCGAACGCTTGTCGGTTTGTTGACCTTCGCCGGGATGACGATCATGCCGTTGAGCATGGTGCTCATGCAGGCGCATGTGAAAGAGGCATTCGGTCGCGACTCCGGTGATGCGGCCTATGCCCTCGCCACGATGGGGTTCGGTGTGGCGGTCATGTCGTTCTACATCATGCGGAAAGGAAGCCTCCCCAACAAGGGTGGCTGGTTCATGTGCGCCATGATGCTGGGCGGCGCTGTCGTTGCCCTGATGGGCCTCACCACGGCGCTCTGGCAGTTGGTGATTCTCGGATTTTTCATGGGTCTGGGTGGTGGCGTCTACATGAACATGAGCCAAGGACTGTTCCAGACCCATACGCCGCAGGAGTTGATGGGGCGGATGATGGCGCTCTTCGCGTTGACGATGGGCGGTGTCATGCCGGTCTGTGCGCTGATCTACGGGTTCGTCGCTGAACGCGTCGGCACCGGTCCGACCACGTTCGTCGGTGGCCTGGCCTGTCTTGTGGTGGCGCTCGCGGCCTTCTTCACCGACCGAAGTGGACTCAAGACGCTGAGCTAGCGACTCGCCCAGTCGGCAGCACCTTTGCCACCACCGAGGCGTCACCGGGTCCGAGTTGGGTGGGACCGTCGCAGATCAGCTAGGCGTGCTCCGATCGGTCCTGTAGCACCGTCTCCGACAACATCGACCGGTAGGGGGGTGTGATGTTGGCGTCAATCCAGTGGTCGGTGTCGCCTCGAGGGAGCGCTGCGCTGATCGGCCCTTTGCAGCTGATTCGATACATGAGTCGAGCATCGGCTGGGTCGTTCACGGGACGTTTGGTCGGCGGCGCAACGTGAAGGGTCGAGAAGTTCGACCAGATCGTGACGTCGCCAGGCTCATGCGGGTGGTCGTACCGGAATTCGGGCGCGAGGCAGTGCTCTTCCAATCGGTCGAAGAATCGGCGTGACTCGTCGGAGGTGAGCCCGTCGATGGATGCCGGCGCGACCCGCTTGCCGCGCGAGGCCCAGATCGGGCTGTGGAGCGAGCGCCGACCGCTGCGCGGATTCACGTGGACAAGGGGCATGAGGAATCCCTCGTCGTCCGTGCGGAGTCGCCGTCGAACCTGCACCTGGTCGAGCTTGGCCTGCTCGCCGGCTGGCAACGCATCGTAGGCGGCGGCGGTGTCGGCGTAGGCGGTTTCGCCGTTGAGGGGAAGGGCTTCGCGACGTTCGGCGAGCAACTGGGGCGAATCAGGATGGTAGAAGCCCGGTGGTCTCGGTGGGTTGTGCACCCAGGTTCCCGCAGTGTTTCGGCGAACGGGTGCGTGATGCACCAGGAACATCGACGTCGAGAGGGGCACGGGTTCGAACTCGATGTCGGTGTGCCAGTGCTGGCCACCGCTGACTGCCGGCTGGGCGGTGGGACCGCTGCCGTGCAGGTTGGTGACGAGGTAGACGGCTGGACTGTCGGCACCCCGAAGACACGACACGACGTTCGGGAACGCTGCGTCGACGGTGGTGGACGCCCGATCGTGCGGCGCTTTGATCGTGATCGTTCCCGTGCCGACGTAGTCGTCGAGGTTGCTCGGGTGTGGGACTGGCGCACCGAAATGGTTGGCCAGGCGCTCGAGGTGGAGCACTGTCATGCCGTGGTGGTGTTGTCCGGGAAACGAAACGATGTGCCACTCGTCGAGTGCAGCAACGAGTGCGGTGGCCTGCGCCGTGCTCAGCGGCTGTGACAGGTCGAGGCCATGGATGCGTCGGCCCATTCGTGACATGTCGGCGAGTGGTTCGACATCGATTGCGGTTCCGAATGCGTCGCGGAGTGCGGCCGTGGCGTTCATCGTGGTCGTCGATGGCCGATCGTCTGGCACGACAGGCCGGTCATCCGAGGGCACGGTCGGCGATTTCGCCGAGCAGATGGATGCGGTCGAGTTTGTGGCCGTTGCCGGGCAGGTTGATGGTCAGGCCATCGATTCCGGTGTCGACGAGTGATTGGAGCTTCTCGCCGACGGTGTCGGGATCGCCGTAGATCAGAATCATCTTGGCGAACTCCATCGTCGCCTCATCCCAACCCTTCACCTCGGCGATCTCGCGCAGGTCGGCCTCGGCCGCCTCCATGGTCGGGGCGACGAGACACATGGTGAGCTTGGTGACGGTGATCTCGGAGCGATCACGCCCCAGTCGCTCGCAGTGCGCGTCGAGCGCATCGAGTTTGCGCGGGATCTCGTCGGCACCGCCACTGGAGAGGTTCGACTCGTCGGCGTACTGCGCCACCATACGAAGGGTCTTCTGCTCACCAGAGCCGCCGATCATGATGGGGATCTGTGAGATCGGCGCGGGCGAGTTGACCGCATCACTCACCTGGTAGTGCTTGCCGTCGAGCGTGACCCGTTCACCGCTGAGCATCGGTTTGATGATCTGCAGGGATTCTTCGAGTTTCTCGAACCGGTCGGTGAAGGTGCCGAATGCATAGCCGAGCGATTGATGTTCGAGTTCGAACCAGCCGGCTCCGATGCCGAGTGTTGCGCGACCGCCCGAGACGTGATCGAGGGCGGTGACCGCCTTGGCGAGCAAGGTGGGGTGCCGGTACGTGTTTCCGGTGACGAGTGCGGAAAGGCGGACCTTTTCGGTGTGCTGGGCGATGGCGGAGAGCAGTGTGTAGCACTCGAACATCGGCTCGTCTGGGGCGCCGATCCCGGGAAGCTGGTAGAAGTGATCCATCACGAAGACTCGGTCGAAACCGGCTGCCTCCGCTGTCTTCGCCTGGTCGACAACACTCCCGAAGATGGCGTCGTTGGAGGTGTTCGGGTAGGTGAAGTTCGGTATTTGGTAGCCAAGGCGGGTCATGCGGTGCTCCTGGGGTGGTTGATGAGGCTGACCTGACAGATGAGCGCCGAAATGTCAGCCGATGCGAAGCTGACACATCGACCCGATTGTGTCAAGCTTTCCGGGTGAGCGGTGTCGCCGACCCAACCGACGTACGAGTGAGGCGGGGCGACAGCCGCCGCGCCTCGATCCGTGCAGCCGCGGTCGATCAGTTCCTCACTCGGGGCTATGCGGGAACGTCGATGGCCAACATCGCCGAGGCTGCGGGTATGTCTCGGCCTGCGATCTACCAGTACTTCACCGACAAAGATGACGTCTTCGCGTCGGCGTTCACCCTGGTGTTCGAACAGCACACCACTGCTGCCCTCGGTGCGCTCAGGGCCGGGACCACCGTCGAGGCAGCGCTCGACGGTCTGCTCCAGCGGTTCGAGGGTGACCTGTGGGAGATGACCGCCGAGTCGCCTCATTACGACGAACTCGTTGCAGCGAAGCGTCCTGTCGTGGCAACGGCCATCCACGCGGTACTCGACCGATTCTGGGCCGCAGTGGCCGACTGGTTGGCCGAGGTGTCCCCCGGGATTCGCAGTGAGTGCCAGGCACAACGAGTGGGCTGGCTCGACCTCCTGCGGTGGTCACCCCCGGGATTGCGCGTCGATCGCCCGTCGGTCGAACACTTTCGTCGTCGATTGTCGGCCTTGGCCCGCAGTGTGGCCGCCGACGTTGCTACGGCCGCCTGACCGGCATGCGCCTGTCGCCCGGTCGTTGTTCGGGGCAGATTCCAGGTCGCCCCGAAGCATCGCAACCACTCGAGCATCGCGTGTGAATCGTGCGATGACCCGAGGTGGGGCAGACTGACGTGGTCATGTCTCCTCCTGTCGTCGTCGAAGTGCTCCGGGGCCATGTCGTCGAGAGCCGTCACGAGGTCGATGTGGCTGTCGTTGGTGCCGATGGCCATCGCTCGGGATTCGGCAATCCGGGACGCAAGGTGTTGGCCCGATCGGCGATCAAACCGATCCAAGCGTTCCCGCTCGTGGCAACGGGTGCGGCCGATGCCTTCGACCTGTCTCAGCGTCGGTTGGCACTGTCGTGTGCGAGTCACAACGGAGAAATCGGCCATGTCGACGAAGTCGTCGCGTGGTTGGGCGACATTGGACTCGATCCATCCGCGCTCGAGTGTGGAGCACACCCTCCACTCGACGCATCGGCATCGCAGGCGCTGGTCGCAGCAGGACTGAACCCCGGTGCGCAGCACAACAACTGTTCCGGGAAGCACAGCGGATTTCTCACCACCTGCGTCCATCTGGGGCTCGATCCCGCGGGCTACATCCAGCCCGACCACCTTGTGCAGCGAGACCATGTCACCAAGGCGATCGAGGCAGCATGTGAAGTGTCGCTCGATGACGAGACACCGGTTGTCGACGGTTGCGGAATCCCGGTGTGGGAGTTGACGTTGGATGCGCTGGCAGGTGGATGGGCCCGTATCGCCACCACCGACGAGGGACGGCGGCTCTACGCAGCGATGGCTGCCGAACCGTTCTTCGTGGCCGGCAGTGGCCGTTTGAGCACCCGGGTCATGCAAGCCGAGGGTGCAACCTGTGCGGTGAAGGGTGGGGCGGAAGGCGTGTTCTGCGGTGTGCATGTGGAGTCGGGCCTGGCGTGGGCGGTGAAGGCTCGTGATGGCGCCGGTCGCGCTGCGGAGGCTGCGCTGCTCTGGGTGATGCGCGATCTCGGATTCGACCCCGGTGTCGAACTCGAACCACTCACGAACGCGGCTGGTCGGCCGGTCGGTGCGCTCCGCGTCAGGCTCTGATCGACTGCAGCTGCGCGCTGTGCCCGCTCGGCCAGTTCGAGCCGGGGGCGGGAGTGATCGACGCTCGAGTGGGGGAGCTATTCGACGGTGGGGCGGTTGACGAATCGGCCGGCCCGCTCGCTCCAGTTCCAGCCGCTGCCCGCCAAGGTGCCACCGTCGACGGGAACATTGTGGCCGGTGACGAACGAACTCAGATCCGAGGCCAGGAACAGCACCACTCGCGCTGTCTCCTCGGGCCAGCCGACTCGTCCGAGCGGTGCCCAGTCCCTCCAGGCCGCGGGATCGCGGTCAGCGGGTCGGTGGAGATAGTCGACCTGGGGTGTCTGGGTGAGGTCGGGACCGACGCCGTTGACCCGTAGCCCATGGCGTCCGACTCCCGCGGCGAGCGAGACGGTGAAGTGAGCTGCAGCCGCTTTCATCGCGGCGTAAACCGGTTCGCCGGGGTAGCCCCGCATCGCCTCGACCGAGTGGAGATTGACGATACTCCCCGTGCCGGTGTCGATCATTGCGGGCAGAAACGCACGCGTCACCGCAAAAAGGTGGAGCAGATTGATCTCGTACATCGCCTGCCACGACGCCGCGTCGCTGTCGGGAAAACGCCGTGTCGGCCGGTAGTCGCCAACGTTGTTCACGATCACGGCCGGCGTTGGTGTCGCATCGGCGAACCGATCGACGTGCGCCGGATCGCGCACATCGACTCGGTGAGCCGTCACGTTGTCGAGTGTGTGCAGTTCGGCGACGAGTTGCGGATCGATTTCAGCAACATGGACCCGGGCGCCATGCGCGACGAACAACTCGACGATCGCTCGTCCGATCCCTGCGCCTCCGCCCGTGACGACCGTGTCGCGCCCGTCGAGCAGGCGGTTCCAGTCATCGATTGCAGGGACATCGGTGGGGGAGAGGGTCGCCACAGCCCGACCGTAGGGGATGCGCCGGTCCCGGGCTCGGACGCTGTCACACCCCAACGGCATCATCAGAGCATGTCGTTGTGCAGCAGGACCGGCGGTAGCATCAGGGCGTCCCGCTCGAGGGACCTCTCGTCCGTTCGGGCGAGGGATTGCCAATCCATCCGACCCCTGCCCCGAAGAGGGGCCCCGGCGACCGCCGGGTCCAGAGGAGGTGAGTGCCTGTGATCACACGGGCGTACGAATTGATGATCATCATCGACAGTGACGTCGCCGACACCGACGTCATGAAAGTGATGCAGCGTGTGGAAGGCCTCGTCACCGATGAAGGTGGCCGTCTGGCGTCGACCAACAACTGGGGTCGCCGCAAGTTCGCGTACGAGATCAATCACAAGACCGAAGGCACCTACGTGGTGTGGGAGATCGTCACCGAATCGGCGGGTCTGCCCAACACAGAGCGCCAGCTGCGACTCGCGGACGACATCGTTCGCCACAAGTTGTTCCGTCTTCCCGAGAAGGAAGCCACGAAGCGTGGTCTGTTGGGCGAGGCGACGCCGGCTGACGCCGGCTGACCAGGAGGTAGGGAGAAATGGCATTCGACAACACCATCACGGTGGTGGGCAACGTCACCCGCGATCCGGAACTTCGGTTCACGCAGGGCGGCATGGCGGTCGCCAACTTCGGTGTGGCGTGGAACAAGCGCAAGCAGGACGGTGAGGAAGAGGTCAGCTTCTTCGATGTCAGTTGCTTTCGGCAGCTCGCCGAGAACGTCGCCGAGTCGCTCACCAAGGGCTCCCGGGTCGTCATCTACGGCATGTTGCAGCAGCGCAGCTGGGATACACCCGACGGTGAGCGTCGTTCCAAGGTCGAGATCATCGCTGATGACGTTGCGCCGAGTCTCAAGTGGGCGTCGGCCGACATTCGCAAGAACGAGATGCGCGGTGATGGTGGTTTCAGTGGCGGCGGGGGAGGCCAGCAGCGTCGCCCGGAGCCGAGCCCTGCACCGCCCGCCTACGACATGGACGAAGAGCCCTTCTAAGGGCTGAACCATCTACGAGAACGCCCCGGAGCCGTTCCGATTTGCGTCGGTACTGGCTCGCAACCTGACGAAGAAAGTGTGAAGCAATGGCCAAGGTCAAAAAGCGCGGCAAGATCAACAAGAACGACAGTCGCCGCAACAAGAAGAAGACATCTGTCCTTGCGACGGAGAAGATCGAGTACGTCGACTGGAAGGACGTGAACCTGCTTCGACGGTTCGTTTCCGAGCGGTCCAAGATTCGTGCTCGGCGCGTGTCGGGGAACAACGCCCAGCAGCAAAAGATGGTCGCCGATGCGATCAAGGTTGCGCGAGAGATGGCACTGATTCCCTACGCGAGCCGTGTCACCAGTCAGCGAGGCGGTCGTGGTGATCGTGGTGATCGTGGTGATCGTGGTGATCGTGGTGGACGTGCCGACGGCGCGCCGCCCCGTCCGCAGGGGCCGCCCCCGGGAGCCGATGACGACGCTGGTGAAGAGGTTGTTTCCAATGAGGAAGCCGTCGCCGATATCGAAGGTGTCACCATGAACGCCGCTGACGAGGGGAGTGAGTGATGAAGGTCGTTCTTCGCTCCGATGTCGACGGTCTTGGCCGCAAGGGTGAGATCATGGATGTGGCCGACGGCTACTTCCGGAACTTCCTTGCGCCGAAAGGGTTGGCTCTGAAGGCCACCGCTGGCGTGGAGCACCAGGCCGAGGCGATGCGACGCACTGCTGCCCTGCGTGACGCAGCATCCAAAGCCGATGCCGAAGAGATCGCCACCAAGCTCGTACCTCAGACGATCACGATCGCTGCGAAGGCAGGTGACGGCGGTCGTCTCTTCGGCTCGGTGGGCGCCCAAGAGATCATCGATGCGGTCGATGCGCAAGCCGGTGCGACCATCGACCGTCGATCGCTCGAACTGGAGACTCCGATCAAGGATCTCGGTGAGCATTCAGTCATGTGCAAGCTCCACCCCGAGGTTGCGTTCCCGATCACCGTCTCGGTCGTCGAGGAGTGAGTTCTGTGCGGGGCGCTGTGGACAACCGTGGTCGTTGTCCACAGCGAATCCCGCCGGAATGTCGCAGTATCCACCGGGTTTCAACTGGTGACCCACAGGGAGTCGGGGGCAGGCTCGCACGATGGTCATGAGCGACGTCGAAGCGGCGACCGCAGCCCGGGTTCCCCCGCACAATCTCGAAGCAGAGGAGTCCCTTCTCGGGGCCATGCTGCTCTCGCGTGATGCCATCGCCGATGCTGTCGAGCACACCGAGACCGAGCACTTCTATCGGCCCGCGAACGCGCATGTCTTCGATGCGATCTCCGGCCTGTATGCGTCGGGTGATCCGGCTGATCCCGTGACCGTCGCCGCCGAACTCGAACGCATGGGTGTGCTCGAGATGGTCGGAGGCCTCGATGGCCTGATCAGCCTGCAGGTCAATACGCCGGCGACATCGAACGCATCGAAGTACGCCCAGATCGTCGCCGAGCGGTACTTGTTGCGTCGTTTGATCGAAACGGCCAATCAGATTGCCGACATCGGTTACTCACGACCCGATGACGTTGCTCGGGCGGTCGACGAAGCCGAAAATATGATGTTCCAAGTGGCCCAAGGTCGCGTGGCCGACTCGATGGGCGAGATCCGAGATCTGCTCGACGCCACCCTCGACCGTCTCGAGCATCTCTATGAAATGGGCGACGGGATCACCGGCACCCCCACGGGATTCATCGATCTCGACGAACTGTTGTCGGGGCTGCAGCCGAATGCACTTGTCATCGTCGGAGCTCGCCCCGCCATGGGCAAGACAGCATTCGCCCTGAACATCGCATCACATGCAGCTGTTCGTGAGAACAAGCCGGTCCTCATCTTCAGCATGGAGATGGGACATCTCGAGCTCACCCAGCGCATGTTGTGCAGCGAGGCAAACGTCGATGCGAAGAACATGCGCGATGGCAAGCTCAACGAAGACGACTGGCAGCGAATCTCCAACGGCATCGGCCGGTTGGCCGAGTCCCCGATGTGGATCGACGACAATCCGAATCTGACGATCATGGAGATTCGGGCCAAGGCCCGGCGCTTGAAGAGCCGCGCCGGCGACCTCGGGCTTGTCGTCGTCGACTACCTCCAGTTGATGACCGGTCGGTCGAGTGCGGAGAACCGTCAAGTCGAGGTTGCAGAGATTTCCCGTGGCCTCAAGATTCTGGCCCGCGAACTCGAGTGCCCGGTCCTCGGGTTGTCTCAGCTGTCCCGAAACCTCGAGATGCGGCAAGACAAGCGACCGATGCTCGCTGATCTCCGCGAGTCGGGCTCCATCGAACAAGACGCCGATGTCGTGATGTTCCTGTATCGCGACGAGGTCTACAACCCGGGCGGCGACTCCGAAGGCATGGCTGAGGTCATTGTTGCAAAGCACCGAAATGGTCCGACAGGAACAATTCAGCTCGGATTCGTCCCGCGGTTCACGGCATTTCGCAACCTCACTCGGCGCGACGCAGTCTGACGCCTTGCCGCCGACGGTCGACGTCGAGGCGCAAGGACTGACGCCCATCGGGGGCGCACGGGTTTGACTACCGTCGCGGGCATGGATCGAGCCCTGACGGCGCTGCTTGCATTTGTCGGTGCTGTCGTCGTGGTCCTCGCTGTGGCAGCCGTGGTCTTGACCGTACGGAGCAACGACACCAGTCCAGTTCCTGTGGCCAGTGCCCTCGATCCAAATGTGATCGAAGGAATTTCCTTCCCGGCAATCGATCACGACCCTGCTGCCGCTGCCGAACTTGTCGACGTGTGGGAACGGTGGCGTACCGCCTCGTTTGTGAGCATCGGTACATGGACGCGCACGCTCGACGGGGTCACCGAACCGCTGACCGGCGACGTCTACATGGCACAGGATCCACCCCGGCGCCTCTCCGTTCGTCTTGGAGCCCTCGCCGAGAACATCGACGGGTTGGTCGCTGCGTGTTCTCCGGTCGAGGATGACGCAGTGGTAGCGCCGATCTGTGTTCGCGGGGAGGGCATCAGCTACGACGTGCGGGTCGGGGCCGAACTTGCGCTCGTCGAGCAGTACGTGGGTGGATCGAATCGGCTGTACGACGTGGCGACGGACGGGGTGTGCTTCCAGGTCGAGTTGATCGGACCTGCGCTGGCATCACCGTGGGGCAGTTGGGCCGAGTTCTGCTTCGACGACGAGAGCGGTGCGCTGCGGCTTGCCCGTATCCGACGACCGAGCGCCATCGACATCGAGTCGATACATACGATCCGCACTGAGGTGGTGGCGACCGATTTCGAGATGGCCGACTGAGGATCTGTGGGGGTCGAACCGGTGGCTCCCGATCAGGCGGCGCCCAGCCCATGTTGTCGGAACTCGGTGTTGGGGCACATCATGACCATGTGTTCCTCGGTGAAGATCTGCTTGCATGGTTGGTGCTGGCGGTAGGCGCAGCAATGGCGGTCGGGAACGCGCTGGCGTTGATTCGACCGCCTGAGCGGCGTCGCCACGACGACGATTTGACCCAGGCGCCGGTTGGGCGGGCGGTTGTCTACATCGTGCTCGGCGTGGTTGCCGCAATCTGGGGACTGGCAACCCTGGTCACCTGACGTCGACGACACCTGGCGCATCGGTTATCCCCCTGTGTGTTGCGGGATGAAGCGACAGGCTCGTGGTGGACAAGAGAGGGGGCAGGAGCCGAACGGGTGCGCCAGCACTCGGGCGAGGGCTGGAAGCGATGCGTTGGAGGTGTTCAACCCCCACCCTTCCTCTCGAGCCTGACGGGGGCGAAACCATCAGGCCTCATTGGTAACGACCCAGCCGACGGCTGCCTTGAGAGGAAATCTCAGCTCGGGGAATGCTTGTTCCACACTGGTGCGCGCTTCTCGAGGAATGCGGCGGTCGCCTCGCGATAATCGGGTTCGGTCATCATCTGGTCCAGCCTGCGCTGGGCATCGCGGACCGAGCGACTCGGGTCGTCATGAGTGGCGTCGGTGGTCAGTTGCCGTTTGGTGGCGCGAAGGGCGTGTGGGCTGATCGGGCCGACGAGCGTACGAGCGAGTTCGAGTGCTGCAGCGGCACTGTCGGCATCGGTGAGGCGGTTCACAAGGCCGAGGCTGAACGCCTCGTCGCTGGTGAACCGGCGGCTGGTCAAAAGCAGGTCGGCGGCTCGTCCATGCCCAATGATGCGGGGAAGGATCCACGAGAGCCCGTATTCGGCGGGCAGGTTCAGCCTGCCGTGGGCGGTGGTCCAGACAGCACCGCTGACTGCAACTCGAAGATCGCACCAGCAGGCGAGCGCAAGGCCGACGCCTGCGGCAGCACCGTTGACCGCTGCGATCGTGATCGTCTCCATACCCCACAGGTAGGCGAAGTCGGCGTCGAATTCGTCAGCGGTGCCGTATCCAGGCATCGCCAGATCGGGGGGTGTACCGGCGTCGTAGCCACCGCGATCGGCATGGCCCTCGAGCGCCTGCGCGTCGGCTCCCGGGCAGAACGCCCGACCGTCGACATCGGCCGTGATGATGACAACGCGGATCGAGTCATCGTCCTCGGCGCGGGCGAGCAAGTGCCGCAACTCGGTGTGCATCCTCCCCGTCCAGGCGTTGTGGCGGTGAGGTCGGCTCAACGTGATCGTCGCGATCGAGGCATCGTCACCGATGCCAAGGCTCCAGCGCGTGGTCTTCAGTTCCACCGCCTACTCCAGGGTTGCGTACGAGGTCGACCGATCGTCGGCCGTGTGATCGAGCGTTTCGGCCACAGAATCGGCCAGATCGTCGAGGAACTGATCGGCGACAGGGGCGTTGCCGTTGCTGACGGTTGCGTGCAACGAGTCAGGGCGGTGTTGACGATCGAGATACCAGCCTTTCGCTGCAAGTGCGTCGCCCACGGCAAAGATGTCGAGGCGATCGTTCCACCCGTCCTCGATCGTGATCGCCATGAGCTGGGCGATGGGTTCGCCGACGATGGTCAAGCCATCGATGGCGCGAACCCCGGCGCGAATCGTGCGGGCGGCCTCGAGCGTTCTTCGGGTCAGGCGTTCGTAGCCGTCGAGTCCAAGACGCTGCATAACCGCCCAGGCACTTGCCATCGGTTGTCCGGAGCGACTGCCCTGCATGCTCGGAGAGGCATAGAACCCACCGAGCCAGTCGTCGAAGGTGTAGGTCTGGTAGCGGCGAAGCTCCTTGGAGCGGTGGAGGATGATCGACGCCCCCTTCGGTGCGTAGCCGAGCTTGTGCACATCGAGCGAGATCGTGGTGACACCGGAAACCCGGAAGTCCCACGGAGGGATCTCTTCGCCCGCGCGTTCCATGAACGGAAGAACGAAGCCCCCCATGCAGGCGTCGACGTGCATGTTGGCATCGGCCTCCTCGGCGAGTGCAGCGAGGTCGTCGATCGGATCGATCACGCCGTGCGGATACTGCGGAGCAGAGCCGACGACAAGGATGGTGCGATCCGTGATGACGCCGGCCATCGCGTCGACGTCACAGCGGTAATCGGCGCCGACCGGCACGACGATCGTCTCGAGCCCGAAGTAGTGAGCGCCTTTGTGAAACGCAGCGTGGGCGCTGTCGGCAAGAACAATCTGACCATGCTCGATACCGCGTTGCTCACGGGCTCGCTCGCGTGCCGCCTTGACTGCCATCAGGATGGACTCCGTACCGCCCGAGGTCATGAACCCAGCAGCCTGATCACCGTGGAGCAGTTCGGCCATCGAGCCAACGACTTGCCGTTGGATCTCACCGAGTGACGGCATCGCGAGCGTGTTCAGTGCGTTCTCGTGCAGGTACATGGAGGCCGCAGCTTCGGCAATGGCATGCACGTCGGGGCCACCGTCGTACACGAGTCCAAATGTGCGGCCGTCCCGCCATTTGGCGTCGTCGACTCGCATGGTTTCGAGTTGTCCGATGATGTCGTCGTGCTCGCGACCGCGCTCAGGGAGGCTCATGAGGGCACGGTAGCCTCGGCCCGTGGTCCGCTTCCTCCTGACGAGCATGCTCGTGCTGGCAACCACCCAACCGGCACTGGCCCAACATGCCGACACCGGAACAGGAGAGGACCTTCTCGGTGAGTCGATGACCACGGTTGTCGTGGTGCCCGACGAAGGAGCGATCCTCGTCACGCATGCCTACCGGTTCACCAACAGCACCACAGACGAGACGTTCACCGGCTTCTTCGAAACGCTGCCCTGGGATGCGACCGATGTCGTGGCGACATCGGGTGGCGAAGAACTGCCGCTCGTTGCGACACCGGCACGCAACGGCTTCTCCGAGTGGTTCGTCCGCTTTTCGCAGCCGCTCATGCCAGCCGACGAGCACAACGTGGAGCTCACCTGGCGACAGGACGGGTTGACGTCGGAGCCGAATGACCTGGCCCATGTCAGCCAGCATCTCGTTGCGATCGCACCGTACGCCGTCGAACACCGGGCAGTTTCGCAACTGCGCATCGAGATTCCCGGCCCGTTCGAGGTCGTCGAGGCCGGCGATCTCGTCGTTGCGCAGGAGGCCGATCGTCTCGTGCTCCAAACCCCGGAGACCGGTCGGGCCACGGGCTACGTCGCCGTGCCGGTTGTTCTCGAGGCCCCTGATCGCTTCTCGCGATCACCGGTCCCTGGGTCCTCGGGTGACATCACCATTGCAACGATCGATCCGCTGTCGAGTTGGTTGACGGACGACCTCGTCGTGTTGTTGGACGGCTTGCGTGCGGTTGTTCCCCTCGACGTCCCGGGAGCGATCGAATTCCGGCAGGGCTACACCGGGGGTGCGCGGACCCGCACCGCCGACGATGGCGCGATCGTTCTGCCGTTCGGCACCGAGGGAGTCATTGCAGGCCGGGAGTATGCGGCTGCCTGGTTGGCGGCCATCGATTTCGAGGACGACGCACTCCGGGTTGCGCTGGCGAGCGCCCTTGCTGATGCCGTTGCTTCCCGGGCCAATCTGCCGGTTCCTGGGCGGAGCGGCGCATGGACATCGGCGATGGATGCCTTGGTCTCGTTGAGTGATGATCGCACCATGAGCACGGTGCTCAGTGCGCTCGACGCCGGCGTGCCTGCCTACGCCGGTGTTGGTGACGAGTTCTCCGACGCGCCGGTCGACTGGCGACGCCTCACCGACGTGTTCCAGCACATCGGTGGAGTGCCGGCGACACCAGCGGCGATACGGCTTTCGGCGACCGTTGATCAGTCCAACGAACTGGCGCAACGAGATGTGGCGTTGGTCGACTATGACGCCCTCGCCGAGCGGGCTGCGCCGTGGTCGATGCCGCCTCTGTTGCGCGATGCGATGACGGCGTGGGACTTCGACGAGATGGCGGTGCGACAGCGGTCGGTGTCCGATGTGGTCGCCGCCCGCGATGAGATGATCGGCGCTGCGGGATCGGTCGGCCTCGAGATCGGTCCCCACGTACAGGACGAATTCGAGCGGGCCCGGCTGGGAACCGAAGAGGTGTGGAGTCGTCTCGCCGAGCAGCGCAAGGCCCTGGACATGGTGGCCGAAGCTCTCCGTCTCGATGTCGGCGACCGGGGCCTGCTCTCATCGCTGGGTATGTGGGGACTCGACGCCGATGCGACCCTCGTCGGGATCGTCGATGCGTGGAACAGCGGCGACTTCGATGCTGCCGCCCACGATGCCGAGGAGCTCATCGAGGCCTATGAAGCATCGGTCGGTCGAGGAACGCTCCGTCTGGTGGCTCCGCTGACCCTCTGCCTCTTCGTGGTGACGGGGGTGCAGGCCATCCGACACCGGTGGCGCGTTCGCCACGCCACCACTCAGCTGTAGCGCTGTCGAAGTTCGCTTTTTTGCACCTTCCCCATCGCATTGCGAGGGAGGTCGTCGACGAACTCGTACCGCCTGGGGTGTTTGAACCGGGCGAGCGATGCGTCGAGGGCAGAGCGGATCGTCTCGTCGTCGACGTGGCTGCCCGCACAGACCAGTACGGCCATCACACGTTCCCCGAAGTCGTCATCGGGCACGCCGATCACCGCCGACTCCACGACCCCGGGAATCTCGTCGAGGACCAGTTCGATCTCTTTCGGGTAGACGTTCTCGCCGCCGCTGATGATCATGTCGCTGGCTCGACCCTGCAGCGTGATGCGACCATCGGCGGCCATCGCGCCCATGTCGCCGGTGATGAACCATCCATCGGCGGTGTACGCCGCTGCCGTCGCATCGGGCCGGCCCCAGTATTCGCGCATCACCTGGCGGCTTCGTATCGCGACAACTCCGACGGTTTCGGACCCGACGTCGTTGCCGTCTGCGTCGACGATGCGGGCCTCGACACCGGGCAGGGCATAGCCGATGCTGCCGGCGATCCGATCGCCGTCGTAGGGGTTCGAGATGGTGATACCGGTTTCGGACATGCCGTAGCGCTCACAGATTCGGTGACCGGTCCTGGTGGCGAACTCGTCGAAGGCGGCCTCGCTGAGAGGCGCTGAACCACAGGTGAACAAGCGCATCGATGCACACACGTGGGGGGTCAGCCGCTCAATGGCGCACAGCCGTCGGTACTGGGTGGGCACACCCATGAACACGGTGGCGTCGGTCAGGTCGTCGATCACCGCATCAGGATCGAAGCGTCGGTGGAATCGGACGGGAATGGCGGAGAGCATTGCGCAATGCAGGGCAACGAACAGCCCATGGACATGGAAGATCGGGAGCCCGTGAACCAACCGATCATCGGCGGAGAATTGCCACGCACCGTGCAGCGACCGGGCATTGGCGCGTAACCCGTCGTGCGTGAGGGCCGCACCCTTCGGCCGACCCGTGGTGCCCGACGTATAGAGAATCGCAGCAAGGTCGTCGTCGGCGCGGGTGACGGGAGCGCGCAGGGGCTCGATCTCGGCAGATCGATCGGGGAGAGAACCGTTGCCGTCGGAAGCGAGCGTCAGCCATGTCGGATCGGTTGCGTGGTGCGGGTCGACAACGACCACCGATGGTGTGGCATCGGCGATGAAGTAGGCGCGTTCGTCGGCTGTGAATGCGGGGTTGAGTGGAACGTGAACGGCTCCGGCCCAAAGGCAGGCAACATAAAGCGCAACGGCGTCAGGTGACTTTTCGACCTGAACGACGATCCGGTCACCCGGTTCGGCACCAGCTCCGATCAGTGCGCCTGCGAAGCGTTGGACCTGATCGAAGAACGCTCCGTACGTGAGTTCGGTGCCGTCGTCGTCGGTCAGGAAGACGCGTGCCATTCGCCCGACTGCGGCTTCGAGCAGGTCGGTTGCGAAGTTGCCGCCGCCCGCAGTGTTCATGTCAGCCTTGGAAAAGAATCATCGACGTGTACGTCAATGACGGCTTGGCGCTCCCCTTCACGTGGACGGCCGACTCGAAGGTCAGCAGGGTGCCGATCTTGTGCTTCTCGGCCCCGATCACTCGGGAGCGAGCGTGGATCGAGGCACCTGCGGGAACCGGTCGGCGGAATTGCAGGCCGCCGGAGCCGAAGTTGACGACGTTCCTCATGCCGGTCAGCTGGACGGGCATCGAGATGAGGCTCGGCATCAGACTCAGGGTGAGGAAGCCGTGGGCGATCGGACCGCCGAACGGGCTCTCGTTCTCACATCGCTCGACGTCGACATGGATCCATTGGTGATCGCCGGTCAGGTCCGCGAACTGATTGATCATTTCCTGGGTGACGACGACTTCGTCACCCCACTCGCCGAACTCCTCGGAGGCCTGGGCATTGATGGCGTCGATGTCGTCGAAGGCGATGGCAGTCATGGCTGGCATGGTAGGCGGCGATCAGCGTTCGACCTCAGTTGGTGTCCTTGCCGTAGTCGGCGGTGTACCAGTGTTCGGGGTGCAGCCGATACAGCGCACTGTTTCCCTCCGTTCCGGCGTTCGCCTTGGCGTAGCGAGCGCCGGCATCTGGGCCGAGATACCGGATCGCCATGTGAAGGAGGGCATCGTGGTTCGACGCCTCCACGGCGCGCACCGAGCCCTCCACCGTGACGTACCGATAGGGCGGTTCCTCGGTCTGCGCACACAGCGAGAACCGGCCGGAGGTGTCGAGCGCCCTGCCCTTGATGGATGCTCGGTTCGTGATGATCCAGACGTCACCACCCGGTTCGTAGTCGTACCAAATGGGCACCGTCAGCGGGACGTCACCGTGGTTGACGCCAAGCACGCCAACGTGGAGATCGGCCAGGAACGCCTCGCGCTCCTGCGTCGTCATTGTGAGAGACATGAGCAAAGTCTTGCGCAGAACACGCCGAGCAGCGATGCGCGCAGCGCCTGCGTGGCGGAGGGAGGGGGATTCGAACCCCCGGGACCCGTGAAGGCCCGCTGGTTTTCAAGACCAGTGCAATCGTCCGCTCTGCCATCCCTCCACCTACGAGGCTACGGGGTGCGTTCTTGCTTCGCAGTGCGAAACGACGCATGGGTGCGGATTACTCCGGTGTGGCCACCTCGATACGGTCCTGGTGCCATTCCTGGGCAGCAGTCAACGCAAGGTTGGCTCGATCCACGAGGTCCCCGGCGTCGAAGCCGTGTGCTGGATAGCAGGCGACCCCCGCCCAGAGGGTGAGTGATGGGTGGTCTTGGCTGAGACAACGCCGCAGACGCTCCATCGCCCAGATTGCGCCGCTTTCGGGCGTGTCGTCGAGCACGACACCGAAGCTTCCGTCGCCGAGTCGGGTCGCGGAGTCTGATTCCCGCAATGTTTTTCGCAACGCCTCGGCAACGATGGTGGGGTCGGCAAGCGGACGGTTCTCACCCGCGCGACCCTCGACGACCTGGATCATCGTGACGGCGACCGGTCGGAGATGGCGGCGGGCCGCAGCGATGCGCAGGTCGAGCGTGACGAGGAAATACTCGTGGTTGAACAGGCCCGTGAGCGGATCGGTCAGGCCAGCTTCGCCGGCATCGGCCAACGACATGACGACTGGTTCGTCGAGAGGCCCGGCGCGATGCTCGGCTTCACTCAGCCTGTCGGAAAGACTCGAGACCGCTGATTCGGCTGTCATACGGCTTTGCACCTGGGCGGCAAGGGCATGTTCGAGTTGACGGATCTGTTCGTTCATGGCGGCCACCCGGTCTTCGAGCTTGCGCCGGACGCGACTGTCTCGGGTCTTCACTGCGGCAAGCACTCCGACGCCGACCGCCATGAGCGTGCAGAGCTTGTGTCGATCGGTCATGGAGGCGAGACGGCTGGTCGCGGTCATGGCGACTCCTGTGGCCGCATTGGGTTCGAAGCGCGACGTCTCCATCGGGTGACCATCGGCGCCTGCTGGTCGAATTCAAGCCCCTGCGCTTCATTCAGGCGCGTGGTTTGAGGGCCAGAACGTGCTGTCGGGGGATTGGACGACCTCGCGCAGCCGCCGCAGGTAGGTTCGCCGCGTTATCTCGACGACACCGAGGCTTGCCAGATGGTCGGTCCGCCACTGGACGTCGATGAGCCGCGGGTGGTCGTCGATGATGCCGCTGGCCAGCGCGGCCACCGCCGCCTTGGAGGCATCAGTCATCGTGTGAAACTTCGACTCGGCTGCGAACAGGCCGCCGATGCCGAGTCCGTACAGGCCCCCGACGAGTTGATCGTCACACCAGGTCTCCACGCTGTGAGCCCAGCCGAGCTCGTGGAGGCGGCGATAGGCCTCACGGATGCGATCGTCGATCCAACCGTGCGGTCGGGCCGGGTCGGCGCATCCATCGACGACGTCGTCGAATGCCGTGTCGACCCGGAACTCGAACCGGCGCATCGACCGCCGCAACGATCGACTCACGTGCATTGCGTCGGGTTCGAGAATGCCCCGGGGATCGGGCGACCACCAACCGATCGGGCCGCCGCTCTCGACCGCCATCGGGAAGAAGCCGCGCCGATACGCGGCGAGGATCGTTCCCGGCTCGAGGTCTGCGCCAACTGCGACCAGCCCCGACTCGTCCACCTCGGTGGGAGACGGAAAGATCCACGGCGTCGGCGGTGGCTCGGTTGGCATGGGCAGAGCGTAGGTTGCAGGTATGGCGATGGAGATTCCGACCGAGGTTTCTGCAGCACTGGCGTTGCGCCGCACTGCGTTGCTCGAGCGAGCCCGAGGCCGGGTCCTCGAGGTGGGCCAGATCGATCTTGGCGACGCCGACGGTCGCTACGACACCATCTACTCGTTCGTTCGTTCGCCGGGTGAGGCCGATCTCGACGGCTACATGGCAAGGATACGAGCACTCCTCGCCCCCGAAGGGATGGCGTTCTTCCTCGAACCCACGATTCGCACCGGTCCGCTGGGCCGTGCACTCGGGGTCGGTGGTCAGGTGGTGCGTCCGATTACCGGTCTCCACCTCGATCGCGACGTGCCACAGGCGATCCGGCGTGCTGGCCTGTTCATCACCGACCTGCACCGCTTCGAGATTGCGTCGGTTGCTGCGCCACTTCGACCATTCGTCGAAGCATGGGCGCGGTTGCCTACCGGTTCTCGATCCGAACCGAACGGATCGTGACCGTTCGCGACGGTGCACCACCGAATTGACCGCCCGGTTCGTGCAGTTCCATCACTGCCTGGAGTACCGCAAGTCCGGCCGCATCGGTCTGACCGAAGACCACGTAGGTGCCCTGTGCATCGAGCAACGCCGTCTTGGGACCGGTGCTGAAGAAGTACTGCGCACTCGAAGAGTCGCGACCCCTGGCGCGAGCCATCACCAACTGGCCGGGCTCGTAGCGGTAGGGACCGATCAACTGTCCGTCGATGTCGTCGAAGGCCGGTTCGTCAGGGATGGTGTAGCCCGGCCCAGGGTCGGTCGGCGATTCGGTGTTCGGTGCGCCACCCTGGATGATGTCGATGCTCGGATCGGTGCGGAACCAGGTGGTGTCGTCGTAGTACCCGAAGCGGGCCAGGGTGACGAAGTTGTTTGCAGTGATCGGCGTGTTCGTGGTGTCGAGTGTGACTCGGACCTCACCCTCACTGGTGTCGAACACGGCCACGAAGGTCTCGGCCGGATCGATGCACATCGGGGGTGCCGCATCGAAGATCAGGCGGCGTGGCGAGGTGTGGTCCGGTGCCGGACAACCACTCTCGACAGTCGGGTCGGTCTCGACCTCGTCAACAGTCTCGTCAGCGGCCTCGTCAGTGGCCTCATCATCGGTGCCGGTGTCGGACCCGACGTCGGTGTTGGGAGCCTCATCGCCGCACGCAGCAAACATCACGACGGCGACGAGGACAGCGAACTGGCGCAGGAACGTGGAACGGATCACGGGTGGAACGGTAGCGAGGATCAGCCGGTCGGGGAGACCACGGCTGATTGCACCCGGTAGGTGACCTGTTCGTTGTCGGCTTGCAAACCGCGCAGGGTCTGGAGCGCATCGAGTCCGCCGGTGATCGATCCGATGACCGGGTCTTGGCCTGCGGCTTCGAGCGCCGCTGCACCGGTCTCGTCGGTGACGATCATCACCTGGCCCTCCATCGCACCATCGGTGTCGGTGAGCATCACGACCGACCCGACCGGGTACCGACCGTCGGCCGGTGGTTCGGCACCGGAAACGCGGAAACCGGCGTCACCCAAGCCTCCCATGGCGACGACGCCGGGGAACGGGTAGATCGGTGCGCCTTCGTACACGCCGAAGCGGGCCAGGGTGACGAAAAGATTGGCTGCCTCGAGCGACAGGGTTGCGTCGACGCTGAATCGAATCGGTCCACCGAGGGTGACGAATTCGACGTCGAATGTCTCCGATGCATCGATACAGATCGGCGGTGGCTCGGAGAACTCGGTGGCCCGTGGCTCGGTCCCGTCCGTGGCCGGGCAGGGTGTGGGACCGATGACGATCGCGCCCTCGAAACCGGGATCGACGAGTTTGGCGGGTGTCGTGGTGGTGGTGTCGTCGACGACGATCGCTTCTCCCCGCTGGTCGCCAGCGGTGAACGCAGCGATGAGGCCGGCTGCCATCGGCAGGATGAGCATGAGGGCCAGGAACACCACGCCGGATGTGATCATGCGATTTCGGCGACGAGCACGGGGGTCGGAGACCTCGCGCTGATGGATGTGTGCTCGTTCGGCCTGAACACGTCGCTTGTTCAGTTCGGCCTTTGACACCACACTTGGACGATATCGGTAGCGACTCCTCAACCCGGTGGGGCTGGCGCCGACTGACGAAGGGAACATGTCTGTCCGCGACCGTGGCGTCGAGCCACCGCAGCCATCTGAAGCACAGCTCCATGCAGTTGTCGATCAACACGCCCCCGCTGTCTATCGCGTCGCCCTGTCGATCGTCGGTGACCCGGCGCTCGCTGACGACGTCGTACAGGAGACATTGTTCAAGGCATGGCGCAAGGCACCGATCGACGATGACGGTCACATCCCCAAAGCATGGCTGCTCAGGGTTGCCCGGAACACTGCGATCTCGCTTCTCCGCACACGACGCGAGGATCTCTACAGTCCCGAGGCGATGCCCGACAGCGGTGATGGTGTCGAGATCCCCCGAACGGTCGAGGGTCGTGCCCAGGTCGAAGATCTCTGGTTGGCGTTTCGCCATCTCGATGCAGACGCCCGTGCCCTGCTGGTGCTCAAAGAGGTCAATGGCCTCTCGTACGACGAGATCGCGATGACGCTCGAGCTTCCGCTGCCGACGGTCAAGACTCGATTGTTTCGTGCCCGCAACCAACTCAAAGATGCTCTGAGGGAGTGGCGATGAGAGTTCGACATCCATCTCGACGGCGACTGCAGCGGTGGCTCCAAACAGGCGACTTGCGTCGAGTCGAAGCCCACATCGACTCGTGTGAGCGGTGTCAAACGGTGCTCGATTCGCTGTCCAAACTCGACGAGCGGGTGGTGGCCAGCTTGGAATCGGCAACCTCCCCGCCTCCCGACCTTCTCGAACGGACGACCGGAGGGGTCGAAGAACGTCTCCGAAACGAGGCCAGCGCCGGGGCGTTCCTCGACCTGTTCACCATCGGCTGGACAACGGTGCACGCCGTGCTCGACCCGACACCCGATCGAGGGAGCCCTCACGATGGTGCCGCAAACGCCGATGAAACAATGGGAGGAAGTTGATGATCGATCCTTGGATTTACGCTGCAGGCGCCGTGGTGGTCGGCCTGCTCTCCGGTGTCGTCGGCGCCGCGCTGGTGCGGCGCATCATCTTGAACGACCGTCGTGATCGCCCCGAGGCCCATGATGCGGCCCGAGCGGCGAGCACGTTTCTCTTCCTGTTCTTCACCGTGGTTGGTGTTGTCGTCGCCATCGGCGTCACCAACGCCGACGAACTCGAAACGCTTCCTGCGGAGCTGCTTCGAAGCAGTCCGCGCGTCCTGGCTGCTGGTCTGATCCTCATCGCAGGCCGAGCGGTCGGGTTTGCGATCGGCGGGGCGATCCACGCGGCGTTCGAGGGATCGGGGGCGCGCATCCGAGGCCAGATGTCAGCGATTGCACGAGGGCTTACGTTTGTGATCGCGCTGGTGCTGGCATTGACGCAGCTCGGTGTGGAAACCACGATCCTCTCGGTTCTCGTCGGCACAGCAGCGTTCGGCCTCGCCGCGGCATTTGCCCTGCTCGTCGGACTGGGTGGACGGGAGATGGGTGCCGAGATCGCTGCTGGCCGAAGTGTGCAGCGCTTGATCTCGGTCGGTGACGAGGTCGTCGTAGACGGGTTGTCCGGGACCGTGGCCGCCTTGCATCCCACCTCGGTCGAGTTGCGTGCCGGCGATGGTTCATCGGTGCATCTTGCGAACACCCGTCTGACGCGAGGTGAGTTGAGGGTCAGTCACTCCGATCCGAACCCGGACGGGAGTCCATCGACGTAGCCCGCGCACTCGACGACGATCGTGCCGCGGCGTGTGTCGGCTGCCTCACCGGTGCGGAGATCGAGATCGGTCACCAGCGCAACATCGTCGATTCGGAAGACATCGTCTTGGCGGAGTATCTCGAAGGGGATCGTGAGATCGGGTTCATGGAGAACGGTGCGGTCATTCGTGGTGACGGAGACGCCGAGGTAGGGCTCAGCGAGAAAGGCCTGCACGTAGAGTTCGACGCGCGGCTCGATGAGGCCCGGAGTGAGTCCGGTGAGCACGATCTCACCGACGCCAGCTGCGTAGCATTCGGCATCGAGGTTGTACGCAGTGTCACCGATCTGCACGAATGCGCTCGACGGACGGCTCAGAGCCTCCTCGACTCCCTCGTCGGCGTTGTCGACGGCCGGTCCGGGCGAGGTGGGAACGTTCGTGTCGCGTGGTGACGTTTCGATGGAACAGGCCCATGCGAACGAAACCAGCCACAACACGGTGAGGAAGCGGCGGCGCATCCTGCCAGCGTGCCAGATCCGAAAACGCAGTGTGGGCCGCTCGTGGTGAGCGACCCACACTCCAGTCTGTCGTGCGATCGGGAGTCCAATCCGATGCAGGAGCTGTCCCTTGACGGGATCGACCACCGGCGGATGTGCTGGTGGCGTTGCACTTGTTCAACGCACGAAACGGCGAGAAGTCGCGTGGTTTCTTCGGTATTTCAACAATTGAGCCGTTTGGCCCATGTTTTGAAAACGTGGGCCGTTCGACCTAACGGAATCGGTGATCAGCTGGTGCAGGGGTCGGGGTCGAGCACCATTGGGATCCGGCCGGACCGGTAGGTGTCGACGCTGCCGTCTCGAATGGTGAAGATCACCCGGAACTGATCGTCGCCTTCGTCTCGCGGCACGAAGATGAGATCAACACTGCTGTCGTCATTGACGAGTGTTTCGATGCGGTCACCGAACAGTTCCATGATCCGTTCTTGGGGTGTGCCGATGCCGACTCCGGACCGGGTGGTGATCGGACCACTCACGATGTCGACCCGTTCGATCGTCCCATCGTCGACGACAAAGCTGATGCCGTCTGGCGCATCGAGCGGCGTGACGCGATAACAGTCGCTCACTGGCTCGCACGCAATCATCCTTGTGTTTGCAGCTGTCTCGGCCTGGACCACGGTCATCCCGAACGTCACCTCGTCGAGGCCCACTGTGCTGATCGACGAGGATTCGTCGAGCGTGGATCCCGTGAGAACAGGAGGAGAGGGCGACGCTTCCTCGGTGTCCGAAGTGGTCGTGGTGGTCGTCCCTGCCGAGTCGACGGTGCACTCGGTCGGGATCGTGGTTGTCGTGGTCGTCGTGGTCGTCGTGATTGTCGTGGTGGACGATGTCGAACTCGGCGAGCTCGTGGTCGTCGTGGTCACGTCAGCTGCCGTGTCGCCGTCATCATCGTTGCGCGTCAAGACGAACAGGGCCACCGCCACCAACGCGATGAAGGTCAGGAGTGCTGCGAAGATCGGTCGTAGGTTTGTGCCACGAATGCCGCGACGGGGCTCTCCCCAGATCTGTTCGGCCATACCCCAAATCTAGGCCAGGGGCGGAACCATGTCGGCGTCACGCCAGCGTTCGGCGATCAGGTCGTAGTCGGCCCGGTCGAGTGCGATGAAGGCGTGGATGCCCAGCGCGTGGCGCTCCGCCGCAGGCATCGACTCGACTGCCGCGTGGAGCGCGCCGCGCAGCCGCGGTACGCAATCGGCGTTTACCCCGGCGGTGATGAGCGGCAGGCCAGGGGTGGGCTCACTTCTGGTGAGGATCCGCACCCCGGAAGCTGCTGGTTCGAAGCGCTCAGCGAGCTGCATGGAGACGGCATCGATCGCCGCAACATCGACACGCCCACTGGCAACTGCCTCGACGGAGTTCCGGTGGCTTCCGCTGACGACAACCTCCCTGAAGAAGGAGCCAGTCAGATTGCGTCGACTGAGTTCATGACGCCAGATTGCGTGGCCCGATTGCGAGTCGGCGCTGTTCACCGCAACCCTCGCATTGCGGAGGTCACCGATCGCAGTGACGTCGTTATCGATCGCAACGATGATCGTCGAGTGATACCAGCCCGGTGGGGAGCCGGGAAGCCGGTGGTCGAATGCCCCGACCACCTCGACGCCGGTGAGCGTCCGCACCAGGGGCAGTCCGCATGTCTGCCCGAGAAGCAGGCCGTCGTCGGCCCACGCTGCGTACAGGTCGTCAGGCCGGCGCAGCTCCCTGGGCGCCTCGATGCCGTGGCCACGCAGCGCGTCGCCGATGGCTTCCCAGAGGCGATCGACGGCGGTGCGAGTCTCGGGCCAGTCGTACATCGGAAGCATCGAGAAGGCTGTGGTCATCGTGGGACCCAGGTTGCGTCGAGCGAAGCCGGCTTGCGAAACACGAGCCCGAGTGGCCCGTCGGCGTCGTCACCGAGTCTGATGCTGTCGAGTCCGTCGAGGAGGGCTCCGATTCCCGCAATCGCCTGCGATCGCGCAAGGTGGATGCCGAGGCAGGCGTGCGGTCCGAGCGCGAATGTCGTGTGTGCCCGGAGGTTCGAACGGCCGAGATCGAACTGGTCCGGGTTCGCAAAGACAGCAGGGTCTCGGTTGGCGCCAGCCAGTGAGACGACCACATAGTCACCGGCTCGGATCGATGCGCCGAACAGCTCGGTGTCGGTCGTGGCGTAGCGGTCGATGCTCGCAGCCGCAGGTTCGAGCCGAAGACTCTCCTCGACCGCAGTGCCCACGAGTGACCGATCGGCCTGCACGGCGTCGAGTGCAGCGGGGTTGGTGAGCAGATGCCAGATCGCATTGGCCGTGGCACCTTCGGCCGTCTCGATGCCGCCGAACAAGATGACTGCTGCGTTGGCCACGATTTCGTCGGCAGACAGCACCCCCAACGCATCGATGAGGAGCGCTGGTGGCTCGGTCCTGCTCACTGCTGCGATTGCTGCGCTGAGATCTCGATGGGCCTGCGTGGCGGACTCCCCGGCCGCGTCGCCGACAGCCAGGTTGTGAACACCGGCGACGATCTCTGCGTACCACCGCAGCAGCGCAGCGGCACCGGCGGTCTCGAGCCGAAGCATGTGTGTGACGGTGCCAGCTGCGAGCGGTGCTGCCAACGATGAACGGAGCTCGGCTCGACCGTCGGGTTGGAGTCCGGCAACGAGACGTCGGGCGTACTCGGTCATCCAGTGGCCGAGCCGAAGGAGTTCGGCACGGTCCGAGAACCAGCGGGCAAAGGGGCCCCGATGCCGTGCGTGGTCGGAGCCGTCGGTCGACAGCATCGACGGACCGAGGATCTGTCCTGTCGTGAAACGTGGGTCATCGACGGTGAATCGATGGGGGTCGCGCATCACTTCGACGGCGGCATCGCGCCCCGTGACGATCCACCCGTCCACGGCCGGAAGCCAGGCGACCGAGCCGGTCGCTCTCGCTGCCGCAAGGGCTGCGTGCGGATCGACGGTGAGGTCGTCGAGTGTGATGTTGGCGAGGTTCACTGTGGGATCTCGAGCACGATCTTGCCGACGAACTCCTTGGCGAGAAAGGCAGTCTGCGCATCGGCAATCTCTTCGAGCGGGTAGGTGGCTGCGATCAAGGGACGGATCTCACCTCGCTCGATGTAGCCGATGAGGTTCGCAAAGACCTCGGGGCTCTGATACGTCGATCCTTTGAGGGTGAGGTCCTTGAGGTACAGGTCGCGCATGTCGAGTTCCACGACGGGACCGGCGATTGCACCGGCGGTGATGTAGCGGCCACCGGTCCGGAGGAGGCGGGTGACATGCGTCCACGTCGGCCCGGCGACGACGTCGACGATGACGTCGAAGCTGTTCTCTCCAAACACCTCGACGAGGTCGGCGTTTCGGCTGACCGTCGTATCGGCCCCGGCATCGCGAACTGCTGCAGCCTTGCTGTCGCCGACGACAGCGGTGACGTGGGCACCCCGTCGCTTGGCCAGTTGCACGGCGGCTGACCCGACACCGCCGGATGCTCCGGTGACCAGGACCTTCTCGGCGCCGAGGCCGATTCGATCGAGCATGTTCTCGGCAGTCGAGTACGCACACGGGATGGACGCCAGTTCGACATCGGTCCAGTCGCAGTCGACCGCATAGGTCTCGTCGGTGTGTGCGACGGCGAACTGGGCGAATCCGCCGTCGCACTCGGATCCGAACACGGTCGTGGTGAACGGCTCGCTGTCGCTGTAGGCCCGCTGCATGGTGGCGACGAGCACGCGCTCGCCGAGTCTGCCACTGCTCACCCCGGTGCCCACGGCGACGATGCGGCCGCAGGCGTCGGCACCTTGAATACGAGGAAAGTGCAGGTCACCGGACCATCCGGCCGCCCCATCGGCATCGCCCCCATGGCGGGCAGCGTCACCGGAACTTCCGCGAGTGGTTCGTGCATACCAGCCAGTACGGGTGTTGATGTCGGTGTTGTTGATTCCGGCGGCCGAGATCCGAATGAGGACTTCGTCCGGTCCTGGTGTGGGTACGACAACGTCGGTCCGGTAGACGAGTCGATCGAGGCCGCCGTACCCGGTGAGCTGGACCGCGGCCATCGTGGGCGGAATGGTGTTGCGCATCGGCCTGTCACTCGTGCCAGTCGAGTGTGGCGCGCATGGTCGCCTCGAAGTCCTCGAACGACATCGACGATTTCACGCTGTCGATGAGTTGTGCGTCACCTCCAACCAGCGTGCGGAATGGCATCGTCGGGTCGGTTGCCGCTCGAACGATTGCGGCGGCGACCTCCTGCGGGTCGGGCTCGGGTGCGTTCGGATCGTGGAGGGCATTGCGTGCCTCACGAAACCGGTTCGCGCGTGCCTCGTGGATCGAACCGGTCCAGTCGTCGGGTCGAACGATCTTGTCCTGGAAGCCGGTGGCGAAGGATCCAGGCTCGATGAGGTGCACGCGTATGCCAGCGGTCGAGACCTCGAAGTGGAGCGATTCGGTCAGCCCTTCGAGCGCGAACTTCGAGGCCGAATAGGCTCCGGCATAGGGTGACCCGACGCGGCCGGCGATGCTCGACACGTTCACGATGACGCCGCTGCCGCGCCGGCGCCACGCCGGCATCACTGCCCTGATGCAACGCATCGGCCCGACGACGTTCGTGTCGAGTTGGCGGCGAAAGATCTCGTCGCTGAGCTGTTCGACCGCCGACTGAACCTCATAGCCGGCGTTGTTCACCACGACGTCGATCGTCATGGCGTCATGGAGTGCAGCATCGACCGAGGCGGCGTCGCACACGTCGAGGGCACGAATCTCGATCGAGAGGCCGTCTGCCTCGCTGAGCAGCGCGCTGGCGTTGGCCGGGTTGCGCATCGTGGCAATGACGTCGTGACCGTTGCGGGCAAGGCTGAGCGCAGCAAGCCGGCCGAAGCCGCTGTTGCTGCCGGTGATGAGGATGCGGGCCATGGGCGAATCCTCCCACGAGGTGGAGTCCGGAGGGTTAGCGTGCCCGAATGTCGCGGCGTGTCTCCGACCCCGCACGGGTCTATGTCCGGGTCATGGGCACCGTCGAGGGGCTCGAATGGGGGTTCTGGCTGGCGGCGTCGGTGTGGTGGATCGTCGTCTTGGAACTCAGTCCGTTGCAACTCGTTGCGATGGGGGCGGTGCTCGAGCTGTCGGTGCTGATCGCGGAAACACCGACCGGGGTGGTCGCCGATCTGGTCAGTCGTCGACGGTCGATCCTGATTTCACAGGTGCTGATGGGAGTCGCCTACATCTGGGCGGTTGCGAGCTTCAACTACTGGGTGATCCTGCCGGCGCAAGCCTTGTTCGGTGTGGGGTGGACCTTTCGCAGTGGCGCCGACACGGCGTGGGTCACCGACGAGCTGAAGGGAATGGGCCGAGGTGATGACGCAGAGATCGAGCGGCTGCTCGTGCGCAAACATCGGTTCGGCATTCTGGTGGCGCTGGGGTCGCTCTCGACCACGATGCTGGTCGGCACGGTTACCTCGGTGCGCACTGTTGCCGTTCTGCTTGGCGTGGTCGCGATTGCGATGGGTGGGTACCTGCGCCTGGTGATGCGGGAAGATCACTTCACCCCCGGCCGTGAGCAGGAGCGAGGCTTCCTCGAGACGCTTCGCGCCGGTCTGAACGTAGTGGTGACCCGGCCGCGTCTTCGGGTGCTCGTCGGTGTGATCGTCGTCCTCGACATGGGCTCGGAGGCCTTCGATCGACTCGGCCACAAGTTCTTCCTCGACAACGGGGGGTGGGGGGACGATTCGTTGATCGGACTCGGTGTCCTCTTTTTGGTGCTTGCTGTCGCCGGCCTCGGGGTCAATGCGCTGGCTGCCCGCGCTCTCGAGACCGGATCCGGTGTCGCCCGCCTCGCCTCGTTGCTGCTGCTCGTGGCCGCCATCGGCGCCACGATCACGATGTCGACGACGATGCTCGTCTTCATCGGGGTGGGGTTGATGCTGCAAGACAGCACTCGGGAAGCGTTGTGGCCGGTGTTGGAAGGGTGGGCCAACCGTGACGCTCCCAGTGAGGTCCGAGCAACGGTCCATTCGTTGATGGGGCAGGTCACCGCCATCGGGGAGCTCGTCGGTGGCATGGCGCTCGGTGCACTTGCCCAGGCCACGTCGGTTCGGCTCGTGCTCGCGATCGCAGCGGTGCTGTGGTTCGGTGCTGCTGGTCTCGCAACCCGCGGGATCCAGCGGTAGGGGTTGCAGCCGGCAGCCGACTGTCACGGGCTGGAACTGTTCTCCGGCGTGCGACGGCGCGATGATCTGACTCATGACACTCGGGTCGACAGAGTCGCAGGTTCGGTACAACGAGGCTGCGATTGCGCACGCGGCGGCACTGTTCGAACGACACATGTACGACTACGCGCCGCCGACCGGCGATGCGCCACCACTCGAGCAGATGCTGCCGATATTCGACCGCACCGCCCTCGGCGTGGCGCGGGAATACGAAGCGATGGGCGATCGGCCGATCTCGGTCGAACTCGAAGCGCGTGCTGCTGGTCATGGCATCACGTTCGAGCATCTGGGCCTCACCCTCGGATCGGTGCTGCACGGGGTGGATCTTCGAGCGCTGCCAGATCCCGAACTCGTGGCGGTGATCCGGTCGGCGCTCCTCGAGCGAAAGGTGATCTTCTTTCGCGATCAACACCTCAGCGAGGAGCAGCAGACAACGTTCGGTCGGTGCTTCGGTGATCTCGATGCGTTTCCGTTCGGCAAGCCCGGCAACGATCCGTTCATTCTCGAGATCATCCATGGTGATCGCAGCCCCGGCACCGAGAACGGCTGGCACACCGACGTCACGTGGATGGAGCGACCATCATTGGGGTCGATTGCGCAGATGATCACGGCCCCGCCGTACGGGGGTGACACCCTGTTCGCCGACAGCCACGCAGCGTTGCTGGGACTGCCGGCTGATGTCCGTGAGCGGATCGAACATCTCGATACGGTCAACGACTACCGGATCTTCCTGCGCAGTCGCGACGGAACCCCCTTTCCCGACGACATCGTGGAGGCTCTCAAGACCGACATCCCGTTCGGTGTGACGCATCCGCTTGTTCGGACCCACCCCGAGACGGGAAAGCAGGCCCTCTATCTCCATGGAGGATTCATGCGCCAGGATCACCTGATCGACCGTCGCACCGCAGAACCGATCGATGCACAGGAGTCGATGCGGCTTTCGAAAACGCTGCTCGCCCAACATGCCCGGCCCGAGTACGGCTGTCGGTTCTCGTGGCAGGAAGGCTCGATCGCGTTCTGGGACAACCGCGCAGTGCAGCACTATGCGGCGAGCGACTATTTCCCGCATCGTCGCGTCCTGCGCCGGGTGACGGTTGCCGGTGACCGTCCGTTCCACCGGCCCGACTGATCACCGTGCCGATCCACTTCAGCCCCGAAGAGATGGCGAGGCGCCGGGCACGCACCGTGACGGCGATCGCAGACCGTGAACTCGATGGGTTGCTGCTCTTCAAGCAGGAATCGATGTACTGGTTGACCGGATACGACACGTTCGGGTTTGCGGCATTCCAGTGCATGGTCGCCACCGGTGACGGACGCGTCGTGCTCTTGACCCGAGCTCCTGATCGATGGACGGCCGAGTACACCTCCAATGTCGACGACGTCCGCATCTGGACCGATGTCGAGGGAATGAATCCGGCAGCCGACCTGCGGTCGCTGTTGGCCGATCTCGGGCTGGAAGGTGGTCGCGTCGGGGTCGAGCTCGACAGCTACGGACTCAAAGCGGCCAACTGGCTGCTGCTCGAAGCGCAACTCGACGGATTCGTGAACTGGCAGGACGAGTCGAACGTGATCCAGGAACTCCGACGAACGAAGAGTCCCCGGGAAATCGAGTATCACCGTCGGGCTGCCGAACTCGCCGATGACGCGTGGGATGCGGCGGTGGCAGGAGCGGCGGCCGGTGCGTTCGAAGGAGACATCCTCGCCGACATGCAGGGCGCGGTCTTTCGCGGGGGTGGTGATTACGCAGGCAACGAGATCATCATCGGTTCGGGCGCCGGTGCGCTCATGGTCCGTTACACGGCGGGTCGGCGGACCCTCGATACGCAGGACCAACTCACCCTCGAGTGGTGCGGCGTCCAACGGCGCTATCACGCAGCGATGATGCGCACCATCCTGATTGGCGAGCCCCCGCCGCAACAGGTTGCGATGCACGCCGCCTGCGAAGTGGCCTTGACGGCCTGCGAAGCGGCCATCAAGCCGGGAGTCACCATGGGGGCGGTGTTCGATGCCCACGCCGAGGTGCTCGACGCTGCCGGGTACAGCAATGTTCGCTTGAACGCCTGCGGCTATGGCATGGGTGCGGTCTATGCCCCGATCTGGGTCGACTGGCCGATGCTCTATCACGGCAATCCGCTGACCTTCGGACCGAATCAGGTCTACTTCCTGCACATGATCGTCCTCGACACCGAAGCTCATCACGCGATGACGCTCGGCCACTCGATCCTTGTCACCGACACCGGCGTGGAGCGGCTCAGTCGATCGTCACTCGAGTTGGTGGTGCGGTGAGTCCACGGGCGGGTATCGAGTTCGATCTCGGTCGGTTCGACCGGGCGAAACTGGGTTTCGTGCTGTTGGCGAGTGAGCAGACCATCGAGTCCGAGATGATGCGTCTGGTGCCCGAGGGCGTGGGTGTCCATTTCAGTCGGGCGAACAATCCCGACGAGATCACCGCCGACACGCTGGCTGCGATGCACGATTCGTTGGCACCGGCGGCCGAGGTCTTGGCGCCGAACGCCGACCTCGACGTCATTTGCTACGCCTGTACGTCGGGATCGGTCGTGATGGGGGAGGATGCTGTGGTCGCCGAACTCCGACGCGGTTCCAACGCCCGGCACGCCACCACACTCGTGTCGGGCGTCTTCGCTGCGTTCGAAGCGCTCGGTGTCCGGCGGGTGGCGGTGGCGACGCCGTACCTCGACGAGGTGAATCGCATCGAAGCCGACTACTTCGCGGCCAGAGGCTTCGACATCGTTCGACTCGAAGGGCTCAATCTCACCCTCGATTCCGAGATGGTGCGAGTCACACCGAACTATCTCCGCAACTTCGCCATCAGTGTCGACACCCCCGACGCCGAGGCTGTCTTCGTGAGTTGCGGCGCGTTGCGATCGGTGGAAGTGATCGACGAGATCGAGGCGGTGGTCGACAAACCGGTCGTCACCAGCAACCAAGCGATGCTGTGGCACTGCCTGCGCCTTGCCGGTATCGACGATCGACTCGACGGAATGGGACGGCTCACCCGTGAGCACTGAGCTGCAAGGTCGACCCACGCGGGAGCCGTCTGCGCCAGGCTGGCAGTTCTGGATCGATCGGGGTGGCACGTTCACCGACGTGGTCGCACGCCGACCCGACGGCCGAACGGTCACCCACAAGCTGCTGTCGGAACATCCGCGCCGCTACGACGACGCAGCGATTCAAGCGATCCGCGATCTGCTCGGTATCGACGCCGACGCTCCTCTTCCGACGGGTCAGATCGACTCGGTGAAGATGGGGACCACCGTCGCTACCAATGCGCTGCTCGAGCGCGAAGGTGAGCCGACGGTCTTCGTGACCACGCGTGGTTTCGCCGACTCGCTTCGTCTGGGCTACCAGGCTCGCCCCGACCTCTTTGCGCTCGACATCGTGTTGCCTGAGATGCTGTACGAGCGGGTGATCGAGGTCGACGAACGCATCGACGCCCACGGCACCGTGATCACACCACTGGACGTCGACGCGGTACGGGCCGACCTCGCCGAGGCCCGATCGGCCGGGTTCGATGCGGTGGCGATCTGCCTGATGCACGGGTATCGCCACACCGATCACGAAGCCCGGGTCGCGGCGATAGCAGGGGAGTTGGGGTTCGGGCAGGTGTCGGTCAGCCACGAAGTCAGCCCGCTGATGAAACTCGTCAGCCGAGGCGACACGACGGTGGTCGATGCGTACCTGTCGCCGATCCTGCGTCGCTACGTCGACCAGGTCGACAGCAGACTGCGGGCCGATGGGGTTGGACCCCGCCTCATGTTCATGCAATCCAACGGTGGCCTCACCGACGCGCATCGTTTCCAAGGCAAAGACGCGCTGCTGTCGGGCCCGGCGGGTGGGGTTGTCGGCATGGTCCGAACCGCCGAGGCAGCAGGATTCGATCGGCTGCTCGGGTTCGACATGGGTGGCACGTCGACCGATGTCTCTCACCACGCCGGTGGGTTGGAACGGACCCACGAAACGCAGATCGCCGGCGTGCGGGTCCGAGCGCCGATGATCGACATCCACACCGTCGCCGCAGGTGGCGGCTCGATCCTGCACTTCGACGGTGCCCGGATGCGGGTCGGGCCCGATTCGGCCGGTGCCGATCCGGGTCCTGCGGCCTACGGCAACGGTGGCCCGCTCACGATCACCGATTGCAATGTCGTGCTCGGCAAACTCCGGCCCGAGTATTTCCCCCACGTCTTTGGTCCTGACGGTGACCAACCGCTCGATGTCGGAGCGGTCGAGACCCGGTTCGAGGCGATGGCGGCGGAGATTTCGGCTGCCTCGGGGCGGGAGACGTCGATGGTGGCGGCGGCTGAAGGCTTTTTGGCGATTGCGGTGGACAACATGGCCAACGCCATCAAGAAGATTTCGGTGCAACGCGGCTACGACGTCACGTCGTACACGCTGGTGTGTTTCGGCGGCGCCGGCGGCCAGCATGCCTGTCTGGTCGCCGATCAACTCGGGGTCGAGCGCGTGCACATCCATCCTCACGCCGGTGTGCTCTCGGCACTGGGGATCGGCCTGGCCGATATTCGCCACGTGACCGATGCAGCGGTCGAGGCAGTGCTCGACGACAGCAGCCTCGCCGGACTCGCCGACCACTGGCGGCGACTCGAGTCCGAGGGGGCTGCCGCCGTTGCAGCCCAGGGGGTCGGCCCCGATCTCATCTCGTCATACCGGCGACTGTCGCTTCGCTACCACGGGTCCGATACCGCACTCACAGTCGACGCAGGGACGCTTCCTGAGGTCGTGGCTCGCTTCGAGGAGGTCCATCGTGGCCGGTTCGGCTTCACGTCGCCCGACAAAGATCTCGTCATCGAGGCGTTGCAGGTCGAGACCGTTGGTGCATCCGATGTGAACATCGATCACGAGCTCGTGCGAGTCGACCCGAGTCGCCCGAGGTTCGAACATGACGCAACGATGGCCGGCGTCACCGGACCCGCCATGTTCGTCGAACGTGAATCGCTGGGCGCTGGTGCCGTGGTCGATGGGCCAGCAGTGATCATCGAAGCGACAGCGACCACGGTGGTGGAACCGGGTTGGGCGGCGCGTGCCACGGTCACCGGGGACCTCGTGCTCGAGCGGGTGGTGCCGCTGCCGACCACGACTGCCATCGGGACATCGGTCGATCCCGTCCAGCTCGAGATCTTCAACAATCTGTTCATGAACATCGCAGAGCAGATGGGTGTGGTGCTGGAGAACACGGCGGCGTCGGTCAACATCAAGGAACGACTGGATTTTTCGTGTGCGGTCTTCGATCCCGACGGTGACCTCATCGCAAACGCGCCACACATGCCGGTGCACCTCGGTTCGATGAGTGAATCGATCCGGTCGATCATTCGGCAGAACCCGGTGATGGAGCCCGGAACCGTCTACGTCATGAACGCGCCGTACAACGGCGGTACACATCTCCCCGACATCACCGTCATCAAACCGGTGTTCGACACGACGAGCGATGGCGAAGTCGGACCGCGGGTGATCTTCTTCGTCGCTTCTCGCGGCCATCATGCCGACATCGGTGGCACGGTCCCCGGATCGGCGCCGGCCGACTCGACGTCGGTCGAACAGGAAGGTGTCTTGCTCGACAACGTCGTCCTGGTTCGCAACGATCGCTTCCTCCGTTCCGAAATCGAAGCATTGCTCACCAGCGGCGCATACCCGGCGCGCAACCCTGCCCAGAACATCGCCGATCTCGAGGCGCAGGTGGCTGCATGCGAGAAGGGAACCACTGAACTGCGTCGGGTCATCGATCACTTCGGCCTCGATGTGGTCCATGCCTATATGGGTCATGTGAAAGACAACGCCGAAGAGTCGGTCCGGCGGGTGATCGATGCGCTGAGCGATTCGTCGTTCACCTACGAAACAGACGACGGCCACCAGGTCAGCGTTGCCATCACCGTCGATCACGACGACCGGTCGGCCTGCATCGATTTCACCGGAACGAGTCCGACGCATCCGGGCAACTTCAATGCTCCGTCGGCCATCGCCCACGCCGCCGTTCTGTACGTCTTTCGTTGCCTTGTCGACGACGACATCCCGCTCAATGCCGGGTGCATGGAACCGCTCGAGGTGGTGCTTCCCGACGAGTCGATGATCAACCCGTCGTACCCCGCTGCGGTGATCGCTGGGAACGTGGAAACGAGCCAACTCGTGGTCGACGCCTTGTTCGGCGCGCTCGGGGTCATGGGTGCGGCGCAGGGAACGATGAACAACTTCATTTTCGGCAACGATCGACACCAGTACTACGAGACGATCTGTGGTGGTGCGGGGGCCACCCCCAACCGTGACGGTTGCGGCGGGGTGCACACGCACATGACGAACTCACGACTCACCGATCCCGAAATTCTCGAGTGGCGACTTCCTGTTCATCTGGAGACGTTCCATCTGCGCAGCGGTTCGGGTGGGGCCGGTGTTCACCGGGGTGGAGACGGCGTGGTGCGTCGTCTGCGCTTCGAGGAGTCGATGGAAGTCAACCTCCTGTCGAGCCACCGTCGCGTCCCGCCCTACGGAATGGCCGGCGGTGAACCGGGTGCGATCGGTATCAACCGAGTGCTTCGGGCCGACGGTTCGATCGTTGAACTGGGTGGAGTCGACCGGACCACTGTCGAAGCTGGCGACCGTATCGAACTCCATACGCCGGGTGGCGGCGGGTGGGGTGCGGTTGGCTAGCCACCGAGACTGGCGATGTCGGGTCGACGGCACGAGACTTGCGCCATGAGCATTCGAATCGTCGCCGACACGCTTCTTCCCGGACGGGGTGATCCGGTCGAAGGTGGCACCGTCATCATGGCGTTTGGCGAGATCGTCTACGCCGGACCAACGGCCGACGCTCCCGGGCACTCCGCCGATGAGGAGGAGGTGGTGGAAGTTGCCACCGTCATGCCAGGGCTGTGGGACTGCCACGCGCACTTCGTCGGTCTCCCGGCGGCCGATCTCGAAGCGATGGCAGCGGCCGACATCGTCGCTGCGTCGGCACGAGCGGTTGACGATGCCCGGCAGTGCATCAATGCCGGCGTCACGAGTGTGCGTGAAGTGGGTGGGATCGGCATCCGACTCGCCCAGGCGATCGACGAGGGCCGGGTCACTGGCCCGAACATCTACGGCGCCGGCCGGATTCTGTCCACGACCGGGGGCCACGGTGACATTCACAGTCTGCCGCTCGACTTCGTTCACGAGATCACGTGCAACCACACGTTCTCGATCCTCTGTGATGGTGTACCCGAGGTACTCAAGGCGGTCCGAACCAACCTGCGAATGAACGCCCGTTTGATCAAAATCTGTGCGTCGGGCGGCGTGATGAGCGAGATCGATCACCCGATCCACCAGCAGTTCTCCGACGAGGAAATGCGGGCCATCGTCGACGAAGCGGGTCGCGCCGAACGCGTCGTGGCGGCGCACTGTCACGGCAAGCCAGGAATCATGGCTGCCATCCGCAACGGCTGTCACACGATCGAACACGGCAGCTTCATCGACGAAGAAGCGGCGGCGGCGATGGTTGCGGCTGGGACGATGTTTGTGCCGACTCGCTACGTCATCGACGCGCTGCTCAGCCAGGCCGACATGCTGCCTCGCTACGCCTATGAGAAGGGCTTGATGATCGCAGGGGCACACGAGCAGGCGATGAAGATTGCGATCGCCGCCGGAGTCAAGATCGCAGCAGGGTGCGACATCTTCGTGTCGGGTCAGATGTACGGCTCCAACAGCATGGAGATCGTCCATCTGATCAATGCGGGTATGACCGATCTCGAGGCGATCGAGGCGATGACGGCCACCGCCCCGGAGACCCTTGGTCCGCAGGCCCCCAACAGTGGCCAGCTTGTCGCAGGCTATGACGCCGACGTGATCGCGCTCGATACGAACCCGCTGAATGATCGATCGGTGTGGGGGGATGCCGACCGGGTGACCCATGTGTGGAAGGCAGGGGTACAGCAGAAGTGACGGGCCGTCATCGTCGGCTGTTCAGTCGGTCGGACAGCGGAGAGGGCCAGCCGTAGGGGGATACTCAACGGCGAACCAAGGGGAGCACGTCGCCGAGCCATTCGATTGAGCTGCGGGTGATCGGGTCGACGACGAGTTGAACGTGGCTCGCGCCGGCATCACCGAACCTTGCCAGCTGTTCGGCGATTGCTGCGGGCGATCCGGTGAGTGGCTCGACGGCTTCGCCCGCCCCGTAATCTCCCATCTGACGGCCGCCACCGCCGTCGAGTTGCACGAGCACTGCACACGTGGCATCGACGGTGGCCGGATTGCGACCGACCGACGAGGCGATGTCGTCGACCACGCCTTTCTGAGCAGCGAACCCCTCAGGTGTGTTGCCGTAGTCGGACCACCAGACATTCCACGCCTCGACATGGGGGAGGGTGATGCCCAGCATCCGTGGCCCGATCGAGCCAACCATCAACGGTGGGCCTGCAGAGCGAGGCGATCGGGGATGCAGTACACATCGCTCTGCGTCGTAGTACGTGCCATGGAAGTCGATCTCCCCGTCTCGAAGCAGTGAGCGAATGATGGTGAATGCCTCCTCGAATCTGCTGACCCTCCGGTCGAAGGCGAACCCGAATGCGTCGTATTCCCGGCGGTTCCAGCCTGCGCCAAGGCCAAGGATGAGTCGACCCTGCGAGATGGCGTCGACGGTCGCAGCTTGTTTGGCGAGCATCGGGGGCGCGTGAAAGCTGGTGCTGGCGACGAGTGGCCCGATCTCGACCCGGTCGGTGACAGCAGCGATCGCTGCGAGTGTCGTCCAGGCCTCCCACGGACCCCGTGGGCCTGCAGGGAGGTCGTAGAGCAGGTGATCCCCGACCCAGAGCGAGTCGAACCCCACCGCCTCTGCGGTCTGCGCCATTGCCAGATACTCGGGAAACGGAACCTCCCACTCGACTTCTGGAAGCTGCACGCCAATGTTCATGGTCCCCACTCTTGCCCAGATGCTGGTCGGATCTGCAAGATTCGCAGTGAAGGGTCTGTCGCAGCGTTCGTTGCCCGCACGAACAACATGTGATCCGGAGGTCTCATGTCGCCTGCCTCGCTCGTGATCGGCGTGTTGGGGGTTGGGGCGCTGGGGCTGTGCGCCATCATCGTGGTGCGGCACTCGACGCTTGAGTGGATTCCATCAGGTGCTTCAGGCGAGGCCCTCCGAACCAGGATTGCCGAAGCGACTCGACGCCTGTCGGCGACACTCGCCGCCGGATTCGTGGCCGGGTTGTTGATCGCCGGTGTCGGTGGTCGCTTTTTCATGCGAGTGGTCGGTGCC
>JBMTIM010000023.1:0-49157 GCA_049437325.1 Acidimicrobiales bacterium
CCGACACGACGCCGGTCACGCCGACCACTCGGCCGTTGGGTGAGGTCAAGGTCGCGGTCGCCAACGGTGTTGGTGTGTCGGGGCTTGCGGGACAGCAGTCCGAGCTGCTCAAGACGGCGGGGTTTGTGACCATCGCCGTGAACGCGAAGCAAAACACCGAACTGTCGGCGGTCTACTACGTCGACGGTTACGCCCTCGAGGCCGAAGCTGTCGCACTCGAGCTCGGTGCCACCGGTGCGGTGTTGCGGCCAGCGACGACTCCCGACGATCTCGTGGCTGATCCAACACAGATCGAGGATTTCCACATCTTCGTGGTCCTCGGCTCCGATCGGGTACTCGGCTGATCACCGTGCGCGCAAGCGCACGGTGGCCGCAGGTGGAGATGCGGTCGGAAGGTAGTTCGCCCGGGTGACGGGGAGAACAGCCGGTGCGCTCACCGTGGCAATCGCAGGTCGGGCAGGATGTGGAGATGCACGTGCTCGCCTGCGCCGACAAATTTCGCGGCACACTCGATGCTGGTGAGTTCGCCGCTGCAGTGGCGGCGGGTGCGCCTGGCCACGAGGTGACCGCCCAGCCGATGGCCGATGGCGGGGAGGGCACGCTTCTTGCCTTCGGGGGAGCGAACCGGTCCACTGCGGTGGTCGGTCCGCTGGGGTCGACGGTCGAGGCCGGCTGGCGCCTCTCACAGGGACGCGCCGTGATCGAGATGGCCCAAGCATCGGGGTTGCTGCTCGCTGGTGGAGCCGAGGGCAACGATCCGATGGCCGCAACCACCGCCGGTACGGGCGAGTTGATCGCCAAGGCCGTCGAGGCAGGAGCAGATGAGGTCATCGTCGGCCTCGGGGGGTCTGCGACCACCGATGGTGGGCTTGGTGCGTTGCGTGCGTTGCCGGCTCCGTCGCGACTCAAAGGGGTCGATCTCGTCCTGGCGTGCGACGTCGAGACCCGTTTCACGGACGCGGCCCGTGTCTTCGGGCCGCAGAAGGGTGCGTCGAGAGCGCAGATCGGCCTGTTGACCGCGCGTCTCGAGCGGTTGGTCGGCGTGTATCGCGACGAGCACGGAATCGATGTGTCCGAGCTTCGTGGTGCTGGAGCGGCCGGAGGTCTCGCTGGCGGGCTGGTGGTTGCCGGGGCGCGGATCGAGTCAGGTGCGATGCTGATCGCAGAGGCAGTGGATCTCTACGAACAGATCGAGTCCGCCGAACTCGTCGTCACCGGCGAAGGTCGCGTCGATGCGACCAGTTTCGACGGCAAGGTCGTGGGAACGGTTGTCGAACTCACTCGAGCTGCTGGGCGGGAGTTGCTCGTGGTCGGTGGTGTGGTCGATGACGATGCGAGGGTGCGGCTCGACGACGAAGGCGTGGGCTGGATCGATCTCTGTGACCGGTTCGGCACCGAGCGGGCACTGGCCGAGACGGCATCGTGTGTCGCTGGTTCGGTCAGCGGTTGGCTTTCGCAGTGATCGCCCAGAACACGGCGGCCACGATCGCAATGACGATCAAGATGAAGCGGAGCGTTCCGAGAACTGTGAGCACGATCCATCGGAGCAACACAACGGCGATCAGCGCCACCACCGCACCGATGAAGATCCGGGCCGCAGCCGACGGGCCGGTCGATGGGGGCTCCTCCGTCGTCATGCCCTGATCCTACGACGGTCCACCGGGCAAGGACTGTCGGGGCTGTCAGGCTGCGAAGTCGAAGGGTCGGTCCGGTCCGCGTTCGCGCAGCCGGACCAGCGCAGAGGCGACGTGTCGGAGTGCATCGGCGTCGTCGTGGGCCACCATCGACTGCTCGACCAACCCCCGGACGTCTTGTTCGGGTGTGCCGCTGAGGCAGGCGACGAATTCGCTCAGCCGGTCATGAAGCAGTGCAGGTTCAGCAGGCATGGAACACTCCGGTTGAGAGGGAGACTTGTTGGGGTAGTTGTCGTCCCCAAATGGTGTTGGCTGAATCATTTTCGCCGGATTCGGTCCGGCTGTCGGACCAGCGCCACGCGCTCGCTCGTTGCGGGTCGATACCATCGTCTCCGATGGCCATGGTCAGGATTGCCAACAGCCTGCGGCCGCTCGTGGGTGGAGTGGCCGAGGTCGATGTCGAGGCCGGTGACCTCGGTGCGGTGATCGGGGCGCTCGCAGCAACTCATCCGGGGCTTGCGGAGCGAATCGTCGACGAGAACGGCCGCCTCCACGGCTTCGTCAACGTGTTCGTGGGTGAGGTCGAGTGTCGCACGCTCGACGGTTTGTCGACGCTGATCGACCCTGATGCCGTCGTTGCCGTCGTGCCCGCAGTCGCTGGCGGTTGATCACCGAAACCTGGGTTGCGATTTGGGGGCTACCGCGGTTCACTTAGCAGTCGAGGCACGAGAGTGCCAACGTCCCTCAACCGTCCACCGGAGGAATGATGGCCAAGTCCATTCTGTTCGACGAAAAGGCCCGCCGTGGTCTCGAAGCGGGTATGAACCAGCTCGCTGATGCAGTGCGCGTGACGCTCGGCCCCAAGGGTCGCAACGTCGTGCTCGAGAAGAAGTGGGGAGCACCCACGATCACGAACGACGGTGTCTCGATCGCCAAGGAGATCGAGCTCGAGGATCCGTTCGAGCGCATCGGTGCCGAACTGGTCAAGGAAGTCGCCAAGAAGACTGACGATGTCGCCGGCGACGGCACAACCACTGCCACCGTTCTCGCCTGGTCGATGGTTCGTGAGGGCCTTCGCAACGTCGCAGCCGGTGCGAACCCGATGAGCCTGAAGAAGGGCATCGAGGCCGCAGTCGAGGCAGCCGTTGCGTCCATTCGCGACAACGCCCAAGACGTGTCCGAGAACAAGGACCAGATCGCGAACGTCGCTGCGATCTCCGCCGCAGACGCAGAGATCGGGGCGACCATCGCCGATGCGATCGACAAGGTTGGCAAGGACGGCGTGATCACCGTCGAAGAAGGTCAGACGTTCGGTCTCGAACTCGACTTCGTCGAGGGGATGCGCTTCGACAAGGGGTACATCTCCCCTTACTCGGTCACCGATGCCGAGCGGATGGAAGCCGTGCTCGACGACCCCTACATCCTGTTCGTGGCTTCCAAGATCAGCAATGTCCGCGAGCTCGTCCCGGTCCTCGAAAAGGTCATGCAGTCGAGCCGCCCGCTCCTGATCGTGGCCGAGGACGTCGAGGGTGAAGCCCTTGCGACACTCGTGGTCAACAAGATCCGCGGCACCTTCACGTCGGTGTCGGTGAAGGCCCCCGGATTCGGTGAGCGCCGCAAGGCGATGCTGCAGGACATGGCAATCCTCACCGGTGGCCAGGTCGTCAGTGAAGAGGTTGGCCTCAAGCTCGACGGCGTCGGTCTCGACATGCTCGGTTCGGCCCGCAAGATTGTGGTCACCAAGGACGAGACCACCATCGTCGAAGGCGCCGGCGACAGCGCCGACGTCAACGGTCGAATCGCCCAGATCAAGGCTGAGATCGAGAACACCGACTCCGACTACGACCGCGAGAAGCTGCAAGAGCGTCTCGCCAAGCTGTCGGGTGGCGTTGCCGTCCTGAAGGTCGGTGCAGCCACCGAGGTGGAACTCAAGGAGAAGAAGCACCGGATCGAAGACGCCGTCAGCACCACCAAGGCTGCGATCGAGGAGGGTGTCGTCGCCGGCGGCGGTACCACCTTGATCCGTGCGCAGGCCGCAGTGAATGCCATGGTCGACTCGCTCGACGACGCCGATGCACAGGTCGGTGCCCGCATGGTGGCCCGCGCCCTCGAGGGTCCGCTCACCCAGATCGCCGTCAATGCCGGTATGGAGGGTGGCGTCGTGGTCAACGCCGTGCGCAGCCTCGAAGGCAACCACGGCCTGAATGCGGCCACCGGGGATTACATCGATCTGGTCGAGGCGGGCATCATCGACGCAGCAAAGGTGACCCGCTCGGCGTTGCAGAACGCAGCGTCGATCGCAGCGCTGTTCCTCACCACCGAGGCCGTCATCGCTGACGCCCCCGACGAAGGTGGCGCACCCGGCATGCCCGACATGGATTTCTGACGCCACTGTGCATGCCTGAGGAGTTGGCGGGACCGTTGCGGCCCGGCTCTCCAACGATCGAACGCTCGGCCCCCGCTTCGTGCGGGGGCCGAGGCCGTTTTGTCGGTCGGTTAGGGTTCATCCATGTCGGGTCCTGTGTTGCACCCCTTGAACGCTTCGCTGATTCCGCTTCTCGGTGAGTGGCAGGGTCCTGGAGAGGGGGCGTATCCCACGATCGAGTCGTTCTCGTATGGCGAGACGTTGGTGTTCGGTCATGTGGGCAAGCCGTTCGTGGCGATGAATCAGCGCACGAGTGCCCGTGGCTCGGGGTTGCCCCTGCATGCAGAGGCCGGGTACTTCCGCCCTCAGGGTGATGGCACGGTCGAATTGGTGGTGAGCCAACCGTCGGGGATCGTCGAAATCCTCACCGGGTCGATCACCGAGACCGAAGCCGGAGTCGAGGTCGACATGTCGTCGGTCGGTGTGCACACCGCACCGTCGGCGAAGCTCGTGCGAGAGACCCGCAGACGCTACGTGGTCGAGGGTGACACGCTCACCTGCGATTTCTGGATGGCGGCAATGGGTGAACCGCTCACCCATCACCTCACGAGCAGCCTGATCCGCGGGGCATAGTCAGGCCGACAGGTGGGGCCGAACGTCGGCTTGGAAACGCTCGACCTGGCCGGCGGGATCAGGGCCGAACGGGATGAGAACGAGCGAGTCGAGCCCGGTCCTCATCACCGGCCGGAGCGCGGCGACCATCTCGTCGATGTTGTCGGTGACGGCGACCCAGGGTTGGTCTCCGTCCTCGGCCGGTGGCGGCAGTCGGTCGAGATCGCCGAGGTAGTAGCCGACGAAGACAGCGAGCCGGTGGGGGTGGCGAGCGTTGCTGGACCGTCGTCCGGTGCTGATCTGATCCTGAGCCCACTCGATGCGTGCCCCGTCGAACCCCTCGGGCAGCAAGGTGCCATCGGCGACCATCCCGCTCAGCTCGAGTGACCGTGGACCGGTGACCCCCGCCAGGATGGGAGGGACGACCGAAGGCGGGAACTCCAACTCCACCCCCCGGATGGTGATGTACCGACCGGTGTACTCGACGGCCTCACCCCGCAGGATCTGCTGGGTGCATTCGATCGTCTCCCGCAACAGGGTGAGTGGGGACTCGACCTTCTCGCCGATCCACTCCATCCAGTGGGGGAGTCCGTGGCCGATGCCACAGTGGAGCCGGCCCGGATACATCCTGGCGAGGGTGGCCCACTCCATGGCCAGCGCTGCCGGGTTGCGGAACGGCGCCGGTGCGATCCCGTGGCCGAGCACCGGTCGTCCGCAGCTGTCGTTGTCGGTCGCCTCGAGGATCGTGCCGAGTTGACTGATACCGCCCGCCCAGTTGAGATCTTCGATGATCCACAGTTCGTCGACGTGCGGTGCGATCGATGTCGCTCGTTCCACGAGATCCTCGGGCGGGATTTCTCGCATGAGCATGGCCCCGATGTCGGTCATGGCTGGACGCTATCGCTCGTCGTCGGACTGCACCGGGGACTCGATCGATGCAGGGTGGCGGCGCCCGGCGTGCCCGCCGGCTCGACGGCGGGCGTAGCCTGAGAGCATGAGCCCTCGCAAGCGCAGCGAGCAGCGTCTGGTTCGGCCCTGGTCCGCCGACGATCCCACCCGCGGGCGACGTCCGGTCACCCTTGCCACCGAAGAACCGATGGCGATCGAACTCGACGGCCATCGTGTTGCGACCACGATGCGAACACCGGGCAACGATTTCGAACTCGCGGTTGGGTTCTGTCACAACGAGGGCCTGCTCGCCGGACACGCGGTGCTCGAGGTGAAGTACTGCGCCAACGGGTCGGCGGCTGCGACCGCATTCAACATTGTGAGTGTCTCGACCGGCGGCAAGGCCCCTGAGCCTGCGCCCCGACTCGCCACCACCACCTCGTCGTGCGGGTTCTGCGGTACCGACGAGATCGATGAACTGGCATCGAAGCTCGCCCCGGTCATCGGCGAGCAGATCGACTGGGGCGTGCTTGCCGATGCGCCCGACAAGCTCCGTTCGATGCAGGACCTCTTCGGCATCACCGGTGCGGTTCACGCTGCCGGCGTGGTCGATCCCGATGGTGGGGTGCAGCTCAGCCGCGAAGATGTCGGTCGGCACAATGCGGTCGACAAGCTCGCCGGTCGATTGTTGCTCGACGGCGACCTCCCGGCGACGGGCAGGGCGGTCGTGGTCAGTGGTCGCGCCAGCTTCGAATTGGTGCACAAGGCCTGGGCCGCGGGCTTTCGCGCGTTGGTGGCTGTCAGTGCGCCGACTGCCCTCGCAGTCGCCACAGCTGAGCGGGCCGGCCTCCAACTCGCAGGGTTCGCTCGCGACGGCTCGCTCGAGATCTACGTATGAGCGTCAAGATCCTCGGTGTGCCCTACGACGCGCACTCGTCGTATCTCCGGGGTCCGGCGGCGGCCCCACCGGCTGTGCGCGCCGCCTTGCACAGTGGATCGGCCAACTGGTGCACGGAGGACGGGCGCGATTTCGCCCCTGACGCGAATGCCGACTGGGCTGACCTGGGTGACCTGACCCTCCCCGACGATGTGCACGAGGCGACGGCGCTGATCCGCCGCGCCGCAAGCGACGCAATCGCTGACGACGCGAAGCTGCTGGCACTCGGCGGTGACCATCTCGTGACCTGGCCCCTCGTGCAGGCGATGTCCGACCGCCACGACGACATCACGATCGTGCACTTCGACGCACACCCCGATCTCTACGACGAACTCGATGGTGATCGCTATTCGCACGCGTGTCCGTTTGCCCGGATCATGGAAGAGGGCAGGGTGGCCCGCCTGGTGCAGATGGGGATTCGCACCATGACGCCGCACCAGCGCGACCAGGCCGATCGGTTCGGTGTCGACGTGTTCGAGGCACGCAACCCCGGGGTGGTCGTTCCGGCGCTCGAGGGCCCGGTCTATGTCTCGATCGACATCGATGTGCTCGACCCCGCCTTTGCTCCCGGCATGTCGCACTTCGAACCTGGCGGCTGGTCGACCCGCCAATTGCTCGACGCGCTGGGCCAGATTGCAACCCAGGAGGTCGACGTCGTCGGTGCCGACCTGGTCGAGATCAATCCCGACCGTGACGTGCACGGACTCACGGCGATGGTGGGAGCCAAGATCGTTCGTGAACTGCTCGGTTTGATGCTCTGAGTGGCCGCTCGGCGCCGCTCTCGACGCGAACTGGGTAGCCTTTTGAGGTTCTCGGAATGTCGAGAACGAAACCCTCTGGAGGATTCATGTCCAAGCGACTGCTGCAGCTTCTTGCCCTGCTGCTCACCCTCGGTCTGTTTGCCGCCGCATGTGGCGACGACGACGGTGGTGAGCTCGGCCTTGTCACCTCGGGCACGCTCACCGTGTGCACCGATGTTCCCTACCCGCCGATGGAGTTCGAGGACCCGAGCGCCGAAGGCGGTTTCACCGGGTTCGACATCGAACTGATGCGCGCCATCGCCGACGATCTCGGTCTCGGTCTTGCGGTTGCAACTCCGGGCTGGGACGCCATCACCAGCGGCCTCGCCACCGAGGCCGGTGACTGCGACATCTCGGCCGCCTCGATCACGATCACCGAAGAGCGCGAGGAGAACATCGACTTCTCCGAGCCGTACTTCGAAGGCAAGCAGTCGCTGCTGGTCTCCGACGACAGCTCCGCCGGCACCCTCGCCGATCTCGGTGCTGTAGCCGTTCAGTCGGGCACCACCGGCGAGATCTGGCTGGAGGACAACACCCCGGCTGGCGTGCAGGTCGTCGCATTCGACGACATCGGTGCGCTCTACCTGGCCCTCGAGGCCGGCGACGTCGATGGTGTCATCACCGACCTCGTCGGGAACCAGGGCTACGCCGACGACACCGGTGGCGCCATGGTCATCGAGTCGTATGAGACCGGTGAGTTCTACGGGTTCGCCGTCCAGGAAGAGGGTGCCGAGGATCTCCTCGCTGCCGTCAACGAGTCCTTGGCCAAGCTGCAGGACAACGGCACGTACGACGACATCTACGCCGAATGGTTCCCGGGCGCCTGAGCCTGAACCACGACGGTTGATCTGACGAGGGGTCGGGCCGTAGGGTCCGGCCCCTCGCACGTTTTCGCACCATGACGACGCTCACTCCCCGCCAACGGGCCCGCTACTACCAGATTGCGATGTATTCGGCCGCGGCTGTCATCACGGTGGTGGTCGTGTTCGCAGCGGACTGGTCGAAGATCCAGAAGAACTTCTTCAACCCCGAGATCGCAGCCGACATGTTCCCCGAGGTCATCACCTCGGCGGTGAAGAACACAGCGCTCTACACGCTGCTGTCATTCGTGCTTGGCATGGTCCTTGCCCTCGGGTTGGCGCTGATGCGCCTGTCGAGCCTCAAGGCGTTCCGAGCATTCGCGATCGGATACATCGAACTCTTCCGGGGTCTCCCTGCGCTGATCACCCTGTTGTTCGTGGGCTTCGGTCTGCCGATTGCGTTCAGTGGATTCCGGATTCCGGGTGGAGTGCTCGGCCGGGGTTCTGTCGGCTTGGCGCTCGTTGCCGGTGCGTACATGGCCGAGACGATCCGGGCCGGAATCGAGGCTGTCCCCAAAGGTCAGACCGAGGCAGCCCGGTCGCTCGGCATGTCGCAGACGCGCACGATGTTCACGATCATCTTGCCGCAGGCGTTCCGCATCATCATTCCGCCCCTCACCAACGAACTCGTGCTGTTGATCAAGGACACGTCGCTGTTCTTCATTCTCGGGTCGACCCCCGGGACGAAGGAACTCACGAAGTTCGCTCGTGACTTCATGAACGCCGAACGCAACGCCACACCGCTCACCGTTGTCGCTGCGCTCTACCTTCTCATCACCCTGCCGCTCACGTTCCTCGTACGGCGGCTCGAACGATCGGCAGCCAAAGCCCGATGACACACGCCATCGACGTCCGAGAACTCCACAAGTCCTTCGGTGACCTCGAGGTTCTGAAGGGAATCGACTTCACCGTCAACGCTGGTGAGGTGGTTTGCGTGCTCGGCCCCTCCGGCTCGGGAAAGTCGACGTTGCTTCGATGCCTGAACCGACTCGAAGAGTCGAATTCGGGCACGATCCTCATCGATGGTGAGGACATCACCGACATCGATGCCGATGTCGATCAGCTCCGCAGCAACATCGGCATGGTGTTCCAGCAGTTCAACCTCTTCCCGCACCTCACGGTGCTGAAGAACCTCACCGTGGCGCAGACCGGCGTGCTCAAGCGACCCAAGGACGAAGCGATCGGTATCGCCCGCGAGATGCTCGACCGGGTCGGCCTGTCCGACAAGATTCACGAGTATCCGGCTCACCTGTCGGGCGGTCAGGCGCAGCGGGTCGCCATCGCCCGCGCCCTCAGCATGAAGCCGAAGATGATGCTGTTCGACGAGCCCACCTCGGCGCTCGATCCCGAACTCGTGGGCGAGGTGCTCGATGTCATGCGCACGCTTGCCGGTGAGGGCATGACGATGATGGTCGTCACCCACGAGATCGGCTTCGCTCAGGAAGTGGCCGACCGTGTCGTCTTCATGGATGACGGGGTTGTGGTCGAGGAGGGCAGCCCGGAAGCGGTGCTCCGCAACCCGAACGAGGAACGCACGAAACAGTTCCTTCGCATGGTGCTCGAGACCTGATCGATGCCGAGCCCGATCCGATTCCACCATGCCCTCGTGCGGCCTCCCACGCCGAGCGTCGTCGACGGGTTGCGCGCGGTTGACGGGCCCGACCCCGACTATGCGCGTTTCGTCGACGAGCACGCGTCGTACGTCGCTGTGCTCCAAGCCGCCGGTGTGGTTGTGGAGGCCATGGCCGAGTTGCCCGGGCACCCCGACGCAGTGTTCGTCGAGGACGCTGCGCTGTGTATCGGTCCCCTCGCCGTCGTGCTGCGGCCCGGCGCCCCGAGCCGAGCGGGAGAGGCCGACGCGATCGTTGGCGACCTCGAGGCCCGCTTCCCCACGGTCGGCCGAGTCTCGGAGGGGTTCGTCGATGGAGGCGACGTCCTCGTCACCGCCAACGAGGTGTTGATCGGTCTGTCGGCCCGTACCGACCGAACCGGTGCCGAGGCACTGTTGGCGGCGCTGGCGCCGACCGGACTTGCGGTCCGGATCGTCGAGACGCCGAGTGACGTCCTGCACTTCAAGACCGACTGTGCGATTGTCGACGAGCACACGATCTTCTCGACCGGTCGACTTGCCGCAAGCGGCTGTTTCGACGGCTACGACGTCATCGTCTGTCCCGCCGGTGAGGAAGCAGCCGCCAACCTCATACGAGTGAACGATGTCGTGATAATGCGAACCGGATTCCCCGCCACCGAGGGGATCCTCACAAAGGCGGGGTATGACGTCGTGACCGTCGAGGCCGACGAAGCCGCCCGTGTCGACGGGGGGCTCTCGTGCATGTCCCTCCGCTGCAACTGGTAGCTCAGACGGCGTAGCGCAGAAGGCGCTCGTACAGCGGCAGCGCTGTCTCGAGGATCGGACCGAGACGATCGGGTACGGGATGGTCGGACGGCGGACGCGAGGCGAAGCCCGTGGTCTGGTGAACGCTGTGGTACCAGTGTTTGGCCCACACCCCATCCTCTGGTTTGGGACCGGCTGGCCAGGACAGCACGGTCGGGTCGAAGGTGAGGCCGAGTGCGGCACACACGGTGCTGAGCACACCGGCGGGGTCGGCCAAGAGTCGTTGGGAGTCGATCACGATCGGTGTGCCCCCCTCGGCCAGGACGGCATCGAGCAACTCGACGCTCTCGGTCAGGCCGGTGTCGGCAAGCGTGCAACCGGGAAGCTGGATCGACAGCGACGCCAACATCTGCACCGGGTCTCGCGTGAGCAGCAGGTTTTCGCACCGGGCAAGGTGGGAGCGATCGACCCCCTTGAGGTGGTGCGCCATTTGCTTGACGTAGACGTGGGGTGTCGGGTGATCGCCGAAGATCACGTTCTCGATCACGTCGTTCGGGTCGGTCGACTGGCTGGCGATGACCTCGTCGGTGCCGGGGTGCCCGCGGGTGTCGAGTGTCATGTTGAAGGCGTAGAACGGCTCGTCGAGCACGGTGAAATCGGATCGTTCCCGCCACGAATACATCAGGGCGGTCGAGATGTTGCGCGGTCCTGACCAGCACTGGATGATCATTGCCGCGCACCGTACGGGCCGACAGCAGCAGCTCTCGGGGTCATGAGCGATCGTTCACGTCGGCTTCGATCTCGGCTTCGTAGAGTTCGCGAAGCCGGACTGTCAGTGGGCCCTGCTCACCGGTGCCGATCGTGCGGCCGTCGACGGTGTGCACCGGGGTGAGTCCTCCGAACGTGCCAGTCACGAATGCTTCGTCGGCTGCGTACACGTCGGTCAACGAGAACGGTGCCCGATGCACCGGGATGCCGGCAGCTTCGGCCACCTCACACACCAGCGCCGAGGTGATGCCGTTGAGGTTGTACTGGCCCGTCGCCGTCCAGACCTCACCGGCTCGGATCACGAAGAAGTTGGTGGCGTTGCACGTCGCAACTGCGCCGGTCGGGTCGAGCATCAGGGCCTCGTCGGCGCCGGCGTGGGTCGCCTGGATCAAGGCGATGACCTCGTGGAGTTTGCTGTGGCAGTTGAGTTTCTGATCGAGCGTGTCGGGTGGCGGTCGACGCACGGTGGCGGTGAAAAGGGAGATGCCGCGGTCGCGCACATCGGGATCGGCGGCCTTGTGTTCGGCGATGATCACCATGTTCGGGCCGCCGATGTTGTTCGATGGGTGTTGACTCGGCGTTTTCTTGTCACCGCGGGTCACCATCAGGCGGACGTGCACCAGGTCGTCCATGCCGTTGCGGTCGACCGTTGCCCGCAACGCCGCCTCGACCCCTGCCCGGTCCATCCCGATGTCGAGATCGATGGCGGCGGCGCCGGCGAAGAGCCGATCGAGATGACGGTCGAGGTGGGCGAAGCGGCCGTGGTGCAGCCGGATGCCTTCCCACACGCCGTCACCGACAAGGAAACCGGAATCGAAGACCGAGATCTTTGCCTCATGGCGGGGGAAGAACTCCCCGTTGATGTAGATCTCGATCGTCTCGTTGCGCTCGTCGGCGAGCGCCTGGTGTGTGCTGCGGGCCATGGCCGCCACGTTACGCCGAGGTGGTGGCGGCGCGGTCAGCCGGTGGCAGGTTGCCGAACCGATGCAGTGTGGTGCTGACCGCTTGCTCCCGGACGAAGTGCAGGAGTTCGATCCGACCGACGGTGTTGACCGGGGCATCGGCGAGATGCAGGTTCGCTTCGAGTGCAGCGGCTCGAAGCGCTGGTCCGATCGGTGTGCCAACGACTCGGATCCTTCCGACATCGAGCGAGTCGAGGCGTTGGGCGAGTGTCTCCTCGGGCTCGGATGCGGCGTCGCTCTCGACGAGTTCCACACCGGCGGTCGTGGCAGCGTGGCGAACCAGGTGCAGGTCGCGAGCATCGGCGTCCGGGCCGTGGCGCAGGAGGACGCGTCGGAGTCTGCGGTAACGGAACACGTTGCGTTCGCACAAGAGGGCGGTCGGGTCGTGTTCGGGCACGAAATGCTCTCCCCAGACCTGTTCGAAGTCATCAGCCTCGAGGTCGGTCGGCGACCAGGTTCCGAGCTGGGCGATGTAGTTCGGCCCACCCGCCTTCGCTCCCGGTCCGACCGTCGATCGTTTCCATCCGCCGAAGGGCTGACGCTGGACGATTGCGCCGGTGATGGGACGATTCACATAGGCGTTGCCGACCTCGACTGCCTCGGTCCACCGCTCGATCTCGGTCGGGTCGAGGGAGTGCAGGCCGCCGGTCAGGCCGAAGGCGGTGTCGTTCTGGAGCCGGATGGCGTGGTCGAGATCGGTGGCCTGCATGAGACCGAGCACCGGCCCGAAGCACTCCGTTCGGTGAAACCAGGAACCTGGCTCGACGCCGACTCGAACTCCCGGAGACCAGAGATTCGTCTCGTGATCGACGAGTGTCGGTTCGACCAGCCAGGTCTCACCTGGCTGGAGTTGGTCGAACGCACGTTGCAGCCGCTCGTTCGGCGCCCCGATCAGGGGGCCAAGAACGGTGCCGGGTTCATCGGCACTCCCGACTCGCAATGACCTGACGGCGTCGGACAGTTGTCGACGAAATCGCGGAGAGGTGAAGACCGAACCCACGAGGATCGCCAGACTCGCAGCCGAGCATTTCTGCCCGGCATGCCCGAAGGCGGAGCGAACCAGGTCGGCCACAGCGAGATCGATGTCGGCATTCGGGGTGATGACGAGTGCGTTCTTGCCCGAGGTCTCGGCGAACAGGCGCATCGCCGGATCCCAGCTCCTGAAGAGGTCGGCGGTCTCTGTCGACCCGGTGAGGATCACTGCGTCGGCTGTCTCGACCACTCGACGACCGGCATCGTCGTCGGCGGTTCGCACAAGGGCGCACAGATCCGGTGGGACACCGGCCGCGATGATGGCGCCGTGCACGATCGATGCACAGCGGACGGTTTCCGGTGCCGGTTTGAACAGCACTGCGTTGCCCGCCGCCAACGCAGCGAGCACGCCTCCGGCGGGTATCGCCACGGGGAAGTTCCACGGGGGCACCACCGCCACGAGACCGTGGGGAGTGAACCGTGCTCGTGGATGGTCGAGCTCGTCAATTCGCTCTGCGTAGTAGCGAGCGAAGTCGATGGCCTCACAGATTTCGACGTCGGCTTCGGCGAAGGTCTTTCCGGCTTCATCGGCCATCGTTCGCAGAAGGAGATCGCGCTGGGTGTCCAGTTCGTCACCGATGCGATGGAGCACCCGTGTTCGATCACGGGCCGGGACGTCACGCCACCGCAGCTGGGCCTGCCGCGCGCGGTTCGCCGCTGCGTCGATCGCGCTCGGGTCGGTGATCAAGGGGCTGCTGATCCGGGAAGGCTCGAGGGCGCGGACGGTTCGCAACCACTCCCGGTTCGACGGCAGACTCGGATCGGTTTCTGCATCGTTTCGGAATGGCTGGCCGGGCTCGAAGGCCCCGGTCGAGCCTCGAGCTCGAGTCTGCTCGCGTCGTGGGCCTACCGAGGGCGCCGTCCGATGTGAGACCGATGCTCGGAACCGCACCGCTTCACTCTCGAAGACGGCGGACCCACGCTGCAGATCGAAGAGCGCCCGAAGAAAGTTGTCCGGTGCTGCATTCTCGTCGAGGCGTCGGAAGAGGTACCCGACTGCGACGTCGAAGTCGGCGGGGCCGACCGCCGGCGTGTAGAGGAGCGGCCGAAGGTCGTCGGGGAGCGTCGCCTTGACCGCTGCGGCTTGGCCCTCTGCCATTCCCTGCAGCATCTCGACCTGGACCCGGTCGCCGACCCCCCGATCCTGGGCGAGGAGCAGCGTCCAGGCAACATGGAAGAGATTGTGGCTTGCGAGCCCGATGCGAAGGCCGCGCAGTCGTGTGGGGTCGAGCACCCAGTCGAGGCAGCGGACGTAGTTGGCGTCAGTGTCGGCTTTCGTCGAGTAGGGCGCTTGTTCCCACCCGTGGATAGCCGCATCGACCTGTTCCATTGCAAGATTCGCACCCTTCACCAACCGCACTTTGATGGGAGCGCCGCCAGCGTCGACTCGGTCGGCAGCCCAGCTGCTCAGGCGTTGCAGGGCCCCGAGCGCGTCGGGAAGGTAGGCCTGGAGGACGATTCCGGCCTCGACGTCGTGCCGAGCCGGGTGGCCGAGGACCCGCTCGAAGGCTTCGAGCGTCAGTTCGAGGTCGTGGTATTCCTCCATGTCGACGTTGACGAACGTCGGCGGGTCGGCCATTCGCGCGTGGTCGACCAACTCGGCCAATCGCTCGCAGACGCGGTCCAGGCTTTCCTCCCATGCCCAGGGATTGAGCTGGGCGACGACACTCGAGAGCTTCACCGATACGTAGTCCACGTCGGGCAAGGCGAGCAGATCGATCAGAGCGGCGTGGCGGCGGGAAGCCTCGTCGTCGCCGAGGACTGCCTCGCCGAGCAGGTTGACGTTCGATGCCCACCCTTCGGTGCGATGTTCGTTCAGGTGTTTGCCGAGCTCGTCTGCGTCGGCGGGAGCGATGAGGTGTCCCACGAGGGAGCGCATGCGGCGACGGGCGAGGGGAATGACGAGCCATGGGACGACGATCCCGAGTCGGGAGCCGGCTCGAAGCAGCAGTCGGTCGAACGACGAAAGGAAGCGGGGGAGGGGACCGTCGTCGACGACGGCTCGGAGCTGTCGAGCGGCCACACGGCTGTCGTCGGGGCGTGCGACCCGATCGATGAAGTCCATGACGAATCCGAGGCCGATGGGATCGGTGACCACACCCTCGAGTCGCGACATCGTTGCGCGGGACCGACGGGTCTCCCGGGTAGTGGCATCGTCGAGCCAGCGTTCGACGAGCGCAATCGCCGGTTCGATCGCAGCGACTGCGTCGTCGTCGGTATCACCAATCGGCATGACATCACCTTGCCTGGGCTGCCCGACAGGTTCTTGTACGATCCTTCCATCGAAGGTGGACGTTTCGCACAATCATGTGCTTGTACGATCCTTCCATCGAAGGTGGACGTTTCGCACAGTGTTGATGAAGCCGAATGCCGACGACGGCATGTTCGCATGCCAGCCCGAACTGCTCGGGTTGCTCGAGACGCTGGTCAACGTCATCTTCTGCGCCAAAGATCGCAGTGGGATCTACGTCGAGGTGAATTCGGCGTTCGTTCGCCGTACCGGCAAGTCGTCGAAGGCTGCGGTGATCGGCACGCATGCATCGGATCACTTCGCGCCCGAGTTGGTGGAGCGCTACGAGGAGCAGGATGCGCAGGTCTTCGGTTCCGGTGAACCGCTCTACGACGAACTGGAGCTGATCCGGCGACCCGACGGTCGCCTCGGTTGGTATCTCACGACCAAGCTCCCCGTTCGTGGCCCGGGTGACGACGGGGAGGAGATCGTCGGGCTCGTGTCCGTCAGCCGTGATCTTGTTGCCCCACCCGACGACCGGATCGGACTCGATCAATTACGCGATGTGGTGCGTCACATCCAGGAGCGCTTCGCCGAACCGATCCGGCTCGCCGATCTCGCAGTCCTCGCCGACTGTTCCGAAGCACAGCTCGAGCGACGGATGAAGCGTGTGTTCGGTGTCACGGCGACCCAACACATCCTCCGTGTGCGCGTCGAGGCCGCTACTCGCCTCCTCGCCGACACCGACCAGCCGATCGCCCAGATCGCCACGAACTGCGGCTTCTACGACCAGCCGGACTTCACCCGTCGCTTCGCTCGGTTGACCGGAACGACCCCGGCGCAGTTTCGGGCCCACGCTTCGGTTGTCGAGACCGACCCCTCATAGACTTGGCCCATGCTCGAACCGGTCGTGACCTCCGAGGGTGTCGCTGTCGTTCATCTTTTCTGCACCCGAACGGCCGACACCGACGACGAGCGCGTCATCGCTGCGGTCGAGGCTGCGGAGGCTGCAGAGGTGCAGGTCGTGACTGTTGCGATTCTCGGTCACAAGGCGGAGCTGTGTTTCATGGCGCTGCACGCCGATTCCTGGAAACTCCGTGATCTCCAGACGGGGCTGATCAAGGCGGGCCTTGTCGTGGTCGACAGCTTCGTGTCGATCACCGAGCTCTCGGAGTACGCGCAGGGGATTCCGGAGGAGATGCGGAACATGCGGCTCTATCCGGAGCTGCCGCCGGACGGGAAGAGCGCATGGTGCTTCTACCCGATGACCAAACGGCGTCAGGCCGAGCAGAACTGGTACCGGCTCCCCTACGACGAACGCAAGGAACTGATGTACGAGCACGGTTCGTCGGGTCGCAAGTTTGCCGGGCGGATCGTGCAGCTGATCACGGCCTCCACCGGTCTCGACGACTGGGAGTGGGGCGTCACGCTGTTCGGGACCAAGCTCGACGATCTCAAGGACACCGTCTACACGATGCGCTACGACACCGCATCGGCGCTGTATGCGGACTTCGGGCCCTTCTACACTGGTATGACCGGGCCCGTCGCAGAGGTGCTTGCCCGCACTCGCTGAGCGGTTGCCTGTCGCCCAATGCACCGTGGCAGGTCTATACTTGGGAGTTCTACGGCCCCGCGGTGCCGTCCCATCCACCGCGCAACCGTCCCAATGGAGGGGATTGAACCTATGAAGCTTTCACGCAAGCTCATGATGCTGCTTGCCGTGCTGCTTTCCTTCTCGCTGATCGCCGCTGCGTGTGGCGATGACGATGAGGACACCAGTGCGGACTCCGGCGATGACATGGCCGACGACAGCGCCGATTACCTCGGCGATGGCTCGCTCGGCACCGTTACCGTCGAAGCCGGCGCCGCCATCCAGGTCCGTTCGCTGAACGCGATCTCCGGCGACGTTGCCTTCCTCGGTATTCCGAACGAGCGTGGCGTCGCTGCTGCGATCGCCGACTACGGACCGATCCACGGCTTCGACGTCGATCTCGGCGCCGGTCTCGACGACCTGTGCTCCGCCGACGGTGGCCAGGCCGCCGCTCAGCAGATCGTCGCTGACGAGCAGGTCGTCGGTGTTCTGGGCACGTCGTGCTCGGGTGCCGCTACCGCTGCTGCTCCGCTGATCAGCGAGGCCGGTCTCGTGATGATCTCCGGTTCGAACACCTCGCCGGCGCTCACCTCGGACCTCGCTGGCACCGCCGGTGAGAACTACAACGAGGGCTACTACCGCACCGCGCACAACGACCTGTACCAGGGTGCTGCCATGGCGAAGTTCGTGTACAGCGAGCTTGGTATGACCACTGCGGCCGCCATCCACGACGGCGACCCCTACACGCAGGGTCTTGCGCAGGCCTTCGCCGACGCCTTCGAGGAGCTCGGTGGCACCATTACCGGCTTCACCGGCGTGAACAAGGAAGACACCGACATGGTGCCGGTTCTCACCGAGATCGCTGCTGGCTCTCCCGAGGCGCTGTTCTTCCCGATCTTCCAGCCGGCCGGTGACTTCGTTGCCGATCAGGCGCCTGGCGTCGCTGGTCTCGAGAACACCCAGCTCCTTGCGGCTGACGGCCTTCTGGTCACCGGCTTCTTCGAGCTCGAGCAGTCCGAGGGCATGTACTTCTCGGGTCCCGACGTTCGCTTCGGTGACAACCTGAACGAGAGCACCGGTAAGACCGCTGCTCAGGTTCTGGCCGACTACGAGGCCGCTCACGGTGAGGCTCCGTCCGCTCCGTTCTGGGGCCACAGCTACGACTCGGCTGCGATGTTGCTCGACGCCATCGATGCCGCCAGCTACGTCGACGGTGACGGCAACCTCATCATCGACCGCGCCGGTATCCGCATGTACCTCGACAGCATCTCGGGCTACAGCGGTGTCATCGGCTCCATCAGCTGTGACGACTTCGGTGACTGCGGCTCGCAGAAGATCACCATCGTTCTGCACACCGATTCCGGTGATGTGGACATGGGCATGTCGAACGTCGTGTTCGACTACGCCCCGTAAGACCTGATCCGATGCTGATCATCTGATCAGCACCCGAATCGCACAAACGGCCTCCGCTCCCTGTGGGCGGGGGCCGTTTCGCGTTACGCTGTCGCGGCTACACGCCTGGGTTGGAGGGGAAGCAAGTGACAGCAGCTGTTCGATCCAAGGCGGCGCCGCGCACCGGCGTCGACTGGTTCCTCACCTTCATGCGGGTTGGCCTGAGCTTTTTCTTCGTCTCAGGCGTCATCATGTTCGTTCTGCAACAGATCGATCCGCAGAACCCGATCGCCGGGGTGCTCAACCCGGACGCCACTGGCCTGACTGCCGATCAGTTCGAGGGTTTGATCATCTCCGGGCTCTCGCAGGGAGCCATGTACGGCCTGATCGCCCTCGGGTACTCGATGGTCTACGGCGTGCTCGGGTTCATCAACTTCGCCCACGGTGAAGTGTTCATGGTCGGCGCAATGACCGGCATGATCACGTCGAACAAGCTCGAAGAGGCAGGTCTGTGGGAAGACGCCTTCTTCGTGTCACTGGTGTTCATCATCCTCGTCGCCATCGTCTGCTCGACGGCCACTGCCGTGATCATGGAGCGGGTCGCGTATCGGCCGTTGCGAGGGTCCCCACGGTTGATTCCACTCATCACCTCGATCGGTGTGTCGTTCCTGATTCAGAACATTTCGATCGTCTTGCTCGGGCCGGGGGCCAAGGCCTATCCCTCCCTGCCGGAGTGGCTGTCGCAGAAGCGAACGGTCCTTTTCCTCGAGGTCGAGGGCACCAAGCTGATGGTGATTCTTGTCGCAGCCATCTCGATGGCCGGCCTGTGGTACCTCGTCGAGCGCACCAAGACGGGCCGAGCGATGCGAGCTGTTGCGGAGGACAAGGAGATCGCCTCGCTGATGGGCATCGATGTCAACCGCACGATCGTCACGACCTTCGCGGTGGGCGGCGCAATGGCCGGTGTGGCCGGCATCCTGTGGGGCATCCTCTTCCGGTCGGTGATCCATACCACCGGGTTCCTGCCGGGCATCAAGGCGTTCAGCGCTGCGGTGGTCGGTGGTATCGGCAACCTGGGTGGCGCGATGGCCGGTGGCCTCACGCTCGGTTCGGCCGAATCGCTCGCACCACTGATGGTGCTCGAACCGTGGGGCATCAACGGGGTGTCGCAGCTGCGGGACGCCGTCGCCTTCCTGGTATTGATCTTTGTTCTGTTGGTGAGGCCCACCGGCTTGTTCGGTGAGCGTCTGTCTGCGGAGGATCGGGCATGAGTGCACCCATGGCAACCAACGAGACCCTTCCGGCCCGCGCCGCGCTCGACCAGGAGTGGCGCAAGGTCGCCAACCACGGCTTGCTCCTGGCACTGGTGCTGGTCTTCGTGTCGCTGGCGAACATGCCGGTCAGCCTCGATTCCCGCATGATCATCGAGCCCATGCTGAGCATGGGCTACCTCTCGTTGCTCTGGATCCCCGTCGTGATGGGATTCCTCGTTTCGTCGGAGAAGGTGCTGGAGGGGATCGCGTACCACGCCAAGGGTGCCCGTGAGGTCCTCGCCGGCGGGCTCGTCGGTCTGATCGGCGGGCTCGGGTTGTCGCTGCTGGTCATCCTGATCGACAATTTCGATCTCCGCGATCCACTCGTCAACTGGAGTCCCGCACTGCTCGATCTGTTGCAGTTCGGCAACGGCATCGGGTTCGGTGTGATCATCTGGCCTGTTCTCGGCTTCGGACTCGGCGTGTTCGGCGGCACCTTGCACATCTTCACGGCAATGACCCGCACGATCGTCGGGTGGGTCGTCGGAGCAGTTCTCGGCGTTGCGGTTTTCGAGACCGTGATCATCGACCTGCTCACCGAACGGCTTCCGTTCGAGTTCATCACCGACTGGTTCTATTTCATCCGAGGGGGCCTCTCGCAACAGGGCGCGGTCACCGCAGCGCTCATCGGCGGCGGTCTCGGGTACCTCCGAGTCCTCGCCCAGCGGGGCGTGGTGCCGACCCCGGTGCAGGACTACAAGCAGCTGGTCGGTCCGGAGCGCACCCGGGCCAACACGATCATCATCATCACCTGTGGGGTGGCCACCGCGATCCTGCCCCTGCTGCTCGGCCGGATCACCAACGAACTCCTTGCCAACGTGGGGCTGTTCGTGCTGTTGGCGCTCGGCCTGAACGTTGTGGTCGGCCTCGCCGGCATTCTCGATCTCGGGTACGTGGCCTTCTTCGCCGTCGGCGGCTACGCCACTGCGATCCTCACCTCGCCCAATCGCGGTGACTCGTGGCCCGACTGGGTTCCACAGAGTCATTGGTTCGCCGCCCTGCTCGTGGTGATCTTGTTGGCCATTTTGACCGGCTTGTTCATCGGGGCCCCAGTCATCCGTATGCGTGGTGACTATCTGGCGATCGTGACCCTCGGCTTCGGTGAGATCATTCGTCTGCTGTTCCTGTCGGATTGGCTCGGGGGGTACACCGGCGGTGCGCAGGGTGTCACGAACATCCCCGGGGTCGATCTCGGCTTCGTCGAGATCAAGGGCACTGACCCGCGGGCGATCTTCTACCTCGTGGCCGTGTGCGGCGCGCTGGCGACCTATGCCTCGGGGCGGCGCCAAACGCCGCGACTCGGCCGCGCCTGGATGGCGATTCGCGAAGACGAGTCGGTTGCCGAAGCGATGGGCATCAACACGGTGAACGTGAAGCTGATGGCGTTCGTGGTCGGTGCGGTGTTGGCGTCGTTCTCAGGCGCCATCTTTGCCGCCAAGGTCGGTTCGATCTTCCCGACGTCGTTCATCATCTTGGTGTCGATCGTGATCCTCGTGGTCGTCATCGTGGGCGGTATGGGCAACATCATCGGTGTGATCGCCGGCGCCGCCGTGCTGATCGGGGTGCTCGGGGGTCCGAAACAACCCGGGCTGCTTGCGGAGTTCTCCGAGTTCAAGCTTCTGATCTACGGCGCGTTGCTGATCTTCATGATGCTGAAGCGGCCCGAAGGCCTCGTTCCGAACGTTCGCCGAACCCGAGAACTCCACCAGGAGGAGTTCTTGCAGGACGCGTGGCTTCGAAGTCAGGTCGATGCCGATGAACAAGACGGAGCTGCGAGCGGGGAGGTGGCGCCCGCATGAGCGAACGGCTGCTCACCATCGACAATCTGAGCGTCACCTTCGGTGGCCTCCACGCCCTGAAGAACCTCGACTTTCACGTCGACAAGGGCGAGATCGTCTCGGTCATCGGGCCCAACGGCGCAGGCAAGACGACGTTCTTCAACATGATCTCCGGCATGGTCGAGCCGACCGAAGGTGACATCGTCTTCAAAGGCGAGTCGCTGATCGGACTCGACCCCAACCAGGTCACGGCTCGAGGGATCGCCAGGACGTTCCAGAATGTCCGGCTGTTCGCAAACATGACGATCCTCGAGAACGTCATGGTGGCGCAGCACTGTCGGACCAAGCAGGGCGTGTTCGGCGCACTGTTCAACACCGGTGGGTTCAAGCAGGAAGAGGCCGAGATCCGCGAGTGGGGCGAAAAGGTACTCGGCTTCTTCGGATCCCGACTCGTGGGGTATCGGCTCGATCAGCCTGCGTCGGTTCTCTCCTACGCCAACCGGCGCCGTCTCGAGGTTGCCCGGGCGATGGCCACCAAACCGGAGGTCATCTTGCTCGATGAGCCCGTTGCGGGCATGAACCCCAGGGAATCCGAGGAGCTCACCGGCTTGATCGGCCAACTCCGTGACGAGTGGGGTTTCACGATCGTGATGATCGAACACGACATGGGCGTCGTGCGCGATGTCTCCGATCGTGTTGTCGTGCTCGACCATGGCGAGACGATTGCCCAGGGGAGTTACGAGGACGTCTCGACCAACCCCGACGTGATCGAGGCGTACCTCGGTCGTCCTGCGGAGGAAGCATCATGAGCGACGTGACCGACACCTCGACCCCGCTGCTCGAGTTCCGGGGGGTCAACACCCACTACGGCGCAGTCCACATCCTGAAAGATGTCGATCTCGCCATCTACCCCGGTGAGCTCGTGTGTCTGCTCGGCGGCAACGCCTCGGGAAAGTCGACCACCCTCAAGACATTGCTCGGGATGGTCACACCCACCACCGGCGAGGTCGTGCTCGACGGCGAGGTCGTCAACAACAAGCCCACGTCGTATCTCGTCGAACGAGGGGTCACCATGGTCCCCGAGAACCGTCGGCTCTTCAAACGGCTGTCGGTGAAGGAGAATCTCGAACTCGGTGCCTACCTCCGGACCGACAAGGACGGGATCGAGGAAGATCTCGAGCGGATCTACGAGATGTTCCCCAGAGTCAAGGAGCGTCTGAACCAGAAGTCCGGAACCCTTTCGGGAGGTGAGCAGCAGATGGTCGCCATGGGCCGTGCCCTGATGGCCCGACCTCGTGTCCTGCTGATGGATGAGCCATCCATGGGGTTGGCTCCGGCGCTGGTGCAAACCAACTTCGAGTTGATCCAGCAGATCCACGAAGCAGGTGTGGCCATTTTCATGGTCGAGCAGAACGCCAACATGGCGCTCTCGATTGCGGACCGCGGGTGGGTGCTGCAGACGGGTCGGGTTGTGCTCGACGACACGGCGCCCAATCTGCTCGCCAACCCGGATCTTCGGGCCAGCTACCTCGGCGAGGGCGACCGCTAGTTCTGGTGACGAGCCGCCGCCGGTCGGGAGGCGCTCAGGCTCGCAGATCGTCGACGGACGCCCACGGCGTCAGGCGGTCCGGTGGCATGACCAGATGGAGCAGCGCACCTGTTGGAGACGCCATTGCTCGCTGCATTGCTGGACCGAACTGCTCGGTGCGGTCGACTCGTTCGGCGTGCATACCGTAGGCGGCGGCGATCGCGACGAAGTCCGGGTTGACGATCGGCGTCCCACTGATGCGGGCGGGGTACGAGCGTTCCTGGTGGGCTCGGATTGTGCCGTACATGGCGTTGTCGAACACGAGCACGATGGGCTCGAGTCCGGCCTGTCGAGCCGTGCCCAACTCCTGCATCGTCATCTGGAAATCACCGTCACCGGCGAAACAGACGACCGTGCGGTCGGGGTGAGCGGCCTTGGCTGCGATCGCAGCGGGCAGGCCGTAGCCCATGGTCCCGTTCTGAGGAGCGAGGAGCCGGGCTCGGCTTCCGTACCGGAAGAGCTTCCCGTTCCAGATCGAGAAGTTCCCGGCGCCGTTGGTGATGATCACATCGTCAGGCAGGTTGGCCTGGAGCCAGCGCATGCCCTCGGCCATGTCGAGATCACCGGGCTGGGGTGGTGCGCCGAATCCGTCGAGGAAGGCAGCTCGACGGGTGGCCCGCCATTCGGCCCGCTGCTCGGCTTCCGCCACGGTGCGTTTGCGGAGCAGACCGATGGTGACCGACGGATCACCGCAGACGCCCACGGTGGTCGGGTAGATCCGGCCGATCTGGGTTCGCTCGGGGTGAATATGGACAATCCGCTGCGTCGGTTCGTCGAGATCGATCAGGGTCCAGGCTGCCGTCGTCATCTCGCCGAATCGGATACCGAGTCCGACGATGACATCGGCGTCCACGATCGTGTCGCGCACCGCTGGCACCATGGCAATGCCCGCTTCACCGACGTAGTGGTCGCTGTGGTTGTCCATCAGGTCGTGGAACCGCCACGCAGCGACGACCGGGATGTCGTTGGCCTCGGCGAATGCAGCCAGATCGTCGCGCGCGTCGAGTGTCCAGCGACCGCCGCCGGCGATGATGACGGGACGTTCGGCCGCTTCCAGCTCGGCGATGATGGCATCGATCTCGGCATCGGTCGGGGTGGCTCGCTCGACCTCGAGTGGCGTCACGTCGGTCACTGCGGTGGAGGCTCGGAGCATGTCTTCGGGCAGCGCGATGGCCACCGGTCCGGGCCGGCCCGACACGGCGATCTTGAATGCGTGTTGCATGGTTTCGGCGAGATCGTCGACACGGTCGACCTGGTGGACCCATTTGGTGAGCGAACCGAGCACGCGCTGGTAGTCGAGTTCCTGGAAGGCTTCGCGCCCGATCTCCTGGGTACTGACCTGTCCGATCAGCACCACCATCGGTTGGGAGTTTTCGCGGGCCGCGTGGATCCCGACCGACGCATTGGTCGCTCCGGGCCCGCGGGTGACCATGCAGATGCCGGGCGTGCCGGTGAGTCGGCCCCAGGCTTCGGCCATGTAGGCAGCTCCGCCTTCCTGACGGCAGATGACGAAGTCGATGTCGGTGTCGTGCAGTGCGTCGAGCACCGCAAGGTAGCTCTCGCCGGGAACGCCGAAGGCATGGGTGACGCCGTGGGCGACGAGGGCGTCGACGACGATCTGGCCACCGGTGCGGATCTCGCCCACGGGCTAGAGGTCTTCGATTGCGGGAAACGTGTCGGGGTGGACGATGTCGACGGTTGCCGAACGTTGCTGGGCGAGCATGCCGCCGTCGACCTTGATGACGTCACCGGTGACGTAGGCCGCGTCGTCGCTGGCGAGGAACAGTGCCGGTCCGGTCATGTCGTACGGGTCCCCGATTCGCCCTGCCGGGATGTTGACGCCGCGGTAGGCCCGCGCCTCCTCGTCCAGACCGGCGGTGTCGATCGAGCCGGGCATCAACGCGTTGACCCGAACGTTGTAGGGGCCGAGATCGAGGGCCATGGCCCGTGTGAGGGCCTCGATCCCACCCTTGCTTGCGTCGTAGGCGGTGAAGCTCCGGTGGGCCCTCGTGGCCCCGCCTGAGCTCATGTTGATGATCGAACCGCCACCCTTTTTGGCCATGATGCGGGCGGCGACATGGCAGCACAGGAAGTGCCCGGTGAGGTTCACGTCGATGATTCGTCGCCACCACGCTTCGTCGGCATCGAAGAAGTGCAACATCGGGCTGACGAGACCGGCGTTGTTGACCAGCACGTCGACGGTGCCGAAGGTGTCGATCGTCTGGTCGAACATGGCTTGGACCTGCGCGCTGTCGGATACGTCGGCGGGTGCGGCGATCGCAGTCCCGCCGGCGTCGTTGATCCCGGCGGCCACCCCCTCCGCCGCTGTTTCGTCGATGTCGTTGACGACGACCGACGAGCCGACAGAACCGAAGCGTTCGGCGATCGCCTGGCCGATTCCCTTGCCGGCGCCGGTGACGACGACGACCTTCCCTGCGAGGTCGGGGTGAGTCATGCGCCGTACGCTAGCGTCCGCGTTCTGCAGGAGGAGCGGTCATGGCGTGGATCGAACGGATTCCGGACGACGAATGGATCGGCGATCTCGCGCCGCTCCGGGAACGGGTCGTGGATCGCGACGCAAACCGGATCGACAACATCATGAGTGTCCATTCACTCAACCCCGCCAGCGTCGCCGCCCACGATGCGGTGTATCGGTCGGCGATGGCGGGTACGAGGACGTTGCGCAAGGTTGAACGAGAGTTGATCGCCTATGTCGTCTCCGACATCAACGGTTGTCACTATTGACTCACGCATCACCGGCGCGGTCTGCGCCGACTGCTCAAGGACGATGCACTGCTCGCCCGTATCGACGAGGATTGGGAAACGGCCGGACTCGACCCGAAGCGGATCGCGATGCTCACCTACGCCGTCAAACTCACGCGGACACCGGGCGAGATGGTCGAGGCCGACGTCGATGCGCTGCGAGCGGTCGACTTCAGCGACCGCGATGTTCTCGACATCTGCGACGTGACGGCCTACTACGCGTACGCCAATCGGATCGCCGACGGCCTCGGGATCGGGGTGGAAGACTGGTATCCACCGGAGCCACCGATGGGTCATTGGGGGGACGACACGTGAGGTTCTTCACCGATGCCGACATCGGCGCGGCGCTGCCGTGGCCCGAACTGATCGAATCGATCGAACGGATCATGGTCGAGCCCGACGCCACTGCGCCGGCTCGCACGCTTCACACGGTGCCCGACGGCAACGGCAACGATGCCTCGTTCCTGTTGAAGCCTGGATGGGTCGCCGGGGAGTTGATCGGGGTGAAGGCGGTGACCGTCTTTCCCGACAACGGCGCACAGGAGCTGCCGATGGTGCAAGCCGGGGTCCTGCTGTTCGACGGCACAACGGGGTCGCTCGTCGGAGCCTGCGAGGCAAACGTGCTGACCACGCGCCGAACCGCAGCAGCGTCTGCGGTCGCGGCAAAGCGACTCGCCCGAGCCGATGCCCGAACGCTGCTGGTGGTCGGATCTGGTGCCCTGGCACCGATGGCCGTGCAGGCCCATGCGGCGGTTCGGGACTTCGACGTCATTGGGGTGTGGGGGCGAGATCGAGCGAAGGCTGCCGCAGTTGTCGATGCAGTTGCTTCAGAGGGCTTGTCGGCCGAAGTGGCCGTCGATCTCGACGCCGCCGTGGCCAAGGCGGACGTCATCTCCTGCGTCACCGGCGCAACCCAGCCGATCATCCGCGGTGAGTTGTTGCGACCGGGCTCGCATGTCGATCTGATCGGTGGCTTCAATCACGCCATGCGAGAAGCCGACGATGACGTCGTTCGCCGTGCGTCGGTGTTCGTCGACACCTACGACGATGCGGTGATCGCCGGCGACATCGCCCAGCCCCTCGAGTCCGGTGTGCTCACCCGAGACGATCTGGCCGCCGACTTGGCCGAGCTCGTCGCCGGTGCCCATCCGGGCCGCATCCGGGACGACGAGATCACGATGTTCAAGTCGGCGGGAACGGCACTCGAGGATCTGGCGGCTGCACGCCTCGCACTCGGCTGAACACCGACCTGGCTGGTCGAGCCGATCGTGCGGTTCGACGGGGTCGTCCCGGCCGATCCCGAACGCTTCGCTGCGTCAGCCGGTGGTGATCGTGCCGTCGGGTGCCATCACGACCGCGTCGGCTGTGGTGAGGTCACGGTAGGTCGCATCATCGACGGTGAAGATCGGCACGGTGATGTCGTAGAGCTCTTCGGCGACGAGCGCACCGATCACGAGAATCTCGTCGGCGTGCTGCATCACGATCCCAGCTGGACCGATCCCGGCGCGGAGGACCTCGGTCAGCACCGACGACCCGCTGCTCGAGCCTCGCCCTGCGGGAAGGAGGAGGATGCGGCCGACGATGGACTCCCCGACCTGGGGGTGGGCCTGGTCGATGATGATGCCGGTCCACGGGTCGAGGCCGCCCCAGAAGCTGATCGGTTCTTCGAGATGAAGCATCGGACCGCGGGCCTCGCCGGCCATCAACACCCGCTCGGCTTCAGGCATCGACCCACACACCGTCGTCGCGGACGATCTCGCCGCGTACCGCTGACTCGATGCACTCTTCGACCGAACCGAACGCCACGTCGACGCCCAGATTGCCGGGCGCGTAGTAGGCCCATTTCGCCGAGTCGGTCATCGCGACGCCCTCGACATCTTCCATGATCGGCGTGATGTAGGTGCAGGTGTCGGTGACGATCTGCACACCGCTGGCTTCCAAGCGAGCGACCCAGCCCCGCAGTGCGATCTCGTTGGCAACACTGCGACCGGTGTTGATGTAGAGACGAACATGGGGGTGGACCTTCCGATCGTCGAGGATGTCGACCACCCGCCCGAACTCGGCCACCGAGTAATGCGGTGTCCCCAGGCTCACGACCCCGAGCCGGGACGAGGTCGAGGTCGTCAGTTGATCGCGGGCCAGTCGAAGATCGTCGGCCGTCACCACGTGGGTCTCGGCTGCAGGAGCGCCAAGGAGAGCTGCGTCGAGGGTCGGAGCCTCCGGGGTCGAGCCGACGAAGTGGAACATGGCGAGCGCGCCGGCAGCTGCGCCGGCCGCGCCGAGGGCCTTGAGGAGATGTTCGGGGACCTGATCGGGGCCGCCGACCACCACCGGGACCGACCGGCCGACTCGCTTGCCGATGTGATGGCCGAGCAGCGGGTAGAAGGCGTCGAGGGTGATCAGGCGTTCGGGCACGGCACTCACATCGAAGACGACCGTTGCGCGACGATGTTCGTCGAGATGCAGACCGGCGAGCGGAGCGCGTCCCGTGATCGCAGCAGAGATGTCGAGGAAATCGCCGTAGCGGTGCGTGCGGGCACCGAGGACCGAGTTGGCGAAGACGATGGCGTTGGACTCGGCCCATGCCACGTGCTCGCCCGGGTTCGGGCGGTTGTCGTGCTGGTACGGAGCGCACGTGAAGGTCGGCCGGCAGCCCATGCCTTCGTACAACTCCATCAACAATCGCCCCTGTGACGCCGTGTGGTCATCGCCCCGAAAGAGTTCGGGGTGGATCAGGTCGAGCGAGCTGACATTGAGGGTGGAAGGCACCACCACCTGTGCACCGCCCTCGGCGAGACGCCGGGGGAAGTCGACACTCGCCTGCCCGTTGTAGAGGCACGAGTCGATGTGGGCACCGGTGATGTCGACCAACCGCTCGGCTCGCATCACCTCTGCGGTCCGGCTGACGACGCGCATTGCGAGGGCGGCGGCCGGACCGCTGTCGCCGTTGAGGAGCGCTTGGTCGCGATCGTCGAGGGTGAGGGGCATCGGTGTCACCGTAGTCTGGCCGTATGGACGCGCAGCCCGAAGCGACGCTCGCAGACGACGAGGCACAGCTGGCTGCGTTTGCGCTCGACCTCGGTGATCGCATCGAGGCTGCGATCCCGGACTGGGTCGAGCGTTCACTTCGAGCACGAGGGGGTGCGGCATTCGATGCGGTGGCGGCTGCCGATGTGGCAGCTGCGACCGCAGAGGAGATCATGTCGCCGCTGCGTGTGGTCCTCGCAGCTGATGTCGATCGTGCTGCGGGCTCCCCGCTGGCGGCGCTGAGAACGGGTGTCGGCCCGATGACCAGATGTCTGGACGCCTGGGGTGTGCAACGGCCGATGAGGGACGAGTTCCATCAGCGTCAGTTCCCGAATGATCCGTTCGAACTCGGCCCGGCGGCCTTCAGCGAGGTCGATCCGTCGCTTCATGAACCGGGACTCGTGTGGGGGGCGGCCCGGGCTCATGTTCACCTTCGACGTCGTCGGGAGGCCAGCGGTGGCTGAGCGGGTGGTGATCACCCGAGACCTGATGGATGCCAGCCGCTTTCGATCGGTTGCGCCCGGCGTTGCCATCGTGCGTTCGGCGACCGACGACGCGCTCTGCGATGCCACCGTGGTGCTGGTCGACCTCACACTCGGAATCGATCTGGCGTCGATCGTGACCGAAGGACGGACGGTCATCGCCTATGGCCCGCATGTCGACGATGGTGCCCTCGTCGCGGCCAAGGAGGCGGGTTGTGCCGACGCACTGGCGCGGTCGGTCGTCTTTCGCCGCGCCGCCGAGCTGCTCCACTGAGCGGGTGCCAGTCCAGTAACAGACGCATCAGCCTCCGGAAACACTCTGGAAATCTTCGGTCTTTACCGTCCGGTCAGACCCTGGGGGATCCGCGGGGCGAAGGACTGGAGGAAGTCGATGGAAGGCAACACCGCATGGATGTTGATGAGCACGGCGCTCGTGTTGTTCATGGTGCCGGGTCTGGCCCTGTTCTACGGGGGCATGGTCCGTTCGAAGAACGTCCTGAACATGCTGAACATGAACACCTACTGTCTCGGCATCGTGCCGCTGCTGTGGGTGCTGCTCACGTTTTCGCTGGGCAACAGTGGCGACGGTGAGGGGTTGGAGGCCTTCATCGGCAACCTCGACGCGCTCGGTCTCGCCGACGTCAAGGGCACCGATGCGCTGATTGCGGTTGCCTTCTCGATGACCTTTGCAGCGATCACACCGGCACTGATCGCGGGCGCCGTCGCCGATCGAATGAAGTTCGCGGCATGGGCGGTCTTCGTGCCCCTCTGGAGCCTCCTCGTCTACACCCCGGTGTTCTACTGGGTCTACGTCGGCTGGCATCACAGCAAGCTCGACCCAGCCGCCATCGATTTTGCGGGCGGCACTGCGATCCACATCAATGCCGGTGTTGCGTCACTGGCGCTGGTGATGGTGCTCGGCAAGCGGGCCGGGTGGCCGAGTACGGCCATGCCGCCCCACAACCTGCCGTTCGTCATGCTGGGTGCAGGCATCCTTTGGTTCGGGTGGTTTGGCTTCAACGGTGGATCGGCCTTTGCCGCTGACGGGGTTGCAGCCCAGGCTGTCCTCAACACCTTCGTGGCCGGCGCTGCGGGCATGATGGTCTGGCTGTTGATCGAGCGCATTCGCGACGGTCACGCCACGACCCTGGGCGGCGCGTCGGGCGTGGTCGCCGGTCTCGTTGCCATCACCCCGGCTGCGGGCTTCGTCGGCGGGCTCTCGCCGATCGTCTTTGGTGGCCTTGCGTCGGTCTGCTGCTACTACGCCATCCAGCTGAAGACGCGGTACGGCTATGACGACAGCCTCGACGTTGTCGGTATCCACATGGTCGGCGGCATCGTCGGTGGTGTACTGCTCGGGTTCTTCGCCGATGCGAGCATCGGGGGCGTCGATGGATTGTTCTTCGGTGACGGCGCCCTCGTGGTCAGCCAGGTCATCGCCATCGTCTCGGTCATCGCCTTCTCGTTCGTGGTCACCTTCGTCATCGCCAAGGTGCTCGACAACGTGATGGGGATTCGGGTCAGCGACAACGACGAGATGGCCGGCCTCGATCAGACCCAGCACGCCGAGACGGCCTACGTCGACTGATCGGCAACCGGTACCCTCGGCGGTGTGTGCTGTCGGCGGTTCCGTTGAACGATGAAGACCATCCCCGCAACCGCCGCCGTCGTCGCCGACCGTTCTCTGGTCGGGACGGCGCTGGCGGCGGCGTACACCGCTGAGGTCGACAGCTGGTTGCGTTCGGTGATCGACGAAGTCGGTGATCTTCCCGGCTTCGCGCTCGCCGCAGTCGGGGGCTATGGCCGCGGTGACCTCAGCCCTGGCTCCGATCTCGACCTGTTGCTCGTGTGCCAATTCGAGGGTTCGGCTGCAGGGGTTGCCGAGCGCATCTGGTATCCGATCTGGGATTCGGGCATGAAGCTCGGCCATGCCGTTCGTACGGTGGACGAGGCCCTCGATCTCGCAGCGGGGGATCTCGACACGGCGACATCGCTTCTCGAGATTCGCTGCCTCGGTGGCAGCGAGACGCTCGTCGACGACCTCCGGCGACGCGCCCTCACGCAGTGGCGAGACAATCGCGACGGCATGCTCGATCAACTGACCGTGCGTTGCCGTGAACGGCACGCGTCGTCCGGTGAGCTTGCCTTCCTCCTCGAACCCGATCTCAAGCTCTCTCAGGGCGGACTGCGCGACCTCCACACGCTTCGGTGGATCGACCTCGCCGATCCTGAACTTCTCGAGGACAGCGAACGTCAGGCGCTCGACTGGCCCCACCATGTCTTGCTGTCGGCCCGCATCGAGCTCCATCGCTCGACGGGTCGGGCCAACAACCAACTCCTGTTGCAGGAGCAGGACGAAGTCGCCGATCGCCTCGGCTACGGCGACGCCGACGACCTGATGGCCGATGTGACGACCGCAGGCCGGACCGTGCAGGGCATTCAGGATGCGGTGTTGCATCGCATCCATCTTCGGGGCCAGCGTCGTCGCCGACTGCGCAAGACCCGAGCGCTCGGACATGGCATCGAGCTTGCCGACGACGCAGTGCGACTCGCCCCCGATGCGGATGCAAGCGACCCGATCATGCCGCTTCGCATTGCGCTCTACGCCGCACGGCACGACGCGTTCATCGAGCGTGATGTGCTCGATCGCATCGCCGAGGAAGGCACCGCGCTGCCCGACCCGTGGCCCGATGAGGCTCGCGATCTTTTCGTCGATCTGCTGCTCACCGGCCACGACATGATCCGCGTGATGGAGGCGCTCGACCAGGTCGACCTTGTCACCCGGCTCATCCCCGAGTGGGCGCCCAATCGCCACCGACCGCAGCGCAACGCCTATCACCGCTTCACGGTCGATCGTCATCTGCTCGAGGCTGCCGCAGAGGCAGCCGAGCTCGTCGACCGGGTCGAGCGGCCCGACCTGCTGGTGCTCGGTGGCCTCTTTCACGACATCGGGAAGGGCTATCCGGGCGATCACAGCGAGGTGGGCGTCGGGCTGGTCAACACGATCGCCCTGCGCATGGGGTACCCACCCGAGGACGTCGAGATCCTGGAGGCGTTGGTGCGTCACCATCTGCTGTTGCCCGATCTTGCCGCCCGCCGTGATCTCGAGGACATCGGCACGATCATCGCGGTTGCCGATGCGGTCGGTTCGGTCGGTACCACCGAATTGCTGGCTGCGTTGACCGAGGCCGACTCGATCGCCACCAGCAAGTCGGCGTGGGGTGGGTGGAAAGCCGAACTCGTCAACGACCTTGCCACCCGAGTCGTCGCCTATCTGCGCGGTGAGCACGAGGAACATGCGGAGTCGGTCTTCCCGTCGGACGATCTGCTCGAGCGAGCGTCATCGGGCCAACAGTTGGTCGAGATCGAGGGCAACCTCATCACGATCGTCACCCCAGATCGCCCAGGTGTGTTCAGCCGGGTGGCGGGCGCGTTGGCGTTGCACGGCATCGACATTCTCGATGCCAACCTCACCACCGCCGGTCACATGGCGATCGACGAGATCCGCGTCGAGGGGGGTGTCGCCCTCCATGAACGGCCCGAGGCTGTCACCCGCGACATCGACCGTGCCCTTCGTCGCGAACTTGCCATCACCGCCCGGCTGCTACGGCGGGCCAAGTCGTATCGCTTCCAGCGGGTGACGACGGCGCGTCCGGCGGACCCCAGAGTGATCGTCGACAACGACATCTCTGCCATCGCAACGGTCCTCGAGGTGCGAGGACCTGACTCGATCGGCTTTTTGTACCGAGTGACCCGGGCATTCGTGGAACTCGACCTCGACATCACTCGGGCGAAGGTCCAGACACTCGGTGCCGATGTGGTCGACACCTTCTATGTGCGGGGCCCGAGCGGCACGAAGGTCACCGATCCCGACTACCTTGCGGAAATCGAACTCGCGGTGCTGTCGGCCATCGGCGCCGACGCCTGATTTGCTGCCACGATCTCCATGAACGACCGCCCTGCCACCGAACGAGAACTGCTGCGCTGGGCGGAGGCGTTGTCGGCCACTGCGATCACGGGGCTCGGTTTCACCGACAATCTGTACGAACGGGAGCGTTTCGAGCAGGTGCTCGAGATCGCGGCCGACATTCGTGCCCACGTGTCGGGTGGACTCGATCCGAGTCGTCAGGTGCAGGAGTGGCTCGACCGCATCGGGAGTGGGGTCGCGGGCTATCAGACACCGAAGATCACCGTTGGCGCCGTTGTCGGCAACGACGACGGCGAACTGCTCATGGTGAAGCGAGCCGATTCCGGTGTGTGGCTGTACCCGACCGGGTGGGCCGACATCGGATACTCACCAGCCGAGGTCGTGATGAAGGAGGTGAAGGAGGAGACCGGCATCGAGTGTGATGTTGTACGGCCGATTGCCGTCCTCGACGGTCAACGTCGCGGGTTCACCCGCATCCCGCTCGTCTCCCTCGTCTTTCACTGTCGAGCCACCGGTGGCGTGCTCGAACCTCACCCGCTCGAGTGCGCCGACGTCGGCTTCTTCGCCGAACATTCGCTTCCGGAGCCGACGGTCGGTGTCGACCTGTGGGCCGAACATGCATTCCGCGCGATCCGGGGCGAAGATGTGCCTGTCTTGTTCGATTCGCCCCGCGATCCTGTCTGGAGGGGTGACCCCATGTTGGAGATCGAGTGACCGTTACGGCAACCATCGACCACGGAACGACGCGCGACGGACTGATCCAGCTCCGTCGCCGCTGGAGCCCGTCCGGCCCAGCCACGGCGACAGCGCTGCTGGTGCACGGGATGGGTGAGCACAGTGGCCGTTACGAGCATGTCGGAACTCGACTCGCCGAGCGCGGGATCGACACGGTTGCGATCGACAACCGGGGGTACGGCCAATCGGGTGGGAAGCGGGCCTACGTCGCCGATTGGGAGCACTTTCACAACGACATCGAGGACCAACTGGCCGAGATCGGCTCACTCGGGCTGCCGACGGTGCTGATCGGTCACTCGCTCGGTGGTCTGATGGCCGTCGGGTACTGCGGCTCCAGCCGTCCACAGCCCGACGCACTGATCGTGTCGGGTCCTGCACTCGCGGCGGAACTCGACGGTCGGGCAAAGACGCTTGTCGCCCTCGGCCCGGCCATCCGTCGCTTTGCGCCTGGATATGAACATCGCGATGCGTGGGACGCAACCGTCTACGCCGAGGATGTCTCGGTCGGGGAGCGGTTCATGGAAGATCCGCTGCGCGTCGACTTTGTGACGATCTCCTTGGCCCTCGAGTCGATCGATGCGATCCGTCGAGCTCGGGCCTCGGTCGGAGACATCGACATTCCGGTCCTGTGCGTCCACGGGGCCAAGGACAAGCTGGTTCCGGTCCGGGCGTCGGAGATTCTGTCGACGGTCCCTGGTGCGAGGCGCATCGTGTACGACCACCTCGGCCATGAAGTCTTCAACGAGCCGGAAGGGCTCGACATCGTCGACACCTGCGCCGAGTGGGCCGTCGACGTGCTCGGCGCCTGACGATCAGTCGACGTCGCGAAGAAACTCCTCGACCTCGGCGACCAGAAGTTCGGGGTCGTCGTCGAGGTTGTCGGCGTCGTCGAGGTCCCACGCCTCCTCGAGGTCGCGAACGTACTCGAGGGTGTCGTCATCTTCGGTGACAAGTTCGTCCACCTGGCGCTCATAGGCGGCAGCGGCGATCTCGAGGTCGGTGACGAACACGCTGGTACCGAGGAGTTCGCAGACCTTGTGCACCAGGGCCAGACCCGCTTTCGGGGATGGGGCACCTGGGACGTATGACGGGACAGCGGCCCAGAACGACGCAGTGGGGAAGCCGGCTGCGGCGGCTTCGGTGGAGAGGACACCGACGATGCCGGTCGGTCCTTCATAGCTCGACGGTGCGAGGTCGAGTTGGCTCATCAGTACCGGGTCGTCGGTGGCGCCGTAGATCTCCACGGGCCGAGTGTGCGGCACGTCGGCCAAGAGCGCCCCGAGGGTGACGATTCGGCTGGCGCCGATCTGGCGAGCGGCAGCGACGACCTGTTCGCAGAACGTGCGCCACCGCAGTTGCGGTTCGAGGCCGAGCAGTACGGCGATGTCGTGGCCACTCGACGGTGCTCGCCCGACGAGGAGTTCGTTCTCGGGCCAGGTGATCGAGCGGTTGCGGTCCTCGTCGAGGTGGACGAGCGGCCGGGTGGTACTGAAGTCGTAATAGCGTTCGGGGTCGATCAGTGCGAGCGGGGTGGCGTCGAACCGTTCGGCGAGGTGGCGTGCTGCGATCGTTGCGGCGTCGCCGGCGTCATTCCAGCCCTCGAACGCAACGACGAGAACAGGGTCACGAAGATCGGGTGTGGGGCGGAGCCACTTCAGATCGTCGGCAGAGTTCTCGGCCACCGAATCAAGCTATCGGCGTGTCGATCGAACCAATCGGTGGATCGGTTCGGCGGGGTCAGGGTCCGGTGGACAGTTCGGGCTTGTGGTACCGGTAGACGTTGGTGTCTCGTGCTTCGAACCCGATGCGCTGATAGAGGCGATTCGCCGCCTCACGCGATGGACGAGAGGTCAGATCGACGGTGATCGCCCCCTGGCCGAAGGCATGTTCGATGGCTGCTTCGTTGAGGAGCCGACCGACGCCCTTTCCGCGTGCTGCGTCGTCGACGATGACGTCTTCGATCCATGCCCGAATACCGGTCGGGATGGGGAACACGACGAGGGTCAGGACGCCAACGATGCCGGTCTCGTCGGAGGCCACGAAGAACGAGTTCGCCTCATGACGGCACACACGGTCGAGTTCATCGAACGACGGTGGCGGATTCGACGACGACAGTTGCGGCACCAGGCGCTGCATTGCCGCATGGAGATCGTCGGATGCTCCGGTTGCGATGGTGACGTCGACCATGCCGCCACGGTATTACGCCGGGAGGGGCGTCGGTCGTTCCTCGCAGGAACAAACCGACGGATCAGGCCGGCACGAGCCGGACGACAGCCCCCGACAGCGACAGCGCGACCATCTCACCGTTCGGATCGACACTGAAGTCGACGAGATTTCCACCCGGCATGGAGATGTCGAGGTCGACAAAGACGACCTCGCCGGAGGCGACCGAGATGGCCCACAGGTCCGAGGTGCAGTAGTCGCCGAAGACGTAGGCACCGACGAGGCCGGGAATCGCATCGCCGCGGTACACCTCGCCGCCGGTGATGCTGCAGCCACCGACTTCGCCGCTGTGGCTGTAGACGAACACCGGGTCGATGTTGCCCTCGGGGCGTTCACCCCGGAATGCTTCGGTGCCCTCCCGGAGATTCCAGCCGAGGTTTGCGCCGAGGCCCCACCCGTTTGCACCGAGGAGGAGGGTGACCTCTTCCCAGCGGTCCTGCCCGACGTCGGCGATCCAGAAGTCACCGGTTGCACTGTCGAACGACATTCGCCACGGGTTCCGGACGCCGAGCAGAAAGGCCTCGGGAATGCCACCCCCGCCGGCAAACGGGTTGTCCGTCGGGATCGCATAGGGCCCGCTGGGCGCAGAAGGTGTCGGGTCGATCCGGAGAATCGTTCCGAGCGCGGTTTCGGGGTCTTGGCCGGCTCCGAGGGGGTCGCCCGAGCCGCCTCCGTCCCCCACCCCGACGTACAGGTGTCCGTCGGGTCCGATCGCAAGGGCCCCACCGTTGTGGTTGCCGAAGGGCTGCTCGAGGGTCAGCAGCACCACCCGCCGGCCGGGTCGACCGGTTTCGTCGAGCAGGAACGCCTCGATGCGGGTGTCACCTCGCCGGTCGGTGTAGTTGATGTAGAGCGCATCGTCGTCGACTGCGAGGCCGAGGAGTCCCCGTTCGCCGCCGCTGCTGGTCTCGTCGTCGAGATCGAGCACGGTGTCGCCGACCGCGCCGCTGTCGGGATCGACGACGATGACCCGGCCGGCCCGTTCGGCGATCCACCACTCGCCGTTGGGTGCAACTACGGCGTCGATCGGCGATTCGAGTTCGACGACCCGTTCGATCGTGAGATCGACACTGCGGAATGCGGGGGTGTCGGCTGCGTCCGAGCGGCCGGCGGTCGCTGCTGCTGCATCTGCGGGTTCGTCGATCGACGGCTCGGCGTCGCCCGTCTCGGCGCTGTCGCCACCGAGACCCTCGGCCCCGTCGGCCGCCACCGTCACCTGAGGGACGGTGGTGTCGACGGTGAGCGAAGCGAAGACCGTCTCGTCGTCGGCGCCGCAGGCGATGGCGAGGCCCATGGTCGCAGCGAGGACAGCAGCGAGGCGCCTCATGACGGACCGATGCGCCGGATGAGTCCTTCCTGCACGACGTTGGCGATCAATCGCCCGTCGCGCGTGAACACTCGACCGGTGGCGAGGCCGCGCCCGCCGCTGGCCGATGGCGTGTGCTGGTCGTAGAGCAACCATTCGTCGGCACGAAACGGTCCGTGGAACCACATGGCGTGGTCGAGGCTCGCCATCATCAGCTCCCCTTCGGGTGGGCGGCCATGGGGAAGGAGGGAGCTGTCGAGCAGGGTCATGTCGGATGCGTACGTGAGCAGGCAGGTGTGCAGCACGAGTCCGTCGGGAAGCTCACCGTTGGTTCGGAGCCACACCTGCTGGGTGGGTGGTTCCGGACCGGTCCGCTGCAGGGGATCGGTGGTGACGTACCGCATGTCGATCGCACTCGGCCCCCAGCGGTCGTCGAGACCTGCGGCTGCGAACCGTTGCTCACGGGTCGGGAGCTCGTCGGGGCCGATCACAACGGGCATCGGATCGCTGTGGGAATAGCCAGGTTCGTTCACGTGGAACGAGGCCGACATGTGGAAGATGGCCCGACCGTGTTGGATGGCCACGACGCGCCGGGTCGTGAAGGACCGGCCGTCGCGTATGCGGTCGACCTCGTACAACACCGGGACACTGGGATCTCCCGGCCGCAAGAAGTAGGCGTGGAGGGAGTGGACGGGGCGGTCGTCGTCGACGGTTCGCGCTGCTGCGACCAACGCCTGCCCGGCCACTTGACCGCCGAAGATTCGCTGGCGATCCTCGTCGGGATTGACGCCGCGGAAGATGTTGACCTCGATCGACTCCAGGTCCAACAGATCGACGAGGGAGTCGACGAGGGCTTGCTGCATGACGTCAGTCTGCCCGCTCTGGGCGGTGAGTCGGACTCGACCGGGCCGACGCGATGGTGGTGACAGTAACCTGCACGCTCGTGGCACCGACGATCGCACCGAGCAAGAACTTCATCGCCGAGCACGGCGAGAAGCTGTTGCGGTACTGCGGTGTGTCGGTCGTCAACGTGGTCTTGGGACAGGGGCTCCTTGCGCTGTGTCTTGCCGTGTTCGGGTTGGGTGGGGTGGTGTCGCAGGTGATCGCGGCAAGTGTGTCGGCGATTCCTGCCTACCTCCTCAGCCGTCGGTGGGTGTGGAAGCAGCGTGGCCCCGATTCCCTGCGCGCCGAGGTGCTGCCGTTCTGGGTCATGGCGCTCGTGGGCCTGGCGTTTGCGGTGTCGGCCATCGCCGTGATGGAGCGGTTCACCGAGTCGACGCTCGTACTGATGGCCACCAGCCTTGCTGCCTATGGGGTGGTGTGGGTCGCCAAGTACGTGGTGCTCGACAAGATCATGTGGCACACGCCGTCCAGTGCCGATACCTCCTCGGCCTGACATGGTGATGGACGCAACCCTGCTCGCCCATGCCGAGGCCGCCCGAGGCTTCATGCCGCCCGACGAAGGGTTGGCGTTGTTCGAAGCGGCAGAAGCGGTGGAGGTGGGGGGTCCGTTTCTCGAGGTCGGCAGCTACTGCGGCAAGTCCGCGGTGTACCTCGGTGCGGCTGCCCAGGCGGCTGGTCGCGTGCTGTTCGCACTGGACCATCACCGAGGGAGCGAGGAGAACCAGGCCGGGTGGGAGCACCACGAGGCCGATCTTGTCGATCCTTCGATCGACAAGATGGACACATTGCCGACCTTTCGTCGCACGATCCACGATGCGGGACTCGAAGGCACTGTCGTTGCGCTCGTCGGTGATTCGCCGACCGTTGGCTCGATCTGGCAGATCCCGTTGGCCCTGCTTTTCATCGATGGCGGCCATGGCAGCGAGCCCGCCCATCGTGACTACGAGACATGGGTGCCGCACGTGGCACTGGGCGGCACGCTGCTGATCCACGACGTGTTCCCTGACCCGGCCGACGGCGGCCGTTCGAGATCTACTGCCGCGCCATGGAGTCCGGGGCGTTTCGCGAGGTCGGCGTCACCGGGTCGCTGCGCCGGCTCGAGCGGATCGCCGACGGGATCTGATCACGTCCTCGGAGACCGGAACACGCTGCGACGCGTTTCGCCCCGTTGGATCCGTCGGATGCCGTTGGTCAGTCGAGGACGGACACGTCGGTGTCGACCGGGTCGATGTCGATGATCGGGGGGAGGAACGAGTGGTCCGCGAACAGGCGGGCCGCCGGACTCGTGCCCTCGATCGCCTCGGCGCAGAGCACGACGGCGGCGGCGCTGTAGGTCGATCGCTCGTCGGTGGGGAAGAGAATGCGCTCGGGGTGGACGATGCCGGTGATGTACTTGCCGTCGTGTTCCCGGGTTGCCTGGGCGGCTCGGAACAACTCGATGGCGATCTCGCGCTCACCGACGCCCAGGTGGGCCAGCGCACACTCACAGGTCTCGGCGGTGGTGATCCAGGGGCGATCGCTGACACAGCGGATGCCCTTGTCCTCGAGGTTGAAGGTGTCGAAGCGTGCGGCAAGGTGCGCTCGCCCCGCCTCGCCGGAGATCACGCCGGAGAGGACCGGGTAGTACCAGTCCATCGCCCAACGATGCTTCGGCGAGAATGCGTCGGCTCGCTCGTGTCGGATGGCGTGGGCGAGTTGGCCGAGGGAGAGTTCCCAGTCGGGTCGCTCCTGCCCGAGTTCCTGGGCGATGGCGATGGCGCAGCGCAGTGAATGGGCGATCGATGACGACCCGGTGAGCAGGGCGAATGACCACGGCGTGCCGTCGGGGTGACGAGCCCACAGGATCTCACCGCGTGGTTGTTGCAGGTCGAGGACGAACTCGATGGCGCTGTCCACCACCGGCCACAGCGACTCGATGAAACCCTGATCACGGTAGAGCAGGAAGTGATGCCAGGCGCCCGCAGCGATGTAGGCGATGACGTTGGCATCGAGCTTGTCCTGCTCGACTTCGTGTTCGAGGTAGTACTGGTGCCAGGATCCGTCGGGACGTTGGATGTCGACGAGCCACTGGTATGCCGACTCGGCTTCGTTGCGATGCTCGCCGATCGCAAGCGCCATCGCCGCCTCGACGTGATTCCACGGGTCGGCGTGGCCGCCGGGGAACCACGGGATCATGCCCGACGGCAGCTGCCAGTCGGCGATGTGGGCCGCGGTGTCGCGGATCTGCGCGGCGGAGATCAGGCCGGGGAGGTCAGGAGCCGGCATTGGCAGCCTCTCGGATCTCGGTCAGCCGCTCGGTGCGCAGCGGCGACTTCGTCGCCTGAACGATCAAGCTCTTGCCCAGCACAGGGTTGAGCAGCTTCTCGGCCGTGCGGGTCAGCCACGGCTGTTTCACGATGTCCCATTCGAGGAGCTTGTGGTAGGAGCGAACCGACCAGTTGTCGTCGATCTCGTTGTTGACGCCGACCGCACAGCGGATCCACCAGTACGGCGAATGCAGTGCGTGTGCCTTGTACGAGACGGTGGGATCGAGCCCGGCCCCCGACAGCTTCTCGCGCACCTCCGACTCGGTGTAGATCCGAACGTGACCACCGACCGCCTTGGGGGCGTGGTACTCGTCGCTGATCTTCCAGCACAGCCGCTCGGGGAGGGTCGCCGGGATGGTTGCGGCGATCGTGCCTCCGGGCTTCAGAATTCGAAAGAACTCGTCGTACGCCGCAATGTCGTCGGGAATGTGCTCGAGGACTTCGCTGGCGATGATCTTGTCGAACGTGTTGTCGGGGAACGGCAGGGACGTGCCGTCACCCTGCACCTGCACGTGCAGCAGTTGTTCGTCGAACAGGCCGTCGTCGATCAGCATCGGCGCCGTGTTGCGGATCGCCTCGAGTTCGGGCAGCGCCATGTCGCAACTCACGACATGGGCGCCCCGCACCAGCGCCTCGTAGGTGTGGCGACCGAACCCGCACCCGAGGTCGAGCAGGAGGTCACCGGCTCGCACGTCGAACTTCGTGTAATCGACGGTCAACATCAGCCGTTGATCCGCTCTGCATGCTCGGCCAGTACCGCCCGGTACTGGTCGACGGTCTTGATGGCGGTGTGGCGCCACGACCATTGGTGTTTCACCCGGTCGCGACCGGCCGAACCGACCTTGGCCCGAAGCTCTGGATCGTCGAGGGCATCACGAATCGTGGCGGCCAGTGCATCGCTGTTGCCGGGTTCGGTCTGGAAGCAGGTCTCGCCGTGGTTGCCGGTGACCTCGGGAAGGGCTCCACCGGTCGTGGCCACCAGGGGCACGCCACACGACATCGCCTCGATCGCGGGCAACGAGAAGCCTTCGTAGAGCGATGGCACGCAGGCCAGTTCGGCTTCGCTGTAGAGCTCGACGATGCGTTCGTCGGGCACCCCGCTGACGAAGTTGACACAGTCGTCGAGCCCGAGCGCGGTCATGGTCTGCGACGCATGGGAGTCGGGCCGGCGCTTCCCGATGATGGTGAGTTCCATGTGGCGTTCGGTCCGGAGTTTGGCGACGGCCTCGAGCAAGAACTTGAGGCCTTTCATGGCGACATCGGCCGAGGCTGTGGTGACGATGTGGCCGGGTCGCCGTTCGACGCCGGGTACCGGCAGGAACAGGTCGGGATCGACACCGACGGGAACGACATGGATCTTGTCGAGGTCGACTCCCTTGTCTGCGGCGATGTCCTGTTTGGAATTCTCCGACACCGAGAGGATGCGGGGCATGCGCCGCGCGACCTGGGTCTGCATTTTGGTGAAGGCGTACCAGCGGCGTTTGCCGAACGCCTCCCACGGGGTCCGGGCGTGTTCGAGTTCGAGCTTGCGGTCGACGGTGATCGGGTGGTGGATCGTCTCGAGGATCGGCCATCCCTCTCGGTGGAGCCGCAGGATGCCCCAGCCGAGGGTCTGGTTGTCCTGGATCAGGTCGAAGTCGTTGCGGCGCGTGCGCAGTTCTCGCCAGGCCCGCCAGCTGAACGCCATCGGCTCGGAGAAGTTGCCGGTTGCGAACGACAGGTGCTCGAGTGCGTCGGTCCAGTCCTTCCACTCCCACAACCGCGGCTTGCGCATCGGGTGCGGATCGGCCCAGATGTCGAGGCTGGGAAGTGGGTGAAACGGGATGCGGTCGTCGATGATGGGGTAGGGCGGCCCGCCGTACACCTCGACGTGGTGGCCGAGATCGACGAGCGCCTTGGTGAGGTGACGGCTGTAGACGCCCTGGCCACCGACGTGGGGCTTGCCCCGGTAGGTCAGGTACGCGATCCGAAGTGGCGCGTCGGGATCGGGGGGCGTCCACGGCATAGGGCGTCAAGGCTACGGCTACCGGGGGGTAGGTTGCGACCCGTGAGAGCGTTGGTCCAGCGAGTACGTGAGGCATCGGTCACCGTCGAGGGGGACGTCGTCGGCCGAATCGGACCGGGGGTCGGGGCTCTGGTCGGCGTCACCCACGACGACACCGAGACCCTTGCTGTCAAGCTGGCCGACAAGATCTGGAACCTGCGGATCTTCGACGATGCCGATGGGGTGATGAACCGCAGCGCAGCCGACGACGGTCTCGAGGTGCTCGTGGTCAGTCAGTTCACGCTGTATGGCGACACTCGCAGGGGACGCCGCCCGGGGTACTCCGATGCCGCCCGTCCCGAGCTCGCCGAGCCACTCGTCGAGGTGGTCGTCGATGCGTTACGGGCCAGTGGTGCCGTCGTCGAGACCGGACGCTTCCGGACCGAGATGGCGGTCGCTCTGGTCAATGACGGACCGGTCACGCTCCTGATCGAGGTGTGAGTCGGTTCGGCCCGGCCTCCAGGCCACGGCCAGCGCCACTACTCCGAAGACGATCATGGGCCAGGCGCCCCACCGGACCGCAAGGGTTGTGCCGCTGCGCAGTTCGATCGTGTCGTACAGCACCTTCTGCTCGCTGATGGCCGTGCGTTGTTCGACGTGTCCGTCGGGGTGCACGACGGCCGAGAAGCCGGTGGGTGCGGCTTGGAGGACCCAGCGGTCGGTCTCGATCGCCCGGAGACGACTCGATGCCACCTGTTGCGTCTGCACGATCGTGAGCCAGTAGCTCGATCCGTTGGTGGGATTGAGGAGTGCCTGACCGCCGTTGCCGATCGCGTCTCGGGCGCGATGGTCGAAGAACACCTCCCAGGAGATGACGACCCCGAATCGGCCGATGTCGGTGTCGAGCACTGCGGGCTCGGTGCCGGGCCGGACGTCGCGAGACGGGAGTTCGTCGGAGAAGCGTTCGATCATCGAACGCAGCGGCACGAACTCGCCGAAGGGGACCAGAAGCACCTTGTCGTAGCGATCGGTCACCGTGCCGTCGGGCGATTGGGCGATCGAATAGTTCGCGTTCGCACGACCGTCGTCGGTGCGTCGGAACCAACCGCTGATGACGACGGCGTCGACGTCGGCAGCGTGCTGGGTGAGTCGTTCGGTTGCCTCGGTGATGCCGAGCAGCGGGTCGGTGCATCGATCAGGGGTCGGCCGCTCGTCGGGAGCGGGGTGGACGACGTCCTCGGGCCAGAGTACGAGGTCGACACGACGGTCGATCGATGCACTGGCTTCCATGTGCCGCTCGAACACGGCGCGGGTCTCGCAGATGTCGGCTCGGGTGTTCTGGGGCCCGCCGCCCTGCACCACGGCAACATCGATCGTGGCAATGGTTTCGACGGCGTTACCGGCGAGGTTGCCCCCGACCGTGCCAAGGCTGAGGGCGGTGGCAATTCCCAGTGCCGGCAGCCACCGGCGTTCGAAGAGGTCGGCCACGCCGACACCGGCAAGGGCGACGAGCCCGGCCAGCAGTGGCGAGCCGAAGAGTCGGGCGCTCAGTGCCCATGGTGTGCCGACGCCGATCATGGCGTAGGTCGCGATGGGCGTGCCGCCGAATGGCTGGTTCCAGCGAAGCAACTCGATCAGGACGAGCGCCCCGACGAAGGCGCACCGTCGGGTCCACCCGTCATCGGCGGGGGTGGCGGCGCCGATGACGCCGGTCAACGCGGCGAAGATGAGCACGGCGATCGGCCATCCCAGGGCGGTGAGGTCGACCATCCACAGGGTGGCGGGCGTGGCCCATGCCAGACCGACTACGGCCGAGAGGCCGAAACGGCGACGCGCCGACGCGAGGCCGATCAGCCGGAACCAGATGGCGATGCCGAGCAGCGCGAGTGGTCCCCAACCCCACGGCGGAAGCCCTGCGGCGATCAGCAGACCGGACGCAACGGCCTGAGTTCGGCGATTCGTCATCACCTGGCGTTTCGCGGCCGATGCACAGCCGCGAGGCTAGCGACCTAGACCTTCTTGCCGCAGACGGGCCATGGCTGACGACCGCGTTCGCTCCACAGGGCCCGGGTCATGGCGTCTTGCCACCAGGGTTCGACGTCGATCGGGTCGATGCCGGTGAGCCAGGCAAAGTGCCGGCCGGCGACGTCGTCCCAGGTGGTCTGGTCGAACTGGTAGGCGCCGCGGTAGGTGCCAGACGGCGAGATCGCTCGATAGTTGTCGGTCGACTCGCACATCCGGAGCCGAAGCAGTTCGTCTGACGACAGCACCTCGCGGGTCGGGGCGGTCGACTCGAGGTACAGCGCCATTTCCTGGGGGGTGCAGGCCGAGCCGATCAGCATGACGCCCACGGCGAACGCGGCAAGGCGGATTCGGATGCTCATGAGGGGTTCCTCCTCGGGCAGGGGCCCGATCGAGCGTCTGTTCTGGCGATCCGTTCTCACGACCGCTGGTCGTGGGCAGGGGGCGGGCGAATCACCGACGCCAACAAGCTCACGAAAAGCTACGCCGTGTTTGTCACACAATCGCAACATTGTGGCAGACGTCACAGCGACGTGACGGGCGCTGCGGGAAGAGGTCGTGACGGTTCGCGCCGAGGAACGTCCCGAACTGGTAGGCGATCGACCTACTCGGCGCCGGCCAGACGGCCCTGCCGCACGCAGGCGGGGAGCCCGAGTCCGCGCATCTGCGCACCGGTCAACCTGACGCCGGGCATGGAGACCGCGAGCTTGTCGTCGAGGGCGTCGCAGCGATCGAGATGACCGGGCCGGTACTGGGGGAGCGATTGCTTCCACGGGGTCAGACGCACGATCGGTTCGCCGCGAAGGCCCACCGTCTCGGCGAGTTCGGCACAGAGCTGGGCGACAAGCTTCTCGGGAGTCAGCTCGAGCCACCGCAGATCGTCGGTGCGGCCCGCCGACACCCGCAGGATCGCATGGGTGCCGTCGTCGTAGTGGGCCCACTTCGACGATGCCCACGAGCACGCCGTCATCAGCAGACCCTCGGTGCGCGGTACGAGAAAGCCCGACCCGTCGAGTGGGTGCTCGATGTTGGCCCTGTCGATCACGAAGGTGACGAGGACTGCGTCGCCGTAGGCGAGTTCGCTGAGGAGGGCAGCAGCATCGGGCGCATGGGGCGAGACGAGATCGGCGCTGACCCAGGCGGGGGTCGCAAGCACAACGCGGTCGGCCGGATAGCTCGCAGCTTCGGTGCGCACCAACCAGCGGGTGCCGTCGCGTTCGAGTCGCCTGACGGCCTCGCCGGTTCGAACTCGATCGCCGAGTGTGGTGTGGAGGGCGTCGATGATGCGACGGTTCCCGCCGCTCACACCGTTGAACACCGGTCCGGCAGCAGCTGCCTGCACCTCACTCACCTGTCTGCGGAGCGCGTCCCGCAGCGAGCCACCGACCCTCGCGGCGGCGGCGAGTTGGGCTGCGCCGGCGTCGATCGACAAACCGTCGGCGTTACCTGCGTTGATCCCCCCGAGCAGCGGGTCGATCAGGCGTTCGAAGACCTCGTCACCGACACGGGGTCGCAAGACCTCTCCTACCGATGCGTCCGCGACGAGTGGCGCGGCAACCGTGTCGATCCGCGCCGCAAAATCGGTGACCCCGGCCTCGGACACGATGCCGCTGACCGCGACGGCATCGACGTCGAACGGGACGCCGAGCACCGATGGTGAGGGGATGCTGCGCAGTCCTCTGTTCGCCCAGATGAACGCCTGCGCACCGGTGGGCGACACGAGGTCGTTGCCGAGCCCGAGTTCGTGGCACAGATCGACGACCTCGGGCTGGCGAGCCAGGAAGCCGTCGGCGGCCATGTCGACCGGGAAGGGGAGGGCGGCACCGTCGACGAAGCCAGAGTCGATCTTGCCGCCGACGCGACCGGTCGCCTCCAACACCGTCACATCCCGCCCGAGGCGGGCGGCCTCGTGGGCTGCGGCAAGGCCGGAGATGCCTCCGCCCACGACCACGACCCGGTCGCTCACGGGGTCTCGGATGCTCTGTGGTCGACGGTGCCCTCCTGGTGGACCACCCGAACGACCTCGGCAAGGACGTCGGGATCGGTCGCCGGCATCACCCCGTGGCCGAGGTTGAACACGTGACCGGGGTGCCCGGCGTTTGCCGCAAGCACGTCGCGAGCGGCGTCGCAGGCGATCTCGACGCCGGCGAAGGCGACGGTGGGGTCGAGGTTGCCCTGCAGTGCTGTGCCGTCGCCGACCCGTTCACGGGCGGCCCCGAGCGGAACCCGCCAGTCGACACCGACGACGTCAGCCCCGGTGGCTGCGATCTGTGGGAGCAGTTCACCGGTGGTCACGCCGAAATGGATGCGGGGCACGCCGGTGTCGGCGATCGCGTCGAGCACTTTCTGGCTGTGCGGGAAGACGTAGCGCTGGTACTGCGCCGGGCTGAGCGATCCGGCCCACGAATCGAAGAGTTGGACCGCCGAGGCACCGTTGTCGATCTGGCTGCGAAGTGAGGTGATCGCCAGGTCGGCGAGGCGGTCACACAGGGCGTGCCAGAGTCCCTCGTTGGCGAACATCATCGCCTTGGTGTTCACATAGTCGCGGCTCGGGCGACCTTCGATCAGGTAGGACGCGACGGTGAAGGGTGCCCCGGCGAACCCGATGAGCGGCCGGTCGAGTTCGGCGACAAGTTGCCGGACGGTCTCGAGCACGTACGGCGTGTCGGCTTCGGGGTCGAGTGGACGGAGACGGGTGAGGTCGTCCTCGTGGCGGAATGGTTCCTCCACCTCGGGACCGACACCGGGGGTGACGGTGAGGCCGAATCCGATCGCATGGGCGGGAACGACGATGTCGGAGTAGAGAATTGCTGCGTCGACGTCGTAGCGGCGGATCGGTTGCAGTGTGATCTCGGTCGACAGGTCCGGGTCGGCGATCGCATCGAGAATGGTGCCGCTGCCGCGAATGGCGCGGTATTCCGGCAGCGACCGCCCGGCCTGACGCATGAACCACACCGGGACCCGGTCGTGGGGAAGGCCCCGGCAGGCCCGGATGAAGGGATGGTCGTCGAACCGCTCGTGCACGACGTCGAGGCTACCGGTGCAGGGTGAGTCAACGAGGAGGTGGGAGGCTCGTACGATGCGGGCCATGCGGCGCATCCCCCTCGTCACGATTGCAGTTGGGGTGATGGGGTTGGTCGGGTGTGGCACGGTGTCGGTCGAGACCACGACCGGCTCCGACGTCGGCAAGGTCGGGATCGAGGCGGCACCGAGCCCAGGTGCTGGTGCTGTGGTCGAGACGACTGCACCGGTCTCGACCACCAGTTGGGCGCCGAATCTGCCCGAGGGGAGGGTGTCTCCCGGCGGTGACGAAGGCGAGACCGAGCCGTCCGGCTCACCCGATGCCGTCCCGAGCGACTCGACCACGACGGGTGCGCCGACGGTCTCGACGACGACCGGGGCACCTGGGGGTCAACCGACCACGACGCTGAGCCCCACAACAACGACGACCACGGCGACGACGGTGCCGCTCGAATACCACGAGGTGGGCCACATCCAGTTCGCATGGGCCGGGGATCTCGCTGTCCTCTTGCCCGTCGCTCGATACGAGACGGTCGGGTTCCACGAGTCGGGCCACGACGGCGCCTTTCAACTCGACGTCGTGGGAATCACCGACTGGGTGACGCTGGCGTCGCGCGGGCGGGGGACCGGGTCGCGCACAGCCGCCGACATCGTGGTGCCCCCCGACGAAGCGATCATCGCTCCCGTCACCGGTGTGGTGATCCGCGCCGGGACCTACACGCTCTACTGCGACCACTCCGACAACTTCGTGGTGATCGAACCTGCGGGCCGTCCCGGCTGGGAACTGAAGATCTTCCACTTCGAAGGTCTCGCGGTCGGTGTGGGCGACAACGTCGTTGCCGGCACGACGGTGATCGGTTCGTCGGGTCGGGTGCTGCCCTTCGAGTCACAGGTCGACGAGTTCACCGCCGAGCCGTCGAACGCGCACGTTCATCTCGAGGTGATCGACACATCGATTCCCGACCGCCCCAGCACCGGAGGCGGTTGCTAGCGGATCACTTGGCGGCGGTGCCGAGGATCGCTCGGATGCCGTCGCCGTCTCGACCGGCGAGCACTCGCTCGGTGGCGGCGCGCCCGGCTTGGCAGGCCCGACGACGCAGCGTGTCGTCGGTTCGCGACAGTTCGGCCAGCTCGGGTTCGGCCGGCTCGATGACGACGACCGCGGTGCCTCTGCTTCGGATCTCGGCGACTTCACTGTCGAGTTTGTTGCTGAACCACGAACGCTCCGCATCGCCGGTCCAGCTGCGAGCGTCCGGGGTTGCCGTCTTGACCGACGAGATGATCACGAGGTCGAACCCCAGCGTGGCGACCAGATCTGCGTTGGTCGACGAGTGGACGGCACCGTCGATGTACTCCCGACTGCCGATCGTGG
>JBMTIM010000024.1:0-49042 GCA_049437325.1 Acidimicrobiales bacterium
CCGGGACTGCCCGAGGCGATGCGGTCGGGGGACCCGGAGCCGTCCTGACGTCGGCGCCGGGACCGCGTCGCGCCGCCCGCGCTACCCCTCCGGGCGGGCTCCGACCGCGAAGACGAAACCGGAGCGGGTGCCGACGATGATCTTCCCGTTCCACAGCGCCGGCGTCGACTCGATGCAGCCCCCGAGGTCGATCTCCCACAGCTTCGGTGGTTCGACCGTCGTGTCGGAGACATCGAAGGCGTGCAGCGTGCCACCACAGTCGCCCTGAATCCACACATCATCCACGATGACCGGTGAGGCCCATGTGGGCCCGACCAGATCGATCCGCCACCGCTCCTCACCGGTGAATCGATCGAGGCCGAGGACGTCACCACTGTCGGTCGGCACGATCAACAGGTCGGCATGGAGACCCGGGGTTGCCCACACGCCCGAATCGAGCCTCGGTCGCTGATCGACCCCCCAGAGCAGCGCCTCGTCGGGTGGCTTCGTCGGGTCGAGTTTGATGATCTGACCGACGTCTCGGCTCCGAGCGGTCCCGCGCTCGTACTCGATCCCGGCGTAGAGCATGCCCTCGTCGTCGATCACCAGCGTGGCGTCGGCATCGTCCCCCGCCCAGAACCGGAACACCCGCAGCACATCGAGGTCGTGCTCGAGGCCGGCGAGATCCCAGCCCTGGATCAGCCCACCGCTGTTCGCGAAGTACACGACGTTGCCCGACATGGCGACCGAACTTTCGATCGAAACATTGTTTCCGACCGCTCGAATCAGCTCATCGTCCCAACCGGGCCGGTTGAACACGAGTTCGGGATCGACCGTGACAGCTCCGTTCTCGTCGTAGCCCCGGTTGAGTTCGACGATGTGGAACTGGGAGTTCTCACCGCCGATCAACAGATGACCGCGCAGGATCAACCCAGCTCCGTCCCAATCGTTGTTCCACTTGGTCGGCGCAACGTCGTAGGCGTTGAGCGCCCACAGCTCGCGGGGTTCCTCCCCGTCGAAGGCGATGATTCGGTAGTTGTTGTCGCGGCTCCCGGTGTACAGCAGCGGATAGCCGTCCGGATCGATGGTGACCGATCCTTTGATGATGTCGCCGGTCGGGAACGGCGGCAGTTTTGCCCGGCCGGTCTCGAAGTCGAGAAAGTGGACGTTGCGGTCGTACGCGCCGAACGCCACCCAGGTTTCGCCGTCGCGTTCGAAGACTGCTGGCTGGCCGGTCCACCCCGACCCGCACCAAGTGGTCGCCTCGCCACCGACCGTCGTTGTCGAACACATCGCTCGATCGGGGTACGACCAGACCACCACCGGGTCCCTGGGCACTGGGCCCCGCCCGTAGAAGGTCCGGGTCGGGTTGCCCCGGAACGTCAACAACCCGTCGACCGTCTCACCGTAGGGCGCACCGACAGAGGTCGGATCGACCCACCCGAGGTAGGGCCGCGCTGTGGTCGTGGTGCTGGTCGTCGCCGGCATGGTCGTCGTCGGCTTCGAGGTGATCGCCGGCATGGTGGTCGACGATGCACTGGCCTCGGCGGCCTGCTCGGGGGCCTCGATCTCGCCGGCGGCGTTCGGCCACACCACCGATGCCACGAGCAACGCCAACGTGAGCGACAACCCCACGATGGCAACCCGGGTGATCCGAGCCGACAGGAATGCCTCGACGCTGATCACACGGCGAGGCGTAGCTGACCCACCGTAGGCTCGGGATCGTGGAGACCAGACCGACCCCCAGCAACGGCCGTCTTTTCTGGCGAGGCCTCAGCCGTGCGTGCGCCGTGTGTGGCCAACGCCGACTCACGCGCCGAGTGGTCGCCCTGAGCGAAACGTGTCCGCGTTGTGGCTTCCGTTTCGAGCGTCAGCCAGGTCACTTCCTCGGTGCGGTCATCATGAGCACGATCGTCACCTTCGGCCTGATTCTCATCAGCGTCCTTGCCGGCGTGTGGGTGCTGTGGCCCGACGTCGACGCAGTGCGCCTGTCGATCGTTCCGCTGTGCATCGCCATCGTCGTTCCTGCGGTTCTCCACCCCACCTGCAAGACTCTCTGGGTTGCCGTCGACCTCATGATGCGTCCGCTCGATCCCGGTGAAGCTCTCGGGGATCTCGTCGCCGAGGAACGCCCGACGCAGGAGCGGTGACCGCACCGATGCCACGGCATCGGGGACGTCGCGGCCTCGCAGTGGGGCCCAGTGCATCTGTGGTGCATCGTTAGCTCCACCCCGCACATCGTCAGCGTTGGTCGATGATCCGGGGGCACCGTGCGTACGGGGCCGCGCTGGAGCAGGGCCGCCCGACACCACCGTCGAGGCACCTCGCCGATCGGTGAGCGTCCAGCCGTTGGGGACCGAGGCTCGCTCGAGGTGCACGGCACAGAGCGCGGTTCCGTAGCGGTCACCGGTCGGGTCACCGAGCGAGAGCAACTCGACCCGGTGCTCGCCGTAGTGCGACAGCAGGATCCCCGCCTGCTCTCGACCGCATGTCGGACGCTGACACGACCCCATGACGCGGAAGGTACCGAAGGGGTCTGACAGCCTCTGGGATCCTCACCACATCTGTGGATAACCACCGCAGAGCCCCACAAATGGCCCGAGTTACGCTCGATGCATGATCATCGGGTTCGACGCCGACGACACGCTGTGGCACAACGAGGACGGCTTTCAGGCCAGCCAACGCGAGTTCGAGGCGCTGCTGGCCGAGTGGGGTGATGCGGACACGATCGAGGATCGACTCTTCGAGATCGAAATGCGCAACATGCCCCGCTATGGCTACGGCGTGAAGGCGCACACACTGTCGATGATCGAAACAGCGATCGCAGTGTCCGACGGTCAGGCGAACGCAGCCCTCATCGCCGGGATCGTCGACATGGGGCATGCCCTTCTCGATCGACCCGTCGAGTTGCTCGACGGTGTCGTCGAGGTGCTCGACGAGCTCGCCGATCTCACGCTGATGCTCATCACCAAGGGTGACCTCTACCACCAGCTGGCCCGCATCGACGCAAGTGGTCTGAAAGAACGGTTCTGGCAGACCGAGGTCGTCGCCCACAAGGACGTTTCGACCTATCGACGTGTGCTCGGTCTCCACGGTGTCGAACCGGAGCAGTTCGTCATGGTCGGCAACTCCCTGCCCTCCGACGTGCTCCCGGTGATGGCGCTCGGGGGCCGAGCCGTCCACGTGCCGTACCACGTCACCTGGAGCCACGAGCAACACACGGGAGACCACGACGCCCCGGTGATCGAGTCGTTGAGCGACCTCCCTGCCCTCCTGGCGGACTGGAACATCCGCTGAGGTTCAGCGCGTTGCGATGATCTGCACCGGAGCGAGGATGCCGCTTCGCAACGCTGCGCCCAGGTTCGTGAACATGGTCTGGAAGTCGGGTCCCATCACGGTTGCGAGTGATGCAGGGGGAGGACCCTGCTCGGCGGCGGCCGCCGCAGCCCGCAGCGCCATCTCGGTCCGATCGACCGGTGTCGCAGCAGTGAATCCGGCCGCTTCGAGTGCAGTGAGGTAGGCCGCCGGTGTCTCGACGTGGGCGTGCCCCGGTTGGCTGGCGAAGGGCTGGGGAAGGTCGAAATCGCCATCACCCACTCGCATGATGTCGTAGATCGCAAAGCGATTTCCTGGCGAAAGGAGACCGCCAATAGCGGCAAAGAGCGTTCGTTTGTCGGAAACATTCATCCCGACATGCATCAACACGGCCGCAGTGACGGTCGGATCGACGGTCAGATTCGTTGCATCACCCACCACAAACCGCGTGCGGTCGGCGAGTCCGACCGCCTCCGACAGTGACGCAGCGGCGTCGACGAACGACGGGGTCAGGTCGATACCGGTGACCCGACACCCCGACAGCGTGGCAAACCGACGAGCCGGGCCCCCGACCCCGCACCCGATGTCGAGGAGGTGATCATCGGCATCGAGGCCGAGGTCGGCAGCCAGCGCCGCAGTTGCAGCAGCCCCTCCAAGGTGGAACTCGTCGGCTGGAGCCAGATCGTCGATCCCGATGTCGGTATCGCCGTAGGCAGCGAGAATCGTGGCTGCCAGATCGGACACCCGGGTGTAGTGATCGCTGACCATGCGCTGTCCCCCTCGGTCGGTCGCTGGCCTATCGTGACCGCAGTGCGCCGTCTCGAAGGTCCCGAACTCGCATCGTACGACGTGATCGACGCCGATCTGGCGAGGCGCGTCCGGATCGTTACCGTCCCGGTGCTGCCGCGTGGCGCTTCCGGTATGACCATCGGGCGTTGGATCTTTCTCAAGAACGACGGTGATCACGACGGCGACCGAGAACTGATGGCCCACGAACTCGTTCATGTCCGCCAATACGCCGAGCTCGGCTACGTCCGCTTCTCGCTGCGGTACCTGCGGCACTACGCACTCGGTCTGCTTCGCCATCGCCACCATCGCGAGGCCTACCTGTCGATACCTGCAGAGGTCGAAGCCAGAGACGACGCCCGCGCCTGGCGGGCCCGGAACGCCAGCAGCGTCGGTCAGCGGACGGTCTCGTAACGCCCGTCCGGCGGGCCGAGCAGCGTCGAGTTGCCCAACCCTCTGTCGCAGACCAGGGCGCGAGCACTGGGAGCGATGGCGCTGTCGGGGTCAGTAGCTGTAGAAGCCTTGGCCGGTCTTGCGCCCGAGTTGGCCAGCGGCAACCATGCGCCGAAGCAGCGGTGGCGGGGCGTAGAACGCCTCGTTGTACTCGTCGTGGAGCGACTCGGCGGTCCAGAGCATCACATCGAGGCCGATCATGTCACTCAGCTCGAGTGGGCCCATCGGGTGGCCGGCACCGAGCTTCATCGCCTCGTCGATGTCGGGCGCCGAGGCGTGGCCGTTCTCGAACATCCGCATCGCCTGGCAGAGGTATGGCACGAGCAACATGTTGACCACGAAGCCGGCTCGGTCCTTGCAATGCACGACCCGTTTCCCCAGCACGTCGGTGGCGAACGCGTCTGCCGCGGTCTTCGTGGCATCGGACGTTCGTTGTGTCGAGATGACCTCGACCAGCTTCATGACCGTCGCCGGGTTGAAGAAGTGCATCCCGATGACCTTGTCGGCGCGTTCGGTGACCATCGCAACCTCGATGATCGGGTAGGACGACGTGTTGGTGGCGATGATCGCCTCGGCGTCGAGGATGCCGTCGAGCTCGGTGAAGATCGCCTTCTTGAGGTCGAGGTTCTCCGGTGCGGCCTCGATGACGAGATCACAGGGAGCAAGATCCGCCATCTCGGTCGTCCACGTGATGTTGGCTGCAGCGGCAGCACGCGCCGCGTCGTCGAGCTTGCCTCGTTCGACGGCCTTGGCCATCGAACCCTCGACCTTGCCCTGCCCAGCCTCGACCGCAGCAGGGTTGATGTCGCGGGCAATCACCGTCACACCGGCCTTTGCGGCGACCTCGATGATCCCCGACCCCATTGCGCCGGTTCCGATGACCCCGAGCGTGGTGATCGCCATGTTCAGCTCTCCTCGATCGTGACCGACTCGATGACCACGTCGGCGTGGGGACGGTCCATACGGTCGGTCTCGACCCGCTGCATCTCGTCGACGACCTCGAGTCCACTCACGACCTTGCCGAACAGTGAGTACTGCGGCGGCAACCCGACACCACTCGGACCCGACACGATGAAGAACTGGCTCCCGTTGGTGTTCGGACCGGCGTTCGCCATCGCGACCGACCCGATCTCATAGCGGCCCGGTGCCGGGAGTTCGTCTTCGAACCGATAGCCGGGGCCACCACGACCGGTCCCGGTCGGATCGCCACCCTGACACATGAAGCCGTTGATGATGCGGTGGAAGATGATGCCGTCGTAGTAGTGATACCGGGCCAGCGTGACGAAATTGTTGACCGTCTTCGGCGCCTGCGCTGCGTTGAGATGAATGACCATCGTGCCCAAGGTGGTGACCATCGTGGCGGTGTAGGTCTTCTCGGGGTCGATGCACATCGGAGGTGCTTCGTCGAACTCCTGCTGCTTCGGGCTGGAACCGTCGGCATTGGGACACATGGTCGCCATGGTGATCTCGCTCTCGTCGATCTCGGTGCGGCGCGGATTCGCCGCCGATGAGGCTACCGGCAGCGAGGGATCACCCAATCCGCCATCTGCATCGGCTTAGGGTGACGATTGTGAGGCAGACGAAACCTCCGAGCGACAGCCGTGCGCCGCGGGTTCTTCACGCCTGTCCGCGCTGTGAGGTCACCTGGCGGGGCGACACCGCCACCACCTGTTGGTTCTGCGGTTTGCCAGGGATCGAGGCCGGGCATGCCCGCCTCGTCGTCGAGGACGAGAACGCGGCCTGACCTGCTGGATGGTCTCCAGCCGGGCCGATACCGTGACGACGGACGTCGGAGGGAGCAGAGATGACACCGCATTGGTCTGACAGCCGAGTCGAGGTCTACCGATACGTGGTCGGCCCCATGGACAACAACGTGTTCGTGATCCGCTGCCACGAGACCGGTGAGGCTGTGCTGCTCGACGCTGCCAACGAGCACGAGAAACTTCTGGAGCTCTGCCAGAGCCTGGGCGTGCGGACCGTGCTGGAAACCCATGGCCACTGGGACCACATCCAAGCGGTGCCCGAGATTCGTGATGCCGGGTACGAGGTCGGGATCACCGCGGAGGACGCTGCGATGCTTCCCTCCTACGACTACATCCTCGAAGACGAGTCCGTCATCGAGATCGGTCGACTTCGCATCCATACGCATCACACCCCCGGTCACACCCCAGGGTCGATGTCGTTCAGCGTCGAAGGTGCACCGCTGTTGTTCAGCGGCGACACCCTCTTCCCGGGAGGCCCGGGAGCGACCCAATTCGAGGGGGGTGACTTCCCGACCATCATGCAAAGCATCGAAGATCGGATGTTCCGTCGGTTCGACCCCGACACGATCGTGCTGCCGGGCCACGGGCTCGACACCACGATCGGGGCCGAAGCTCCCAGCCTCGACGAGTGGGCGGCCCGCGGGTGGTGAGCTGGTGAAGACGATCGTCGTCAGGTGTCCGGGCGGTGTCGTTGGCGCCATCGATCGACGGGCAGGTGGGACTCGTCAGTGCCAGTGCTTCGGTCGGCGTTGATGGTCACCCGCTGACAGTCTCGCAGGTCGATCTTGGTGAAACCGTTCCAGCCCTTCCGGACGAGCTGGCCATTGCGGTGAATCGTGACCGTGACGTCGAGTCGCCCCACGACCATGACGAACAGACCACCAACTCCGATCACGACGACGAGGCTCAGGACGAGGGTGCCGCGCGTCTCGGTGTCGACGACGAACAGTGCAAGCAACAGCACGGTGACCAGTACCGACCCAAGACCCAAGACGAGGCGGGCTGCGCTTCGAAGCCACGCTGGCACTGAAGACGGCACCTCCGACGCAACCGAGATGTCGTCGCTGTCGGTTGCGCGTACCTCGTCGATCGCCGCCTGTAACGCCGTTATGAGCTCCGGCTTCGGTCTCGGAACCCGCAACGTCGTCTTCCCTCCTCGACGCTCCCAGCAGTTGATCTCCACGACCCGATGATCGCACACCGGGATTTGTCGCCAAGGCGGGAACCGCAGGCAGCTGGAACTCGTCAGACTGATGCCTGTCATCCATCGAGGGAGTACGACCGACATGAGCCGACTTCGGCAACTCACAACGATCGCGCTCGCCATCGTCATGGCAGTGTCGTGCAGCGACGACGGCACCGTCGCCGCTGGCGACAGTCCCTCGGTCAACGGCAGTCTCGACGACCGGCCCGAGCCCGAAACCACCGACCAACCCCAACCCGAACCCGAAACCACCGACCAACCCCAACCCGAACCCGAACCCACCGACGAGCCACTCGGCGCCGGTCCGTACCCGATCGCCGACATCGTGATCGACGTCGACCCAGGCGACGGAGCGACCCGCACGTATCGACTTGTCTGCCGAGGGGACACCGCGACCTTCACCGGCGAAACCGCACTCGATGCCGGCCGAGCCTGTCTTGCCCTCGACGAACGTGACGTTCGTAACCGACTCCTCACCGACGACCATCTTGAACTGGGGTGCACCCAGCAATACGGCGGTCCCCAGCTCGCTCACATCACGGGATCGATCGAGGACAACGCAGTCGACGCCACGATCAACCGAGCGAACGGTTGCGGCATCGCTGATTGGGGTGGCCTGTTGGCCGCACTGCTTCCGCCAGTGGGTTGAGTGCAGCAACGACTCAAGGAGGGCCGTTCGGCACCTCGGTTCGAAGCATTCCGTATGGGCAGTTCATTCACCTACGGTCCGAACAGCGCTCAGCGCCGAGGTCTGCGGGTCTTGGCGGCGGTAGTTTTGGGCCATGACCGAAACCGTGATCCTCTCCGGCGCTCGTACCCCGATCGGCAAGATGTCCGGTGCGCTCGCCTCGTTCAGCGGCACCGACCTCGGCGGGCTCGCAATCGAAGAAGCGCTGAAACGGGCCGGCGTGGCCGGCGATGATGTCGACTTCGTCTACATGGGTCAGGTGGTCCAGGGTGGTGCAGGTCAGGTCCCCGCTCGTCAGGCTGCGCTGAAGGGTGGCATCCCCCTCTCCGTTCCCTCGACGGCAATCAACAAGGCGTGCCCGTCGGGGCTCAATGCGATCGCCCTCTCCCACCGCCAGATCGCTGTGGGTGAAGCCGAACTGTGCGTGGCGGGCGGCATGGAATCGATGACCCAGGCCCCGTACATCCTCCCGCAAGGTCGCGAGGGGTACCGCTACGGCGACGCCACGATGCACGACTCGCTCACGCTCGACGGCCTCTACTGCTCGATCGAACACGAGTTGATGGGAGCCGGGACCGAGCGCTACGCAGCCGCAGCCGAGATGGCCCGGGAGCCGATGGATGCCTATTCGGCGCTGTCGCACGAGCGTGCTGCGATTGCGCAGAAAGATGGACTCTTGGCCGAAGAGATCGTGCCGGTCACCGTTCCCCAGCGCCGGGGGGAAGACATCGTCGTGCGCGACGACGAGGGCATCCGAGTCGGTACCACCGCGGAATCGTTGAGCGGCCTGAAGGGCGCATTCGGTGGTGCTGGGAACGTCACTGCCGGAAACGCCTCGCAGATCTCCGACGGCGGCGCAGCAGCCGTCATCACCACGAAGGCGAAAGCCGAGGCGCTCGGCATCGAGCCACTGGCCGAGATCATCGCCTACGGCGAGGTTGCCGGCCCTGACACGTCGCTTCTCTCCCAGCCGAGCCGTGCGACGATGGTTGCACTCGAACGGGCGGGACTGACGCTCACCGATGTCGATCTGTTCGAGTTCAACGAGGCGTTCGCAGCCGTTGCCATTGCATCGATGGCCGACCTGGGCATCCCCACCGACATCGTCAACGTCAACGGTGGCGCGATTGCGCTCGGACATCCGATCGGTATGTCCGGTGCCCGAATCGCCATCCATCTCGCCTATGAACTCAAGCGCCGGGGTGGCGGCATCGGTGTCGCAGCGCTCTGCGGCGGCGGCGGACAGGGCGATGCACTCGTCATCAAGGTGAACAACTGATCGGAGCCTCGCAATGCGAGGGATTCTCACCGTGGCACTCGCAGCGGCACTCCTGCTTGCCGCCTGCAGTAGCGCCGAAGATGTCGGAGCACCGGCAGTGTCGATCACGGCCCCCGTCACGACGACGACCGCCGGCACGACCCCCGTCACCACACCCACAACGACCAGCACCACCCCACCGACCACCACCACCGAACCAACCACGACAACGACAGTCACGACGACAACCACAACCACCGTCCCGACCATCGACATCGACGGATCTCCGATGATCGAGTTTTCGATCGACATCGACGAGGAGTCGTTCGACGGGCAACTCACCGAAGCCGGATTCACAACCTTCGTTGTCGAGACGCTTCGCGACGAACGATCGTGGATCAGCCGGGGTGTGGGATTTCGCCTGGTCGACGACGGCGGACTGTTCACGGTCACCGTTGCGACACCAGCCCGAACCGACCAGCTGTGTTGGCCGCTCCGGACCAACGGTCGATACTCGTGTGCGCGAAACGGCTGGATCGTGTTCAACAGTGATCGCTGGTTCGGCGCGACCGACTCGTGGCCAGCCGATCTCGAGACGTATCGCCGCTATCTCGTCAACCACGAGATCGGTCACTACATCCTCGGCGCCGGTCATCCCCGCTGTCCCGGCCCCGGTCAGCTCGCACCGATCATGATGCAACAGACCAAGGGGCTCGATGGGTGCGAACCGAACGGCTGGGTCGATCCCTAGCTGCGCGCCGGCCGTTCGTCGGTGCCGACGCCACCAGCCGATGATGTGTCATGCCGACGACGCAACGACTGCTTCACCCACCGTTTGTGTTCGCCACATGAACCGTGTCTCTGACGGATCGACCGGGTGGCGACAGTGCATCACCAGCCGGTTGTCCCACACGACAACCTGGCCCCGACGCCACGCATGGCGATAGGTGAAGTCGTCCTGCGTTGCGTGGGCCCACAGGGCATCGAGCAACGCCTCGCTCTCTTCGAGCGGCAGATCTTCCACGTACCCGTTGGTCCGCCGACCGAGAAAGAGCGCCTCGTGTTCGGTTCCGGGTAGCCGCCGCAGGATCGGATGGTACGTGCCGATCGCCTCGATCGGCGTCGCTGGTTCGGTCATGCCGACACGCAACGCCCCGTTGCTCGAAAACGTCGAATCGTGCTTGATCCGTTTGCCCTCCACCCGCCTGCGAAGCTCGGCTGAAAGGCTCTGCGCGGCGAGGACCTGGCTGCAGAATCCCGTATCACCGCCCCGTTCCGGGACCTGGCGAGCGTGCAGCAGGGTGAACGTCGGCGGGTTCGGGATGTAGCTCATGTCGGTGTGCCACTCCCACTCACCGAAAAACTTCTCATCCGTCTCGATCGGTTCACCGGTCCGGGGATGCACGTTGCCGAGGAAGAGCAGGTACGGATCGATGCCCTGCGCCTCCAATCGGGCGACCTGTTCCTCGACCGTCAGCTCGTCTTCACCGTCGACCCTGCCCTTGCCGTAGCCCGTGATCAGTCCCGGCGCGAACTCGTTGTGGCCGAACACGCGGGTGAGCGCGTTGAGCTCAGCGACCTCGAGCATGCGTCCGAACTCGAACACGAGCGTGCCGTGATGATCGACCGCTGCCCGACGAAGCAGGTCGGCTGCCGCCGCATCATCGGGCAAGGCCGACGGCTCGACGCCGAAGATGCGAGCACCGAAACGGGCACCCTCGATCGGCTGAACGTCGATGTCCATCAGTGACCCGACGCAAGACAGAAACGGTTGCCTTCGGGATCGGCCATGATCGCCCACCGAAACCCCGCCGCCTCGTGCTCCTCGACGAAGGTTCCACCCAGCGTCTCGACGGCAGCGCGCGCCTCGTCGACATTGTCGACCTGGGTGTCGAGGTGGACCCGACCCGACGTTGCTCCAGGTTCCGATGATGCCTGCAGCGCAAGCATCACACCCCCGGGGTGCTGCGGTTCGAACCAGCAAAACCCCGGAAACTCGGTTCGAACACCGGTTCCGAGCATCGCTGACCAGAACGCCTTCTCGCGCTCGAAGTCCGAGACATTGATCACGACCGCTCCGATCTTGGCCACTGCAGCGCTCATGGATCGACGATATCTCCCTTCAGCGGGCGGAGCCCAGGTACCAGGTCCAGCGATGCGAGCCGGCGCCGACGATGAACTCGGGAAGCGTGTCGGGTCCGCAGGCATCGGTGCCAAGGCCGCGAACGGCGGCATCGATGTGTACCTCCGTGGTGCCTGATCGCTCGAGCTCCGCCAGGGTCGCGGCGGCGGTCAGGGCTGCGTCATGATGCGAACGAGCAGTCATCACGAGCGGCCGGCCACCCTCGACTCGCAAACCCTGGCCACCCTTGTTCCTGAGCGTCATCCAGCGAGTGGCGACATGGGCGGCATGCTCCTGTGGCACGACGTAGGGGTGGTACTGCGCGTCCACCGTCGACGACCACCGTCCGATCGTGGCGCTCGAGTTGCGGTCGGGGTATGTCTCGTGTGGACCAGGACCGAACCACTCCATCCGGGCGAAGGAAGCAGGCACTTCGAAGCGCACACCGACCCGGGGCATGTCTCGCCAGCGACTCGGAAGGTCGATGCGCTCGTCGAATCGGGCCAGCCCATTCTCGATCGTGATCGTGGTGCGATGGCGGGCCTCCTCGTCTGTACCGACAAGTCGCCGAGCGATCGAGATGAGCTCGGCGTCACCCCGGCGACGGCGGGTCAGCGAGTCTGTGACGAGCTCGGCCTCCTCGAGACCCCATCGCAGCCACGCCTGCCGGCGACCCTGGATCTCGCTCATCCAACCCTGCTGGACACCGTCATTGTCGGTCGGGGCCCGCCACAGCCAGGGCACGATGTCACCGTCGACGACCGTTACACCGTCGATGCGGACGCCGGCGATTCCAGTCTCGGTGGTCTCCACCTCAACGATGCGGCGCCGAGCCGGTCTCGCCGCTGGCCGACCGCCGAGCGGGAACTGCTGCCACGAGACGACATGTCCCCTCCGAGCCCAGTCGGTCGAACGGCGCTGGATGAACTCGACCAGCAGGTGAGCTTCTCCGTCGGGTAGCTGTCGAGGCAGCGGGAGCGAGACCGTGACAGATCTGCCGGCACGAACCTCGACGTTTGTTGTCCCTCGCTCGACCCGAGTTCCGTCGACGTCGACCGTCCAACGCAACTGCAGATCGTCGATGCCGGTGAAGAAACGTCGGTTTGTGATTCGTACCCGCCGCCCGCCCACGTACTCGGCGGTCACGGGGCGACATCCCCACGCCAGTTCCCGCATCACAGGATGGGGAGTGAGATCAGGGCCCACGAGTCCGTTGATGCAGAAGTTGGCATCGTTCGGTTCATCACCGAAGTGGCCGCCGTACGCCCAATAGAACCGACCGTGGGCATCGCGTTCGGCAAGTCCCTGGTCGCGCCAGTCCCACACGAAACCCCCGGTGATTGCGGGTTCGGACCAGAATGCATCGAGGTACCGGTCGAGCGATCCGTTCGAGTTGCCCATGGCATGGGAGTACTCGCAGATCAGCATCGGGCGATCATCGGCACCCGTCTGCTCCGCCCATCGAGCCCACGTGACGATCGTGTGGAGGGGCGGGTACATCGCAGTGAGCACGTCGTTCGACGTGCGTTCGGATGGAGTCGGCGATCGACACCATGCGTCTGCCGCCGATGCGTTTCGCCACCGTTCCGCACCCTCGTGGTGGACGAATCGACCCGGGTCGACCCGCCGAATCCACGCAGCAGCTGCCTCGTGCACCGGCGCATGGCCGGACTCGTTGCCGAGCGACCAACCGATGACACAGGCGTGGTTCCGGTCACGGGCCACAAGCCGCGTGACCCGGGACATGATCGCGGCCTCGTACCGGGGGTCGTGGGCGAGGGCCTTCTCCCGCCCGTGACACTCGACGTTCGCCTCGTCGATCACGTACAACCCCAACTCGTCGCACAGATCGAGAAGCCGGTGATCGTTCGGGTAGTGCGCAGTCCGAATGGCATTGAGGTTGTGCTGCTTCATCAGCACGAGTTCGTCTCGCATGTCCTCGACGGTGACGGTCTTGCCCGTGACCGGATGATGATCGTGCCGGTTCACGCCGAAGATCTTGATCGGCACGCCATTGATCATGAGCCGACGATCAGCCAGCTCGATGCGCCGAAACCCCACGCGGGTCAGATGCGCTTCGACGACTGCACCGTTGGCGTCGACCAGTTCCGTGACGACCCGATACAGCGTCGGGGTCTCCGCAGTCCACGGGTCGATGTCGAGATCGACGAATTCGACCGAGGCCAGGTGGCCGAGAAAATCCTCGGCAGCCAGGACCTCGGCGAAGATCGAGCCTCGGGCTCGGTCATCCACTGTTGCCGTGCCACCACGTAGTCGACGCCCGCCGAGCGTCTCGAGCACGACCCGAAGTGTGTGCGCCGCCGGTGGAACATTGAGTTGGCCGATCACCCGGAGGGAGCCGGTGCCACGATCCGAGTCGTAGTCGGCCTCGATTCGGAGATCATCGATGCGGGTGCGACCTCTCGCCTCCAAGTGCACCGACCGATGCAGGCCCGCATGCCACCAGTGGTCCTGATCCTCGATCCATGTCGCATCGGACCAGCGGATCACCATGACGGCAAGCAGGTTGTCACCTGTGGTCAGGTGCGGTGTGAGATCGAACTCCGACGGCAGCCGGGAGTCCTTGCCCACCCCGACGAACACCCCGTTGCACCACACCGCGACGACGCTCTCGAAGCCGCCGAGATGCAACACCACGTCGCGGCCCCTCCAGAATCGAGGAACCCGAAAGGTCGTGCGATGCAGCCCCGTCGGATTGTTCGATGGGCTGTACGGAGGCTCGGTGTCGGGCCACGGCATGACGATGTTCGTGTAGTGCGGCAGGTCTCCGGTGTGTTGGCGAGTCCAACAACCCGGGACGGCAATCGTGCGCCACCGCTCGTCAGATGTCCCCGGCAATGCCCAGCGTGCCGGTGCCGCAGCAGGCGCGTCGACGAGCCGGAACCGCCAGTCGCCGTCGAGCGAGCGGCGCCATGGCGAACCACCACCGACACGCGCCTCCGACGCCGATGGGTACGGCTCGAGCGGCGGGCGGGCTGCAAGCCGATTGATCTCGAAGATGTCGGGGCGGAGCAGCATCGCGGGGTCGAGCACGGCAAGGATTCTCGCTCGCGCGTCACCGACGCGCCACGGTGGTGCGCCAGATCCGAGCGGGAGCGCTCAGGGCCAGAGCGGCTCGTCGATCGTGAAACCGATGTCGCTGCCCCACGCATTGCGGTAGGCGACCTCGTGGACGGGGTTTCGCTTGGCGACACCCCACCTGCCGGTCGGATAGCCCATCGGGACACAACCGGCCATCCTCCAGCCCTCGCCCGTGGGGACGCCGAGAAGCTCGTTGACCTCGTCGCCCTTCCAGTACCCCAGCACGGTGGTGAGCGACGACCCCACGCCTTCGGCCCGAGCAGCGAGCTGGGCGCTCCAGATCGCCGGATAGATCGATCCACCACTCGTGTCGCCCCGCTCGAACGCAAACAACAGGAGTGGATAGGTCGCAAAGTTGTCCTGCGCCCAGGTGACCGAGTTGATGATGCGGCCGAACTGTTCATCGGATTCGCTCTGGGGATCGGCAGCCGCCGCGGTCTGCTCTGCATACACCGTGCTCCACAACTGATCGATGCAGAACCGATAGTGCTCTCCCAATTCTTCCCTGATGGCCGGGTCGTCGACGAGCATGAACCGCCACTGCTGCCCGTTCCCTCCGCTCGGCGCACGGATCGCGGCATCGAGAATGCGCATCTGCACGTCCTCGGGGATCGGATCGGGCTTGACCCGTCGCATTGCTCGCGTGGTGTAGAGCGCTTCACGGATGTCCATGAACCGAGTTGAGCAGAACTCGTACCAAGGGGCAAAGGCGACGGGGCGGCCATACGGTCGACAGTTCCGACGATGAGGTCGGTCCATTGACATATTCATCTGAATGTATCTACGATCGAGGCATGGCGCCGCGCTTTCTCGAGGGCTACCTCCCCTACCTCCTGCGTCACGCCGACCAGACACTGTCCGAGCCCTTCTACGCCGTCCTGAACCGCTACGGCGTCGCTCGTTCAGAATGGCGCGTCCTCGCAGTCCTCCACGACCTCGGCGATCTCGGCGTGGTCGACCTCGCTGCTGCGTCGCTCAGTCCCCAACCCACCGTCACCCACGCCCTCCGCCGCCTCGAGAACCGCGACCTCGTCACCCGACGGCCGGGCACCCACGACAAACGCCAGCGGATCATCTCGATCACCCCGAGCGGCGCCCGCCTCACCGCAACCCTGATCGACGAGGCCACCGCACTCCAACGCGAGGCCCTTGCCGAGGTCGGCGGCCTGAGCGCACTGTCGCAACAACTCCGTGCCCTCACCGAAGCGGTCGAGGCACGAGCGCAGACAACCCAGACAACACAGCGAGCCGGATGATGCAGGAGAACCCGATGCCCGAGTACGACCCCGCCGATGCGACCGCTCGCCGACCGTTCGCCCTGATGCAGTGGATCGACGATCACCGAGCTGAACTCACCCCACCGGTTGCGAACAAACAGGTGTTCCGCGAGGCCGACATGGTCATCATGATGGTCGGCGGGGGCAACGAGCGGAACGACTTCCACGAGGACCCACGCGAGGAGTTCTTCTACCAACTCAAGGGCGACATGAGTCTCTGGCTCTGGCCCGAGGAGGGTTCGGCTCCGTTCGAAATGCCGATCCGCGAGGGCGAGATCTACCTCCTCCCACCCAACCTGAAACACTCGCCGCAACGCCCCGACCCGGACTCGATCGGACTCGTCGTCGAGTACCAGCGGCCACTCGGCGAACTCGATGCCTTCGAGTGGCCGTGCCCGACGTGCCATCGGGTCGTGCATCGCGTCGAGATTCAGGTGCAGGCGATCGACAAGGATCTTCCGCCGCTGTTCGCCGCGTTTCACGGCGACGAAACCGCTCGCACCTGCGCGTCGTGCGGCACGGTGCATCCGGGCAAGGAGTACCGCCTGTGACTGCGACCCTCACCGCAGCCGAACTCGACCGCGCCGATCCACTTGCACGCCTGCGCGACGCCTTCCACCTGCCCGGGGAGCTGTATCTCGTGGGCAACTCGCTGGGCGCATTGCCGAAGTCTGCCCCCGACTACGTCACCACCGAGTTCGAGCGATGGGCAACCCTCGGCGTCGAGGGCCACTTCACCGGCGAACTTGCGTGGAAGGACTACCACGCCCTGGTGAGCGATCAACTGGCTCGACTCGTCGGTGCCGGTCGCGACGAGGTGGTGGCGATGAACGGACTCACCGTCAACCTCCACCTCCTCATGATCAGCTTCTATCGACCCACCCCGAAACGCCACAAGATCTTGATCGAGGCGCATGCCTTCCCGTCCGATCACTTCGCAGCCGAGTCGCAGATCCGCCAACGCGGGTTCGATCCAGCCCAGTCGCTCGTCACACTCGCCCCCCGCCCCGGAGAGGAGACCCTCCGAGTCGATGACATGCTCGCAACCATCGCCGAACTCGGCGACGAGTTGGCGCTGGTCATGCTCCCCGGTGTGCAGTACTACACCGGTCAGGTCATGCCGATGGCCACACTCACCGCGGCCGGACACGCCGTCGGCGCCGTCGTCGGCTTCGATCTCGCCCATGCGGTCGGCAACATCGAACTCGACCTGCATGACTGGAACGTCGACTTCGCTGCCTGGTGTACCTACAAGTACCTGAACAGTGGGCCGGGCGGTGTGGCGGGCGCCTACGTCCACCGCCGTCACGTCACCGATCAAACCTTGCCGAAGCTCCTCGGCTGGTGGGGAACCAACCCCTCGACTCGGTTCGAGATGGCTACCGACTTCGATGCCATCGACACTGTCGAGTCATGGCAGCTCTCGAATGCCCCGGTGCTGGCCATGGCAACGCTGCGTGCCTCCCTGGATCTCTTCGACGAGGCTGGCGGGATCGGAGCACTGCGGTCCAAATCCGAGCGGCAAATCGAGTTCTTCGATCGACGCCTCGATGAGGTGGTCGGCGACCGCGTGATCAACATCACGCCCCGGGCTCTCGAGGAGCGTGGGTGCCAGTTCGCCCTGCGCGTCACTGCCGGTGACGGCAAGCGGGTGTTCGACGCACTCGAAGGGGCGCGGGTGCTCTGCGACTGGCGCGAGCCCGACGTCATTCGCGTGGCTCCAGTCCCCCTGTACAACTCCTTCAGCGACATCGAACGCTTCGTACAGATCCTCGACGGGATCGTGCAATGAGCACACTCCGCACGCCGATCGTCATCGCCGGTGCCGGACCGGCCGGATCGTTGCTGGCGATCTACCTCGCCCGCCAGGGCCATGACGTCACCATCTACGAGCGTCGCCCTGATCTGCGCACCAGCGATGTCGATGCCGGGCGTTCGATCAACCTGGCGCTCGCCACCCGAGGCATCGTCCCCTTGGTGGAGATCGGTGCGATCGGACGGGTCGACGAGATCACGATCCCGATGCGGGGCCGGATGATCCACGCCGAGAACGAGTCGACAGCGGTCTTGCAGCCCTACGGGTCGCAAGCCCACGAGGTCATCCACTCGGTGTCGCGCAACGACCTCAACGCCATCTTGCTCGACGAGGCCGAAGCGACGGGACGGGTGCGAATCGAGTTCGAACGGCAACTCGAGACCGTCGATTTCGCGACATCGACCCTGACGTTCCACGACGGTTCGTCCGAACCCTTCGGTGTGGTGTTCGGATGCGACGGCGCAGGCTCGCCGGTGCGCAAGGCGATCGAAGTCGCCGGATCGTGCACATCACACACCGAGTGGCTCGACCATGACTACAAGGAGTTGACACTTCGACCCGATGCGGACGGGAAGCACCGCCTCGACCCGAATGCACTCCACATCTGGCCGCGCGGTGAACTGATGCTGATCGCGCTCGCCAACCCTGGCGGTGACTTCACCGTGACCCTGTTCGCGCCGAAAGCCGTCTTCGCCGATCTCACCGACGCCGCCGCCGTCGACGAGTTCTTCACCGCCGAATTCCCCGACTTCGCCGCGATGGTCCCCGACCTCACCGATCAGTTCGCCCACAACCCGGCCGGCCCGCTCGGCACCCTCCGAACCGACGGCTGGAGTCACGACGACCGCGCCATCGTGATCGGAGATGCTGCGCACGCCATCGTGCCCTTCCACGGCCAAGGGATGAATGCCGCCATGGAGTCGGCCCGAGCCCTTGCGGCACAGTTGGCCAACCGGCCCGACGACGTCACCGGTGCCTTCCGACGCTTCGAAACCGAGCGGCGACCCGACACCGACGCGATCGCCCGCATGGCCCTGGACAACTACATCGAGATGCGAGCCGGGGTCGTCGATCCCGACTACGTCGCGCAGCGAACACTGGCACTCGAACTCGAACGGCGACACCCGACCCGCTTGAGTCCTCGCTACAACATGGTCATGTTCTCCACCATGCCGTACGCCGAGGCCCTGCAGCGCGCTGTTCGTCAGAAGGAGATCATCGTCGACGCCCTCACCGACCCCGACCTCGACGTCGATGCGCTCGTGCGTGAGCTTCCGCCACTACCTGCACTCGACCCGCTTGCCGACCCGGAAGCGTTGTCCGTCTCATGAGCACCGAACCACTCACCTACTCGAGTTACCTGCGAGTTGACGAGCTCCTCGGCCTCCAGACCCCCCGGTCCACCGATCCCCGCACGGGTGAGGCCGAACACGACGAGCTGCTCTTCATCGTGATCCATCAGGTCTACGAACTGTGGTTCAAGCAGCTGTTGCACGAGCTCGACTATGTGGTGGCGGCGATGTTCGCCAACAACCTTGCAACCGCACGACTCCACATGAAGCGAGTCTTGAAGATCCTGAAGACACTCGTCGGCCAGGTCGACATTCTCGAGACGATGACGCCGGCGGAATTCGCGAGCTTCCGCGAGTTTCTCGACTCGGCCAGTGGCTTCCAGTCCGCCCAGTTCCGCGAACTCGAGTTCGTGCTCGGCATGAAGGACCGGGTCCGACTCGACTGGTTTTCGGGCCATGAGCGTGAACGTCTCGAACGCCGCTTCGGAACCCCGACGCTGTGGGACGCCTTCATCGCTGCGATGGTCAGCCACGGTATGGACGTCCCCGAACATGCGACCACACGCGACGTCACCCAGACCATCGTCGAAGACCCGGAACTCCAAGCGCTGATCGTGCGCGAGTACCACGACGAGGCGTTTGCCGCCGTCTGCGAGACGCTGACCGACCTCGACGAAGGCCTCCAAGAGTGGCGCTATCGCCACGTGATGATGGTGCGTCGCACCATCGGCACCAGGCACGGCACCGGTGGATCCGACGGCGCGGCCTACCTCCAGAAGACGCTGTTTCGCCCTGCATTCCCGGATCTGTGGGCGATCCGAACCGAGTTCTGACCGAAAGTGCACCGATGACCACCTACCCAGACCTTCGACTCTTCATCGGTGGAGAGTGGCGGAGTGGCACCGACACGCTGCCCGTCGTCAACCCGTCGACGGAAACGACCATTGGTCATCTCCCCGTTGCGTCGTCGGCCGACCTCGACGATGCACTGCAGGCCGCCGAGCAGGGGTTCGAGATCTGGCGGGCCACTGCACCGCGTGACCGAGCCGATCTGATTCGCGAGGCGGCACGCTTGCTGCGCCTGCGCCAAGACGAGATCGCCCACTCGATCACCCTCGAGCACGGCAAGCCCTATCAGCAGGCCCGACTCGAGGTGATCAGAGGCGCCGAGTTCTTCGAGTGGGACGCCGGTGAAGCGGTTCGCACGTACGGACGCGTCATCCCGAGTGCGCCCGGTGTTCGCTACATCGTCCACCACCAACCGATCGGACCGGTCGCTGCGTTCTCGCCGTGGAACTTTCCGATGAGCCAGCCGGCCCGCAAGGTTGCCGGCGCGCTCGCAAGCGGTTGTTCGATCATTCTCAAAGCGGCCGAGGAAACCCCGGCCGGTGCACTCCACATCGCCAACGCATTTGCCGACGCCGGCCTTCCCGCCGGAGTCCTGAATCTCGTCTTCGGGGTTCCCGCCGACATCTCCCGCCACCTCATCCCGAACCCGATCACGAAACTCGTGGCCTTCACCGGTTCGACGGTCGTCGGTCGGCACCTGACCGGGATCGCCTCGGAACACATGACCCCGGTCTTGATGGAACTCGGGGGCCATGCACCGGTCATCGTCTGTGAGGACACCGACGTCGACGAAGCAGCGGTGACGTCTGCGATCCGCAAGATGCGCAACGCCGGACAGGTGTGCACCTCCCCAACGCGATTCTTCGTCCACGAACATGTCTATGACCGCTTCCTCGACCGCTTCGCCGAACGGTGTGCGGCGACGGTCGTCGGGGACGGCTTCGACGACTCGGTCGAGATGGGCCCCCTTGCCAACGACCGGCGGATCACTGCTCTGACCGACTTCGTGTCCGATGCCGTTGCGACCGGCGCCACCCTCGTGACCGGTGGAAGCCGAATCGATCGTCCCGGCTATTTCTTCGAACCAACCGTGCTTGCCGATGTGCCCGACAACGCGCGTGTGATGCAGGAGGAACCGTTCGGGCCGCTCGCGATCGTCAACCCGGTCACCTCGCTCGACGAGGCGATCGCACAGGCCAACAGCGTGCCGTACGGACTTGCGGCGTACGGCTTCACGAACCGGGCCGATTACGCCGACCGCATGGTCGATTACGTCGAGACCAGCAACCTCTCGATCAACACACTCGAAGCCTCACTGCCCGAAACCCCCTTCGGTGGGGTGAAGTCCAGCGGCTACGGACGCGAAGGCGGCACCGAGGGTCTCCACCACTACACGGTCGTCAAGAACGTGTCGCACAGCATGACGATCGTCTGAGGAGGGCGGAAAGCGATGCAGTACACGAAGGCGAACGCAAAGGCCCATGCCCGGGCAACCATGACCGGTATCTGGGCTGCTGCGCTCATGCCGTTCGACGATCAGCTTCGGATCGATGAGGACGGCTTTCGCGAGAACGTGCGTCACTGGACCCAAGACCTCGGGATCCAAGGACTGTTCATCTCGGGCAAGCAGGGTGAGTTCTACGCCATGACGCTCGAAGAGCGGAAACGAAGCTTCGAACTGGCGGTGGAGGCCACCGGCAGCCACGCCCAGACGATCATGTCGTGCAGCGATCAGAACATGGACGTCGCCATCGAACTGGCCCGCCACGCCGAGCTGTGCGGCGCCGACTACATCGTCGTGCACGCACCCCTGCTGCACTTCACCAAGGCGCAGGACGAGACGTTGCTGCGGTACTACCGCACCATCGCCGATGCCGTCGACATCGGCATCGCCCTGTGGAGCCACCCCGACAGCGGCTATGTGATGTCACCCGACCTCTGCAACCGCCTTGCCGACATCGACAACGTCGTTGCCATCAAGTACTCGGTACCGCGCGACCTGTATGCCGAACTCACCGAGCTTGCGTCCGACCGAATCCACGTCAGTACGTCCGCCGAGCACGAGTGGCTCGACAACATCATCGAGCTCGACTGGAAGCTCTACCTCTGCTCGTCTCCCCCATTCCTCATCCAGACCGCAATCGATCGACGGATGCACGACTACACCGAGGCCGCATTCGCAGGCCGCATCGACGAGGCACGGGCGATCAGCGCCACCCTGCAACCGGTCCGCGATGCCCTGATGGGCACCCGGCCCGCCGAAAAACCACACGCACACCAGAAGTACTGGCAGGAACTGCTCGGGCAGGTGGGTGGCCGGGTCCGTGCCCCCATGCTCGAGTTGACCGATGAGGAGAGAGCAACGACTCGGGCCGCCTTCGAACAGTGCGGGCTGCAGGTGTGAGTGTTCGACTCGTCCTCGTCGGCTGGGGAGCCATCGGCCGAACCGTCGCCGGACTGCTCTCTTCCGACACCATCGAGTTGGTCGGGGTTGGCGTCCGGTCTGACCGCACCCGTTCCGACATTCCCTCGCCTGCGACTGTCATCAGCGACCCGTTCGATCTCCCCGCGCTCGCCCCCGACGTTGTGGCAGAGGCGGCCAGTCGTGACGCCGTGATCCCGTGGGGACGGGCTGCACTCGGCATCGGCGCCGACTTCGTCGTCTCGTCGGTGTCGGCCCTTGCCGATCCTGACGCCCATGCAGATCTCCGAACGGCGGCCGTCGCCGGAGGTGCACAAGTACAGATCCACGCCGGCGCCCTCACCGGCATCGATGCGCTCGCCGCCGCCCGACCCATGGGGATCGACATCGTCCGCCACCGCATCGTGAAGCCACCGACCGCATGGAAGGGAACACCTGCCGAAGGACTCTGCGACCTCGATGGCATCACCGAGCCGACCGTGTTCTCGCACACCTCCGCTGCCGATGCAGCCCGAACGTTCCCGAAGAACGCCAATGTGGCAATGACCACCGCACTGGCGGGCGTCGGACCCGACAGGACCGAGATCATGCTCGTCGCCGACCCTTCGGCGGCCACGAATCGTCACGAACTCCACGCAGAGGGCGGCTTCGGCACCATGGATGTCGTCCTGGCCAACAACCCGTTGCCGACGAATCCGAAAACCTCGGCCCTGGCTGCGCTCAGCCTCGTACGTGCGATCGAGAACCGGGTCTCGCCGATTGCGATCTAGCGGTGGCGGTCAGGCGACCGTTTCCCAATCGAGCCCAACATCGAGCGCCCGAACGGAGTGGGTGAGCTCACCGACTGCGATGGAGTCGACACCGGTCGCCGCAACCTGAGCCGCAGCCTCGAGGGTCAGGCCACCGCTCGCCTCCAGCCACACCTCCGGGCCGATCTCGTCACGGAGCGCCACTGCGGCGCGCATCTGCTCGGGGGTGAAGTTGTCGATCAACACCTCCTCGGCACCCGCTTCGATCGCATGGCGGAGCCCGTCGAGGCAGTCGACTTCGACCTCGACCGGGATCGTTCCCTCCAGGGCGCGCACGGCTGCATAGGCCGCGGCGACCCCACCCGCGCTGGCGACATGGTTGTCCTTGACCATCGCAGCGTCGAAGAGGCCCATGCGATGGTTGACCCCGCCACCGCAGCGAACGGCGTACTTCTGCAGTGCCCGCAAGCCCGGAAGCGTCTTTCGGGTGTCGCGGACCACGGCGCCGGTTCCGGCAAGTGCCGCGACCCACCGTGCAGTCTGGGTGGCAATCCCCGAGAGATGGCAGAGCAGGTTGAGCGCACTTCGCTCGGCGGTGAGCAGCAAACCGGTCGGGGCGGTGACCCGAGCGACCGCAGAACCGGCCGCAACAACATCTCCATCGGTCATCAGATGGTCGATGTCGCTCGTTGCATCACCACACACCATCTCGACAACGGCAGCAACGACCGGCAGACCGGCAATCACCCCGGTTTCACGAGCCGCGAACGTCACGACACACCGTTGATCACCAGGGATCGTCGCAACCGATGTGACATCGACACCGTCGGCAAGATCCTCGGCGAGCGCAGCTCTGATCACCTGCTCGACCGCCGCCGGATCGAGGCCGACAGCCTGCAGTCGAGCCGTCGTGTCGATGGACAACGGATGAGGAACGAACACGGTGCGACGCTAGCGAGGTGCGGGGGCGGGGGCATGGGTACCGTCGAATCGCGCCTCCCATCGAGCCGATACGTCGCCTACCGTGCAGCCATGGCGAACCCTCGGGCTGATCCGGTCACCGAGCTCCGTGAGCGGCTCGGGCGCAGCGTTCGCACCATGCTGGCCGGTGACCCCGAGCCTCGCGCGATGCCCCTGCTCGAGGAGGATCGACGATTCCCGTCAACATCTGCGGTGTGGGCGGTCCACAGCGACATCTCCATGCTGGTCGGGGGGCTCCGAGCATTGTTGCTTCAGACCTTGCATCCGCCGACACTCGCAGGAGTGACCCAACACTCCACGTACCGGACCGATCCTCTCGGGCGCCTTCAGCGCACGGGGGCGTTCCTCGGGGTCACCACGTTCGGATCCCGAGCCGACGCCGATCAGGCGGTGGCGATGGTGCGTGCTGTGCACGAACACGTCGTCGGTACGACGGCCGACGGTGCGCCGTATGCCGCCACCGACCCCCACCTCCTTGCCTGGGTCCACTGCACCGAGGTGGACAGTTTCCTTCGAGCCCGTATGCGCTACGGCGTCTCGCCGCTTCCAACCGACATGGCCGATCGATATGTGCAGGAGATGGGCGAGATCGGTGCCGAACTCGGTGTGGTCGAGCCACCACAGAATCGGCATGACCTTCGAACCCGGCTCCAGAGCTACCGCTCGGAGCTGGCGGCGTCCCCCGACACGCACGAGACCGTTCGATTTCTCGCCTTCCCACCCCTGTCGTTGGCGGCGCGGGCTCCGTACGGCGTCGTTTTCGCTGCCGCCACGTCGATGCTGCCGCGCTTCGCCCAACGCCGGCTTCGCCTCCCCGTCGTGCCGCTGGCAGAACCGCTTGCGATCAGACCGGCCGCAACACTGCTCCTGCGCACAATCGGCTGGGCACTCGGCGAACACCCAGCTCGCCGTGCCGCCCAACAGGCCTGACTACGCTCGCCGACATGGACTTGGTCGAACTGCAGCGGTTGATGGACGAGCTGTACGGCGAGAGCGACCGAGCGCGGGGCGTTCCCTCGACCGTTGCGTGGCTGGCTGAAGAGCTCGGCGAACTCGCGCAAGCCGTCCGGAAAGGCACGCGCGAGCAGCAGGTCCACGAGTTCGGCGACGTCCTGGCGTGGCTCGCCTCCCTGGCGAATCAGATGGGCATCACGCTCGACGAAGCGATGCAGCGCTACGTCGACGACCCACCCTGATCGACGCCAGGACCCTCTGCAACGATCACACCGCGGTCGAGCTGGGATCCCCAGAAGTGGTCAGCAGCGACCGTTTCTGGCGTCCTCGTCGAGCGTGCGCCCACTGGCACTCGGCAGCCCGAGTACCTCGTCGGGGCGCACGTACTGCGAATCGAACGCCGGCCGAGCGAAGACCTCGGTCAGTTCCGGACGGAAACTCTCCATCGAGTCGGACTCGAAGGAAGGATCGAAGCTGATCTGGTCCCAGCGTGCGCAGAACGCTGCTGCCGACTCGAAGTACGGGTGACCTCGGAACCGTTCTCGTGCGTCTGGATCGGTTCCGTTCATCGGTCCGGAGTGGTGCTGTTGGAAGATCCCATGGTGGGCCACGACCCACGTGACCTCTTCCCGCACGAATGGCCGAATGATCTCAGCAGCCATCCGGTCGTGGTTCATGGGCGCAAGGGCATCGCCGATGTCGTGGAGCAGTGCTGCGACGATCCAGTCGGGGTCGGCACCATCTCTCCGGGCCCGCGTCGCCGACTGCAACGCATGCTCACAACGATCGATGGGATACCCGGACGAACGTTCGTGGCGCTGCGCCTCCAGCGCTGCGATGTACCGATCGGGTGACTCCGCCATGTACGGCTCGAACTTGCGGGCCAGCAGTTCGTAGTCGGCCGTCGTTCCCTCGTCCATGCGGGTGAACGACACGGTCTCGGTTGACGTCGTCACAGCACTACCTCCACTCTCCGAACCGGTTCGACCCGAAGGCGACACGGTCCTCGTCGGATGGACCACGACGCTACTCGCCACGCCCAGTCGGGCTCAGGCTCAGACGAGTCCCTGTTCGATCAGGCTTTCGGCAATCTGGATCGTGTTGAGCGCAGCACCCTTGCGAAGATTGTCACCGGACAGGAACAGGCTGAGCCCGTGCTCGACCGTGTCGTCGACTCGAAGACGCCCAACATAGGTGACATCGACACCGGCTGAATCGAGGGGTGTGGGCACGTCCATGAGTTCGACCCCTTCGGCCCCGGCAAGAAGTTCACGAGCACGCTCGGGGGTGATCGCCGATGAGAATCGGGCATTGATGACAAGCGAGTGGCCGGTGTACACCGGCACCCGTACACACGTCCCCGACACTTTCAGATCCGGCAGATCCATGATCTTGCGACTCTCGAACCGAAGCTTCTGCTCTTCGTTGGTCTCGTCCAACCCGTCGTCGACAAGAGCGCCTGCGAATGGCACCACGTTGAACGCAATCGGCTTGACGAAGTTCGGCCCTTCGCCGACCGACACGGCTCGGCCGTCGAACGTCAGCTGTGGGCCATCCGTGCCGACCTTTTGGGCCTGCCCGTCGAGTTCATCGACGCCCGACAGTCCGGCACCGGACACCGCTTGGTAGGTCGACACCACCATCGCCTCGAGACCGGCCTCGTCGGAAAGTGGCTTCATGACCGGCATGGCGACCATGGTCGTGCAGTTCGGATTGGCAACGATGCCCTTCGGGATCGACTGCAGTGCGGCAGCGTTGACCTCGGGGACGACCAGCGGGACGTCAGGATCCATGCGCCATGCCGACGAATTGTCGATGACGATCGCACCTGCTGCTGCAACCTTGGGGGCGAGTTCCTTTGCCGTGGCACCCCCCGCAGAGAACAGCACGACATCGAGACCCGCGTAGTCGGCGGTGGCTGCATCCTCGACCGTGATGTCGCGGCCGTTCCATTCGATTGCCTTGCCGGCGGACCTCGCCGAAGCGAAGAGGCGAAGGGACGTGACCGGGAAGTTGCGCTCGGCTAGGAGGGTGCGCATGACACCGCCCACCTGGCCCGTGGCGCCGACGATTCCTACATGCATGGACGCAATGCTACCGCTGCCCACCAACGGGGCGTCCGCCGATTTCCGGTCCTGACGGCCGGGCCAACAGCCGAGCCGTCGACCGGTTTCGGACCGGATGTGGGGACCCGCCTAGCCCAACGACGCGTGGTACGCCCGAAGACGTGCCTCGAGTTCTGCTTCGGGCAGGTCACCCTCGTTCTGCTTCACCTCCATGAGCCAGCGCATGATCTCGCCCACTTGCCGGCATGGTTCGATGCCGAGGAGGCGCATGACCCGTTCGCCGTCGAACTGCGGGCGTTCAGCGGCCCGGCGGTCTGCATCGGCCAGTTCAGCGATACGGCGCTCGAGATCGTCGATCGAGTCCTGCAGGGCCTGCGCTTTGGCGCGGTTCCGGGTGGTGCAATCACTGCGGATCAGCGCGTTGAGTCGGCCGAGCAACGGACCCGCTTCACGGGCGTAGCGTCGAACCGCCGAATCGGACCAGCCATCACCATCCCCGTAGCCCTTGAACCGTCCCGACATCCGAACCAACTCCGACACAGACTCGGTCATCGACTCGTCATACCCCATCGAGGTCATCCGCTTTTTCGTCATGCGGGCGCCGACCGCCTCGTGATGGCGAAACGTCACCCCCCCATGGTCGAAACTCCGGGTCTTGGGCTTGGCGATGTCGTGGAACAGGGCGGCAAGCCGAACGGTCAGATCGGCTGGCGTCTTGGCGACGACTGCGACGGTGTGGGACAGCACGTCCTTGTGCCGATGGATTGGATCCTGCTCCATTCGCAACGCAGGGAGTTCGGGGACGAGTTCGTCGATGCGACCACTGTCGATCTCCGACCACAGCGAAGCCGACACGTCCTCGGCCATCAGGATCACATTGAGCCGATCAGCAGGGGTAGGAGAGGAGGCAGTAGGCATCGCGCCACAAAGTCTACGGCGGCACAGACCGCAGTCGTCCGCCCGAACCAGACGCTCGCACTGCGATGCGGTCTACGGTCTGTCTCGTGGTACTCGAACACTTCAGACTCGATGGCAAGGTGGCGATCATTTCGGGCGCCGGGCGCGGCATCGGTGCTGCGTGTGCGAAAGCGCTCGCAGAAGCCGGGGCCGATGTGGTGATCGGGGCGCGGTCTGTCGACCAACTGACCGAAACCGCAGCAGCCGTCGAGGCCCACGGACGACGCGCCATCGGCGTCGAGGGTGACCTTTCGACCCGTGACGGCATGCAGCAACTCGTCGATGCAGCGGCTGATTTCGGCGGCATCGACATTGTGGTCAACAACGTCGGCGGTGCCATGCCCGCCGGGTTCCTCGACACCTCGGAACGAGCGTTCGATGCGGCCCTGCGGTTCAACGTCACCACTGCGTTCAACCTCACCCAACTCGCCGTTCCTGCCATGCTCACTCGGGGCGGCGGCTCGGTGGTCAACATCACTTCGACCGCCGGGCGGTTCGCGATCCGCGGCATGTCGGCGTACGGCACCGCAAAGGCTGCACTCATCCACCTGACGCGCGAGTTGGCCGCAGACCTGTCCCCCAAGATCCGGGTCAACGCCGTCAGCCCTGGGGCCATCGCCACCTCCGCCCTCGAGATCGTCACCGAGACTCCGGAGCTGCGCGATGCCATGGTGGCGGGCACCCCACTGAAGCGACTCGGACAACCCTGGGAGATCGCCGCAGCAGTGCTGTACCTCGCCTCCCCGGCAGCCGGCTACGTGACCGGTGAGATTCTGTCGGTCTCGGGCGGTATTCAGGGCAGCAATCTCGAACTCGGCCTCCCCGACCTCTCGTGGCCCTCGTAGGCTCATTCGATGGTCGCATCATCTCCCGGCTCACCACTGGCCGCCCTCATCCGGCCCGATGACGGAGACATCTTTCTTCCGGCAAAGGTGCTCGTGATCGTCGCCCATCCCGACGACATCGATTTTGGTACCGCAGGAACCGTGGCAACGCTCACCGACCATGGTGTCGACGTCGTCTACGGACTCGTCACCTCTGGCCAGGCAGGTGAACCAGCCGATCTCTCCCCTCCCGAACTCGCCGAACTCCGAGAAGCAGAGCAGAGCGCCGCTGCGTCGATCGTCGGGGTGAGCGAACTGCACTGGCTCGGCTTTCCCGACGGAGCGGTCGTCGCCGACCTCGAACTCCGTAGGGCGATCTCGCGCCTCATCCGAATCGTCAGACCCGACCTGGTGATCACCCAGACACCGGAACGGAACTTCGAGCGAATCTATGCAGCGCACCCGGACCACCTCGCAACCGGTGAGGCGGTCGTCAGCGCGGTCTATCCCGACGCCCGAAACGCCAAATCATTTCCCGAGCTGCTCCAAGAGGGTCACGAACCTCATGCCGTCTCCCGGGTGTGGCTGATGGCCGGCCCGGCCGGATCCACCAATGTGCATGTCGACATCTCGGCGAATCTCGAGCGAAAGATCGCGGCGCTGATGGCCCACGAAAGTCAGAACGGCCCGCGCGCCGATGTGCTCCCAGCCATGATCCGCGAGTGGGCAGCCACCAACGCCGAGGCGTCCGGCACGGGTTGGACTGCGGTCGAAAGCTTTCGCCAGATCCACACGGAGTAGCTGTTCGACCCCCGTCGGCACCAGCCTCACCGACCCGCGAAATAGCGAAGGGCAATGCCGTCGAGCACGACTTCGAGACCCTCGTCGAAGTGTTCCTTGCCTCCGATGTCGACGAGCAGGGCTTTCCGGAACGCCACAACCCGCTCGAATCCCGCAACCGATGACTCGACACCGTCACCAGCGCTGGCATCGAACTGCTGCACCAGCGTCCCGACCACCCAGTTCGCGACGACGGCGAACGCCAACGCCGCTACCCGAAGATCGTCGGTGACATCATCGAAGATGGTGACCACGCGGTCGAGGAACTGCAACCGGGCCGGGCTTTGCGGCGACGGGCTCAACAAAAGTGAGAGTGCCTGCGGATGCCCCGACGCCACCTCGACGTAGCTCGCCGCCATCCGACGGGCCTTGGCCCGCCAGTCACCGGACGGTTCACCGTAGGTCTCGAGCACCTGCGTGTAGAGGGCGTTGCTGACTGCGTCGAGGAGGTCGTCTTTGTTGGCGACGTGGTTGTAGAGCGACATCGCCTCCACATCGAGTTCTGCGCCGAGCTTTCGCATACTGAGCGCGTCGAGGCCATGATCGTCGATGAAACGCAGTGCTGTGTCGGCGATGCGCTCACGAGAGAGGGGAAGACGCTCGACGACGGACACGGCGAAAGTGTACGCCCGGGAGCAGTTGGCGAAGCCCTACCGGGTCGACAGCCCGTCGTCAGGCCTCCCATTCCAGGACGAAAAATCCCCCGAAGCCAGCGGGGTCGAGGAGTGCCTCGGCTTCACGGACCCGACTGCGGCCCCTCAACGCAGCCAGATCACCGGCGGCAGCACCGGCACGCCATGCTGCTCGACCCTGCTCGACCAGTTGCTCGATCCCGTGGGAACGCAGGAAGTCCGCCTGCAGGCACACACTCGAGGGATCGAGCTGCAAGAACTCGTCGAGCGGCAAATCGATGGTGATGTCGACCCGGCCGGGATCGGCGAGCCAGTCGTCGACCTGCTCGTGATCTCGATAGGCACGAAGCCAGCCACCCGTTCGGCTGTCGAGTTCCTCGATGGTGGCCATGTAGTCGAACACCACGATCCGAGCATCCGCATACCGGGCACGCTGCGCAACGATCCAGCCGACAGCAGTGTCGATTCGCGGAACCGCTCCTCCGTCGGCAATCGGAGGGGGAGCAGTGTCGGGGCCGTCGACCAGCACGAATTGCCCGTCCTCGACATCGACATCGAGCACCACTCCCCTGTCTCCTCGTCGTACGACGATGTCGAATGGCAGGTTGTCGAGCAGTTCGTTTGCGAACACGACGTCGACGCGCTCGACGAACTCGTCGTGAACCTCGGCGAGTGAGTGGAGATGAGCGCCACGCGGGTGGGTCTCACGTTGCGCAGCCGACGGCTCGACCATCACCCATCGCAGCGCTCCGGCGGCAAGGCACGCACCCTCTGCTGCCGTGACCGTCCGAGCGAGCGTGCCCGGCCCGGCGCCATGTTCGACCACGGTGAACGTCACCGGTCGCCCAGCCGATTCCCACCACGAGTCGATCGCCCGACTGATGACGGCGCCGAACAGCGGCCCGACCTCGGGCGCGGTCAGAAAGTCACCACGACGGCCCGCCCGACCGCCGACCACATAGAAGCCGTCGTGCTCGTCGTACAGTGCAGCCTCGACAAACGTGGCGACCGGGATCGGACCCTCTGCATCGATGCGGGCGCGGAGGCGGTCGGCCAGCGGGACCGCCACCGGGTCAGCCGCCGATGCCGGCCAGGAGGCTGACGTCGAAATCGCTGATCAGCTGGGGATACACGCCGAATGCAAGCGTGATCCCGGCAGTGATGCCGAGCGCTGCCATCAGCGACGGCGTGACTCGCACCGGGGTGACGTCGCCATCGGGAGCTTCTTCGGCCCACATTCCGAGGCCGATCCGGGCGTAGTAGTACAACGCAATCACCGAGTTGACCGCAACGAACACCCCGATCACCACACCGGACGCAGTGTTCGCATCGATGACAGCTTCCATAACCCGGAACTTCGCCCACCAGCCCCCGAGCGGAGGAATGCCGGCGAGCGAGAACAGAAAGATCGTCATGGCAACCGTGAGCCCCGGCGCATAGTGGAACAGTCCCCGGAAGCTTTCGATTTCGGCCGATCGAGTCTTGCGGGCCACCGCCATGACGACGGCGAACGCCCCGAGGTTCATGGCGGCGTACACGACGAGGTAGGTCACTGTCGCCTCGAGGGCTGCATCACCGACGGCGCTGGCGACTGCGAGTGGGGCCAACATGTAGCCGGCTTGCGCCACACCGGAGTAGGCGAGCATGCGAACGACATTGGTCTGGCGCAGGGCGATGAGGTTGCCAACCGTCATCGACGCCGCAGCGAGGATCCACAGCACCGGCTCGTAAACATCGTCACGGCCGAAGAAGCCGACGAACAGCAGGTTCATCAGCGCCACGAAGCCAGCAGCCTTGGAAGCAACGGACAAGAAGGCAGTCACCGGGGTGGGCGCTCCCTCGTACGTGTCGGGGGCCCAGGTGTGGAATGGGAACGCCGACACCTTGAAGGCGAAGCCGATGATCACGAAGATGATGCCGAGAACGATCACCGATGACGGGCTGCCAGCGGCACTGATCGCCTCGTCGATGTCGACGAGAAGCGTCGAGCCGGCACCGCCGTAGAGCAGCGACATGCCGTAGAGCATGATTGCCGAAGCAAACACACCCATGAGGTAGTACTTCAGACCTGCCTCGTTGCTCTTCAGGTCACGCTTGCGCCAGGTCGCAAGCATGTACGCCGGGATCGACAGCAACTCGAGGGCGACGAAAATCGTGATGAGGTCACGGGCCGAGGCCATCAGGACCATGCCGAGCACCGAGCTCAGCAGCAGGCCGTAATACTCGTTCTCCCAGTAGTCGCCCTCGGCGATGTAGTTCGTCGAGAGCAGCACCACGACGTAGCCCGAAAGGACGAACAGCGCCTTCATGAGCAGGGCATAGTTGTCGACGACGAACGCGCCGTTGAACATCGAACGATCGGCACCGTCGACGGCCAGGGTGACGATCGGGACCATCGTCGCCAGCAAGCCGAGCGATGCGAGCAGCGGCGCCAGCCGACGGCCGCGCTCGAGCCAGATGATGTCCATCATCGTCAACAAAGCACCGACGCCCAGCAAGGTGAGTTCGGGCGCGGCCGCATGCCAGTCGATTGGCGGCCGGACGAATTCGCCGACGGACTGGGCGAGCTGGGCGAGCATCATCAGCCTCCGGACGCCGCCTGGGCTGCGTCGGCCACACCGTCACAGCCGTCGGGCAGCTGCAGACAGTTGTTGAGCGATTCGACGACAGCCGGGTCCGTGACCTCGAAGATCAAACCGGGAGCGACTCCGAAGAGCACGATCAGGAAGAGCAACGGCGTCCACGCGATCCACTCGAACGTGTTCACGTCGGTGATCTCGGGATCATTCTTGAATTCCTCGGGCGGCTCGCCCATCGCAGTGCGCTGCAGCAGCCACAGCAGGTAGCCGGCAGCGAGCACAGTACCGACGGCGGCAACGACCATGTACCCCCGGAAGGTCTCTTCGGCGAGGCCGTTCGCCGGGTTGTACGCCGACAGGATGGCGGGGAACTCGCCCCAGAACCCGGCGAGGCCGGGCAGACCGAGCGATGCCATCGCCGTGAAGCCCAGGATCCAACCCAGATGCGGTGCTTGGACGAGCATGCCGCCGAGGCGGCTGATCTCGAGTGTGTGGTAGCGCTCTTTCACCGAACCGGCGATGAAGAAGAGCATGCCGGTGATCAGACCGTGCGCCACCATGCCAAAGATGGCGGCGTTGATACCGAAGTCGGTGAGCGTGGCAATGCCGAGCATCACGAAGCCCATGTGGGCAACCGACGAGAAGGCGATCAACCGCTTCATGTCGGTCTGGGCCAGGCAGCCAAGAGCACCGTAGATGATGCCGATGACCGCAAGCAGACCGATGTAGGGGGCCCACGCCTCGGCGGCCTCGGGCAGCATCGGGATGGCGATTCGGATGAAGCCGTACGTCCCGAGCTTGAGGAGCACCGCCGCCAGAATGACCGAGCCCTGGGTGGGGGCCTGCGTGTGTGCGTCGGGCAGCCAGGTGTGGAACGGGAACATCGGAACCTTCACGCCGAACCCGAGGAACATGCCACCGAAGATCAGAAGCTGGCTGCTGCGGGCAATGCCCATGCCGGCGTTGTTGGTCAGGTCGACCATGTTGAAGGTGTGCTCACCAAGCGAGTCGGCCGACAGGAAGAACAGCGCCAAGAAGCCGAGCAGCATGAGCGCCGACCCGAACAGGGTGTAGAGGAAGAACTTCAACGACGCATAGCGACGGTCTTCCCCACCCCACACCGCGATCATGAAGAACATCGGGAGCAGGACGACCTCGAAGAAGACGAAGAACAGGATGAGATCCTGCGCAACGAAGGTGCCGATCATGCCGGTTTCGAGGATCAACATCAGCATCAGGAACGCTTTCGCATTGCCCGGCGACGGGATGTGATCCCACGAATAGACGAAGACCAGCGGCATCACCAGCACCGTGAGCGCGATGAGCGGCAATGACATGCCATCGACACCGATCGTGTAACCGGCACCGATGACCTCGATCCACTCCTTGTCGAGCCAGTGCTGAATCCGACCGGCACTGTCGTAGTCGAAGTCGATGAGCAGCCAGACGCCGAGGCCGAGCGTGATCAGCGATGTGACGAGGGCGAGCTGCTTGTGCAGCCCCTCCTCTTCCTTGGGGAACAGCGCCATGACGAGCGCGCCGGCCAGCGGCGCGAAGACCAAGGCGGTCAGCATCCAGTCGTTTCCTGCAATGGGATCCATGAATCAGTGCTTCCTAAGCGGATGTGAGAGCTAGAGGGCGAGGAGAATGACGAAGGCACCGGCCAAGACGGCGGCACCGGCGAACATGAGCGCGGCGTAGTTCTGCACCTTGCCGGAGTTGATGGCGCGGAGTTCTTCGCCGGAGGCATCGGAGAGACGACCCGACAAGTTGACGGCACCGTCGACGACAGCCTGGTCGATCTTGTGGTACACGAGCTGCCCGGTCTGTACCGCCGACTCGCCGGCCTTGTTGACGGTCCCGTCGATGACGTTCTGGTTGATCCAGTTCGCTGCCCGAGCGAGCGGGCCCTTCGTGAACCCGGCGATGATGCCTGTGTAGAGATGATCGAAGTAGTACTTGTTCACCAACAGGGTGTGGCCGGCCCGGGCGAACACGTTGGTGGTGGTGAGCCCGTTCGGGATGGCGACGAGCGACTCACCGAGCTGCTTCGAGAGTCGGTCGAGACGAATGAAGTAGTAGTAGTACGCAAAGCCGGCGCCAGCGACCGCAACGAGCGACGCCACGATGGCGAGCGACCAGCTGGGGGTTGCGTGACCGACTGCAGGGAAGTACGAGGATCCGGCCGGTTCCACGAAATGCAGGAAGCGTTCCTGCCAGCCTGCCGGGTCTTTCTTCGAACCGGCGAGGAAGCCAGGCGGAAGGTTGACGAACCCGATCAGGATCGAGAACGCAGACAGAATGTAGAGCGGGTACAGGATGCGCGGCCCTGATTCGTGCGGCTCACCGTGGTGGGCGTGCGCTGCATCCTCTTCGTGGTCGTGACCGTGATCGTCGTGAGCAGCGTGGCCCCCGCGGTACTCGCCGTGGAACGTGAGGTAGACACAGCGGGTCATGTAGGCCGCAGTGAGTGCTGCGCCGATCATGCCCATCACGAAGTGGAAGGTGTAGCTACCGGGCGCAGCACCGCTTCCACCGAGGAGATCCCAGCCGCCGGTGTTGACAAGGATCTCGTCCTTGGACCAGAACCCGGCGAGCGGGAACACCCCAGCGAGGGCAAGTGACCCGATCACGAAGGTCACATACGTCTTGGGCATGAACCTGCGCATGCCACCCATGTCCTTCTTCATGTCGAAGCTGTGGACGGCGTGTGCAACCGAGCCGGAACCGAGGAAGAGGTTGGCCTTGAAGAAGGCGTGCGTGAAGAGATGGAACACGGCAGCGGTCCATGCGCCGACACCGAGCGCCATCGCCATGTACCCGAGCTGTGAGACGGTCGAGTAGGCAAGCACCTTCTTGATGTCGTCCTGCACGAACGCAAGCAAGCCGGCACCGACGACAGTGATGGCTCCGACGGTGGCGAGCAGGTTGATGCTCGAGCCTTCGATCTGCATTCCCTCCCAGAAGACCGGGTAGAGACGGGCAACCATGTAGATACCGGCGACCACCATGGTGGCGGCGTGGATGAGCGCCGAGACCGGCGTCGGGCCGGCCATGGCATCGGGCAGCCAGGTATGGAGGATGAACTGACCCGACTTCGACATGACGGCAGCAGTCAGGCAGGCCGCGGCCACGACCAGCGCTGTGTGGCTCACCCCACCCTGGACGACCGCCTCGTTGATCTTGATCGTGTCGAAGGTCTTGCCACCGCCTGCGGCAAAGAAGAGGGTGATCATGCCGACCAGCAGGCCGACGTCGCCCACGCGGTTGGTGAGGAACGCTTTCAGCGCAGCATCACTGTTGGGCTTCTCTTCCCACCAGTGGCCGATGAGGGCGAACGAGCAGACACCGACCAGCTCCCACCCGACGATCATCTGGAGGATGTTGTCGCTGAGCACGAAGAACAGCATCGATGCGGTGAACAGCGACAGGAACGCGAAGAAGTGGGTGTAGCGCCGATCGCCACCGACGTAGTCGGTCGAGTAGACGTGCACCAGCAACGAGATGAAGGTGACGACGAAGAGCATCATCACGCTGAGACCGTCGACCATGATGCCGGCGTTGAACTCGATGCCGCCCGATTGCAGCCACTGGGTGGAGCTCTGGACTGCGACATAGGGGTGCGCACCGCCCTCACCTGCTTCGGCGGCCACGAACCTGGCGGCGTACGCAACGGTGTCACTCGCAGAAGCCGCACCGTCGCTGACGGCGATGGCTTGCTCCTCGCCGTACTTCTCCAGCTCGAAATGGTCGCGGTGGTCCAGCCAGGCGACCCCGGTGAGGATCGCAAGGATGAACGACACCGAGACGGCAGTGATACCGATCTCGGCCCCCTTGTAGGGCATGCGCTTGCCGAAGAACAGGATCAAGGCGAACGAGATCGCCGGGAGCAGCGGGATGATCCAGGCGTTCTCGAGGAACCAGGCGGCGTCGTTGGTGACCGTGGTGACCTTGGAGACGGTTTCGGCGGCGAGGGTGGCGAACACGGCGTCAGCCCTTCAGCAGATCGGCCTCGGAGAGGTCGATGCTGCGGCGGTTGCGGTACATGAGCAAGACGATGGCAAGACCGATACCGACTTCGGCGGCGGCCACTGCGATCGTGAAGAGGGCGAACACGGCCCCACCGACATCGTCGGTAAGGGTGCCGAACGCCACGAGATTGATGTTGACGGCGTTGAGGATCAACTCGACCGACATCAACACGAGCATGCCGTTCTTGCGAACGAGCACGCCGTACACGCCGATGCAGAACAGCACGGCAGCGAGCAGGAGGAACTGGTTGAGCAGCACGGGCGATCCTCCTCAGTCCTGCCGGGCCACGACGATGGCCCCGATGAGGGCGGCGAGCAGCAGCACCGAGACCGCTTCGAACGGCACGATGTACTGGCTGAAAATCGAGTCGGACACTGTCGTCACCGACTGCGGTCCATCGGCGGTGATCTCGACATCGTCGAACGAATCGACGAGAGCAAAGGCCATCACGGCAAGAAGAAGGACGCCGACAACAGCTGCCATTGCTCGCTTTTCGTCAGCGACGGTCTCGTCATCGCCCATCGATGCACGGGTGAGCATGACGCCGAACAGGAACAGCACGATCACCGCACCGATGTAGACGAGGATCTGCGTGACCGCCACGAACTCGGCGCCGAGGAACAGGAACTGGACCGCCACACCGGCGAGTACGACGACGAGCCACAGCGCGGCGTGCACCACGTTCTTGGTCGTGACAACCCGCAGGGCGGCATAGACCATGACGAGGGCGATGACGCCCCAGAACGAATTGACCACCCACTTCTCGGTGGTCGTGAACTCGGCGAGAAGGAGACCGGTCACGTCGGTGGCACCTTCTTCACCTTGGCCTCCGAACCAGCCTCGTAGGGTTCGAAATCCGGAACCGTCTCCATCCACTCCGCAAGTCGCGACTTGTCGTGGAGAAGGTCTGCGATGCGCGGCTCGGAGAACTCGTACTCCGGGCTCCAGAACAGCGCCTCGAACGGGCAGACCTCGACACAGATGCCGCAGTACATGCAGAGCGCAAAGTCGATGTCGAACCGGTCGAGCGCGTTCACCTGGCGGGGCTTGCCGCCGGCCCGACGGGGGGGCGCCTTCTCCTTGTGACCCTCGATGTAGATGCACCAGTCGGGACACTCACGAGCGCAGAGCATGCACGCCGTGCAGTTCTCCTCGTGCAGCGCGATGACGCCACGGGCACGCGCCGACGGCTCTTCCTTTTCGTGCGGATACTGCACGGTCTCGGCACCCTTGACCGGGTTCGGGATCGGCTTCTTGATGCCATCGGGGAAGACGGTGCGCAAGATGGTGCCACCGGTGACACCGAGTCCCTTGATGAGTCCTGGTACGAGTCCCATAGCGAGTCCTAGAAGACGACCTTGAGTACGCCGGTGACCACGATGTTGGCCAGGGCGATCGGAATGAGGACCTTCCACGCAAGCTTCTGGAGTTGATCCTCTCGGAAGCGGGGGAAGGTGAAGCGAACCCAGAACACGATGAACGTGAGCACGACGACCTTCGAGATCAAGACGATCGGTCCGAGGACGTTCATGATGCCGGCGCTGGGATCGATGCCGGGGATGTACCAGCCGCCGAGGAAGAGGACCGCAGCGATGGCACTGAACACGCCGGCGGTGGCGAACTCACCGATGAAGAAGAGCAGGAACCGCATGCCCGAGTACTCGGTCATATAGCCGGTGACCAGTTCCGACTCCGCAATCGGCATGTCGAACGGCGTCTGGGTCAGCTCGGCCTGCATGGCGACCAGGAAGACCAGGAACGCCACGCCCTGGGTGAGGATGTAGGGGTTGCCGATGGCTCCCCAGCCGAAAATCTCGCCCTCCGCTTGGGCCAGCACGATGCCCTGCATGTTCATCGTCTCGGCCTGGATGACGACGCCGAGTACCGCCAGGATCAGCGGCAGTTCGTAGGCGATCAGCTGGCCCGTGGCACGAAGCCCGCCGAGCAGCGAGTACTTGGAGGCAGAGCCCCACCCCGCCATGAGGATGCCGATCACCGACACCGAGGAGACGGCCATGCCGAGATAGATACCGATCTCGGAATCGACGAACCAGGCGTCGGGCCCACCGGGCACCACGACCACCAGCAGGAATGTCGACATGAGCACGACGAAGGGTGCCGCTGCGAAGACGAAACGATCGGCCTTGCGAGGAAAGATGTCTTCCTTCTGGATGAACTTTCCCACTTCGGCGAGCAGCTGGAGTGAACCGAACGGACCGGCTTCCATCGGACCGAGCCGGCTCTGCATGAACGACACCATCTTGAACAGGTGGAGGTACACCAGGGTGCCGGCGACCAGCAGCACCGCTGCAAGCCCGCCGACGACGCGCAACGTGGTCTGGAACCACCAGGGGTCGGTAATGGCGGCGATCATCGGTCGATGTCCCCCAGGATGAAGTACAGCGACCCCAGGATCGTGATGATGTCGGGCACGTAGACGCCCTTCAGCAGCCAGGGCGTGATCGAGATGTTGTTGAACGATGCCGACCGGATCTTGACCCGATACGGGACGAGATCACCCTTCGACACGATGTAGTAGCCCATGACGCCGAGCGGGTTCTCGGTCTCGACGTAGGCCTCACCGGCAGGAACCTTGATGATGCGTGGCACCTTTGCCATGACCGGACCGCTGGGAAGGCCATCGAGCAATTGATCGACCATCTTCGTGCTCTCGCGGACTTCCTGGAGACGGACCCAGAAGCGGGCGAACGAGTCGCCGTCGACGTGGGTCCAGACCTTCCAGTCGAGTTCGTTGTGCACCAGGCCGCACGGGTTGTCGCGACGGGTGTCCCAGTCGACACCGGAGGCCCGGATGTTGGCTCCGGACAGGCCGTAGCCGAGACCGATGTCGGCGGGAATGACGCCAATGCCGCGGGTGCGGGCTTCGAAGATCTCGTTTCCCTGCAGGAGACCTTCGATCTCGTCGCAGAAGTTGCGCATCTTCTTCATCGCACGCTTGGTCTCGGTGATCCAGCCGGCCGGAAGGTCGTCCTTAAGGCCGCCGATCCGGTCGAAGTTCGGGTGGAAGCGCCCTCCGGTCACGGCCTCGATCTGGTTGAGCACGTGCTCGCGGTCGCGGAAGGCGAAGAATGCAGGCGTGACTGCGCCGACCTGCAGGCCCATGTCGCCGAGGAAGAGCGCAATGTTGGCGATCCGGCTCATCTCGAAAAGGATGGTGCGAATCCATTGGGCTCGAGGTGGGGCCTCGACCTCCATCAGCTTCTCAGCGGCAAGGATGAACGGCACTTCGTTGGCAAAGCTGCCGACCCAGTCGATGCGGTTGATGAGGGTGGTGACCTGCGGGTAGGTGCGAACTTCGGTGAGCTTTTCGTAACCCCGGTGCATGTAGCCCATCACCGGGTCGGCTGCGATGACCTGCTCGCCGTCGAGCTTGGCGACGATCCGCAGGGTGCCGTGCGTGGCCGGGTGCTGGGGCCCGATGTTGAGGGTCATGCCCTCGGTTTCGAGCTCCACGTTGACACGGGCATCGGCTGCTTGCGCAGCGATGTAGGAGAGCTGGTCCCGATCGGAGATCGCAGTCACGAGTCGTCTCCAGATTCTTCTTCGTCGTCGTCGCCGGGCATCTGCTCGACGTCGACGATGCCGGGCCACGGCTTCAAGCGCCGGGCAAGCAGCGGATAGTCCTTGCGAAGTGGGTTTCCTTCGAATCCACTCGGCAGATAGATGTTGCGGAGGCCGGGATGACCGTCGAAGGAGATTCCGTACATCTCCCAGCACTCCCGCTCGTGCCAGTCGGCGCCCGCATAGACGCCGGTCCACGTCGCCAGGCTGAGATCGTCGTCGGGGATGTCGACCTTCACGGTCACGCCGAGCCCGTTCACAATGTCGTTGACGCGGGCAAAGACCTGGAAGCGCGTCTCGCCGCCGGCGACCCCGTGCTCGAGCGACGAATCGACCTCGGACGCTTCGTCGTGACCGAGCTCGATGTCGACCTGCGAGTCCATGTCTCGACCGAACGGCGATGGCATCCAGTCGATGGCCGACAGGAAGTTGAAGTACTGGAACCCAAGTCCGGTCTTGAGAAACTCGGCCGTCTCGACCCACGCCCCACGAGCAACGCGGATCCACAGATCGTCACCGGGCACGAGGTGGCTCTCGACCAGGCCATCGCCGAGATCGTTGGTGAGCTGCGCAAGAAGTTCATCCCGAGCACGGTCGACGGCGGCCTCGGCCGCGTCCATCGTCTCTTCGGGGGTGTCAGTCGACGACAATCGGCTCACCCTTCCAACGCTCGGCCATGTCCTCGTTCTGGATGCGCTCCTGCAGCAACACGATGCCCTCCAGGAGTGCTTCGGGACGAGGTGGGCAGCCCGGCACGTAGACATCGACGGGAATGATCTGGTCGACACCTTTCGTGACGGAGTAGGAATCCCAGTAGGGGCCGCCACAGTTGGCGCACGAACCCATCGAGATCACGTACTTGGGTTCGGGCATCTGCTCGTAGAGACGCTTGACCGACGGAACCATCTTGTCGGTAACGGTGCCGGACACGACGATGAGGTCGGCCTGTCGGGGGGAGGCCGGCAGGGGAATCACACCGAGGCGCATGACGTCGTAGCGAGGCGACGCAAACGCCGCACCCATCTCGATCGCGCAGCAGGCCAGGCCCCACTGGTAGACCCACATGGAGTACTTGCGGCTCATGTTGAGCAGGGTCTGCAGGCCGCCGCCGACTTTCCCGGATTCGACTAGGCCCACTTGAGCACTCCTTTGCGCCAGGCATAGATCAGCCCCAGCAAGAGGATGAAGATGAAGATCGCCATTTCGACGAGACCGAAGACCTCGTAGACCTCGAGGCGGGTGGCCCAGGGGAAGATGAAGACCGCTTCGACGTCGAACATGACGAAGAGCAGGGCAAACACGTAGTACCGGATGTTGGCTTGTGACCACATGTCACCGGTGGGATCGACGCCCGATTCGTACGCCTCCAACTTCGCCTCGGTCGGCTTGTGGGGTCGGAAAATGCGACCGAGACCGAGGAACGCACCGACCAGTGCGACACCGGTGAGACCGAAGATGCCGACGGTCAGGTAGCTACGAAGAAAATCCGACACGGACGATGAGCCTACTCAGGGATTTTTGGGCAGAACAAAGCAAGGACAGAACGATTCCCAGCGCCGTGAGGCTACCGCCGCGTAGCCCTGTTCACCGTGATCGGGCCGCTCATTTTTGTGCCGTCAACACGGCAAATGCTGCGAACCGACCACCACGGTCGACCTGCTCGTTTTGCACCGTGAAACCGAAACCCCATCATTGGGCGACAAGAGCATGGGGAGTGACTGCGTTCCACAGGATGGTGCTGGGGTTGTACGAGACCGAGTCGGGCTGGGTGTCGCCGTTCGAGTCGGTGGCACGAGTGCGGATCTGGTGCTGACCGGGGGCGAGTTCGGCACGAATTCGAAAGGGTGTCCACGCCCACCGGCCAGGAAGTTCGACGAGGGCGGCGGCGTGCCACGGGCCGTCATCGAGCGACCATTCGACTGCGGTGACACGCCCGGTCCCACTGCGGGCATACCCGACGATGTCGACCGGACCTGCTGGGACGACCTCGCCCCATTCGAGCGCCAGCGAACTCTTGACCGGATGGGCCGTGGCTGGGCCATGGTCGGTCCCGTCCGGGTCGCGAAGCCGGTAGTAGACGTCGTTTCGCCAGGAAGGAACCCACTCGGCAGCGATGTCGATCTGTTCGACCCATTTCATCGAGTACGCGCCGATCCACCCGGGCACGAGCACGCGTGCCGGAGCGCCGTGGGCGGCGGCGAGCGGCCGGCCGTTCATTTCGAGCGCGATGAGCGTGTCGGGATCGAGTGCCTTGTCGATTGGCATGCACATCCGTGGTGGCTCACCCTCGACATTGTCGCGATCGAGACCACGAGGGCTCACCCACGCTGCGGCGGCGGTGGGCTCGGCGAGCGCGAGGACGTCGGCCAGACGCGGCCCTCGCCACGAGGCCATACCCATTGCGCCCAGCGTCCACTGGGTGTCGGCTTCCAACGTCGAGGGCATGTGACCGTCGACGAGTTCGAACAACCGGCGCCCATTCCCGGCACACTCCAACCAGGCACCGACTTCATGCTGGGGAAGCGTCTGAAGATCGACGAGCGACAGGGACACCTGCGTTGCGGCCGCTGCGCCGGTGACGGTCAGCACCCACTCGCTCGGATCGACCTGCGGCGCGTCGTCGACGTTGCAGACGAAGAAGCGATCGATCGGCGTGCGTTCGACGCCCAGTGCCATCGTCGTCGGCTCGAGACTCCGCTTGTGCACACGGAAACCGTTCTCCGGTTTGCCGAACCCTGCGTTGGTCATCGGGCCCGTCCACCAAAGGGCACCACGCGCAACGTCAACCATCGCGCAGTGACCGCAAGCATCAATCCGGGCCCGCTGCGCGACATGACGATCTGCAGCCGCCCAGCCATCCCCGATCCCGACGGGCGGGTCATCTCGACCGTCATCGCGGCAACCGCAAAAACCGCAATGACGAACGCAACGACAGCCACCCCTCGACGAAGCGCCGGTACGACATCGGTTGGTGGCGTCACCGCCACGATGAGCGCAGCGACGAGGACCAGCACGCCGGTCGAAGGCCCGGCGTTGCGGGTGACCTCGGCGATGTCGTCGCTGAGCGAGAAGCCGCTGTAGCGATCACCGAAGAAGCCGACCACGGGTCCGAGAAGCATGACCGTCGCTGCGACGGTGGCAACCACGATCACGACTTCACGCGCCTCGTCCCACGCAATCGGCAGATCGTCGGCGGAGGCGTCGTCGTCCGCCATGGGATCAGCCTGCGGCGACCAGTCGAGGGATGGCCTCGCGGGTGATCGAGTCGAGTTCACCGGGTAGCACGCCGAACACAATCGTGACAGCAACGGCGACGGCGATCGCCAGACCGGCGGTGCGCGGCACATCGATCGTCGGTGCGTCGTCAGCCGGTCGACCGAGATAGATCGACAGCACGATCCGCAGGTACAGGAACGCCGAGACGACGGCCGTCACCATCGCAACGATGGCCAACCAGAACGAACGAGCCTCGACCGCCGCGCCGATCACCTCGAACTTCGCAACGAACCCCGACGTCAACGGCACACCAGCCTGTGCGAACAGAAAGATCGTGAAGGCGAGGGCCAGAGCTGGACGCCGCTTCGAAAGCCCGTCGAGATCGTCGAGGCTTGTGGCTCGGTCACCCACACCACTCACCAGTGACAACACACCGAAGCTGCCGATGACGAGAAACGCGTAGGCGACTGCGTAGAACGCCACGGCGCTGATGCCGTCGGGGGTCGCTGCCTGGACGCCCACGAGGATGAACCCGGCGTGGCTGATCGACGAGTAGGCGAGCATGCGCTTGACGTCGCGTTGCACGATCGCCATGAACGAACCCACGACCAAGGTGAGGAGTGCAAGGCCGTACACCGCCGGCTGCCAATCGACGGCGTACTCGACGAAGGTCACCATGAACACGCGCACGATGGCGGCGAATCCGGCCGCTTTGACCGCCGAGGCCATGAATGCGACCACCGGCGTCGGGGCTCCCTGATACACGTCCGGGGTCCAGGCATGGAAGGGCGCTGCCGCGACCTTGAAGCCAAGCCCGACGATCAGCAGCGCGAATCCGGCCATGAGCAGTCCGTTGTCGACGAGCACGATCGGGACGAGTGCTGCGCGAATCTCGATCAGATTCGTCGAACCCGTGGCGCCGTACACCAGCGCGATGCCGTAGAGCAGGAAGGCCGATGCGAAGGCACCGAGGACGAAGTACTTCAGGCCCGCTTCCTGGCTCTCGCTGCGGCGCAGGTGCATCGCTGCCATCACGTAGACCGCAATGCTGAGGGTCTCGAGGCCGAGGAACAGCACGATCAGGTCGTTGGCACCAGCCATGACCACACCGCCCGCTGCCGAGAACAACATCAGGACATACATCTCGACACCATCGATGCCTTCACGACGCAGGTACTCGTCGAGCAGGAGCGAGACGAGAACGACGGAGGAAGCGATCACACCGGTGATCACCAGCGCGAACCCGTCGATGCCGTACTGACTCCCCAGTGCGCCGAAGGCACCGTCGACTTCGAGTCGGTCGTTCCACAACCCGAAGGTCGCCGCCAACGTGATGAGACCGACCGCCGACGTGAGGGCAGCATCGAGACCGATCCGCAACCGCTGGGCTCCGACGGCACCGATCGCAACGACGCCCACAACGCCAAGAACGAACACGGCGTTGCCGATGTCGGCTCGTAGGCGCGAGAACGCCACGTCGGTTCCGGCGAGCCCGTATGCGAGACCCATACCGATCACGGCCGCAGCACCAACAGCTGGAACGGCCCGAGCGGCAATGGCGGCGGGAAGTTGCTTGAGGACGGATCGGAACATGACGATCAGCAACGCCCCCGCACCGAGAATGATCAGCGGGGCGAGACCTTCCCAGACGATCTCGGGACGAACGACGGGCACAGCGATCTGGGTGAACATCACTGCTCCTCCTCGGAACTGGACCCATCATCGGGGGCCTCGCCACGATTGAGACGATCGAGGGAGACCGACGGCAACACGTCGGCGTCGGGCTCGTCGAATTCGTCGACGTTGGCTTCGACGTGCGCAATGAGCGCGTCGACGGCTGGCTCCATCCGCTCGATGACCGGCTTCGGGTAGAGACCCATGAAGAAGATGGCCACGAGGAAGGGCACCATGATGGCACCCTCCGACCAGGTGAGGTCAGCCATGTCGGCGTTGTCGTCGTCGACCGGTCCGTGGAAGACCCGCTGATACGCCCACAGCAGGTACAGAGCGGCGATGATCACACCGGTTGCTGCTGCGGTCGCCCACCACTTGAACGCCGCAAACGCGCCGAGCAGAGCGAGAAACTCGCCGACGAATCCATTCAAGCCGGGCAGACCGATCGAGCTCAGCAGCACGACCATGAACACGGCAGCGAAGATCGGGGCCGGCTTCTGCAAGCCCCCGAGCTTGGCGATCTCGCGTGTGTGGCGGCGCTCGTACAGCCAACCGACGAGCAGGAAGAGGGCGCCGGTGGACACACCGTGGTTGACCATTTGGAGCAGACCACCGGACAAGCCTTCGGTGTTGAGCGCAAAGGTACCGATCACGATGAAGCCGAGATGAGCCACCGACGAATAGGCGACCAGACGTTTGAGATCCTTCTGCATGGTCGCAGCGATGGCGCCGTACAGAATGCCGACCGTGCCCAGTGCGACCAGCGCCGGGGCGAAGAACACCGCTGCTTCGGGGAAGAGGTAGATGCCGAAACGCAGGAAGCCGTAGGTGCCGAGCTTCAACATGACACCTGCGAGGATCACTGAGCCCGCAGTGGGTGCATTGGTGTGTGCATCGGGAAGCCATGTGTGAACCGGGAAGAGCGGAACCTTCACCGCAAATGCCACCGCAAAGCTGAGGAAGATCCAGCGGCCGGTGTTGGTCGCCAGCGCCTGCGTCTCGGCCAGGGTCACGAGATCGAAGGTGAGCGGATTCCCGGTCTCGGCGGCAGTCAGGTACGCGGTCGCCACAATACCGACCAGCATCAAGGCGGACCCGAACATCGTGTAGACGAAGAACTTCGTGGCGGCATAGGCCCGTTCGCCGTGCCCCCATTGACCGATGAGGAAGTACATCGGCACCAGCACAATCTCGAAGAACACGAAGAAGGCGAAGAGATCGAGCGCCAGGAAGACCCCCAGACACCCGGCCTCCAGTATCAGAAGCCAGGCGAAATATGCCTTCGGGGTGTGCTCGGCCTCGATGGCGACGATCGCAAGCGGAAACAGCGCCACGGTCAACACGACCAACCACAGCGAAATACCGTCGAGCCCGAGGCTCCACGAGATGCCGAGCCGTTCGATCCAGATCCACGAGTCGACGAATTGCATGTCGGCGGCCGCGGCCTTGTCGAACTCGAGCATCAGCCAGGTCGTGATCCCGGCCGTTGCGGCGGCGAACAGGAAGGCGACTTCCTTGAAGTAGCTCTCTCGGTTGCTCGGCAGCAGCAGCAGCGTGACGGCACCGATGAGCGGCAACACCACGATCGTGGTCAGGAGTGGGAAGGTGGCCGAACCCGTCGCGGCGGCGAGGAGTGACTGCATCAGAACGTTGTCCTCACGAGGAACCAGGAGATGAGGGCCACGGCACCGACCGCCACCAGGGCGGCATAGCTACGCACCAGACCCGACTGCGTGGCCCGAAGTTCACCGCCGACGGAACGCGCCAGTCGGCCGGTGCCGTTGACCGCACCGTCGACGACCGTGCGGTCGAACCAGGCGACAAGATCGAAGAACCTTCGGCCGGGTCCACCCATGAACTTCGTGACCGCCGAGTCGTACTTCCAGGCATCGGCAAGGATCGGGCGCTCGACCACCGCCGGATCGATCTTCTCGAGCAGGTAGATACGAACCGCGAGCGCGATACCGATCACCCCACCTGCCACTGCGATGATGGCCAGCACCCACAATTCCAGACCCGACAGTTTCAGGTGGGCCTCGTTGTGGAACAGTGAGGGTTCGAGCCACGTACCGAGCACGTGAAGATCCTTGGTGAACGGCAGATTGATGCCGCCGGCGACGACCGCTGCGATGGCCAGAATGCCGAGGGGGACGGTCATCTGCCATGGCGATTCGTGAGGCTGGAACTCTCGACGCTCTCGCACCGCCGCAGGCAACTCGGCATCATCGAGCTCGGCTTCGTCGGACATGGCGTTCATCGCCTCGACCGAGATCGTCGATGCTTCGGCCCGAACCGTCTCCAACCGCTGCTGCGCAGGTTGAATCGCTGCGGTCGACGCTTGCGCGCTCTCCTGCGCCTTGACCAGCGCATCGCGGGCCTTGTCGAGATTTTTCGCCGCCTTCTCGACAGCCTTGTCGTCGCTCTGGTCGACGTCTGCCGCCTCGGTCTCTCGCTGCGCGAGCTTCTCCTCCGCCTTCTGAACCTTCTCGGCAGACGAACCCGCCTCGTCCTCGACCGCTACAAGGCTGGCCTCGGCTTCCGCAACCTTCGCCTCGGCCGCCGCGACCCGGTTGTGCCAGACCACCTGGAGCTCCTCAGGCCGCACGTCGGCGTAGCGGTACCTGCCGAAGAACGTCATGAAGACCTGACGACTCATGTAGAACGCGGTCAGGATCGCAGTGACGAGGCCGACGGCCCACAGCGCTTTCGAGTCGTCGTAGGCATAGGCGAGGATCTCGTCCTTCGACCAAAAACCCGAGAATGGGGGCACGCCAGCAATGGCGAGCCAACCGATGATGAAGGTCGCCGATGTGACCGGCATGAGCTTGCGAAGCCCGCCGTAGTGACGCATGTCCTGATCGTGATGCATCCCGTGGATCACCGACCCAGACCCGAGGAACAACAGGGCCTTGAAGAACGCATGGGTGATCATGTGGAAGATTGCGGCCACATAGGCACCGGTCCCGACAGCGAGGAACATGTAGCCGAGTTGGCTGACGGTCGAGTACGCAAGGACCTTCTTGATGTCGTTCTGGGCGACGGCGATCGTGGCGGCGAACAGCGCCGTACCCACCCCGATCCACGCAATCATGGTGGGGGCCCACACCGCCGACTCTGCGATGATCGGGTTGACACGCGTCAACAGGTAGACGCCCGAGGTGACCATCGTTGCCGCATGGATCAGCGCCGATACCGGCGTCGGGCCGGCCATCGCATCGGGGAGCCAGAGATAGAGCGGAAACTGGGCCGACTTTCCGGCTGCACCCACGAACAACAGGACCACGATTGCGGTCGCCGTTCCCTGCTCGAGTTCACCGGCATTGCCGAAGATGTCGACATACGAGATCGACCCGATCGTGGTGAACAGCACGAACATCGCGATCATGAAGCCCCAGTCGCCGACCCGGTTGGTGACGAATGCCTTCTTGCCAGCTGAGGCGTTGGCCTCGTCGGTGAACCAGAACGAGATGAGGAAGTAGGAGCACGCGCCCACCCCTTCCCATCCGAGGAAGGTGAGCAGCATGTTGTCGCCGAGTACCAGCATCAACATCGAGAAGGCGAACAGGTTCAGGTAGAGGAAGAACTTCGAGAAGTTCTCGTCACCGTGCATGTAGCCGATCGAATACAGAT
>JBMTIM010000025.1:0-46482 GCA_049437325.1 Acidimicrobiales bacterium
CCGCCAACTTCCTCGACATCGGCGGCGGCGCCAACGCCGACGTCATGGCCGGGGCGCTCGAGGTCATCAACAACGACCCGAACGTGAAGTCGATCTTCATCAACATCTTCGGTGGTATCACCCGCGGTGAAGAGGTTGCCAACGGCATTCTCGAAGCGATGGAGCGGGTCGACATCGAGGCTCCGATCGTGATCCGTCTCGACGGAACCAACGCCGACGAGGGCCGAGCGATCCTCGAACCCAACCTGAACGACAAGCTGATGATGGAAGCCACGATGCTCAGCGCAGCCGAGAAGGCTGCGGAGCTGGCGCGCTGAGCAGACACGAGGCGAGAGAGACAGAACCATGAGCATCTTCGTTGACGAGAACACCAAGGTCATCTACCAGGGCCTCACCGGCTCTCAGGGCAGCTACTACGGCGGCCTCAACAAGGCGTACGGCACGCAGGTCGTAGCCGGTACCCATCCCAAGAAGGCCGGCACCGACGTCGACGGTGTGCCGATCTACGCGTCGGTCGCCGAGGCGGTCGAGGCCACCGGTGCCACCGCAACGTGCATCTTCATCCCGGCTCCCGGCGTGCAGGGTGCCGTGCTCGAAGCGGCCGAGGCGGGTATCGAGTTCATCGTGGCCATCACCGAAGGTGTTCCGGCCCACGACGAGGCGTACTTCTTCAACAAACTGAAGACCGACTTTCCCGACACCCGACTGCTCGGTCCGAATTGCCCGGGGATCATCAGCCCTGGCAAGTGCAACATCGGTATCACCGCCGGCCACATTGCCAAGGCGGGGGGTCCGGTCGGCATCGTGAGTCGCTCGGGAACACTCACCTATCAGGCGCTCTACGAACTCAAGCAGAAGGACATCGGCGTCACGACCTGCGTCGGCATCGGCGGTGACCCGGTGCCAGGAACGTCCTTCATCGACTGTCTCGAGGCGTTCGAAGCCGATCCCGAAACGAAGGCGGTCATGATGATCGGCGAGATCGGTGGTTCGGCCGAGGAAGAAGCCGCCGAGTTCATCAAGCATCACATGACCAAGCCGGTCAGCTCCTACATCGCCGGGGTCACCGCCCCTCCCGGCAAGAAGATGGGTCATGCCGGCGCAATCGTCTCCGGGGGCAAGGGCACAGCGGCAGCAAAGATGGAAGCGCTGGAGGATGCCGGTGTGAAGGTCGGTCAGAACCCGACCGAAGCGGGCGAGCTGATGGCTGAAATCGTCGCCGGCCTCTGATCCGGCGTCGCTGCGGCTGATGATCGGTTGCGCTGCCACCGCCGAGCGACGGTGGCCTGCAAGCGTGTGGTGATGCCCGTGTCTCGTCTTGTCGCCGCCGGGATGCTGGCGATGCTGACGTCGTGCAGCCCGACGTCGGTCGAACTCGGCCCCGAACCGACGAGCACCACCACGGCATCGACATCGAGCACCAGCACGGTGCCGTCGACGACAACGACGTCCACCTCCACCACCACGACGTCGTCGACCACCACGATCCCAGCGGTCCTCCCCGAGTTGCAGTTCGACGAGGCCGGTGTTCCGCTGAACGGTCAGTCCAACGGGGTCCTCGTCTCCAACACGGGCTGGATCCTGCCGATTCTGAGTGGTCTCGACGGTGGCCGGCATCGCGTCTGGACCCCGTGCGGACGTCAGGCCGATGTCGGAGGCGGGGAGGTGATCTTCGACGCAGACTTCGTGCTGGATCCCGGCCACGGCGGCTCCGAACCTGGTGCGGTCGGTCGGGGTGGTCTCGCCGAGAAGGATCTCAACCTCGCCGTCAGCGAGAAGATCCGTGACGCCCTCGTCGGCGCCGGGTACTCGGTGGTCATGACCCGGGAGACCGATGTGCGGGTGCCCATCGTGACGCGGGCCGAGATTGCGCACGCCCTCGATCCGCTTGCCTTCTTGTCCGTGCACTTCAACGCAGGGACCGATGCACGAAGTGCGACACCGGGCACCGAGATGTATCACCAGATCGATCGTGCCGATTCCAAGCGGCTCGCCGGGCTCCTCTACGAAGAGACGCGCGCTGTGCTCGACCAGTTCGATGTTCCGTGGGTGGCGCTCAGCGATGCCGGCACCACGTTCCGGCCCAACCGGGCCGGCGGCGACTATTACGGCGTGCTGCGCCGCCCCGCCCCGGTGCTGAGTGTCCTGCTCGAATTCGCCTACCTCTCCAACCCTGCCGAGGAAGAACTCGTCTCCGACCCTGTGGTGCAAGATCAGCTCGCGAACGCCGTCGTGATCGCCGTCGAGCGATTTCTCGAAACCGATGATCCGGGATCGGGCTTCATCGACGATCCGATCTTTCGCGGGTTCGGCCCGTCGGGGGCGGGACGAACCGACGATTGCATCGATCCGGTCCTCGAATGAGCATTCATCGGTCCGGCCCCAGTCGCAGCGCGATGCACCTCGGGGGTCGGTATCGATGACACCAGGACGAGACAACGGGCTTGGTAGGTTCGGGACGGTGAATGCACCCCGCCGCGCCCTGTTGTCTGTCTACGACAAGACGGGGATCGTCGATCTCGCCGGGGTACTCGTCGAGGCGGGTTGGGAACTGATCTCCAGCGGCGGAACGGCTCGAGTGATCGCCGATGCCGGTCTGCCCGTTGTCGATGTCGCCGACCACACCGGATCACCGATCATGCTCGGCCACCGGGTCGTCACACTGCACCCGAAGGTCCACGGCGGCATCCTCGCCGACCGGTCCGATCCCGAGCACCAAGCCGACATGGCCGAGCACGGTATTGCGCCGATCGATCTCGTGGTCGGCAACCTCTATCCCTTCGGGTCGAGCATGGCCGAGTTCCAGCACGGAGCCGGCCACCCCGAAGAACTCATCGACATCGGCGGGCCTGCAATGGTTCGAGCTGCAGCGAAGAATCACGCCCACGTCGGTGTGGTGGTGAGTCCCGACGACTACCCCGCCGTCATCGACGAGATTCGCGCCGATGGGTGGCTCAGCGACTCGACCCGGCGCCGGCTTGCCCGCGACGCGTACGCCCATACCGCTGCGTACGACGCCGCCATCGTGACCTGGTTCGACCGGACCAGCGACGAGCCGGAACTGCTGCCTCGGACCATCCACCTCGCGCTCGAGCGGGCCGACCTGTTGCGCTACGGCGAGAACCCGCACCAGCAGGGGGCGCGTTATCGCCGCGCCGACGAACCTGGCATCTGGGATCGTGTCGAACAACACGCAGGGGTTGCGCTCAGCTACTTGAACTTTTTCGATGCCGACGCAGCATGGCGGCTGGCCCACGACATGGGCGGGCCGGCGGCTGTCGCAATCATCAAACACGCCAATCCCTGCGGCGCCGCCATCGGTAGTGACCTCGCCACCGCGTACGCCAGTGCCTTCGCCTGCGACCCTCGGTCGGCGTTCGGCGGCATCGTCGCCTGCAACCAGCCTGTCGATCTCGACACGGTCGAGGCGATGGAAGCAGCTGCGCAAGCCGATGTCATTCTCGCTCCGGGCTTCGCCGAGGGGGTGATCGACCGTCTTGTCGCCAAGCGAAAGAACACCCGGCTCCTCACGGTTCCAGCGCCGCAGACACCCCCGATGCTGGCGCTCCGCCAGATGGCCGACGGCTTCCTGGTGCAGGAGCATCATCGCTTTGCGGCCCCACCCGACTCGTGGCAGGTGGTCACCGATCGTCGACCGACCGATGCGGAACGTGCCGATGCCGCCTTCGCCTGGAGGGTGTGTGGCCACGTCAGTTCGAACGCCATCGTTCTCGCCAAGGACGGGGTGGCGTGGGGGATCGGGGCCGGCCAGCAGAACCGGGTCGAATCGGGCGAGATCGCAGCGAGCAAGGCTGCCGGTCGGGCCCGAGGTGGCGCCTGTGCCAGTGACGCCTTCTACCCGTTTCCCGATGGCGTTCACGCCGCTGCTGATGCCGGAGCGGCTGTCATCGTGCAGCCCGGCGGTTCGGTCGGCGATGACAAGACCATTGCCGCAGCGAACGAGCGCAACGTTGCCATGGTCTTCACCGGCGAACGACAGTTCCTGCACTAGATCGGTGTCGATGCATGGGTGAGACCGAGTCGAAACAGGCCAAGTCGATGGAATGGGTCGTGAAGGTCCACGACAGCCGTGCAGGTCGCGCCTTCTACTGGGTCACGGTACGGCTTCTGCGGCTCACGCTCATGCGGTGGCTGCGCGTTCGGACGCAGGGGACGCACCATCTGGCGATCGAGGGCCCAGTGATTCTTGCTCCCGTGCATCGCAGCAACCTCGACTCGATCGTCGTTGCCTGTTCCACCGACCGCCGGATCCGGGCGATCGGCAAAGAGTCGCTGTTCACCCACCCTGCCTTCGCATGGGTCAACGCTGCCCTCGGGGCGATTCCGGTTCGGCGTGGTGAGGCTGATCGGGTGGCGATGAGGGCGTCACAACGCATCATCACGGACGGAGCGATGATGATCGTCTTCCCCGAAGGCACTCGGCAAACCGGCACTGAGGTCATCGGCGTTTTCGACGGTACCGCCTACCTTGCCCAAAAGACCGGGGCTCCCATCATCCCGATCGGAATCGGTGGCACCGAAGCCGCCATGGCGAGCGGATCGAAAGGGATCAGGCGGGTGCGGTGCGCGATCGTCGTCGGTGAGCCGATCGCGCCCCCTGAGGGGCGATTGAGTCAGCCGCAGCGCCGGGCGTTCAGCGAGGACGTGAGCGCCAAGCTCCAGGAGGTCTTCGACCAGGCCATCGCACTGGCCGACGGTTGACCCGTTCGCACGGCCTTCGGCCCGATAGGTTTGAGTCCATGGCTGACAAGATCACGATGCAGGACGACGGCACCCTCCACGTGCCCGACCATCCGATCATTCCGTTCATCGAAGGTGATGGCACAGGGGTCGACATCTGGCCCGCCGCCAAACTCGTGCTCGACGCTGCAGCAGGCAAGTACGGCAAGACCATCGAGTGGATGGAGGTCCTGGCCGGAGAGAAAGCGTTCAACGAGACCGGTGACTGGCTTCCCCAGGACACCATCGACAAGTTCGAGGAGTACCTGATCGGCATCAAGGGTCCACTCACCACGCCGATCGGCGGCGGATTCCGCAGCCTCAATGTGGCGATTCGGCAGATCATGGACCTGTATGTCTGCCTGCGCCCGGTGCGCTGGTTCGAGGGTGTGCCCTCTCCGGTCAAGGAACCGCAGCTGGTCGACATGGTGATCTTCCGCGAGAACACCGAAGACATCTATGCCGGCATGGAAGTCGAATCGGGTACTCCCGAGGCGAAGCGCATGATCGAACTTCTCCATGACGCATACGGCTGGGAGATCCGCGAAGACTCCGGGATCGGCATCAAGCCGGTCTCGAAGTTCGGCTCACAACGGCTGCAGCGGGCTGCGCTCGACTACGCCGTGCGCCGCAACCGGGGCCGAGTCCACTGGGTACACAAGGGCAACATCATGAAGTTCACCGAGGGCGCCTTTCAGAAGTGGGGTTACGAGCTCGTGCGCGAGGAGTACGCCGATGTTGCTGTCGGCTGGGACGACTGTGGCGGTGATCCCGGCGACAAGATCCTCGTGCAGGACGCCATCGCCGACATTGCGTTGCAGCAGGTCCTCACTCGACCGGCCGAGTTCGACGTCATCGCCACCATGAACCTCAACGGCGACTACCTCTCGGATGCCCTCGCCGCCCAGGTCGGTGGCATCGGTATCGCTCCTGGCGCCAACATCAACTACATGACGGGTCACGGAGTCTTCGAGGCGACGCACGGGACGGCACCGAAATACGCGGGCCAGGACAAGGTCAACCCTTCCTCGGTGCTGCTGTCGGGGGTCATGATGTTCGAGCACCTCGGGTGGCAGGAAGCAGCCGACGACATCATCGGCGCGGTCGAGGCGACGATCGGCGACAAGGTCGTCACCTACGATTTCGCTCGCCTCATGGACGGAGCCACCGAAGTCAAGTGCTCCGAATTCGCGAGCGCCATCGTCGATCGACTCTGAGTCGCGGTCTCGAGCACGTGACACTCGTCGCGTGTCGTTGACGGGACATTTTCGGCATCGCTGAGACCGTCCTCGCGCTGCGTCCCGGAGGCGTCGGCCCGTGCCGTTGTGGCGGTACGGTTCGGTGATGCACTCGGTCCGCTCCGACGAACACATGTGGCGTCGTGGTGGTCGCCTGATCATGCGGTCGCTGCGGCTCCATCCGAGCATGCACGCAACTGCAATGTTCGGCGCCCTGCTGTACGTCGGGGCGTCGATCGGGGGTGCGGTCGTCCTCGGTCGGGTCACCGACGATCTCGTCGTGCCGGCCTTCGCCGACGGCTCGGTCGATCGCGGCGACATCTGGGTGATGATGGCGATCGTCGTCGGCATCTCGTTCGTGCGCGGGGCTGGCGTGGTGGTGCGTCGCTGGTTTCTGTCGCTCGCCGAGAACCGCACCCAGCGCGATTGGCGCCGCGATCTGGTCTGGCACTACCTCGACGTACCGCTTCGCTTCCACCGTGAGCGTCCGACGGGCGAACTCCTCGCCCACGCCGACCTCGACCTGACCACCGCCACCATGGTGCTCAAACCGTTGGCGTTCTCGGCCAGCGTCGTCGTCCTCGTCGTGGTCGCCACTGTCACGCTGGTGATCATCCATCCGCTCGTGGCGCTCGTCGGCGTCGTCTTGTTCCCGACCCTCGTCGTGCTCAGCCAGATCTACACCGGTCGCGTCGAAGAACCCGCCGCCCGCGCCCAACAGGGGGTTGGCGACGTGTCAGCTGTGGCGCACGAGAGTTTCGAGGGCGCCCTGGTCGTGAAGACACTCGGTCGGGAGGAGGCCGAGATCGAACGCATGCGGGCCGCCTCGGCCCGCTTGCGCGACGAGCGCCTTGTCGTCGGTCGGATCCGCGCCTTTTTCGAACCGTCGATCGATGCGCTTCCCCATGCCGGCACGATCGCACTCCTGCTGCTCGGGAGCTGGTTGGTGTCGCGTGGTTCGGCAACGCCGGGTGACCTCGTCCTGGCTGCCATCATCTTCGGCCTGCTCGCCACGCCGCTGCGGGTCTTCGGGTTTTTCCTCGAAGAACTTCCGCGGTCGGTGGTTGCGCTCGACCGTGTCGACCGGGTGATGGCGACCGATGTCGAGAACCGAGCAGGTGCCAGGTCGCTGCCCGACGGCCCGCTTGCGATCCGGGTACGGGGGCTCGGAGTCGCCTACGGCGACAACGATGTGTTGACCGACATCGACATCGATGTGCCGGCCGGGGGCGTCGCTGCGCTGGTCGGGCCCACCGGTTCGGGCAAATCGACCCTCATGGAAGCGATCGCCGGGCTGCTCGACCCGTCGTCGGGCACGGTCGAGCTCGGGCAGGTCGCAGTCGACGACGTCTCGGCCAAGGAGTGGTCGGCGGCGGTCGCCATCGCGTTCCAGGAGTCCTTTTTGTTCACCGACTCGATCGACCAGAACGTCGGGCTCGGGGTTCGTTCCGATGCCGAGATCGCCGAGGCGTTGGCCATCGCCCGAGCCGACGCCTTCGTGGCCGATCTGCCCGATGGCCGGTCGACTGTCGTCGGCGAGCGCGGCACCACGCTCTCCGGAGGCCAGCGTCAGCGGGTGGCGTTGGCCCGAGCCCTGGCCCGCAAGCCGAAGGTGCTGCTGCTCGACGATGCGACGAGCGCAGTCGATCCGCTTGTCGAAGCCGAGATCCTCGCCGGGTTGCGGCGCTCCCTCGACATGACCGTGATGGTGGTTGCGCACCGCATCTCGACGATCCTGCTCGCCGACTCCGTCGTGTATCTCGACGAGGGTCGAGTCGTGGCGACGGGCACCCATCGGGAACTGCTCGAGCGCGACGACTATCGCGCCCTCGTCACCGCCTACGAGCAGGGGGATGCGTGATGGCCGATCGACGCCCGAAGCTCGAATCCCTCGATGCTGCCGCCTCGTTGATCGACGACGAGACCCCCGAGATCGGGGGCCTCACCGTCTTCCGGCGCGGCCTCGAGGTTTCGCCCGATCTCCGCAACGGACTGCTTGTCACCGTCTTGTTGGCGCTCACGGCTGCGGCTGGTCGCCTGATCATTCCGATCCTCGTCCAGCTCGTGCTCGACCGGGGTCTGCTCGGTGATGACGGGTATCGACCGGGTTTCCTGTGGGCCGTGTCACTCGGCGCCATGGTCGTGGTCGTGGTTGTGGCGTGGAGCACGCGAGTGACACTCATCCGTCTGGTCGACATGACCGAGACGGTGCTGATGAACCTGCGGATCCGGGTCTTCGGGCACATCCACCGGTTGAGCCTCGCCGATCACACCGAGAGTCGTCGTGGCGTGCTCGTCGCCAGGGTCACGAGCGACATCGAGACCCTCACCCGCTTCACCCAGTGGGGCCTCATCAGTTGGATCACCGACTCTGCGATCATTCTCGGCACCGTCGCCGTGATGCTCTGGTACAGCTGGCAGCTGACAGTGCTGGTCCTCATCGTCCACGTGCCACTGGTGCCGTTCCTGCGGTGGGTGCAGCGTCGCCAATTCGTGTCGTACGGCCTCGTGCGCACCCGAGTGGCCGAGACGCTCGGCCACGTGTCCGAGACCGTGTCGGGCGCAGAGGTCATCCGGGCCTACGACTACGAGGGACCGGTCCGTGAACGCATGGAAGACTCGATCCAACGCCAGTATCGCCAGCAGCAGCGAAGCATGATCTGGTTCGCCGGGATGCTGCCCGTCGTCGATCTCGTGTCGTCGATCTCGCTGGCGGTTGCCGTCGGCGTCGGTGTGTGGTGGCGGGGCGATCTCGGTCTCGGCGTGGGTGAACTCGTCGCCTTCCTGTTCCTCGTCAACCTCATCCTCAACCCGATCGCCCAGCTCGGCGAAGTCCTCGACCAGACCCAGACCGCCCTCGCCGGGTGGTGGAAGGTGCTGCGGGTTCTCGAGGTGCCAGTCGACGGCGTCGAGCCCGACGACGGCCAGTCGTTGCCGACAGGGGCACTGTCGATCGACCTGGAGGGAGTCGGCTTCTCGTACCGCACCGGCCCACCCGTGCTCCACGGGGTGGATCTGCACATCGCCCCCGAGACCGTCGTGGCGATCGTGGGAGAGACGGGCTCGGGGAAGACCACGTGTGCGCGTCTGCTCACCCGTCTGGCCGATCCGACCGAAGGTGTTGTTCGCATCGGTGGTGTCGATCTTCGCCGGGTGTCACCCGAGGCGCGACGGCAGTCGATCCGCATGGTTCCCCAAGACGGCTTCCTGTTCGACACCACGATTCGCAGCAACATCCGCTTCGGGCGCCACGATGCAACCGACACCGATGTCGAGCAGGCGATCGACGAGCTTGGGTTGCGACACTGGGTCGAGGGTCTGCCCGAGGGACTCGACACGGTGGTCGGCGAGCGGGGAGGACGTCTGTCGGTCGGCGAGCGACAGCTCGTTGCGTTGGCGCGTGCGCAGGTTGCCGACCCAGGGTTGCTGTTGCTCGACGAGGCGACCTCAGCGGTCGATCCCGAGACCGAAGAGGCCCTGGCATCGGCACTCGACCGCCTGGCCGGCGGACGCACCATGGTGTCGATCGCCCACCGTCTTTCGACCGCTGAGCGCGCCGATCTGGTGGTGGTCTTCGACGCAGGAGCGATCGTCCAGGTCGGATCGCACGACGAACTGGTCGAGCAGCCTGGAATCTATGCGACGCTCTACGAGTCGTGGATCGGCAACACCCGGTCCGATCCATCAGCTGCCTGACCGGTCGGCGGCAGCAGCCGCAAGGCGGTCATCGCGAGCAGCGCGACGATCAGGAGAATCAAGGGACTGACATCACCGATCGTCTTGGTCAGGTGGATCGTTCCACCCAACCAGATCAGCAGGGTCAGCCGCGGACCGATCAGTCGACGATCGAGCAGTACCAGGGTTGCGAAGGCGAGTAGGGCGGCGTCGTAGTAGATCGCATGGGGTCCGAGCAGAACGAGCCCTGCGGTGGTGATCGCCATCCGTTCGGTCAGTCCAACCCGACGACGCCACCACAGCCACGCCAACCCGAGCGCGAGGGCAGCCGAGACCGCACCGCCGATCAGTAGCGCAGCAACCGACTCGGCTCCTGCGATCGCCTGAAGCACGCCGATCGGTGCGATCTCGTTTGCCGCGTTGATCTCGGCATCTCGTTCGAGCAGGGGCTCGACCTGGCGGAGCCAGGAGGTCAACCAGTCGATGCCGAACAGTGCCGCATTGACGGCCCAGACGACCATGGCTCCGGTCGCGGCGAAGGCAACGGTTCGCCACCGTCGGTCGAGCATGGCGAGCCCGATCAGGGGAAGTGCGTACTGGGGGCGATACAGCAGGACCGCCAACGCGATCCCCGCAAGCCCATCGTGGTCATCGTGCCAGCACCGCCACGCAGCTGCGATCAACAGCATGGAGAGGGCGGTGTTTTGGCCGCCGGTGACGCCGACGAACACCGGGTAGGCGGTGACGACCGCACCGAGCGTGGCGCCGAACCAGCGCCCGACGATCGGAACCATCGGTCGGATCAGTGCCAAGGCAGCAACGAAGGCACCGACCATCAGCCCGGTGTGGACCACATAGGCAAGCCGGTACGGGAGCGCGGTCAGGGGCTGGTACGCAGCAGCGACGTAGGGCGGATAGGGGTACATGATGAAGCCGGACTCGTCGCCGAGAAGGTTGGCCTGCGCCGCTGCCTGGGTCGCCGGATCGTACAGGGAGTCGATGTTGCCGTCGGCTGCGATCGTGCCCGCCCCGAAGAAGGCCGGGAAGTCGCCACCCAGCCGACCCGATGCAGTCGACGAGCCACCATCGGTCACGATCACGAACACGAACGTTGCGACGAGCGTACCGAGGAGCAGGATCGGGTAACGGCGGAGTCGTGTGTCCCATGCAGGGTCGAGCGCACGTGGGTCGGCCACTCCATCCAATCGGTCGCTGATACGCCCGATGTGAGTGTCAGCGCAGGTTCCCTAGGGTGCGCTTCACTTCGTACATGGCATCGTCGGCAGTAGCGAGGAGCCGAGCTGTGGTCGGGGAGTCTCCCGATGTCGCAGAGCCGATACTGACGTCGAGTTCGATGACACGATCCGTCGCAACGATGGGCTCGATCAGTGATGCTCGGATGGCGGTTGCGGTGCGCTCGGCTTCCTGTTGGGAGCAATGTGGAAGCACGACGACGAATTCGTCACCACCAAGCCTCCCGATGAAGTCGCCGGGTCGGATCGACCGCTCGAGGCGCCGGGCGACCTCGACGAGGACTGCATCACCGGCTGCGTGCCCGACACGGTCGTTGACCGCCTTGAACCCGTCGAGGTCGCAGAAAAGAATGACGGTTTCGTCGTCATAGCCACCCTCGACGAGACGATCGAGTTCGCTCAGCAACGAGCGACGGTTCAACAGGCCGGTGAGTGGGTCGTGGTCGGCCATGTGACGCAGCGCTTGCTGGGTCGTCTTCAGATCGGTGACGTCGGTCGCGCTGAGGGTGAAGCCGCGGATCAAGCCGTCGTTTCGCAGATCGGCCAGATTGATCTCGAGGTGGGCGTGGCCGCCGTCGGCGCAGGTGGCCCGCACCCCGATCCGCGCGATCGGCTCCATGGCGTGCAGTACGTCGCAGAAGGGCTGCCGGTCGTCGGCGTTCAGCAGGTCGCTGAAGTGCCTGCCCACGACGGCTTCGCTGTCGATGCCGAGGACCCGGGTGATCTCCCCGTTGATGGAGATGATGGTGCCGTGCTCGTCGAGCGAAGCGAGGATCGTGCGGGCGTGGTGCACGAGGGCGCGGAGTCTGTCGGTGTCGCCACCACCCAACTCGAGGGCTTGGCGATCGGCAACGCGGCGAGCGCTGATCACGATCGCCTCGTCGACACCGGGCCAGACTCCTCCCGAGACGTAGCGTCCGCGTGTCTCGTAGGCCTGCCACCCGCCGGCGCCATCTCGTACCCGTACATCGACGAGACCCCCGAGGCCCTTCCCCTCGACGGTGGTGAACGCACTCGCCGTGGTTGCGTGGTCATCGGGGTGCAGGAGTTCGAACAGCGATCGTCCGATCCACTCGGAGAAGACGAGTCCACTGGAGTCTGCAGCTGCGTCGTTTGCCCAGATGATGGTGCCGACCGGGTCGACCACGACGACGGGATCGGGGAGCAACGTCGTCAGGCCTGGAGGCTCGGGTGGACACTCGGGCATGGGACATCGTTCGGCACGTTCACGGTGCGAGAACAGCAAAATGATCCAAACGTCCTAGTGCCGGGGACTGACCCCGTGGGGCGTCACAGACGCGCTGGTAGCGTCACTGCAATTCGGCTCACCTCCGCGGAGAATGCTCATGACATCCCCAGTTCGCGTTGCTGTCACTGGCGCTGCCGGCCAGATCGGTTACAGCCTCCTCTTCAGAATCGCCAGTGGCTCGATGCTTGGCCCCGACCAGAGCGTCATCCTCCAGTTGTTGGAGATTCCACCTGCGATGGGTGCCCTCGAAGGGGTTGCGATGGAACTCGACGATGGCGCGTTCCCACTGCTCGCCGGCATGACGCTGAGCGACGATCCGAACGCCGCGTTCGCCGGTGCCAACATCGCCATGTTGGTCGGCTCACGTCCTCGTTCCAAGGGCATGGAGCGAAAGGATCTCCTCGAGGCCAACGGTGCGATCTTCACCGCGCAGGGCAAGGCCATCAACGACAACGCAGCCGATGACATCAAGGTGCTGGTGGTCGGCAACCCGGCGAACACCAACTCGCTGATCGCAATGAACAACGCCCCTGATGTTCCGGACGCACGATTCACCGCAATGACCCGACTCGATCACAACCGGGCCAAGGCACAACTGGCGCAAAAGCTCGACGTGACCGTCAACGACATCACCAACATGACGATCTGGGGCAACCACTCCGCAACCCAGTACCCCGACCTCTTCCATTGCAACGTCAATGGTGCCAACGCCGCTGACGCGGTCGGCGATCAGGAATGGCTCGAGGACACCTTCATTCCCACCGTGCAGCAGCGGGGTGCGGCGATCATCGAAGCGCGCGGCCTGTCCTCGGCTGCGTCGGCTGCGTCGGCTGCGGTCGATCATGTCCACGATTGGGTTCTCGGCACCCCCACCGGTGACTGGGTTTCGATGGCGATCCCGTCCGATGGCAGCTACGGCGTGCCGGAGGGGCTCATGTCGTCGTTCCCGGTCACGTGTGCGGACGGTGCCTACGCCATCGTGGAGGGTCTCGACATCGACGAGTTCTCACAGAGCCGGATCGACGCAACCGTCGCCGAGTTGGTCGAAGAACGCGACACGGTGGCAGGGCTCGGCCTGATCTGAACCGGTGCCGGAGCTGCCCGAGATCACGGCCCATGCCGAGCGGCTGGCGGTCCGGTTCACCGGTGCAACGTTGACGGCGTTTCAGCCGCTTCACCTCACGACGCTCAAGACCTTCGACCCGAATCCCCGTGACGCCTGTGGGTCGACCCTCATCGCGACGGGGCGGCGGGGGAAGTATCTGAAGCTGCACTTCGAGAACGAACTCACCTTTGTCGTGCATCTGATGCAGGGCGGGCGACTTCGCTCGGACGCCACCAGAGCGAAGAAACCACGAGGCGGTATGGCCCGATGGGAGTTCGGCGATGACGACGCGTTGCTCCTCACCGAGTCGGGGACCGAGCACAACGTCGGGGTGTGGTTGGTACGCGGTGAAACCGAGGGGGTTGCTCCGCTCGACGGTCTTGGTCCTGACGCCGACATGGTCACTCGTGACCAGCTCACCGAGATCCTGCAGGTGGAGAATGCACGAATCCACGGGTTCCTTCGCCGTCAACGCCATATCGCCGGGATTGGACGCCTGCTCGCCAACGAGATCCTTCACGCAGCGAAGCTCAGTCCGTTCGCCATGAGCTCCAAGCTCGTCGAGGATCAGATCGACCGTCTCCATGCCGCGATGCAGTCCGTCGTTGCCACCTCGATCGACCATGAGCGCAGCCTCGACGACATCGGCAGGTCTGCCGACCGTCCGAATCTCGTGCACCATCGGGTCGGTTTCGGCTGCACCACCTGCAACGACGAAATCCGATCGGTCGACTACCGCCGTTACACCGTCGCCTATTGCCCGAACTGCCAGACCGACGGCAAGGTGCTGGCCGACAACACGACGAGCAGGTTCCTGAAGTAACCGGTCTCAGGGTGTTCCGAGGGCGAGGTCGGCCAACACGTCGCGGTGCTCGATCAGCGCTGCGACGTCGCCGCCGATTCGCAGCCGGCCGTCGAGGAACGCCCGCTGGGCCGATACGGCTCCGCTGCGGATCCCCTCCGCAGTTTGGGCGTCGGTGACGACCCGAACATCGGCGTCGTCGCATCCACCCCGGCAAAACTCGGCGACACCGGCACCGATCCGTACCGTCCATGACGCACCGTCGATGATCTCCTGTTCGATCCTGAGTTCGAGGTCGGCGGGGGGCCGGGCCGCTGCAGCGGCTGCCGCCATCTCGTCGAACCATTCGTCGGAGAGAAAGGTCGTCACATGGTCAGGCTACGGCGCCTGGCTCTAGCCTCGGCGGCGTGGGACCGGAACGCAGACCCCCAGCGAAGCTCAGGCACCGACTGGGCGCCCGGATCCTCGACATCGTGACCCTCAGTTGGGTGCTCTTCTTCGTGCTGGTCGAACTCGACCAACGTCTTCTCGGCGGTGACCCGTGGGGGAAGCGACCGTTGCAGATCGATCTCGGCGATGCCCGCCCCCTCCTGTTGACGATCGTCGTCATCGGTGCGTACGAGATCGTTCCCGTCGCCGCGAAAGGTGCCACGCTCGGAAAGGCGCTGTTCGGCCTTCGACTCGTCTCGTCGGAGCGCCGCGCTCCACTTCCGTGGCCACGGGTTCTCGCCCGCACACTCGTGCTCTACGGGGCCCCCGTTGCGTTCGGTGCCTATGGCGGAGCCGTTTTGCTGTTGCTCCTCGCCAGTCTCACCCTTCCCGCAACCGGTCGTGGTCTCCACGACCGATTGGCCGGATCGATCGTCGTCGTCGCCGATCGCGACGCACGGGACGACTGATGATCGATACCGAGGCGTTCGACCCAGGCCATCCGCACCCTGGCCTCGACGACATGATCGACATCGAATGGGTCGACAAGCGGGCTGGGGTTGCCGGGCTGCTGCGAGTTGCGGTTCGCCCGACGGCTGGGGCGTCGTGGTTTCTCGCCGTCGTGCACGAGCGGGGAACAGCGCCGGTCGTGATCCTCGACTACGAACTGCCGCTGGTGTCCAATGCGTGGGAGTTTCGTGCTCCTGGCATCTGGACCGATTTCGTGTGCGAAACGCCGATCGAGCAGTGGACGGTCGGCCTCGAGGCGTTCGGGATTGCAATCGATTCCGACGTGGTGGTGACGCCGGAGACCTTCGGTGACCACACGCCGGTCGGGCTCGACGTCGATGTCGAAGCGGCGATGGCCCCCGATGACGATGGTGAGGGATTTGGGCACGACATCACGTTTCGCGGTGAGGTGCTCGTGGGGACGAATGCGTACGAGGTCGATGCGGTCGGTGTGCGGCGTCGGCGCTGGGATGGGCAGTGGCCGCGCCTCACGCCGTTGCCACTCGGCTTCGAACCCGAGACTCGTGTCGCGGTCCTGTGGCCCGGGCAGCCCTCACCGGAGATTCGAGGTTGGGTCGGAGGAAATCGGCCGGGGTGGGTGGAGCTGCCGGGATAGGAGGCGGCCTCCTCAGAGGCTGCGCCGGCTGCCGATCTGGGTGGTCGCCATCACCAGACCGAACCCCACGAATGCGAGGATGGCTGGCCCGACGAAGGCGTCGAGGTCTGGTGGCCAGTCGAGTGTCGTTCCGTCGATCACCTCGGATGCATCCTCTGCAATGATGCCGACCCCGTTCGGCCACGGCCACAGCACGCGGAGCGAGCCGAGCATCAGCCCGATGAGGGCCGCCATGACCCGATTGAACTGGCGCTCGAGCACCCAACCCAACAGCGATGAGAAGAGGGCCAGGCCGACGATCGCACCGATGCCGACGAGCGCAAGGTCGATGATCACCCGATCGTGGATGGCGCCGAGTACGGCGGCGTACATCCCCAGCATCAAGAGGATGAACGAGCCCGAGATACCGGGCAGGATCATGGCGCAGATTGCGAGTGCCCCAGAACCGACGAGCATGAGTGGACTCGGGTCGGTGATCGGCCCTGACTGAAATCCGAGGAGCCAGAAGGTGGCACTACCGATCACCGCCACGATGACGCCATGTTCGGTCCGTCGCGCCGTCAGCATGCCCTGAGCAACCAGCACCGAGCCGCCGACGAGGCCGAAGAACAGTCCGGCCATCTCCTCGGGCGTCTCGCGCAGTTGGGTCTCGATGATCGAGGCAAGGGAGACGATGGCGACGCCCACACCGGCGAGGAGGGGAGCGAGGAACAGCCAGTCGATCGCCGTGAATCGCCGCCAGAATCCCCGGAGGTCAGCGGTGAGGAGTTTGCCGAGGGCGCGAGCACCGGAACGGACCGTGTCGATGAGCTTGTCGTAGATCCCGAGGACGAGCGCAACCGTTCCCCCCGAAACGCCGGGCACGACGTCAGCAGCCCCCATCAGGAAGCCGCGAGCGAGCTGGGCTGCGATCTTGGGGAACACGGCGGCCGACTGTACCTTCGGGTGGGATGACGGACGCGGCACGCGACGCAGACCGAGGGCGCCTGATCGATGTCGGATCGGTCGCATTGTGGGTCGACGACATCGGTCCGACCACCGGAGATCCGGTTGTGCTCCTCGCCGGCGCCGACAGTCCGGGATTTCGGTGGGCGCCGTCCTTCGTCGATGTGCTGGTGGGTGCTGGCCATCGCGTGATCCGCTACGACCATCGAGATTGTGGGCGATCGACCTTGCTCGGATCCGACGCCGGGTATGTGCTCGACGATCTCGCAGGCGACCTCGTGGGTCTGCTCGACCGATTCGAGATTGCGTCGGCTCATCTTGTCGGGCGTTCGCTGGGCGGCATGGTTGCCCAGGTTCTGGCGCTCGAGCATGCAGATCGGGTTGCGTCGCTCACCTTGCTGTCGACCACGCCGGGCATCGACGACAACAGCCTGCCCGGACCCGACGAGGGATTCGTCGACAAGATGATGCGACGTCTCTATGCGGGTCCGCCCGACGATCATGTCGAACGAGTGCAGTGGCTTGTCGAGCTCGCCGAGTGGATGGCTGGGACGGCCTATCCACTGGATCTGGAAGCAGAGGTCGTGTTGGCCGATGCCCAACTTCGCACCGGATGGTCTCCCGACTCCGGGCACGGGGTTGCGGCCTTCGGCTCACCCTCCCGACTCGAACGGCTCGGTGAGATCCGACGTCCGACGATGGTGGTGCACGGCACTGCCGACCCGGTCCTCCCGATCGCGCATGGCCGGGCCCTCGCACTCGGCATCGATGGCGCGGTCTTCCTGGAAATCGATCAACTGGGTCATGAAGCGCCGGCTGCGTTTCTGGAGGAACTTGCGCCAGCGCTGCTCCACCATCTTGCCCACGCCCGACACCACTGATCTGTCGAACCAGCCAACCCTGAGTGCGGTCGACCGGTGCCCTGGGATCAGATCATCACTTCGATGAGGCTGGGACCCGGGGTGGCGAGGCTCGTTGCCAGTGCTGCATTGAACTCGTCGGCGGTGGTCGCCCGTTCGGCCGGGACGCCCATCCCCGTGGCAAGCGACACCCAGTCGAGGGCGGGATTGGTGAGGTCGAGCATGCTCATCGCCTTCGGCCCCGGGGAGTGCGCACCGACGCGGTCGAACTCGAACTGCAAGATCGCGTACTTGCCGTTGTTGAAGATCACGTTGGTGACGTCGAGTCCCTCTCGAGCCTGGGTCCACAGCGCCTGCACGGTGTACATGCCACCGCCGTCCGCCTGCATCGCAAAGACCCGCCGATCGGGGCACGCAATGGCAGCGCCGGTTGCCGCCGGAAGGCCGTAGCCGATCGAGCCGCCGGTGAGCGCCAGCAGCGTGAAGGCAGGGGTCCCTCGGAGGGCACTCTGGTAGCCCCCACCGGCCGTGCCGGCCTCGTTGACCACAATGGCGTTGTCCGGCATGAGGTGGGCCATCGCGCGCCCGACGGCGGTCGCGTCGAGCTCGCCGTCGGGGAGCGTCGGCCGGTCGAGCTCGAGGATCTTCGGCGCTGCATCAGCTGCACCCGATCGTTCGACCAACGCCTCGAGGGCCCCATCGATGTCGCCGGTGATCTCGCAGATCTGGTGCACGGTTGCACCGTCGGGGGTGAGCTCGTTCGGCTTGTCGGGGTAGGCGAAGAACGTGATGGGTGGGTGCCCTCCGATGATGATCAGATGTTCGGTGCCGTCGAGTTGCTGTGCTGCCAACTCACCGAAGTACTGCAGGCGAGCAACCGGAGAGCGGCCGGCACCGCTTTCTTGACGCGGCGCCCAGGTCGAACAGAACACTCGGGTACCGGTTCCCGCCGTCAGTTGGCCGACGAGCCGGGCCCGCTGCTGGGTGATAGTGCCGCCGAGGACGAGCGTGCACGCTGCGCCGGAGGTGATGGCTGCGGCGGCGGCGTCGATGGCCCGCTCGTCGGGTGCGTCGGGGGCGGGCACCGTCGTCAGATCGGCAACGGCGGTCTTGGTTGTCGGGTTCCATGCCGTGTCGGCCGGAAGAATCAAGCTGGCGACCTGGCCGGGTGCGACCATCGAGGCCTCGATCGCAGCTGCACCCATGGCGGCGACCTCATCTGCGGTGTCGGCACTGCCCACCCAATGCGACATGGGGGCGGCAATACCCTCGACGTCAGCGGAGAGGGGAGCGTCGAATCGGCGGTGGTAGGTCGCATGGTCGCCGATGATGTTGACCATCGGTGTTCGGGCCTTCTTGGCGTTGTGGATGTTTGCCAACCCGTTGGCCAGGCCGGGACCGGTGTGCAACAGGGTCGCAGCAGGCTTTCCGGCCATGCGGGCGTAGCCGTCGGCCGCGCCCGTCACCACACCTTCGAACAGGCCGAGAACACACCGCATCTGCGGGTTGGTGTCGAGCGCAGCCACGAAGTGCATTTCCGACGTACCTGGGTTTGCAAAGCACACGTCGACGTCGGAGTCGGTGAGTGCCTTGACGAGTGCCTGAGCACCGTTCAGTTGCTGATCGCTCATGATGCACTGGCTAGCACGCGGCATCACTGCCCCGCATGTTGCCGGGACTGTGCGTTCCCCGATCGACCAGAGCCGAAGCGGTCGGTTGCGCTACTGGCTGGCTAGCGAGCGATTCTTGACCTTCGATCGGACGTAATCGCGGTTCATGAACGCAATGAAGTCGAGGGGAATTTCCTTCGGGCACGCCTCGTGGCATTCGCCGTGATTGGTGCACGAACCGAAGAAGTCCTCCATGGTCTCGACCATGGCCTCGGTGCGCTTCCATCGTTCAGGCTGACCCTGCGGCATCACGTTGAGGTGGTGCAGCTTGGCCGAGGTGAAAAGCTGAGCAGCCGAATTGGGGCACGCCGCCACGCAGGCTCCGCAGCCGATGCAGGCGGCCGCATCCATGGAGGAGTCGGCCACCTCTTTCGGAATCGGGATCTCGTTGGCGTCGGGTGCGGTGCCGGTCGGCGCCGAGATGTAGCCGCCGGCTTCGACGATGCGGTCGAATGCTCGGCGGTCGACCATGAGGTCTTTCAGCACCGGGAACGACGTCGCCTTCCACGGCTCGACCACGATCTCGTCGCCGTCGTTGAACTTGCGCATGTGCAACTGGCAGGTCGTCGTGGCTTTTTCGGGGCCATGGGCCTGGCCGTTGATCATCACCCCGCACGTGCCGCAGATGCCTTCGCGGCAGTCGTGCCCGAACGTGATCGGTTCGACGTCGTCGGCGATCAGGCGCTCGTTGACGATGTCGAGCATCTCGAGGAATGACGCGTCCTCGGGGATGTCGTTGGCGTCGACATCGAGGAACGCTCCCTGGGCGTACGGACCACTCTGACGCCAGATTTTCAGCTTGAGGTTCAGCATCTTGCTCATCTCGTGTACCTCACTTGTACGAGCGCTGCGTGAGCGCCACGTTCTCGAAGTGGAGGGGTTCCTTGTGCAGGGTCTGGGCCTGGTCGTCACCGTTCCACTCCCAGGCACCGACGTAGGCGAAGTTCTCGTCGTCGCGGAGCGCTTCGCCCTCCTCGGTCTGGGACTCCTCTCGGAAGTGGCCGCCGCAACTCTCGGTGCGGTGCAGTGCATCTCGGGCCTTCAGTTCGGCGAACTCCATGAAATCGTCGACCCGGTTCACTTTCTCGAGCATCGTGTTGATGCCGTCGGGTGATCCGAGCACTTTGACGTTCTTGCGGAACTCTTCCCGCAACGCCGGGATCTCCGACAGGGCCTTCTCGAGGCCGGCCTCGCTGCGGGCCATGCCGCAGTACTCCCACACGATCTTTCCGAGTTCTCGGTGGTAGTACTCGACGCCGTGGGTGCCGCCCTTCTTGGAGGTCCAGTGGCGGGTCCGGTCGTCGACTGCTCGTATGGCGTCGGTGAAAGCGGGATAGTCGGTGGAAAGTGCGGCTTCCCCCAACTTCGGCGCCAGATAGTCACCGATGGTGTACGGCAGCACGAAGTAGCCGTCGGCCAGTCCCTGCATGAGTGCAGACGCACCGAGTCGGTTGGCGCCGTGATCGGAGAAGTTGGATTCTCCGAGCGCATAGAGCCCCGGCACGGTGGTCATCAGGTTGTAGTCCACCCACAGGCCGCCCATCGTGTAGTGGATCGCCGGGTAGATGCGCATCGGGACGGTGTAGGGGTCTTCGCCGGTGATGCGCTCGTACATCTGGAAGAGGTTGCCGTACCGCTCCCGCACTGCTTGCTCACCGTCACGGGCGATGGCAGCGGCGAAGTCGAGGTACACGCCGTTCTTGAGCGGCCCGACGCCACGACCCTCGTCGACGACGGTCTTGGCGTTGCGGCTGGCGACGTCGCGGGGCACGAGGTTGCCGAACGCGGGGTACTTCTCCTCGAGGTAGTAGTAGCGGTCTTCTTCGGGGATGTCGGCCACGGCGCGAGTTTCGTCGTGGTCGCGCGGCACCCAGATGCGTCCGTCGGTTCGCAGTGACTCCGACATGAGCGGCAGCTTCGACTGGAACTCGTCGGATGCCGGGATACAGGTCGGGTGGATCTGCGTGTAGCAGGGGTTGGCGAACAGGGCGCCTTTACGGTGAGCCCGCCACGCTGCGGTGACGTTCGACGCCATTGCGTTGGTCGACAGGTAGTAGACGTTGCCGTAACCGCCGGTCGCCAGCACGACGGCGTGAGCCGAGTGGGCGTGCACCTGGCCGGTGAGCATGTCACGCACCACGATGCCGCGGGCCTCACCGTCCTTGGTGACGATGTCGAGCACGTCGGAGCGGTTGTAGAGCGTGACCTTCCCGGCTGCGATCTGGCCGGCAAGCGCCTGGTAGGCCCCGAGCAGGAGTTGCTGGCCGGTCTGGCCGCGGGCATAGAAGGTGCGGCTGACCTGGGCGCCACCGAAGGAGCGGTTGGCCAGGAGACCGCCGTACTCGCGGGCGAACGGCACACCCTGGGCCGCGCACTGGTCGATGATGTCGACCGAGACTTGGGCGAGCCGATAGACGTTTGCCTCACGGGAGCGGTAGTCGCCCCCCTTCACCGTGTCGTAGAAGAGGCGATAGACGGAGTCGCCGTCGTTTCGGTAGTTCTTCGCTCCGTTGATGCCGCCCTGAGCGGCGATCGAGTGGGCCCGTCGCGGCGAGTCGTGAAAGGTGAAGACCTTCACGTTGTACCCGAGCTCTGCGAGCGACGCAGCCGCAGAGGCCCCTGCGAGGCCGGTTCCCACGACGATGACATCGAACTTGCGCTTGTTGGCCGGGTTGACGAGTTTGACCGAGAACTTGTGGTTGTCCCATTTGTCCTGGATCGGGCCGTCGGGGACCTTGGCGTCGAGGGTGACCATCAGCCGTTCTCCTCTGCATCGATTGCATATGAACCGGGTGTGTGATTGTCGATGTCGATCAGGCCACCTTGCACGGCGAGTGGAAAGCTCAGGTTGCCGATCAGGATCAGACCGGCGATGCCGCGAGCGAAGCCCTTGCGCATGCCGTTGTACCTCGGGTTGTTGATGCCGAGTGTCTGAAACATCGACCAGGCGCCGTGAAAGATGTGTACGGCCAAGGCGATGTTGGCGGCGATGTAGATGATCGCGATCGGGAGCGCGCTCATCGAGACGTACACGTTGTTGTACGGGTCTCCTGCGTACCAGTCGTCGCTCAGCCACCCCCACGTGAGATCGGCCAGGTGGAAGAGCACGTAGAGCAGAACGATCGGGCCGGTCCAGCGCATCGTTCGACTTGCGAAGTTGGCGGCCACGAAATCGCGTTTGCCCACGTAGGACTTGTCGGCCTTGTGACTCATCCGGCTCAGCGAGTAGGCGGCGTGGATGTGCACGGCAAACATGGCGATCAGCCCGAGACGCAACGCCCACAGCACACCCGTGCGGGGGACGAGGCGGCCGCCGAGTTCACGCAGGGCCTCGGCGTACTCGTGGACCTCCGTGGGACCCTCGTAGAGGTGGAGGTTGCCGATCATGTGCACCACGACGAAGCCGAGGAGGCCGATGCCGGTGAGTGCCATGGCGTACTTCTTGCCGATGGCCGTCTGGTAGAGGTTCAACGGCCAGGGGAGTTGTGGTGCCCGCTTCCTGACGGGCGGGACCGAATGGTCGGCGATGGTCTGCGCCATTGGTGTCGTTCCTTGGTGGAGCTCGTGCCCTTGTGAATGGGCCGCGTGAGCCCCAACGGTACTGGTCTTTCAGCGATACGGCCCACTCGTGCGGGCGGATGCACGGCGAGTCAGGCCACCGTCGTGTGATACCGGTTCGTGGCGGTCACCAAGCCGTCGGAGTTGTCGGCCGTGAGTTCGAGTGTGAGGGTGAGATCACCGGCGCCGCGAACGACGATCGACAGGTTGGCGATGTGCTCGACGGTGTCGGCGCCGATCGCCCCCTGGTACCTGTGGGTCTGCGTCGAGCCGTCGGGGTGGTGCACGGTGGCGGCGAGTCTCGCATCGGCCAACGAGGTGTGCAGGTCGGAGACGACGTGGAGAGCCACCTCGACGTGCGCGCCGCGGGCCAGGTTGTCGGGGAACGGATCGGCGACGACGATCACCGGAGCGCAGGCGGCCTCGACCGTCTGCCATGCTGGCTTGGCTCGACGGTCGTGGTCGAGGATGCCGAACCCACCTGCGGGTGAGGGATCCGCAAGGTAGAAGGCGAAGAAGCCCCCGGTCGGCCGGTATTTGAGGCGCCGAAGTGTCTCGATCGTGGTGCGCAGCAACTCCGCCTGTGCTGCCTGCCCTGATCGCGCCCACGTCGGCCCGTCGGGAATCGGGTCGGGTGACAGGAGGTGGTGCAGCGAGGTGGCGGGCGCCCCGATCGCCTTCCCGATCCGGTCCCAGTCGAGCGAAGGCCACTGGGAAGAGTGCAGAACGGGCAGGTCGGGGTCGACGGTGGCGGCGCCGAACGCAGTCACGAATCGGCCCATTCGAGGGATTCGGGCGATTGCGGCGCCGAGGTCGGCTGCGCGCAAGCCGTGCCACCCGAACCAGAGATGGCTCGTGGTGCCGTCGAGTTGGGGCAGGTGGGGCGGTACCGCAGTGTGGATCACGATCGGTCGTGAGCCATCGGTTCGCTGCAGGACTCGTCGAACCGAGGTGTCGAGGACGGCCCGGTTCCACGACGGTCGCTGTTGACCGATGACGGGCGGGGTGACCGGTGGGTTGACCGGTCGTGCGAAGGGTTCGTCATGGGTACACCACACGGCCACCGACGGGTGGTGGGAGAGGTGGTCGACCATCTCTCGGGCTTGCCGCACTGCTTGACCCCGGACGCTGCGGGCCATGACGCCTCGGAGGGGCATCTCCTGCCAGATCAGCATGCCCAGTTCGTCGGCCGCGTTGTAGACCTCGGGGTGTGCGACATGGGCAACGAGGCGGATCATGTCGAAACCGAGCGCCTTGGCCGCTTCGACATCGGCTCGTACCTGTCTGATCGAAGCATCGCCAGGTTGGGGAAGCAGGACGACGCCTTTGGCAAAGAGTCGTTCGCCGTTGACCACGAGGTGCCAGTTCTGCATCTTCACGGTTCGGAAGGCCGTGCGGCAGCGTCGTTCGTCCTGCACGATGCCATCGACGACCAACGCACACGACAACGAGTGGAGTGGCTGATCGCCGAGGCCGTGGGGCCACCAGCGGTCGGGCTCGGGGATGTCGATCGTCCACTCGACTCGGTTCTCGCCGTGGGCAGCCGGATGATGGAGTTCGTGGTCGACACCGGCCACGTTCGTGCGAAGCACGACCGGCCCACCACCGGGATGGTCGAACACGCAGCGAAGGGCGAGCTGAGCCCGTGACGCGTCGGCGTCGACGCAGGTCACCCGGAAATGTCGAATCGCCGCCGTGCCGGTGTCATAGATCGAGACTCCCTGCCAGATCCCGCCCGGATTGCGGCCGGCCGCCCCCGCAAGCTCGGGGTCGAGCACAGCTCCCATCAGATTGGTTCGTTCGTCGGGATCGCCGAAGCTCGGGACGCTGATGTCCACGGCAAGGAGGTGGTGGTCGGATGCCTCTCCCGGCGGGCGGGTCGGACCCATGAGATCGGTGACCTCGAAGCGGTGCGGAACGAAGTAGCCATCGGTGTCGCCGACGTAGGCGCCATTCAGCCAGACGTCACCCTGTTGGGTGATGCCGTCGAGCCGAAGCCACCGCCGTCGGCCCTCCGCCACCGGCTCCATGTCGAATCGTCGGCGATACAGCACCGAGCGTTCCTCGGCGAGCCGATCGTCGACCATCCAGGGGCCAGGGACGGCTATCTCTGCCCAGGAGCGGTCGTCGAGCGCGGGTTCGTGGAACGTGCGCCGCAGCTCCTCTCGTGCCGGCGCGGCGCGCCACGACCCCGACAGATCCATGGGGGAACGCTACCGGTCCGGCACCGTCGGGTCGTCTGGGACAATGATGGGGCCGCGTGTAGGGTCCGCCGCATGTCGAGATCTGATTCCCCTTCCGCGAACACACTCGGTGCTCTGAAGGCGAGCGGCTGGCAGTCGGTGCCGCTGCGTCAGGAACTCCGACGCAACGCCATCGAACGAATCAAGAACGATCAGCCCCTCTTTCCCGAGGTTCTCGGTTACGAGAACACGGTCACGCCGCAACTCGAGAACGCCCTCCTCGCCGGCCATGACATCATCTTCCTCGGCGAGCGAGGACAGGCGAAGACGCGCATGATCCGTGGTCTGACCGATCTGCTCGACGAGTGGATGCCGATCATCGCAGGATCCGAGATCAACGATGATCCGTACAACCCGATTTCGCGTCACGGTCGTGAAACAGTCGCTGAGCATGGCGACGACACGCCGATCGCATGGGTCCATCGCGACGACCGTTTCGGCGAGAAGCTCGCCACTCCCGACACCTCGATCGCCGACCTGATCGGCGAGGTCGACCCGATCAAGGTCGCAGAGGGTCGCTATCTCTCCGACGAACTCACTCTCCACTACGGCCTGGTGCCGAGAACCAACCGGGGCATCTTTGCGATGAACGAGCTTCCCGATCTGTCGGAACGCATTCAGGTCGGCTTGCTGAACGTGCTCGAAGAACGCGATGTCCAGATTCGCGGCCACAAGGTCCGTCTACCGCTGGACGTCATGCTCGTAGCGTCCGCGAACCCCGAGGATTACACCAACCGTGGTCGCCTCATCACTCCGCTGAAGGACCGCTTCGGCAGTCAGATCCGGACGCACTACCCGCTCGATGTCGACACCGAAGTGGCGATCATCGAACAGGAAGCCGACGTGTCGGTCAGTGACGGCTTCGACCTCACGATTCCGTCGTTCATGACCGAGATCGTCGCCGAGGTCACCCATGCCGCGCGTCGGAGCCAGAACATCTCGCAGCGTTCGGGTGTGTCGGTGCGCCTGTCGATCTCGAACTTCGAGATCATGGTTGCAAACTCGGTTCGTCGGGCGCTGCGTTCCGGCGCCGGCGTTGCCGTTCCCCGCATCGTCGATCTCGAGGCGCTTCCTGCGTCGACCAGCGGCAAGGTCGAGATCGAGACCCTCGACGAGGGTCGCGATGCCGAGATCCTCGCGGCACTCGTGCGGGCCGGCATCCTCGCTGTCTTCAAGGATCGAGTTCCGCCCGACACCCACCGGGCCGTCGTTGACGCATTCGACGAGGAGCTCGTTGTCGACACCGGTGAGGATGTCACCGACGAGGCCTATGTTGCGCTCGTCGAGCGGGTCGGGGCGTTGAAGGCCCCGGTCGAAGCGTTGCTCGACGGTGAACCTGACGCAGCGTCTGCGGCCATGGTCGCAAGTGCGTGTGAGCTGGTACTCGAGGGACTGCACCTCGCCAAGCGGCTGAACAAGGATGCCCTCGGCGCTCGTGCGCAGTTCCGCGCCCGGAACTGAGCGCACGCTCGATCTGCGAGCCGACCGTCGACGTTCTCGGGGTGGCGAGGCGAGCGCCGGCGGTCAGAGCTGGAAGGCAGCGAAGGTCTCGGCGGCCTGCTTGCGAACACGGCTGCGGCTGAGGAGGCCGCGCGGGCGCTCGAAGCCGAGCTTCCAGTCGTAGCCGTCGACGCCACTGTCGTGGAAATAGCCGGCGAGACCGATGTCGTGGTGGGCGTCGCGAACGTGCTCGAGTGACCGAGCGAGAAGATGATCCCGCCACGCCTCGTCTTCGGTGTTGACACCGTGGCCGGCGACGACGAGGGAGTGGTCGGGGAGCGCCTCGTGGGTTCGGTGAATCGCCTCGGCCAGCTCGTCGGGTTCAGGCGCCAACCCCGATCCGCTTTGTCGGGCCGAGGTCGGCCATGGGGCAAAGCCACCGTCGGCTCCGACCCCGACCGGGTGGTCGTGGACGAGCCCGACGTGATCGACCGCATTGACGAACAGCGGGACGTCAACCGCGTCGCGACCGCCGAGCTGGAGCACGCCGTTGGCGTGGGCTCGCAGCCAGCACCAGAACAGATCGTCCCAGCCCCGTGCAGCCTTGCTCGCCTCGAGCGAGACCCGGCCGTCGTCGTCGGCGAGCGCATGGATCGGCTCAGCGCGCCATGCCGTCATGATCGGCTGGCGGCCCGAGCTGAGCAATCGAACCGCGTCGTGCGCTGCGAGCACGGCACCTTCGGCCGCTTCGCGCAGCGCAACGCGGTCGCGCCGCCCGGGTGGTCGGGTGCCGAGCGCGTAGCCCCGCACCGCCCAGCCGATCGGGTCGTCGATCGGGATGAACCCGTCGGCGAACTCGTCGAGTTCTTCAGCAATTCGGTCGACGTGGCGCTGCCAGAACCGGCCTCGAGCGGTCTCGTCCCGGTGGCCGCCTTCGTCGTCGAGATACCAGCCCGGAAGGGTCGTGGAGTGCAGGGTCAACCAGTTCGCCAGACCAGCATCGTGTGCAGCGCCGAGGATGTCGCGATAGATGTCCAGGGCGTCGTTGTCGACTCGGCCCGGTTCGGGTTCGATCCTGGCCCATTCGATCGTGACGCGCCAGGCGTTGCAGCCGAGTGCAGCGAACTGCTGGACATCGTCTCGGAAGTCGGTTGCCAGTCCGGCGCCGTCGTTGGAGGGGGGGACGCGCCTGTCGCGCTCCCAGGTCGACCAGTCGGCCGCCGGCGCAACGCCTTCGGCCGATACCGCCGACGCAGTGACGCCGAGCAGGAACGGCTCAGCGGTTGGTGAAGACACCGGCGTCGATGACGACCCGGTCACCGACGCGGGTCTGGAACAGGGTGCGGTCGCCGTCCGCCCACATGTGGACGTCGAGACGTTCGCCGGGAAGGACCGGTGAGCGGAATCGGGCGCTCATCGAACCGAACCGATCGGGGTCGCTGTCGCACTGGGCATGCAGCAGCGCCCGACCGCTGACACCGTAGGTGCACAGTCCGTGCAGGATCGGGGTGTCGAATCCGGCCAGGGCTGCAAACGACGGATCGGAGTGGAGGGGGTTGCGATCGCCGTTGAGTCGGTAGAGGAGGGCTTGATCGCTTCGCGTTTCGAAACCGAGCACCTCGTCGGCTTCTCGGTCGGGGAGTGCCCAGTCCGATCCTGGGCCACGGTCACCGCCCCAGCCGCCTTCGCCCGAGATGAACAGGCCGCTGCGCGCCGTCCACAGGGGAGTGCCGTCGTGGTCTCGCACATTCGTCTCGTTGACGACCAGCGCAGCCTTGCCTTTGTCATAGATCGCCGCCACCTTGCCCTGCCCGATGGCCGACCCTGCCGGGGCGATGGTTCGGTGCAACGTGATCGACTGTTCGCCATGAAGCAGCATCGCCGGGTTGAAGTCGCCGAAGCTGATGCCGCCACCACCACCCAGCACGACGCCCATGGTCGGGAACGCCTTCTGAGGCCTGACACCACCGTTGGCATCCATGGTGTTCTCGGTCGTGAACTCGAGTTCGAAACCGGTGGGGTCGGTGGCACCCGCGCCGATACCCAGCGCGTAGAGGAGGCTGTCCTTGGACGTCCAACTGATCTCGTTCTCGGGACCGACCGTGCCTGCAGCATCTGGGTTGATCGGCATGGTGACCTCCTGGTCAGTCGACGGGGGTGTCCAACGTCGAGAGCGCCATCGACGTGATCGAGTCGGCGAGCCCCTCGACCTCGGTAGGGGGCGCGGTCGTGATGCTGGTGATCATGCCGATCGCGCCCGTGACGAGGAGCCGGGCCGAACGCTCGTCGAGCTCGGGCCGAGCGTCTTGAAGCGCATCGACCCACTCGGTCGACCAACTACGGAGTCGACGGCTCATCGGTGAACGTTGCTCGCTGCTCAGATGACGGGCTTCGCTGTTCCACACCGCGATGAGGGCCGAACGCTCGAGTGCAACGTCGACATAGGCCCGGATGTAGCCGGCCAGCAGTTCGCGTGCATCGGAGGATTCGGCCCGGGCTCGGCCGTTGATGGCGTGCACCTCGTCGGCCGCCAGCTTGATGGCCTCGAGCAAGAGATCTTCCTTCGACGAGAAGTGGCGGTAGATCGCCGGGCCCGACACGTCGACCGCCTTCCCGATGTCGTCGACGCTCGTGGCCGGGTAACCACGTTGATGGAAGAGATCGATGGCGGCCTCGAGAATGAGATCACGACGGTTGGCCGGACGGCGGCTGGACGATGTGGCGTCCACCGAGGCGTCGGGGGCTTCGTTCGTCGTCGTCATGGTTAGTGAACGTTAACGCACTTCGCCCTTCGAGCGCGAGGTGCGCGGGCGGTCCGATTCGAGCGGCGTGGGCATCGAGGGCCACGTCCACCTGTACGGGCCATGGTGCTGCCACTACATTCCGGGAATGGTCCTGCGCCGTCGTCATCGCCGCCGTCGGGAGCCGGCGCACTTCACCTACTCACGGTGGGACGGAACCCAGACGGGGTTCGATCTCGATGCCGATCATCTCTTCGGAGAGATGGCCGACGAGCTGCTGTATCACGGAGACGTCAACTCGGCGCTTCGTCAGATGATGCAGAACGGGTTGGCCGATCGCGAAGGCCGCGACATGGAGGGCATTCGCGACATGATGCAGCGGTTGCGGGAGCGGCGTCGCGACATCCTGGAGAACCACGACCTCGGTGGCGTGTACGACGACATTGCCGACGCACTCCGCGACGTCGTCGATCAGGAACGCCGGGCGATCGACGATCTTGCGCAGCGGGGTGCGGCATCGGGTGACGAACGCCAAGCCCAGCTTCAGAACGACACGGCGGCAATGAAGAACATGGAGCTCGACATGTTGCCGCCCGATCTGGCTGGTCAGGTCAAGGCGCTGCAGAACTACGACTTCGAGAGCGAAGCAGCTCGGCAGCAGTTCGAGGAGTTGATGGACCGCTTGCGCGAGCAGCTCATGCAGCAGCAGCTCGATCAGATCGCCGAAGGCGTCAACGACATGTCACCGGAAGACATGCAGCGGATGAAGGACATGTTGGCCGAGCTCAATCACATGCTCGAGCAGCGTGCTGCCGGTGAGGAACCGGATTTCGACGGCTTCATGGAACGGTTCGGCGATTTCTTCCCCGAGAACCCTCAGACGCTCGACGAACTGCTCGAGGTCATGGCCCAGCGGATGGCGCAGGCGCAGCAGATGCTCAACTCGATGACGCCGGAGCAGCGGCAGCAGTTGCAGGAGCTGAGCGATCAACTGATGGAGGACATGGACCTCCAGTTTCAGATGAGCCAACTCGCCGACAACCTCCGCGAGCAGTTCCCACAGATGGGCTGGGGCCAGTCCTACGACTTCGACGGATTCGACCCGCTCGACATGCCGTCGGCGATGGACATGATGGGTGAGTTGGGTGACATCGATCAGCTCGACAACCTGTTGCGGGGAGCCACCAACCCCGGTGCGCTCGCCGAGGTCGACATCGATCGGGCTCGTGATCTGCTCGGCGAGGAGTCGGCGGAATCACTGGAGCGCATGGCCGAGCTTGCCCGCATGCTCGAAGAGTCGGGCCTCATCGAGAACAAGGAAGGCAAGTATGAGCTCACGCCGCGTGCCATCCGCAAGATCGGCAACGGGGCCCTCGAAGAACTCTTCAAACGCATGTCGGCCGACACACTCGGCAAGCACGCGCTGGAGAAAACGGGGGCCGGCCACGAGCGGGACTTCGACACCAAACCGTACGAATACGGCGATCGGTTCAACCTTCACATCGAGAAGACGCTTCGCAACGCGGTTGCCCGCACAGGCGGTGGGACGCCGGTGACGCTGCATCCCGACGACTTCGAGATCGAGCGGACCGAACAACTCGTCCGGTCGTCGACCGTGCTCATGCTCGACGTGTCGATGTCGATGGCGATGCGCGACAACTTTTTGCCGGCCAAGAAGGTCACGATGGCGCTGCATTCGCTCATCTCGAGTCAATATCCGCGTGACTTCCTTGGCATGGTGAGCTTCAGCGAGGTTGCACGCGAATTCAATGCAGCGACCTTGCCCGAACTCAGCTGGGACTATGTCTACGGGACCAACATGCAGCACTCGTTCCAGATCGCTCGCAAGATGCTGTCGAAGCAGACCGGCACCAAACAGATCATCATGATCACCGATGGTGAACCCACGGCCCACATCACGCCGTCCGGGCAGCCCTATTTCAATTATCCACCGTCACAGCAGACCGTCGATCTGACACTTGCCGAGGTCGCCAAGTGCACGAGGGAAGATATTCGGATCAACACCTTCGTGCTCGACGTCACCCACTACTTGCAAAACTTCGTCGAGCAGATCTCCAAGATGAATGGTGGACGGGCGTTCTTCACGACCAACGAGAACCTGGGCGACTACGTCCTGATGGACTTTGTCGACCACAAGCGGAGCCTGGTGCGCGGGCGCTGAGGGCTGCGCGGGACGCGTCCATCGTCGAGCGGAACGCAGGCGATGCCGCCCAACAACGCGGCTGGTCCGAATCTCGGCCTTTACAACTGTGGGGTTACAGTGATGTAATTACACGCGTGGCAGCTGGCGGGGCCTACTGGGGTCACAACGCCGCACGCTCGGAGGAACGCACATGGCGATGAACCACGAAACCGAAGCAGAGGAAAAGTCTTGGCAAGACTATGCGAACTGCCTCGGTGTTGATCCAGACCTGTTCTTTCCCGAGCGCGGGGCCTCCACGCGTGAGGCGAAAGAAGTCTGTCGCGGGTGTGTCGTGCGAGAAGACTGCCTGGAGTATGCACTCCAGAACGGCGAGAAATTCGGGATCTGGGGTGGGATGAGCGAACGAGAGCGTCGCCGAATCCGCCGCCAGCGGGCACTGGCCCGGACTGCCGCTGCGGCCCAGGCATCGAACGTCACCGCCTGATCACACCGACAGGCCCTCACCAGGCGCTCACGGACTCTTCGCACGCTTCGGGCTACGCTTGGATCCATGAACCTTGGAACCCCGGAACTCCTGGTCATCTTGGTGATCGTCCTCCTGGTCTTCGGCGGCGCCAAACTGCCAAAACTTGCTCGCTCGTTGGGTCAGGCCCAAAAAGAGTTCAAGGACGGACTCGCCGAGGGGTCGTCGGACGGCACCGACGACGCCTGATTCGGGGCCGTGGGCCCGCCGCAGTCGGGCATCCCGTCGGGTCGCGCACCTGACAACATCGACGCTCGAGTTCCGACATGGACGGAGATCGCCCGCGACCACGCCGGGTTCATGTACACCGTCGCGTATCGACTTTCCGGGAACCAATCCGATGCCGAGGACGTTGTGCAGGAGTCGCTTCTGCGGGTGAAGCGCGGCTTGGAGCGGTATGTGCCGGGATCACTGCATGGTTGGCTCGCACGGATCGTGACCAACGTTTTTCTCGACGAGACTCGCCGCCGGAAGCGACGGCCGCAGACACATCTTCCCGATGATCCCGATCGGCTGCTGGCGGGCGGGCCGGCGGCCGACGAAGCGTTGGCGATGGTCTCGCTGCCCGATCACCTCCAGGATGCGCTCACGACGTTGCCCGACGAGTTTCGCCAGGCGGTCGTGCTGTGTGATGTTGCCGGCTTGACCTACGACGAGATCGCCGACCACCTCGGCGTGCCGCTCGGTACCGTGCGCAGCCGGGTCCACCGGGGCCGACTTCGGCTCAGGGAGGTGCTGGCGTGAGCCTCCACGAACGACACAGCGCCTGGCTCGATGGCGAACTCGTCGATGCAGAACGGGTTGCGGTCGAGACCGAACTGGCGGCCGACCCGGTGCTCAGGGCCGAGGTCGACTCGCTTCGGTCGGTTCAATCGCTGCTCCGCTCGAGTGCGACGATCGAACTCCGCAGTGATGCCGGAGCTTCGCTCATCAGACGAGTCGACATGCTCGACGCAGCAGAGCGAATGGTTCCCTCCCGGGGGTTGCGTTCGGCGATCCGCCGGCGTGTTCCTGCGTTCGCGTCGATAGCGGCATCATTCACGATCGTCGTGTCCGTCGTTGTGGGAATCGGAGGTGGCACGACGCTCCCGGCGGTCGGCGATCTGATTGCCCGCCATGATGCAGCCGCAGCCGAGATGCCGATCGAATCCTCGGGAACCTCGCTCACATCGATGCCAGCGATGCCCGACACGATGGAGATGATGGCTGGTGAGGTCAAGGATGGCGTCACCCATGCGGTGTATGCCGGGAACGATGGCTCGATCGTGTCAGTCTTCCGACTCGACGGTGAACTCGACAGCGGCGCGCTCATCGACGAGATGGGTGGCTCCATCGTCGCTGTCGACGGTCATGACATGTGGGCCAAGGACATCGGGACCCGTCATGTGGCCGTGGTCGACGGCGATGGGTACGTCTGGACGATCGTGAGCGACATCGACACGGATCCGATGTCCGATTTGATGAACGCCTCGTCGGCTGGGCTTCCAAAACGGTCTGCCACACTCGCCGAACGGCTCCGGGCGGTCGCCGACGCCATTGTGGAGCCGTTCAAACTGGGAATCTAGAGAAGCAACGCCCCCACCGAGGCGCCTAGGCGGCAGCCTCGAGCCGTCGGGCCCGCAGGATGCGACGCCGCTGTCGTTCACTGCAGCCGCCCCAGACGCCGTGGTCGATGCGATTGCGCAGTGCGTATTCGAGGCAGCGTTCCTGCACGGGACAACCTTCGCACACGCGTTTCGCGGCTTCGACGCCGACGCCATCGGAGGGGAAGAAGGTGTCAGGGTGTTGGGTGGCGCAGTTGCCTCGTGCCATCCAGTTGGTGTCCATTCGGATCTCCTTGGTCAGAACGATGTCCAACCGCCCGCTGTCTAGGAGGTACTACGCCCAGATCCGGTGGAAAGTTGCAGTAAAGCGGGGCGTTTTGTCGCGCCATCGTTTCGTAACAGAGGGCGAACGACCGACTGTTCGCCATGATCTCGGGCAAAACGGGGGTACGGGCGGGAAATCTTGGACCGATTCCCCACTACACTCCGTCATATGAGTGACAGCGCCGATCTCGATATCGAGGAGCCTCCGGTTGGTCAGGCGACCATCACGTACCTCGGTCCGGCTGCGCCCCACTGGGAGATTCGAGCCGTCTACGGTGATCGGGACGTCATGGACAGCTTTCGCGATCGGGTGAACGCTCGCCTGCTCCTGCTTCCGCCTCACGATCCCCAGTTCCGTCGCAACCGCGAGCGTGTCAATCGCGATGGTGAACGCGAACGCATCGTCGTCGAATGGGATCTCGGCTATCCCGAAGACGAACCTCTCGAGGGCTGAGCCCCTCGGCGGGGAACACACCGATGAGAACGGTCGGCATCGACCTCGGTGGCACCAAGATCATGGCGGTCCTGGTCGAGAACGGCGAGGTGCTGGCGAAGGTCAAGCGGCCAACGCCCACCGTGGGCGGGCCCGATGCGGTCATCGCTGCCATGGTCGCCGTGGCGCGCAAGGTCGACCCTGCGGGAAGTGCCGCCGGTGTCGGGATCGGCGCGCCCGGTCCGGTCGTTCCTGGTTCCGGTGTCTTGCCGGCTGCACCGAATCTCCCGGGGTGGGATCACGACGTCGACGTCGTCGGACGGGTCAGCGCAGCGCTCGAGGGTCGCCCGGTCAAGCTCGACAACGATGTGAACGTCGGCACCTTGGCGGAGTGGAAGCTCGGTGCCGGGCGAGGTGTCGATGATCTCCTCGGCGTGTTTGCGGGGACCGGTGTCGGCGCCGGACTCGTACTCGACGGCCGGATCCGGCAGGGGCCTCGCGGTCTGGCCGGCGAGATCGGCCACACGTTCGTTGCCTTCGACCAGTTTCATGATGCGCCGGTCGGGCGCGGTGAACTCGAGGACTACACGGGTCGTCGATCACTCCAACGCTGGGTCGACGTCGCATCGCCTGCGGAATCTGCGTTCATGCGGAGCCTGATGCACAAGGGTCGGCTCAAATCGAAGGCGTGGGCGGAGGGTGTCGTGGCGGAAGATCCGCTCACCCTTCGGTTGGTCGGTCGCGCCGCCTCCGCCCTCTCGGCGTCGATCGCCTCCGCGATCACCTTGGGCGACGTGGAGCGGGTTGTGCTCGGTGGTGGGTTTGCGGAACGGCTCGGTGAGCCGTTCCGACAGCGAGTCGAGGCAGAAGTCGCCGCGCGTGCGTTTGCAGGCCAGACCGCGCCGGTCGTGGCCGCTCGACTGGGAGATACCGGTGGAGCGTTGGGTGCAGCGCTGCTGTTGGAGCACACATGACCACGCTCGACGCGCCGACGGATGTCGTTGCCCGAGTCGGTGGCTGGGACGACAACGACACCGTCTTTCTCAATCGTGAACTGAGCTGGCTTGCGTTCAACGCACGGGTGCTCCAACTTGCCGCTGACGCTGACGTGCCGCTGCTCGAACAGGTGCGCTTCCTGTCGATCTTCTCGCGCAACCTCGACGAGTTCTTCCAGGTCCGCGTGTCGGGATTGTTCGATCAAGCTGCGGCTGGGGTCACGTCGCCGTCTCCCGATGGTCTTCTTCCCGGCGAGCAGCTCGCCATGATCCGCGACGTCGTGCGTTCGTTGGTCGCCGAGCAGGAACGACGCTTGCAGGACTCGATCGTGTCGCAGTTGATGGCCGCCGGTATCGAGCTCGTCGAATGGCGGGATCTCACCGATGCTGAGCGGCTTGGACTGACCGAGCACTTTCGGGATCGGATCTTCCCGATTCTCACACCGCTCGCCGTCGACCCAGGACACCCGTTTCCGTACGTTTCCGACCTCTCGTTGAATCTCGCCGTCGTCGTTCGCGACCCTGTCGAGTCCCGTGAACTGTTTGCTCGGGTGAAGGTTCCGAACACACTGCTGCGGTGGACCCGAGTCGGTGAGGACCATCGGTACGTGCCGCTTGAGCAGGTGATTGCAGCACACCTCGACGAACTCTTTCCCGGTATGGAAATCGTCGAACATCACCCGTTTCGTGTCACGCGCAATGCCGATCTCTCCGACACCCTCGACGAAGCCGAGGATCTGCTGTCGGCGGTCGAATTCGAGCTTCGGCGCCGTCGGTTCGGGCGTGCGACTCGCCTCGAGATCGATTCCGCCATGAGTGAGGAGGTCGTCGACTTACTGATGCGCGAGTTCGATCTCGAAGCCCCTGCGCTGTACACCAACGATGCGCCCCTCGATCTCACGTCGCTGTCCGAGATCGCCGACATCGGGCGTCCTGACTTGTGTTACCCGGCGTGGAAAGGGGTGCGCGACCGTCGTCTCGAAGCCGATGATGAGCCCCTCGATCTCTTTGCGGAGATCCGGAAGGCCGAGATCGTCGTGCACCATCCGTACGAGTCGTTCAGCCGTTCCGTCGTCGAGTTCATTCGTCAGGCGGCAGCCGATCCAAAAGTCCTTGCCATCAAGATCACCCTGTACCGCACGGCGTCCAACAGCCCCATCGTCGATGCATTGATCAACGCCGCCGAACGAGGCAAACAGGTCGCTGTTCTGGTCGAACTGAAAGCACGGTTCGACGAGGCGGCCAACATCGGCTGGGCTCGCCGGCTCGAAAAAGCCGGCGTGCACGTGGCGTACGGTCTGCTCGGACTCAAGATCCACACGAAGATCGCCATGGTGGTGCGGGAGGACGTGGACGGGATCAGGCGGTACTGCCACGTCGGCACCGGCAACTACAACCACCGCACCGCTCGGATCTATGAAGACATCGGGATCATCACGGCCAACCCGCAGGTCGGCGACGATCTTGCGCACCTCTTCAATCATCTGACCGGTTACGGCCGTGAAATCGAATACGACACGCTCCTCGTGGCCCCGGATCAACTGCGCCCGCGACTCGAGGCGCTGATCGACGGTGAGATCGCATCGGGTCGCGGTCGGATCATCATGAAAATGAACGCCCTCGTCGATGCACCGATGATCGAGAAGCTCTACGAGGCGTCACAGGCCGGCGTCGACATCGATCTCATCGTTCGGGGCCAGTGCAGCCTCCGTCCGGGCATTCCTGGCCTGTCCGAACGGATTCGCGTTCGGTCGATCGTGGGCCGCTTCCTCGAACACTCGCGCGTCTTCACGTTCTTCAACGGCAATGGCCCAGGTGAGCGGGTGACCTATATCGGATCGGCCGATCTCATGAGCCGCAACCTCAACCGTCGGGTGGAGGTCATGGTCCGGGTCGACGATCGAGAATCTCAGCACCGGGTCAACGAGATCATCGATGTCGGACTCGACGACGATCGACTCGCATGGACGCTCGACGGCAATGGTGTGTGGACCAAGCGTCGTGGCCCGGCTGCGATCGATTCGCAGGTTCGGCTGCAAGACTTCGCCCGAGCGCGGACGAATGGCTAACGCTTCCCTTCGGCTGCCCGCGCAACACCCCGAGGTCGAGGTCTGGGCCGCCGGTGGAGTTGTCTGGCGCCGCAGTGATGCCGGTATCGAGCTGCTGCTCGTGCATCGGCCAACCCACCGGGACTGGACATTCCCGAAGGGCAAACTCGACCCGGGTGAGACACTGCGCCGGTGCGCACGCCGTGAGGTCGAGGAAGAGACGGGGTTTGTGTGCTCGACCGGTGCTCGCTTGCCGCTGGTCACCTATCGCGATGCCCAACGCAACCGAAAGGCGGTCGTGTACTGGATGATGACGGTCGACGGTGGCTCGTTCGTTCCCAATCAGGAGGTCGACGCCGTTGCGTGGTTCGATCTCGAGTCGGCTCGAGCATCCCTTTCGTATCAGCGAGACGTGGACCTGCTCGACGAGATCGCCGCAGCGATCGCATCCCCTACAGTGAGGACGTGACCTCCGACGGCTGGCGTCCGATGCGCTCACCGAAGTCGGACCAGCGCGGGGCGGAAGCGTTCATCGTCTCGCCCTTCATGCGGCTTGCTCGTGTCCATGCCCTTGGTGCCGCCTCCGACGCCGCAATCGCAGTCACCCTCGCCGGGTCGATCTTCTTTTCGATCAGCCCCGATGATTCTCGCGGCCGAGTTGCGCTTTACCTCGCGTTGACGATGGCTCCGTTTGCGATCGTCGCACCGTTGCTGGGCCCGGCCATCGACCGGACCAGGGGCGGCCGGCGTTTGATGATCATCGCGACCGCCACCGTCCGAGCGGTCCTGGCGTTCCTGATGCTCAGCAACATCGACTCGCTGTGGCTGTTTCCCATTGCCTTCGCGATCCTCGTCTTTCAGAAGGGCTACTCGGTGGCAAAGAGCGCAGTTGTGCCGGCGCTGGTCCGCTCCGAGCACGATCTCGTCAGCGCAAACAGTCGGCTTGCGTTACTGAGTGCCGTCTCGAGCATGGTCGGCGCAACAGTGGCCGGTGGGCTCTCACTGGTCGGCGGTCCCGAGTTCGCTGCCGGGTTGGCCGTGGCCGGATTTGCGGTGACGGCGGTACTCGCGACGAAGTTGCCCGGGGTTGTCGTGGCTGCCGAGTCGACCTCGTCGCTGGAGAAAGCCGAACTGCGCGACACCCCGATTCTTTTGGCGGCGTACGCCACCGCCTGCCTGCGCGGCATCGTGGGCTTCGTCGCGTTCCTGTTGGCGTTCGAGTTTCGCGGAGGGTCCGAGGGCATCGACATCAGCACCCTGGGGTCGGCGGCGGGCGGTGCCACCGCCACAGCGCGCAGCATCGACATCACGGGGGACCCAGCTGCGCCGGTCTGGCATTTCGGGGTGGTGCTCGTCCTCGCCGGAGTCGGCGCACTGCTCGGCGCCCGCATCGCTCCCACCGTTCGCCAACGCATCCCCGAGGAGCGGATGCTGCAGACGGTGCTGGCCGCCATCGTCGCAGCAGCGCTGTTCGCAGCGTTTTCGTTCGATCTTTTCGGTGCCGCTGTGCTGTCGTTCGTAGTCGCCACCGGCGCAGCCACGGGAAAGCTCGCCTTCGACTCACTCGTGCAGCGTGCTGCGCCCGACGTCAATTACGGGCGTTCCTTTGCCCGCTTCGAGGCGCGGTTCCAGTTCGCCTGGGTTGTCGGCGCGTTCATTCCGGCCGTGATTCCGCTGAATCTCGCCGTAGGGGGAACCGGTGTGGCGTTGGTTGCCCTGGTCGCCCTCGTGTCATTTGCGCTCGGCCGACCGGTCACGTCTGCGATGTCCTTGGCCTTTGTCCGCAACGGCACCCGTCGAATGCGAAGGCGAGACGCCGAAACACGTGCGGCATCGACCGCATCGACAGCAGCTGATGCACGGCACGAGATCGCCTCGGGAAGCGAAGGTGACGGCCTCGGTGGCGAACTCAGCCTCGAAGATCTGCGGCCGTCGCAGCCTGCAGCCCCGGCCGGCACCGAGCACTACACCGTCGACTGGGGTGTGATCGAGCCGATCGTGTCATCGGTCGAAGGTGTCGAGTTCGAGCAGCCCGGTTCACTGCCGGCTCGCAACGACGAGCGGCCCGATTCAACTCGGTAGGTCGATCCGAGCCAACCACAGCCCTGGCGCATCGACCTCTGCCGGGGTGGGCAGAGTTTCTGCGCCGTCGAAGAGCCGGCTCAGGCCATCGGTGCCGGCCCGTTCGAGCACACCTGCCGTGAAACCCGTGCCCCGATCGTACTGTTCGGCGTTGAGGTGGAGCCCGAGGATCCGTTCGACGAATCGGTCACCAGCAGCAGCCTCGACCCTGCGACGACGGAGCGCCTCGGTGATCATCGAATACGAACCGATCAGCGTTTCGCCGATGGAGTCCATTGCCCAGTCGACGTAGCCCGTGATCGCCGCAATGATGGCGGTGAGTTCGGGTTGGATCGCCTCTTGCTCGGGTGATCGAACCGCTCCCAGCAGCACCTCCGGATCGCCGAGCGTGTCCTGGAGTCCAGCGAGCGCATCGGGACCCGCTGAGAGGTCGAGCCCACCGAACTGCCGTCCGATGCGCTCGGGATCGGTATCGAACGCGCTCGCGTAGCGCTCGAGAAGATCGGTGACGCGTCGGCGCACATGCTCGACGCTGAACACCGCCTGATGCGTCACCTCGTGGAGGCAGACCCAGAGCCGAAGATCGTCACGATCGAGTGACCAGTCTCGGCCGAAGTCATCGACGTTGGGGAGAAGGACCAGCACCGGCTCGCCGATCGGGCGTGGGACGGGGAGGTCGTACCCGCCATGGGACCGGCGAGCAAGGTGGCCGACCATCGAGCCGGTCATCATGCCGAGCATGATCGGTCCCATCGCCTGGCTGAGGTTGGCCATCATGGCGGCAAAGGGGTCGTTGGGGGACACCTCGTCGCTCGGCGGCTCCATACCGCTGACGAGTGCCGATGACAGGTGCTCGAAGAGGGGTCGGTAATCGTTGATCGTGCGATCGGCCCATTGCGAACGGTTCCCCACGTCGACCGAAACGCCGGTGGAACCGCTCAGGAGTCCGGTGGTCGAGGCAACCTGAAGTTCAGCGATCCGAACGAGTTGTTCGACGGCGATCCGATCAGCTGGGTCGATGTTCGGTTCGGACCGTCCCTCGTTGGCGGTCGTGTGAGCGAGCTGGCGGACGATTTCGTTGTTTCCTCCGGCCTGGGCTTGCACAAGCCTCATCAGGTCGTTCAAAAAGCCCATGCCGCCGAGGTCGTCGGGTGGCACTCCGTCGCTCATGACGGCATCGTAGGGGCGTGGCAAGTTCGTTCCTCGGCAGCGGTCGCCTTTCCGAGCGCAGGTGTGTGTCCCAGTGACCGTTGTGATCACGGGCGCAGCGGGTGCTGTCGGGACGCGCGTCATGCGTCGACTCGAGCGCGATCTGGAAGCGGTCGACATCCGGGCGGTCGACCGGGTGGTGGTTGGTGCTGGTGAGGGTGTGGACGTCAAGATCGTCGACCTGGCGGTTGACGATTTGAGCTCGGTGTTCGCCGGTGCCGCCACAGTCGTCCACCTCGCCACGACGGTGACCCCCGATGTCGACGATCCGGCGGCCGACGATCTGGAGCTCGCGATTTTGCGACGGGTGCTCGATGCCGCAACCGAGGTGGGGGTCGAGCACATGGTGGTGCTCTCGACAGCGATGGTCTACGGCGCGTGGGTCGGCAATCCTGTTCCTCTCACCGAGGAGGCGATGGTTCGACCCAACCCTGACTTCGGGTGGGCGAGTGTGCGGGCTGCGGTCGAACAGCTCGCCCTCGAATGGGGTCGCGCGCCCGGCCGGGTGGTGTCGGTGTTGCGCCCGACGGCGCTCGTCGCCGACGATGCCCTCGGCCAGCTTGCTCGCGTGCTTCACGCAGCGCGAATCGGGATTGCGGCCGAGGGGGACCCTCCGGTGCAGTATCTCCACGTCGATGATCTGGCCGGGGCGATCTCGACGGTCATCTCCGCTCGATTCGACGGTGTCGCCAACGTTGCGCCTGATGGCTGGATCCCGCCAGATTCACTGGCCGATCTCGAGGGGCCGACCGCGCGTATCCGGGTGCCTGGTTGGGCTGCCCGGGGCATCGCTGCGCTCCGTTCTCGGGCCGGATTGTCGCCCATCCCGCCAGGGATCGTGCCGTACACCAGCCACTCGTGGGTGGTCGCCAACGATCGGCTTCGGATGCTTGGGTGGCAACCCGACTACTCGAACGAAGAGGCGTGGGTCGTGTCGCACGAACCGAATGCACTCGACCGGTTGCCGGCCCGCCGGCGACAGGAGCTGGCGCTCGTCGCAGCCGGTCTGGCGCTGTCGGGCATCCTCCTCGGGATCGTGATCGTCGTCCGGCGGTTCCGCCGTCGCTGATCATCCGGCGAGCAGTCGCTCATCGATGTCGAACCGTTGGGTGATGGGTGTACAGGTGCGGTTGGTCGTTGCGCCGATGCCACCGATCGAGGATCTGCAGCGAGCGGTGCCTCCGCGACCCCTAATCTGTTCGACATGCTCTCTGCTCCGCCGTCCGGCGACGACTGGCTCGGTCTCACCGAGGACCCGATCCCGGTCGGTTCGGCCGCGGATTGGTCGGTTCTTCCCCGCTGCGGCGCAGTCGTGCTTTTCAGCGGAACGGCGCGTGACCATGCACCTGGACGAGACGAGGTCGAACTGCTCGAGTACGAGGCGTACGAGGAGCACGTCGTTCCTCGGCTGGCATCGATCGCGACCGAAATGCGATCCCGGTGGCCGTCCCTGGGCCGGGTCGTATTGATCCATCGCATCGGCGTGGTACCGGTCGGGGAGAGTTCGGTCGTCGTCGTCGCCTCGGCACCGCATCGGCCCGAAGCGTTCGCCGCGGCCCGCTTCGGGATCGACACATTGAAGGCATCGGTGCCGATCTGGAAGCGTGAGACCTGGCGCGACGGCGAGTCCTGGGGCCTCGAAGCCCAACACATCAGCGCAGCGGCCGATGCACCGTCGCCTCAGGAGCCGACGTGAGCGACGCCGTCGGATTCCTGATCGTTCCCGGTGTCGCAGCGGTGGCCGGTTCCTTGGTCATCTGGTTGGTGTCGAGGTCGCGCCGTCCGACCGAACCCGGTTTCCGTGAGCAGATGCGCAGATTGGCCCCCGATGCGGGCACACAGCCGTACCCTCAGCCGACCGGTATCGTCACACTCGACGATCAACCAGGTGAGGAGGGCTAGCTCTGGCACGCGACCTCGCGATCGATCTCGGTACCGCCAACACCCTGGTGTATGCACGAGGTGAGGGCATCGTCTTGAACGAGCCCTCGGTCATCGCGCTCAACAGTCGATCGGGTGAAGTGCTTGCGATGGGCCACGAAGCGTGGCAAATGATCGGCCGCACGCCGAGTTACATCGTTGCGGTGCGTCCGCTGCGAAAGGGTGCCATCACCGACTTCGAGGTGACGCAGCGGATGATCCGATTGTTGTTGCAACGCGTCGGAGTGAGTCGAATCAACCGACCGCGCGTGGTCATCTGTGTCCCGTCGGCGATCACCGCCGTCGAGCGTCGAGCCGTCACGGAAGCAGCGAAGCGCGCAGGTGCGGCCGATGCTCGTCTGATCGAACAGCCTCTCGCCGCTGCGATCGGTGCCGACATGCCGATCAACGAGCCAATCGGCAACATGGTGATCGATATCGGTGGCGGCACGACCGAGACTGCGCTGATTTCCCTCGGGGGCGTGGTGGCGCTGGAAGCGGTGCGCGTCGGTTCCTTCGATGTGGACAATGCCATCCAGGGGTACGTTCGCCGCGAGTACGGCATTGCGGTCGGTGAGCGCACGGCCGAGGAGATCAAGATCGTGCTCGGGTCGGCCGCACCCACCGATGACGAGGTCAGCGCGGAGATACGGGGCCGCGAGCTCATGAGCGGTCTCCCCAAGACGGTGGTGCTGACTCCAGAGGAAATACGAAGCGCAATCGAAGAGCCGGTCACGGCCATGGTTGATTCGGTGCTGTCCTGTCTGGCGCAGGCGCCACCGGAACTGGCGCAGGATCTGATCGTCCAAGGGATCCATCTCGTGGGCGGTGGAGGGTTGTTGCGGGGGATGGATCTCCGGTTGACCAAAGAAGCCGAGGTGTTGGTCCGTCGGGTGCGGGCACCGCTCGAAGCGGTGGTACTCGGTGCCGGGAAGGTCATCGAGCACTACGAGTCGTTGCACGCCATGTTCTCCGACGGCAGTGCCGGCGCCCGCCGGCGCTGATCAACCGTCGGCGCCGGTCGGACCCAGCAACTCCTCGACCGCATCGCGGACCTGTCGGTCACGGTCGGTTCGTGCCCGTGCCCATGCAGCGTCGACTTCGGGCCCGTCGAACGCAGCGAGCGCCAGCACGGCGCGGCGGCGGATGGCTGGTTTGTCGGTGGTGGCGTGGAGGATCGCAGGAAGGCCCTCTGGAGCACCGATTGCGCCGAGGGCTGCGACGGCTGCTTCGCGCACGAGTGGATCATCATGGTCGTTGGCAAGATTCACAAGGGTTGCGATCGGGGCTTGCGGGTCGACGTCGCGTTCGCCACATGCCCAGCAGGCCATCTCGACGACGCGAGGGTCGTCGTCGTGGAGGAGCGGCGCCAGTGGTGGGTGGGGCAGAGGCGCAGCCAACTCGATCGCAGCAACTCGGACCCGTGGGTGTGGATCGGCAAGCGCGTGGTCGAGATCGTTCTCGCTGAGCGAGCCGAGCCGATCGAGGCTTCGCAGTGCTGCCTCGCGCACGCTGGGATCGGGATCGGTCGCTGCCGATCGGGCCCCGGTGATGTCCCCGCTGAACCCGGCGAGGCCAGCGGTCTTGCGGCGCGCCATGGCATCGTCGGTCACGCCTGGACCTTACCTGTCCACCGGGCGGGTGCTTTTGGGTGTCAGCTGATGGCGCGCTCGAGCAGGAATCCTGCGCTCAAGACGATGACGCCGATGATCACGGCGAGGGCGATACCGAGACCGACGACGATGGCAGACAACACGATGAGGGCGCGGATGCGTTCCCACCATCGGACGTAGGCCCGCCGACCGACGATCGGCCGTTCGACTCGCCGGCGGACGATGCCGAGGGCCCGCAGACTGTCGAGTGCGATCGTTGTTGCGTTGGTGCGGAGGCGCTGCTGGAACGCAACGAGACGCTGGTCCTCGTGACGCAACGAACGGCGTCCGTTTTGGGCGGGGTTCGTGGCACGCTCAAGACGTGGTGGCAACCACGGGCCACGCAGACAGACCGCTCCTGTCACGAGGGCGAGGACCAGAGAGATGACCGAGAACGAGGAGGACACGTCGCACTCGATGCTACCGCCTCGCCCTCTCGCGCCCGAGCGCAGGCGCTGGTATCGCAACCGCGCTGCGCCGCTGATCGCTGTGGCCGGTCTGCTCGTCGCTCTGGGGCTGGGTTACGTGATGGTGCCGGCCCAGTGGGTGGGTCGGATCCTCCCCGGTAACTCGATCGTCGACGATGGTGCGGTGGCGCTGAAGCCAGGATCGGCTCGGCCGACCGACGAACAGGTTGTGGTCAGCGGCCTCGTGATCTTCGAGCCCGAAGGCGAAATCCTTCTCACCACGGTTTCCATCGACAATCGAGTGACGATCCGAGACTGGGTGCGATCGGTGCGAGAGGACAGCGTGGTGCTCCGGACCAAGGAGCAGGTGTACGGGCCTCGCTCCGCAGATGAGCAACGGGAGCGAAACCTGCAGCTGATGGCAGCTTCGAAGGACTCGGCGATCGTCGCAGCACTCGACCATCTGGGTGTCGTTGCCGTGGTGGAGAGTGGTGTGGGGTTCAACGGCATCGTCTCCGGCGGTCCCGTCGACGGGCTGATCGAGGTCGGTGAACTCATCGTTGGTCTCGACGGCCAAGTGGTGACCGGGCTCGAGTCCTTGCTCGCGGTACTCGAGCAGGTCTCGCCAGGCGACCCGGGCGTGCTCACGCTCGAGGACTTGGAGACCGGACAGCTTCGCAGCCAAGAATTCGTCTACGGCACACACCCGGACCCGGCACGGTCCAGCGGGTTCATCGGGATCGAAGACATCACGATCCGGTCGGTCGATGCGGACCTCCCGTTCGACATCGAGATCGACTCGGGTTCGATCGGTGGCCCATCGGCCGGACTGGCCTTCACCCTCACGATCCTCGACTTGCTCACCGAAGGAGAACTCACCGGAGGTGCGCGTGTCGCCGTGACCGGAACCATCACCGGTGACGGAACGGTTGGCAACGTTGGCGGGGTTGCACAGAAGGCTGCAGCCGCAGAAGCAGAAGGAGCGGTGATGTTCATCGTTCCGGCCGACACCGTCGAGGCTGCGGCGTCGACCACTACGTCGCTCGACATCGTCGGCGTCACGTCACTTGCGGAGGCCCTCCAAGCACTCGCCTCACTCGGCGGCGACGTGGATGACCTCGCACTCGACGGTTCCGCGTTCAATTAGCTGCACCGGTAGGGATACCGCAACGACGTGCTGGTCGCTCCTACGATCTAGCGATGGCCTCTGGTCTCGATTTCGACCCCGAGCGTTTCGAGCGTCAGTCGTTCGAGCTCGTTCGGCGCGGATTCGAACCGTCTGCGGTCCAACGGGAGCTTCAGCGGGCGGCGGCGGCGGTGCGCGAGTTGCAGCGACAGGTGGAGTCGCTCGATGGCCAACTCCGGGCGGCCCAGAGTTCCGATACCGAACCGCTCGAAGCTCGTCGGGTTGCCGAAGCGCTCGGCGCCGAGGCGACGAAGGTACTCGATGCCGCCCATGCGGCCGCTGTGGAGCGGGCAGAGCGAGCCGAGCGTGAGGCCGAAGCGGTTCGAGAGGAGGCGATCGCCGCAGCCGACGCCATCCGAGCCGAGGCAGAGGCTGAACGCGAACGAATTCTCGAAGAGGCAGCGCGCGAGGCGGAGGCGGTCGCCGAGGATGGTCGGCTACGGGGTCGTGAGATGGTCAACGAGGCGCAGGTCGTACGGGAACGGATGCTCGGTGACCTCGCTCGCAAACGTCAGACCGGGCGAGCGCAGGTCGAGCAGCTGCGCGCCGGCCGCGATCGACTGCTGGAGTCGTTGTCGATCGCGCAGGCCAGCCTCGATACCGCAATGAAGGATCTGGTCGAGTCGGTGCCGGAAGCCCGGGCCGCAGCGGAGCGAGCCGGCATCCGGATCTCGAACGAACCGACGCCGTCGGCCGAGGTCATGGAGGCCGAGATCGAATCAGCGCGCCTGGTTGGTCACCCACTGATCGAGGGGATTCCCGAGCCGGGGGTCGTCGACGAGCCAGCGTCACCTGACCCCACCTTCATCACTGCGGAGATGGAGGCGTTGACCCACGTCGATGCTGCCCTCGAAGCCGAGAGCAGAGGTGTCTTCGATCAGGACGAGGCCGATGAGGCTGACGCCGAGGCTGAGTCTGATG
>JBMTIM010000026.1:0-43980 GCA_049437325.1 Acidimicrobiales bacterium
TGATGCTGAACTTGTCGGCCGACGCGAGCAGAGCGCCCGCCTTCGTGGCGATCATGCCCGCCTTCTGGTTGGTCGTGACGTGGATGGCGAAGGCGCGATCGACGCCGTCGAGCACGCCCTCGTCGATCATGTACTTGGCGCCGTGGAAGCCTTCCTCTCCCGGCTGGAACATGAAGCGGACCTTGCCGGTGAGCGTGTCCTTGCTGTCGGCGAGGAGTTTGGCTGCGCTCACCAGCATCGACACGTGGGTGTCGTGACCGCAGGCATGCATACGGCCGTCGTGTTGTGATTTGAAGTCGGACGGATAGTCCTCCTGCAGCGGCAGAGCATCCATGTCACCACGCAGCAGCACGGTCGGGCCCGGCTTGCCGGTGTCGAGGTCGGCGACGACCGACGTGGTCGATGTGCCGAGGGTGATGTCGAGACCGAGGCCGGTGAGGGCCTCGGTGATCTTCGTCTGGGTACGCGGCAGGTCGAGGCCGAGTTCGGGGTCGGCGTGGATCGCCCGGCGGAGCTCGACGGTCTCTGCGTCGATTCCGGCTGCGGCTGCCGCGATGTCGGGTCCGATGTCGTTCATGCTCATGCGGTCACTCTCTCGCGATGACGTCGAGGTCTGCAACACTCGGCCCATGCGTCTCGGAATTCACCTGCCCCAGTACGGACGAGCGTCGTCGGCCGACGCGATCACGAAGGTTGCCGTCCGGGCCGAGGAACTCGGCTTTCACGACGTGTGGGTGTCGGATCACGTCGTCGTGCCCGTCGATCAGGGCTATCCCTCGCCCTATCTCTTCGAACCGCTGCTGAGCTTGGCGTGGGCCGCTGCGGTCACATCCCGGATCCGGCTCGGCACCAGTGTCCTCGTGGTGCCGCACCACCACCCACTCAGCATGGCCAACAGCCTCGCCAGCCTCGACAAGCTGAGCGGTGGCCGGTTGACGCTCGGGGTCGGGGTCGGTTGGTCAGCCGGGGAGTTCGAGGCGCTCGACCAAGAGTTCGCCTCGCGTGGAACGCGAATGGATGAAGCACTCGACATCTATCGCAAGGCCTGGGAGACCGATCCGCTCACTCACAAGGGCACCTTCTACGACATCGCCGAGATGAAGCTCCAGCCCAAACCCGAAGCCCGGATCCCCATCTGGGTCGGAGGTGGGGCCGATGTCGCCATCCGGCGGGCGGCGCGCCACGACGGCTACCAGGGAATCTCCACTGAACCGGCCGAGATGGCCAGGATCGTCCAGCGGTTGAAAGACGAGGGCGCAGGAGACGACTTCGTCATTTCATACCGGACGGGATGGGATCCGAACGGCATGGACGCCTCACAGATTCGAGAGGAGGCCGAGGCCTACGCATCGGCCGGCGTGCACCATGTGGTGTCGGCGCCGTGGCGGAGCACCACCGACGAATGGATCGACTCGATGGAGCAACTGATCGACCTCGTGCCCTTCGAGCCGGCAGGGTAGCTTCGCCGCCATGAAGCTCTCGATGATGCTGACCTACTCCGGTGATCCCCGGCTCGCTGCGGCCGAGGCGGCTGACCTCGAACGCGCCGGTGTCGACATCGGATGGGTGCCGGAACTGTACGGCTTCGATGCGGTGTCGATCCTGGGTTATCTCGCAGCAAAGACCGACACGATGCTGTTGGGTTCGGGCATCCTCAACATCTACGGACGCACGCCCTCCACCATCGCCATGACCGCTGCCGGTCTCGACGCAGTGTCCAGTGGGCGCTTCATTCTTGGCTTGGGGGCGTCCGGTCCCCAAGTGATCGAAGGCTTCCACGGTGTCAGGTACGACCGTCCGCTCGGGCGTCAGCGCGAGATCATGGAGATCTGTCGAAAGGTGTGGCGGCGGGAGCGGCTCGTGCACGACGGTGTCAGCTACACGCTGCCCCTCCCCGTTGGTGAGGGAACTGGGTTGGGCAAGCCGCTGAAGCTCGTGAACCATCCGGTGCGTGACGACATCCCGATCTATCTGGCATCGCTCGGCCCCAAGAACGTCGCGTTGACCGCCGAGGCTGCTGACGGGTGGCTGCCAGCCTTCTTCCACCCCGACAAGGCCGATTCGGTCTGGGGTGAGGATCTTGCGGCCGGCGCAGCGAAACGGCCGACGTCGCTCGGCCCACTCGAGATCTCTGCCGGCGGTGCACTGTGCATCACCGACGACGACGAAATGGCTCGCAAGCTCCGCGACGCCGGTCGCTTCATGACGGCGCTGTACGTCGGCGGCATGGGAGCGAAGGGCAGAAACTTCTACAACAACATCTTCCGCAAGTACGGCTACGAGGACGAAGCCGAGCAGATCCAGAACCTGTACCTCGACGGCAGGAAGGACGAGGCGATGGCGCTGGTGCCCCAGGAGTATCTCGACGCCACCGCCCTGGTGGGCGACGAGGGCTACGTCAGAGAGCGGGTCGAAGCGTTCCGGTCTGCCGGCGTGACCCAACTGCAGATCTCGCCGACCGGACCCAACCAACTCGCCGACATCGAAAAAGTGAAGAGCTGGGTCAGCTGACGCAGTCGGATCGAGGCCGCTCAGTCGGCGGAGCGTTCGCGCTCGACGTGGGCAGCAAGCCCTTCGAGGGCACCGTGCAGTGCCTTGCGCATCCCCCTCGACGCAGTAGCGAGAAGGCGAGCGGCGATCTTCGAGCGTGCCTCGAATCCCTGCAGGTAGGTGACGCGAACGCGGTCGGTGGACAGCACCTGCACGTCGACCCGTTCGAGGAGGGTCTGCGAGAACCGTCCCAACGGACCGTCGGCGGCGACCACGACGAACCCGAACACGGTTGGCTCGTCCCACACGACGAAGACTTCGTCGAGCCGCCACTTCCTGATCCAAACAGAACGGGTCGAACCCAGTCCGTCACCACCGGTTCCTTCGGCCCGTTCGATTGCATCGAACCATTCGGGCCAGCGCTCGTGGTCGGTGAGCACAGCCCAGATCTCGTCGGGGGTTGCGGTCATCTCCCGTGTGGCGCTGACCGTGATCGGTGCTCGGTCGATCCACTCGGGGGGCTGCCGAACCAGTTGTCTCATGTGGTGACGGTATCGGGCGCGCCGACGTGGGTGAGGTTGCGGTGACGGGAACGAGATCGAGACGTCCTCGCCGCTCTACCATCCGGGCATGCCGTCGATGCCGGAGTCCGAGCCACCTACCCCGAGCGAGCGCTCCACCACGGTCGTCGTGGGCGCAGTCGACGACATCGGCGAGGGCGAGATGAAGATGGTGAAGGTCGGCGAGCGGCGTGTCGCCGTGATTCGCACGGCGTCGGGTGTCCACGCCATCGACAACGCGTGCCCCCACCAGGGGTATGGCTTGGTGACGGGGGCGCTCGACGACGAGCTCGTGACGTGCCAGTGGCACAACTGGAAATTTCGGGTCGACACCGGTGAGTGTGTGATGGGTGAAGAAGACGTCCCGTGCCATGCGGTGACGATCGAGGACGGCACGATCCATGTCACTGTCGACGAGCCGACCGCCGCCGAGGAACGCGAACGGCTCTGGCCGAGTCTTCGACGCGGTGTGGAGGACAGTTATGTCGGGCAGGTCGCGCGCGACTCGATCCGCCTGTTGGCCAACGACGCCGCTCCCGAAGCGATCGCGTGGGTCGGCTTCGAGCACGCCCTGCCGCGGGAGGAGTGGGGCATCGGGCACGCCATGGCCACCGCCGTCGACTGCCTCGCCTGGACAGTCGAGCGTGATGGCGACGATCGGGCGCTGCCACTCGTCCAGGCCCTTGCTGCGCTCGCCGAGCCAACACGTGGGCGGCCCGCTCGGCAGCGACGAGAGCCTCGGGCCGGCGATCTCCTCGAGGCGATCGAGGGCGAGGATCACGACGCAGCGATGGGCATCGCTCGTCGTCTCGCTGCCGAGGCCGACCCCGAGGAGGTTCGGCGGCGCTTCATCGAGGCGGCATCGATGCACCATCTCAGCTATGGCCACGGGATCATCTACACCCAGAAGGCCTTCGAACTACTCGATCTCGTCGGTTGGGACAAGGCCGACCTGGTGCTCCACGAACTGGCGCTCGCCACCACCTGGGGAACCCGCGAAGACACGCTGCCCTACATGCGCAAGGCCGTTGCCGAGGTCGCAGCGCTCGACCTCGGCGCACTTGCCACCACGCCGGTGGATCCCGAGTGGAACAACCCCCAACTCGTCGACGTACTGCTCGGTCTCGACGACGCGCCGATTGCCGCCGCTGTCGCAGCCCTCGAGGCAGGTGCAGGTGTCGAGCGACTGCTCGATGCGGTCACGATTGCCGTGAGTCGCCGCCTGCTTCGTTACGACCTCGACATCGAGTTCGATCTCGACGAGAGCTTCGGTTGGCTCGACATCACGCACGGACTCACGACAGCTCGAGCGGCACGGTGGGCCTGGCGCGCGCATCCCTCACCGGCCACGATTCGCCAAGCACTCTGGGCGGTGTGGCTCTGCCACGACACGTCACGGGGCGAACAGCGTCACGGGGTCCGGCCCGAGCCCGAAATCGTCGGGACGCCGGGCGACATCACCGGCCTCATCCGGCGAGGTGACGTCGACGGCTCCCTCGCTGCCATCCGGGCAGCCGGTCTCGACGCCTGTTCGTCGATGATCGAGGCGGCCCTCGCCGACAGCGCCGGCTCGTTCATCGTCACTGCGCACCTCATCAAGCTGACCAAGGCCGCGATCGAGGAAGCGGAGACGACTGGGTCGGATCTTCCGCTTCTCGCCGCCGGGCGCTACCTGGCGGCACCTCGACTCGAGCGGTTCGTCAGCCGAAACGTCATCGAATCGCTCGACTTCGTGAAGACCGGGCGCCCGCCGACCCGATGAGCCGGCGAGGCGGTCAGGCTGCGAAGTTGGCGGCGGCGAAGTCCCAGTTGACCAGGTGGTCGAGGAACGCCGCCACGTAGGCGGGCCGAGCGTTCTGATAGTCGAGGTAGTAGGCGTGTTCCCAGACGTCGATCGTCAGCAGCGGGGTCTGCCCATGCTTGATCGGGGTGTCGGCGTCATCGGTCTTGACGATCGCCACGCCGTCGCCTTCCTTCACCAGCCACGTCCAGCCGGAGCCGAAGTTGCCGACGGCGTCAGCGGTGAACTGCTCGCGGAATGCGTCATAGGAACCGAAGCTGCTGTCGATCGCCGCTGCGAGATCGCCACTGGGGGCGCCGCCACCGTTGGGCGACATCGACTCCCAGTAGAAGGTGTGGTTCCACACCTGGGCGGCGTTGTTGTACAGCCCGCCGGGATCGGCAGCGTCGATGATCTCCTCGAGCGATGCGTCGGCGAGATCGGTGCCGTCGATCAGGCCGTTGAGGTTGTTCACGTAGGCAGCATGATGCTTGCCGTAGTGGAAGCTGATCGTGTGCGCAGTGATGTGGGGGTCGAGCGCGTCGTCGGCGTAGGGCAGGGCAGGGAGGGTGATGGCCATGGCCGCAGCGTAGTGCCGGTCGCTCGCCTTGCTCAACGCAGGCTCGGGGAAAGTCAGCGCTTGGCTGCGGCAAGACCACTGGTGTCAGCCAACATGCGGCGAGTGGGCGAGACTGGCTCACCTTGAGCAATCACCGCCACATTCCTGCCCTCGATGGGCTACGTGGGCTAGCGGTGCTGGCCGTGGTCGTCTACCACGCGTGGCCGTCTGTTTTGCCAGGCGGTTGGATTGGGGTCTCAGTCTTCTTCACCCTTTCCGGCTTTCTGATCACGCGGATCCTGCTCGCTGAACATGACTTCACAACAGATTCGCTCGCATCGTTCTGGACTCGACGTGCTCGCCGGCTTCTTCCTGCGTCGCTCGTAACCATCGCAGCGACCGTCGTTGCTGTAGTGATGATCGACAGTGGTGTCGACGACACCGTGCGTGCTGCGCTGGCAGCGACCCTGTATGTCCATAACTGGTGGGCTGCGACCTCAGGAGGCGGTTACTGGGAGATCTTTGAGGCCCCTTCGCCGCTCGCCCACATGTGGAGCCTGGCGATCGAGGAGCAGGTCTACGTGCTCTGGCCTGTCCTCGTGCTGGGGCTCGGCCCGCGCCGGGCACTTATCGCCGGAACCGCAGCGGTGGTCGCTGGCTACGCCGTGTGGTGGGACACGGCCGACGCGTATTACGCGACGCCAGTGCGCTTTGCGGAGGTTCTGGCCGGCGCAATGGTCGCTGTTGCGGTTCTGCACCGGCCGAGCCTTCGAGTTCCCACACTGGCCGCCAGCGTCGCCTTTGGGTGCATTGCGTTCCTCATCGCGATCCTGTCGGAGGATGACCCGTGGGTGGCGCGCGGAGTCCTTCTCGGACTGGCCGGGGCTGCCGCAATCGTTGTGGCATGGGCGGTGACCGACTGCCGGACGGCCGATCGGTTGTTCGGCGGGGTGGTCCTCGGCTGGCTGGGGCGCCGAAGCTACGCGATCTACCTCTTCCACTGGCCGCTGCTGGTCTTGCTTGACGCGCCACCTGCTGTGGCGGTTTCAGCCGCACTGGGGCTCGCCGAGGTGTCGCATCGGCTGATCGAGCGCCCGATTCGCAGTGGCAACCGGCTCCGCCGGCCGTTGTTCGCCCTGGGAGGGGCGACCGCCGTCCTCGCGTCGACGTTCGCAGTCGCAGCGATCGGCTTTGACGGACGCACTGAAGATGAGATCGCAGCTGCCACTGCTGCCGCCCTCGTCACGAATACGACCGCTCTTGAATCGACTCTCCCGCCTCCGCCATCCACCACTGAGGCGGCATCTGATTCCGCATTGCCTACCACCGAGGCAACATCCGGAACCGCACCGCCTACGAGCGTGAAACCAACCTGGCCAATCAAGGTGCCGGCGGCTGCGTCAGTGCTCCTCGTCGGAGACTCGGCTGCGTTCTATGGTCGGGGCGCGTTCACTGGTTGGGTCGAAGCGAACGGCGGTTTGGTCACGATCCGAGCTTCGGGGGCTTGCTCGCCAGCATTTGGCCCAGACTCGTGGGCTGACTGGGGCACGGCATTCTTCGACTCCCTAGATGGTCCGTGCCGGCCCCGGATCACCGATGATCTTGACCTTGTCGTGGTCATGGACCATGGCGCGGCGTTCATCGATCATCGGCGCATCGCAACGGGTGAGTGGCACAACATCACCGATGACGTGCTTGGGCCTGTAATGCGCTCGGCTTACGAGTCGATGGTTGAGGAGGCTGCTGAAGCAGGAGCGATCGTGCTCATCCTGACGCCGCCACCCCCCGTGAAAGTCGAGTTGCTACTCGGCTACAGCCCTGAAGGAATGGAGGCGTACAACCGGATCGTTGCCGCCGTCGAGGAAGAACCCCACGTGTACGTGCTCGATATTGGTCCAGCGATCGAGGCTGATCCTGCGCGGTTCCCACGCACCGATGGACTCCACCTCGATGCAGAGACCGGTGCCGTGAATCTGTTCGTCGATCTCGTTGCCCCGGCGGTCACCTTCGGCGATCAACCGGGTTAGGTTGCGGCAAAGCCTCGCTGGAAGTTGACATGGCCCGAGTTCCTCACGTTCCCCTCGCCCAGCTCCCCACCCCGCTCGAACCGCTGCCGCGACTGTCGGCCGAACTCGGAGGACCGCGCATCTGGGTCAAACGCGACGACCAGACCGGTCTGGCGATGGGTGGCAACAAGGTCCGCAAGCTCGAGTACCTCTTGGCCGAGGCCCGACAGCTCGGGGCCGACATCGTGCTCACGACAGGCGCGACCCAGTCCAACCACTGCCGCCAGACCGCCGCTGCTGCCGCCCGGCTCGGCCTCGACTGTGAACTGTTGATCGAGCACCGGTTCCCCGACTGCAGTGACGACTACCGGCACGGCGGCAATCTGCAACTCGACCGGCTGCTCGGCGCGACGGTGCTCGACTTCGACCAGGGCACCGACATGACCGTCGAGATGGATCGACGGGCCGACGAACTGCGCGCCGAGGGACGTACGCCCTACGTCGTCCCGCTCGGCGGGTCGAATGTCGTGGGCGCGCTCGGCTATCGCACGGCTGCGGTGGAGATCCTGCGCCAGACCGACGAGCGTGGTTTCCAGGCACGCGAGATCGTGCACGCAACGGCGAGTGGCGGCACCCAGGCCGGTCTCATCGCCGGACTCGCGATCAAGCGCAGCGAGATTCCACTCCTGGGCGTCTCGGCCGGGGCCCCCGAGCGGTATCTCGGCCCGATCGTTCGCAGTCTCGCCGAGGGAGTCTTCGATCTGATCGGTATCGACCGCTCGCTCGGGCCCCATGCCGTCGTGATCGATGACGCTCACGTCGGTGAGGCGTACGGCGTGCCCACCGAAGAGATGCACGAAGCGGTCACCATGTGCGCTCGACTCGAAGGGCTGCTCCTCGATCCCGTCTACTCGGGCAAGGCCATGGCGGGTCTGATCCACCACGCCCGCGCCGGTCGGTGGTCGGCCGACGACGACGTCGTCTTCATCCACACCGGTGGCACACCCGCCCTGTTCGCGTATCGCTAGCCCATGACCGTCTCGGGGTTTGGGCGCGCCGTGCGCGTGGCCGCAAAGACCCCGGCGGCGGCGAAGCTGAGGAAGCCTGCGACGACGTAGCTGGTCTGGTAGCTCGACTGGTCTCGCAGGAAGCCGAGCAGGAACGGGCCTCCGGCCACGCCGGCGGTGACGATGAGGCTCAACAGGGCGAAGATCCGCGGATAGGCGAGCACGCCGAATCCGGCTGCTGTGATCAACGGCTGGAGCATCAGCAGATTGCCGACGGTCGTGCCGAAGAGGAAGGCGATCACGATGAGCGCGAGCCGTGAGTCGGCGAGACCGATGCCGATCAGCGCCAGCCCCTGGCCGATCGAGAGCGCAGTGGCCAGTCGGATCAGTGGCAGGCGGTCGGCGAGGATCCCCCCGACCAAGCGCCCGATCACACTGCCGAGGGCCAGCGCAGTGATGGCGGCAGCTCCCGTCGCACGACCGATTCGTTCGGAACCGAGGTTGGCGAGCTGCGAAAGGCCGCCGACCTGAGCTCCCATGGCCAGCACGAATGCGGCAGCGAGTACCGCGAAGAAACGGGTACGAATCGCCTCGTCGTAGGGAATGCCCTCGGCCGTCGCCCCGATGGCCACCCCCTCGCGGGCCCTGCCATCCGGTTCGAGCCCGCGCGACTCCGGTGACGGCCACAGCCACGGAACTACAACGATGGTGAGGACGAGATAGATCAGTGCCAGGATCGGCGCAGCCTCGTCGAGACCTCGATCGTCGATCAGTGCAGACGCCGGCGCACTCAACGTGAACGCCCCGACCGACAATCCGGTCGATGCGATCGAAAGGGCAGTCGCTCGTCGCAGCTGGAACCACCGTGTGACAAGCGTGGTCGCCGGAATGAGGCCCACCAGTGCGAACCCGACCGCAAAGAACACGTAGACCGCATAGAGCTCGGCCACCGAGCCGACACTGCCGAGCAGGTAGAGGCTGATCGACGACACCACACCACCGGCGGTCACGATCAGTCGGACGTCGTAGCGCTCGAGGAGTCGGGCCACGACTTGACCGACGAGACCGCTGACGACGAAAAACATCGACGTTGCGAGCGACACGCTGGTGGTGCTGAATGCCTCGGCGTCGGTGAGTGCGTCGAGATAGATCGCCAAGCCGTAGAAGGCGAGACCCGAACTGGTCATCAGCTGGACGAAGACGGCGCAGACGACGATCCAGCCGGCGAACGGACGTGTCATGCGCGGCCCATCTCCCAGCGCAGTTCGGTCATACGAGTTCCTCGAGCACTCGGGCGACACCGAACTCCACGTTCGTGGAAGTGACTTCGTCGGCGGTCTCTTTGACCCGATCCAGGGCGTTGCCCATGGCGACACCTCGCCCCGCCCACTCGAGCATGGTCAGGTCGTTGTGGTTGTCGCCGAATGCCACCACCTCTTCGGCCACGATGTCGAGGCGGGCACACAGGCGCGCCAGCGCTGCACCCTTGTCGGCACCGTTCGGTGTCATCTCGACAAAGTTGACCCCCGAGGTGGTGAGGTGGTGGCGGGAATCGACGTGGGGCTCGACATGGGTCAGCAGTTCGACGTTGGACAGTTCGGGATGGGCAACGAATGCCTTGTCGACGCCCGGTGGCGCGGTGTCGACGATCCGGTGGCCATCGGCGCGGATCTGACCGTCGAGTTTCACGGGGTGGATGTCGAGGAAGGGCTGCTCCCAGTGCTGACGGTCTGCGGTTGTCCAGCCGTAGGCGAGGGCGGGATCGTGTTCGGAGAGGCGATGCCGGAACTCGACGATGTCGACGTCGTCGAACACCAGGTGCTCTTCCATTTCGCCGCTGCGGATGTTGAGACGGTGGCCGCCGTTGGAGCCGATGAACCAGTCGAACTCGGTGCCGTTCGACGTGGCCCGTCCCAGTCCGTCCCGGTGCCCTCGCCCGGAGATCGCGACGCAGATGATGCCGGCGGACTGGACTGCGTTGAGCGCAGCGATGGTTCGTGCCTCGGGCAGATGGTCGGAACCGAAAAAGGTGCCGTCGAGATCGGTGGCGACGAGACGGACGGGCACGAGGTGACCGTACGCCAATCGGACGCAAAGGCGAGAACACTTCCGGCCATCGGTGAGGCAACGCAGCGACAGCAGCGCGACTGGTGACGGATGCGCTAGTCGAAGGCTGGGAAGCCCACGGTGGGATCACGCTCGATCTGCTCGACGAGGGCGACTTCCCAGGTGAGGTAGTCCTGCATGTGCCGGTGGACAACGTCGCCGGGTTCGTCGTGGTCGTAGGGCTTGTACCAGACGTCGTCGGGGGTCGTCGTGGCCCGTTCGAATCCGGGTTCCATGTCGTGTCCGGCGTGGCGCCAGCCCTTGTTGCCACCGGCGAGCGCGACGACGTCGGCATCGGGCCAGTGGGTCCGTGCGTCGGGAACGGCAAGCTTCGCAAGTTGGCCGTCGGTGGAGGTGAGGACGATGGACCCCGCGTCACCGATTGCAGTGCGGGCTTCGTCGAGACGACTGCGCACTCCCCACCACGCGCCGGGAATGTGCCCCCGCGTCCGGTACTTGACGCTGGTGCCGAGGTCGATCACGACGGTCGACCCTGGCTCGTCGGCGAGCAGACGGGCCAACTCGGCCACCGTGAGGGTGGGGGTTCGTTCGACCGGCGTGCGAGCGCTCGGTCCGGTGCGCAGCGTTACGCCTGCGTCGACGAGGCCAGGGATCCCGCCGGCAAGGACGACCGTGTCGGTCCAGCCGAGTTGCCGGAGCCACGAGGCGGTCATGGTTGCCCGCACACCGTTGTCGTCGATCAACACGAGACGGGCACCCCGAGTCGCAACGTATTCGTCGGTCGCCTGTACCAGCTGGCCACCGGGTGCGTTGCGGCTGCCGTCGAGATGCCCGGTCTCGAATTCTTCCGGGGTGCGAACGTCGAGCACATAGGTGGTGCGCGCCCCGTCGACGCGCCAAGCGGCCACCTCGGTGAAGGTGCGGGTCTCGACGCCGAATCGGGTGCCGACGTCGGCGGCGGCTGCTTCGGCCCAGGCCCGGGCCGCCGGGCCGGGATCAGGAGCATGCTCATCCACGCCCCGGGCGACATCGAAACCGGCCAGCTCCCACCCCATCGTGCCGTTCTCGAGCGCAACGACCCGGTTTTCCAGGCCGGCGTTGATCAGTGACTGGGCACCGATGATGCTGCGGGTTCGCCCGGCGCAGTTCACGATCACCACGGTCTCGGGATCGGGTGCCATCTCCTTGACCCGATGGACGAGTTCGGCCCCGGGACAGTCGATGCCGCTCGGGATCGACATACGGCGAAACTCGCCGAGTGGTCGAGTGTCGAGCACGACGACGTCGGTTTCGCCCCGGGCGGCGGCATCGATGAGCGCGTTGACCTCGGCCGCCGGCAGGCGAGGGGTGTCGAAGGTGTGCTCGACGTACTCGCCGAATGCCTTGGACGGCACATTGACCCCCGAGTAGAGCTCGCCTCCGTCGGCTGCCCACGCTGCGGTGCCGCCGATCAGGACGGCGTTGTCGGTCCATCCGAGCTCGGCCGCCCGACCCGCCGCTCGGGCGGCGAGCCCGTCGGTCGAGCCATCGTCGTCGCACCAGACGATCGGGGTCGATCGGCGGGGCACCAGATCACCCAGCACCAACTCGAGATGAGAGAGTGGGACGCATGCCGCATGGAACAGATGCGAACGGTGGTAGACGCCCTGCTCACGTGCATCGAGCAGTGCGATCTCACCCCCGTCGATCAAAAGATCCCGGAGCTCCCCCGACGTGATCGTCTTCGTCATGGGTTGCGTCGGCGATCGGGGCGGGCTTCATGGATGTTGCTCACCGAGTTGAACGTCTTCCATGCCCGATTCCGAGCGTCGAAAAAGACCCGGTCGTCGAGTCGTTCGAGCGCCAAGCCGTAGCAGTGGAAGTTGAGCGAGGGGGTGTCGATGTGGATCGAGTGGAGATCGTCGGGAAGCATGGCAACCCCGGTGCCGGCCTCGACCATGTGCTGGCCGGTTTCGATCACCCCGCCGTCGTCGGTTCGCGCATAGAAGCGGTTGAGTTCCTGACCTTCGAAGCCGACGACGACGGCCCAGGTCGTGTGGTTGTGGGCCGGCGTCGAGACCTCGGTACCACTTCGCTGGGCGTAGAGCGCGAAGCGGTCGTCGTCGTCTTGTGCCAGCCGGTAAAGACGACTTCGCTCGCCGCCAGCGAGGGATGGGGCAGGGAACTCGTCGAGCGGAAAGAGCTCCCGTTCGGCAGCCAGCGCAAGCAGACGAGTGCGGATTGCGTCGACCGCCGATCTGGTGACACCGACGTCGTTCTCGATCGCCCGGATGTCAGCCATGGCCGCTTCGATCGCAGCTGTCCGCTGCGTCGCCACCGGGGTCGGCATCACTCCATGCCGCCGTCTTCGCGGATGAAGACCGGCTGGTCGGTACGGGACCGCGCTGGGTCGAAGCGATAGCCCATGCCGTCGAATTCGCTGAGTGCTCGCGCCGATTTCACACGGTTGCGGATGATCCAGCCTGCCATCGAGCCGCGAGCCCGCTTTGCGAAGAACGACACGATCTTGTAGTCGCCGCCGTTCTTCGAGTCGAGGAAGGTCGGGCTGACGACCCGGGCGTCGATCGCATCGGCGTGCACCGACCCGAAGTATTCGTTGCTGGCCAGATTGACCAACACGTTGGCCCCCGGACTGTCGGCCATGTCCTGGTTGAGTTGGTCGGTGATGCGGTCGCCCCAGAACGTGTAGAGATCCTTGCCGCGGTCGGTGGTGAGCTGACTCCCCATCTCGAGGCGATACGGCTGCATGAGGTCGAGGGGTCGGAGCACGCCGTACAGGCCAGAGAGAATCCGAAGCACTTTCTGGGCGTGGGTGTAGTCGCGTTCGGTGAACGTTCCGGCAGGGTCCATGCCCAGGTAGACGTCGCCGGTGAAGGCGAGGAGGGCAGGTCGGGAGTTGTCAGGGGTGAACGGTCGTTCCCAGTCCTGAAACCGTTCGTGGTTGAGTTCCCCGAGCGACTCCGACACCGACATCATCTTCGAGATCTCGGCCGGCGATTTGTCGGACATGACCTCGACGAGCGCTTCGGCATCGTCGAGCATCCGCGGTTCGGAGTGCTTCTTGGTTGGCAGCTTCGAATCGAAATCGAGGGACTTCGCGGGAGAGACGACGATAAGCACACCTCTTATCTAGCTGCTGGGCGGGCCCATTGCCCGCCGGTGGAAGTGGGCGTAGATTCCGCCAATGAATTTCCCGAATCTCGGGGGCCAGAACCAGTGGTACCCCTTCATGGATCGCCCCCTGCCCGAGCAGGTCGACGGCGTCCTGCAGAATCCCGCTGTCGTTCCCCTTCACAACGTCGATCCGTTGCCTCCGAGCGCACGGTATGTCGTGGTCGGTGCCGGCATTCACGGAATGTCGACCGCCTATCACCTGGCGATGGCGCTCGAGAAGAGTGGCAAGGGCAAGGGCAGCGATGTCGTCCTGATCGACAAGCAGGGTCCCGGGGCCGGCGCCACCGGGCTTGCGTGCGGCTGTGTTCGCAACCTGTACATGACGGGTCCCCTGCACTCGATCCTGCGAGCCAGCGTCGAGGTGTGGGAGTCCGACCCGGTGAACTTCGGCTTCCAGCAGGTCGGCTATGTGTCGATCGGTGAGGAGAACCAGACACAGGACTACATCGCGCTCAACCAGAGCCAGATCGACTCGGGATATCCGAGTGACCTGTACATGGGTGATGACGCGCACCGCTTCCTCCGCTCGCTGTGGCCCGACTTCAAGACCGACAAGTGCGACGTCGTGCTCCACGAGCATCGCTCGGGCTACGCCGGCACCCACATGGTCATGTGGGGCCTCGATCAGAAGTGTCAGCAATGGGGCGTGCAGCGCGTCTACGGCGTCGAGGTCACCGGGTACGAACTGTCTTCCGGCTCTGGTGGCGGGGTCGGCGGTGGGTCTGTCACGGCTGTCGAAACCAGCGCAGGCACCATCTCGTGCGAGCAGGTCGTCGTCGGCGCTGGCGCATGGACCCCTCGGCACTGGGAGTGGCTCGGTGGTCCCAACACGCTCGACATCGTCTACCCCGACGGGCACGTTGCGGTCGATCATGCGATGTGGACCTACTGGCGTCTGCTCGAGGGCGAAGTCTGGATGCCGCCCGGCGTGGACTACCGAACCGCCGATGGCAGGGACGCTCCGGTGCTGCACGTCGAATTGATGAACACCCCGGTGTACGGCGACGACGGCGAAATGATCCAGGATCACGTCTACACCTACACCCGATACGCGGCGGAGCGAGTAGGTGCGCCGGGACTGCAGGGTGGGACGATCCCGATTCCGATCGGTGACTCCGCCCAGGTCGAGCCGTACGGCCACCTGTCCGACGTCTATCAGGCCGACGACTGGTTCCCCGAGTACTACTGCAAGACGCTCGGGATGCTGTTCAAGCGTTTCGAGAACCTCGAGCCGTACTTCAAACAGCGTCGCAACGGCGGCATCGGCGCGTTCACCCCCGACAACGTGCCGATCTTCGACCATGTTGCCGACAATGCCTTTGTCATCGCCGACTCCAATCACGGGTTCAAGATGATCGGTGTCGGCAAGCTCACCGCCGACATGCTCGTCGGCGGAACCAAACCCTGGGAGCTCGAGCCGTTCACCTTCGATCGCTTCGCAGCTGGTACGACCTTCGGCGACCGCAACAGCAACTGCCCGTGGGTCTAGGGCGGACCGATTGACTGCGTTCGTTCGTCTCGCTGCCGACGAGTTCTTCGGAGACCATCCCTGCACCGACCCTGCGCTCTACGGGTCCGATGAGCAGCTGCTTGCGTACATGCTGCAAGACGTGCGCTCGCTCATCCGGCGGCATCGGACTGGTGAGATCGACCTGGGGGTGCACGAGGTGTTGACATGGTCGGTGCACGGCCTGGCCCGCCGCCAGGTCGTCTGCGACCCGGCCGCGCTCGCAGAGCAGCGAGACGTTTGCATCGTCGGCTTCTTCGGCGAGCGTCGCGGTAATCCCGAAACGCAGCAGCACATCGACCGACTCGACGCCGCGTTGCTGGGCGAGTTTTCTGCCGTCCCCGGTGTGCTCAGCTACACCTCGGTCGAGCTGGTCGACGACAACTGGGCGAATCTGATCGTGCACACTGCCGCAGAGGATCGCGAGCTGTGGCGCAACCGGTCTGTCCATCGTGAAGCTGCGGAGGACATTTCGCCCCTGCACTACCGGAGTGTTCGTATTCACCACGGCATGCTCTCCGGCGGCGTCTGCAGCTCGAACCGGATCCAGCTTCTCCGCACGAAGTACTGGGACTACGGCGATGTTGCGGCGCAGCGACCGTGGATGGCCGAGCGTGAGCTCGCTGCGCCGACCCCGCCTGTTCCTGCGTGACCGCTGCCTGAAGAAGCGACCCGACGAGCCCGCGCAGTGCCGGGCTGGGAAGGTGCGGCAGGCCAGGGGGTAGAGTCCGCGGCCATGCCAGGACTTCTTCCCGACGTCGATCCCGACGGACTCCTCGAGTACTCCGTCGTGTACACCGACCGTGCCGTCAATCACATGAGCGCCTCGTTCCAGGAGGCGATGAACGAGATTTCTCGGGTGTTGCGGCAGGTCTACAACGCCGACGGCGTGGCGGTCGTACCCGGAAGTGGCACCTTCGGCATGGAGGCCGTCGCCCGCCAGTTCGCCACCGATCAGCATGTGCTGGTCGTCCGCAACGGGTTCTTCTCCTTTCGGTGGACGCAGATCTTCGACATGGGACAGATCCCGAACAGTCACACGGTGATGAAGGCCCGCCGGCGGCAGCCCGGTTCGCAAGAGCCGTTCGCTCCCGTGCCGATCGACGAGGTCACCGCCACGATTCGCGCCGAACGGCCTGCTGCTGTTTTTGCGCCCCATGTCGAGACGTCGGCAGGGATGATGCTCCCTGACTCGTACATTCGTGACCTCGCCGACGCCGCCCACGACGTCGGGGCGCTGATGATCCTCGATTGCATTGCGTCCGGCGCGATCTGGGTCGACATGAAGGCCACCGGTGTCGATGTGCTGATCAGTGCGCCACAGAAGGGGTGGAGCGGTTCACCGTGCTCGGCGCTCGTGATGATGAGCGATCGCGCGCTGGCCCGGCTGAGCGAAACCGCCAGCACGAGCTTCGCCTGCGACCTCCGCAAGTGGCGCGAGATCATGCACACGTACGAGTCGGGTGGCCACGCGTATCACACGACGATGCCGACCGACGCGCTGCGCTCGTTTCGCGACGTGATGCTCGAGACGGAGGCGTATGGCTTCGAGTCGGTCAAGGCCGAACAGCAGGAACTCGGTGATCGGGTCCGAGCGCTGCTCGCCGACCACGGCCTCGTGTCGGTGGCCGCCGATGGTTTCGAAGCGCCGGGGGTTGTCGTGGCCTACACCGATGACCCCGATATCAAGTCGGGAGCGAAGTTCGCCGCTGCGGGAATGCAAATCGCAGGTGGTGTCCCACTGCAATGCGACGAGGGCGACGACTTCTCGACATTCCGCCTCGGACTTTTCGGGCTCGACAAGCTGCATCATGTCGACCGGACGGTTGCGTCGCTGCGGAACGCACTCGAGCAGGTGCTCTAGGGCGATCACCGCCGGCCGATCACCAACACCCCCGGCCGGTTCAGGGCGGCCATGTAGTTCACAATCTCGGTACGTTCGATCGTCCAGTCGAGGGCGGCGAAGCGGGCCGCGTAGCCCTCGTCGACGTAGGGGGTCGCGTTGCCGAACAGGACGATCGTTCCGCCCGCGTTGACGGTTCGGAAGAGTTCGGCGAAGTGTTCCGGCTCGAGATGGCCGGCACCCATCACGCCAGCACAGATCATCGCGTCGTAGGTGCCGTCGGGGATGTCGAGCGGCCGGGTCAGGTCGGCTTCGATCGTCGCCCGGTAGCAGGCCTTGGCGCGGCACACGTCGAGCATGCGGGCGGAGTAGTCGACACCGTCGACGATACGAAAGCCGGCGGCGCCGAGGAGCTCGCCGACGAGTCCGGTCCCGCAGCCGAAGTCGACGATCGCTGCACCTGGGTCGGTGAGGTGTTCGAGGAGGGCGTCGGCTGCGATGCGGTGGCCGGAGTAGCCGAACGTGTCGAGGAGGTCGGACTCGTAGGTGTCGGCCCACTCGTCGTAGATGGCGTCGGAGCGGTCACCGGCTCGGAGGAGCGTGACCTGTTCGAGCGGACCGGAGCCGGGGTCTTGTCCCACGCCCTAGAGGCTGACACCGAACGGTACGTCGGTCACGGTCATGGCAGTGACGAGGCCGGGTGCGTCGACATCGAGGCGTGTTCCCGGCTCGACGTGTGCTGCACCGAGCAGCGCCAATCCGATGAAGCGGTCGAGTTTCGGAGACCACACCGCAGTGCGGAGAACCCCGGCAGCGTGCCCGTCGACCGAGGCGGGATAGGGCTGGTCGGCGGTCCAGAGCGTTGTCTGGTCGACGGTGTCGACGTACACGTTCACCAGGCGCCGTCGGTGCTCGGGTTCTTCGTGCCGCGCCGCAATGGCATCTCGGCCGATGAAGGGTCGGTCCATGTCGCACCACTGACCGAGTCCTGCCTCCAGTGGGTCGGTGTCGTCGTCGGTGTCGGATCCGTAGCTGAGCAATCCGTTTTCGATTCGCTCCATGTGGTGGGGCGTGCCGGGCGCGATGCCGTACGGCTCGCCCGCCGCTGCGACCAGATCCCACAGTGCTTGGCCCAGCGTGCCATCGGTCAAGAACAGTTCGTATCCGCCCTGGCGGCTCCAGCCGGACTTGCAGATCACCATCGGAATACCGGCGAGCTCGACCTCGCAGTGATGGAAAAACCCAAGGCCCTCGATGAGGTCGTCACCGAACAGGTCACGGGCCACGTCGGTTGCCTTTGGGCCTTGCACGGCGAGAGGGGAGACGTCGGGCTCGAACACCTCGACGTCGAACCCTTCCGAACCGGCGATCGCCTGGCAGTGCTGGAGCAGGTCGCCGTCGGCGATCGAGAGCCACCAGCGATCCTCGGAGAGGCAGAGCACGATGGGGTCGTTGATGAGGATGCCGTCGTGATTGCAGATCGGGGCATACCGGGCTCGACCTGGCGCGAGCTTCGACAGGTCACGAGCCGAGATGCGGTTGCAGAATGCTCGGGCGTCGGGGCCGACGATCTCGACCTGGCGCTCGGCTCCGACGTCCCACATCGAAACGCCGGTTGTGAGTCGGTCGTACTCGCCGAGGGGGTCGCCGTAGCTGGTCGGCATGTACATCCGGTTGTAGATCGTGAAATGGGTTGCACCAGCGGCGATCGTCGCCGCGAAGTACGGCGACTTTTTGATACGCGAGCCAATCGTCATCTCGGGCATCCCACCAGTGTACCGACACCATTAGCCTCCGGCTAAAGAAGTGGGTTTCGGTGCCCGGGTTGTGGAATCAGTCGGTTGCGTCCCAGTCGGGCGATGCACGTGGTGCGTCCCACTCGAGCAGCGCACCACCGTCGGGACGGTTCGCCATTCGAAACGAGCCGCCGGCGAGTCGGGCCCGCGTCAGCAGGTTGGCGTGGCCACTGTGGCGATCGGGTGTCGTGGGCAGGCCGCGGCCGTTGTCGGTCACGCGCACCGAAATACGGTCGTCGCCGGCGATCACCTCGACGGTGGCCGACGACGCCGCAGCGTGTCGAGCGACGTTGGCGAGTCCTTCGCGAACGACGGCGAGGATGTGCTCGCCGAGCGGGTGCGACAGGTCTTCGAGCGATCCCCGCAGCTCGATCGACGGTTCGAATCCGAGTGATGCGATGAAACCTGCGCTGACGCCGATGATCCGACTTCGTAGCGAGTCGTCATCGGGCTGGGCGCGGCGGACATCGAAGATGACCTCGCGGATGGCGCGGATGATGTCATCGAGCGTGTCGACCGCCTCACTGATCCGCTGATCGTTCGTCTCGTCGGTGGTCGGCAGTGCGGCCTGGAGATTCATGCCGAGCGCGAACAGCTGCTGAATGATGCGGTCGTGCAGATCGCGAGCGATTCGTTCGTGATCTTCGACGAGGATTCGGCGTCGAGTGGCCTCGGCCAGTTGGTTTTCGACCATGACGACGTCGGTCAGGTCGCGGATTGCAGCGAGCACTCGAGCATCGGGCATCGGCGACAGGGCGATGTGCACCGGCACGACCGTTCCATCGGCACGCTTGAGGCTCAAACGGTTCCCGGCGCCCATCGATCGCCGACGGGGCGCGTCGTGGAAGTTGCCACGACGATCGGGATGAGCGGCCACCTGATCGTCGGGAACGAACTCGTCCACCGATGTGCCGATCAGTTCGTCGGCGCGAAAGAGGCGGTTCGCTTCGTCGTTGGCATCGAGGATCGTGCCGCTGCGGTCGACGACGATCAGCGCATCGGGTGCCACGAACCACGCGCGATCTCGGTGGTCTCCTTCGTCCATGGGAAAGCGGTAGACCTTCAGTCGTAGCGGAGTCGGATTCGTTCCTCGAGCCGGGCGGCCAAGGCGGCAGCCTCCGTCCTTCTCACCATGCCGAGTTTGGCGAGGATACTGGAGACGTAGTTCTTCACGGTCTTCTCGGCAATCGACAGCGCGTCACCGATCTCTCGGTTGCTGAATCCCTCGCCGATCAGGTCGAAGACCCGCCGCTCCTGGTCGGTCAACTGTTCGAGCGCTCCGGCTTCGGTCGAGCGAAGGCGCTGCAGTGCCATCCGAGTCGTGGCCGAATCGAGAAGGACCGTCCCGCTCGCAACCTTGCGAATCGAGTCGATCAGATCATTTCCCCTGATCTGCTTGAGCACGAAGCCGGCCGCGCCCGCCATCGAGGCGTCGATCATCGCCTCGTCGTCGTCGAACGAGGTGAGGATCAGACACGCCGTGTCGGGAAATGCGCTTCGGATCTGGCGGCACGCAGCGATGCCGTTCCCGTCGTCGTCTCCGATGCGAACATCGAGCACTGCCACATCCGGCCGCTCTCGCGCGACGACCGCAACGATCTCCGACGTGGTCGACGCCTCACCCACGACTTCCATGTCGTCGTGGCTGTTCACCATGTTGGCCACACCCCGGCGGACGATCTCGTGATCGTCGAGCAAGACCACCCGGATGGCGTGAGGTGCGTCGGTCATCGCCTCGAGTCTTGCACGCGTCTGCAGCACTGCGACCTCGTTGCGTTCGCCTGATGGTTCTGGGGACTCACCGACATCATCGGCGGGGGGTCTCGGGGTCCGGAACCACTGCGATCGGGCAGCGAGGTTGATGGATCAGCGAGGTCGTGGTCGACCCCAGGGCCAGGTGTTTCAGCCCGGTTCGGCCCCGGCGACCGACGACGAGCAGATCAGCCTCCTCCTGCGCTGCGGTGAGGACCCATCGCGGGTCGCCTTCGGCGATTCGCCGCTCGATTCGGCTCGGATCGCAGCCGAGCTCGGCGGCTGCCTTGTCGGCCGTCTCGTTCACGAGTGCCTTTGCGTGGGCTCGGAACGCAGCAAGGTCGAACCGATCACCACCGAACAGAACCGGCGCATCGACGGGTGTCTGCCATGACGTCACGGCGGCGAGTGCTGCGTCGGGGAAGGTCCGGCCTGCCCACAGCAGGGCTTCGTAGGCGTTGTCGGAGCCGTCGATGCCGACAACGACCCTCGCAGCTCGGGTGACGGGCTCGTCCTCCCGCTGCGGGACGATCACCAGTGGAACCGGCGCATGATCGGCGCAGTAGCGGCCGACCGACCCGAGCACGTTGGCCCGGAGCGGTCCCCGATTCCGGGTACCGATCACGATCGTGCCGGCGGTGTCAGCGGCATCGCAGATCGCAACGCCAGGATCACCCTGGACGGTGATGGCGGTCGAGTCGACCCCGTCGAGGGCGGCGACGAAATCGAGTGCTGCCCGTTCGGCCGCCTCCTGCATTTCGGGTGTGGGTGGGATGCCGGCGTAGCCGAACGGTGAGCCGGCGGTTGCCATGATCGGGTAGTCCCAGGCGTAGAGGGGCGTGACGTCGCCCAGAACGTCGCGGTGGGTGACAGCCCACTCGACCGCTGCGCACGAAGCGAGCGTTCCGTCGATGCCGACGATGATTCCCTGACGGTTGTGCATGGTTCCTCCGGTACGGGTGGGGTTCAGTACCCCTGTTGTACGAGGGAATCGGAGGCGCGAACAGGGACTTACGTCCCGGGTGCCCCGCAACACCGCAGCGGGTCGGCGCCGATGGCGGTCGCCTGTCGGTCGGTGGGCTGGTCAGCGATCCGTCGGGAAACTCACAAGGATCGCAGCGTTGGCGATCGTGACGGCGCCTGCGCCTCCGTCACCGATGGGCGGGACGTCGAGTCCACCTTTCTCGGCGTGCACAGTCACGATGCCGTAGGGCACCTCCTCGGCAACAGCCACCGTGTCGACCTGGTCGGGTTCGGCACACCCGATCATCACGTCGACGTGCATCTCGTCTCGGCGGACTCCGGCTGCATCGAACAGATTCAGGGAGCTGTGCCGGAGCGCATCGAACACCGCTCGGCACGCGGCCTTTGTGTAATCGCGACCGCGTACGTCGACCCCCATACCCATTTCGGTCACCCAGCGTGTCGTCGGTGTCTCGGACATGGCGGTCAGTATGACGTTGGCCGGTGGCCCGCGGCTAGCTTCGGTGCGATGTCGTTGCGCCACGGCCGGGAGACGGTCGCCATTCCGGGTCCCTCGATCATGCCCGAACGGGTGTTGGCCGCCTTCCGGACGGCCATGCCCAACATCTACGACGGCGATCTTCTCGACGCCTCCGACGAGATGTTGGAACGCCTGAAACCGATCGCCAAGACCGACGGTCATCTCTTCGTCACGATCGGCAACGGTCACAGCGCCTGGGAGATGACCACCAGCAATGTGTTCAGCGCAGGTGACACCGTCCTCGTGCTCGAAAGCGGTCGGTTCGCCACCGTCTGGGGTGAGACCGTGCAGATGTCGGGCGTGAAGGTCGACACGGTTCCCGGGTCGGATCGGGCCCCTGTCGATGTGGCAGCGGTGCAGGAGCGGCTCGCATCGATGCCGCCCGACCACTACGCCGCCGTGCTCATGGTGCACGTCGACACCGCTACGTCGGTGCGAAACGACGTCGCCGGTGTGCGTGCCGCAATGGATGCTTCGGGTTCGACGGCGCTGTTGATGGTCGATTGCATCGCATCGATGGGTTGCGACGAGTACCGCATGGACGACTGGGGTGTCGACGTCACCATTGCCGCGTCGCAGAAGGGCTTGATGACACCCCCGGGGCTCGGGTACGTCTGGGCCAGTGAACGCACCGTCGAACGCGGCCTCGGCAACGACCGGCGCAACAGCTACTTCGACTGGGACAAGCGCATCAACGCCGAGTTGATCTATCAGAACTACTCCGGCACCCCGCCGGTCTCGCACATCTATGCGGCACGTGAAGCGCTGCGCATGATCGACGAAGAGGGCGGGATCGAGGCGGTTTGGGCTCGCCATGCGGTGCTTGCCGACGCAGTGCGAGCTGCGGTCCGGGCATGGTCGACGCCGGGTGGCATCGACCTCCAGGTGTGCGACCCCGGCGCCTATGGCAATTGTGTCACCACGGTTCGCACCGGTTCGATCGATGCGCTCGAGCTTGCCCGCCGATGTGAAGACGGTGCCGGTGTCACGATCGGCAAGGGACTGATGGACCCTCCGAGCATGTTCCGTATCGGTCACATGGGGCACACCAATCCACCGACAATCCTCGGCACCCTCGGCACGATCGAGGCAGCACTGCACGCCATGCAGGCGCCGATCGGTGGATCGGGGGTTGCGGCGGCGGCCGATGTCATCGGCGCTGCGCTCTGAATCAGCCCGCCGGCGACGATCGTCCACCGGTCGGCGAACAGGTCGCTAGGCGGGTTCGGTGTTCAACGCGAGCCGGTAGGGGGTGAGGTCCATCTCGGGCCAACGCGCCGACGTCCGGTGCAGCGTGAGTTCGGTCCAGAACGGATCACCCGGTGCCGGCACCCCGAGGCAGGTGAGCTGCTCGGGGGTGGCATGGTTCATCACCAGTTCCCAGGGCTTGCGAAACCAGCGGGGCCACGCCGACCAGCCGATCTGGTCGTTCCCTGCAGTCTTGTAGCTGGCGGTGATGGTGAAGCGGTGAGCGCCGGGCGCGGTGAGATTCGTTCCTCGGTGGTACACGTCGATGCCGTAGGCGAAGACCGACCCGGCGGGGGCCGCGCCGCTGTGCTCGACCTCGATCAGCCGTTGGAGGGTGCCGTCGGCGGTGTTGGCGAAGCTCATGCGGTCGTGACCGACGATCGGATCGCTGGCCGACAGCGGCACGTAGTGGATGGCACCGTGGGCGTCGGTGACGTCGGTCAGATAGATCATGAAGTTGATCGTGCGTTCGATCGCCCGTTCACCGGGCACTGTGAGCGTGTGGTTCTTGAAGTCGCAGTGGTGGGGCTGGTCGAAGTCGGTCTGTCCCGTGAACTTGGCCCACGTGTGATTCTGATAGAGCCGGACGTCATCGGTCCCCAGCGCTGCGCGTGCGGTGGCGATCAACGCCGGATGCAGCCCGAGGAGGTTGACTGCGGGTGACGCCGGAAACGGCATGTCATGGATGTGCTCGAACTGCTTGGCTCGGGCGAACTCCGGTTCGAGATCGGCGTCGACACCAGCATCGTTCGGCCGGAGATGGCCGTACATGGCCTCCATGTCGTCGATGACCGGCGCGAGTTCGTCAGGGGTGAAGAAGTCCCGAAGGATGACAGCTCCTTCGCGACGCCAGTGGTCGATCTGGTGGTCGTGGTGGCGCACGGGCGCAACCGTAGGCGCTCAGCCGAAGCGCATCCCAGCAGCAGCGAGTGCTTGCACCGCCCTGGTGGGATCGTCGGTGACGGCAGCGATGTACCGGTCGGGGCGGACCAGCACGGTGATCCCGGACTCGACGAGTCCGGGAAACCAGGCAGGATCGGCGTCGACAGATGGCAGCCCTGCTGGCAGATCGGGTCGGTCCTCGACGGTGGTGACCGCAGCCCATCCGTCGCCGAGTGTCCGGTCGTATCCCCTGCCGTCGACGATCGGTTGGGGGAACGGGTACCCCACCCGCGGATGGGTGCCGGTGACACACCCGGCTTCGAGGTGGGGGAACGAACGACCGCCGCCGTACCCCGCCTCGAGTGCAGCCTCGCCGCCGTGCGCAATCGCGTTGATCAGACGCCCCGCGTCGGCGGCATGCTCGACTTGGCCGCGAGCGTGAGGCCGCCGCTCGACGTCGTAGGAGTCGAGAAGCGTTGGGTCGGCCCGGCCGACGGCAACCGCAGCGAGCTTCCACGCAAGGTTGTCGGCGTCTCGCATTCCTGCGCACATGCCCTGGCCGTTGAACGGCGGCATCTGATGGGCGGCATCTCCCGCGATGAAGACATCGCCGAACCGGAACCGTTCGGCGACGGTTGCATGGAAGCGGTAGACCGCCACCCGGTCGATCTGCAGTTCGACCGGGGTTCCCCAGGGTGCAAGCAACTCGGTGACTCGTTCGTGGGTGCTCATCTCGGCGTGTGTTTCACCGGGCAGGAGCTGGAACTCCCATCGTCTGCGGGTGCCGTGGCCCGGCACGAACGTGACGACTCGGGCCGGGTCACAGTGTTGGATGCAATTGCGCGGCAGCGGCAGGTCGGGATCGAGCAGCGTCGTGTCGGTGACAACCCACGATTCGTCGAATCCCTGGTCTTCGAGTGCGATGTCGAGGTGCTTGCGGACGAAGCTGCTGGCACCGTCGGCGCCGAGTACCCAGCGACCGGTGATCATGCCTGCGTCGGTGTGCACGGTGGTGTCGCTGAGTCCGACGACCTCGACGCCGAGTCGAAGATCGACCCCCAGGGCACGGGCGTGCGCCTGCATGAGACGCTCGAGGCTGGGTTGGTCGAATGCGACCACGGGTGGGTGACCGTGTGGTCCGACGGAGCCGGGCTCGAGGTCGTAGCCGACGACACGAGTGCCGTATCGGTCCTGAAACTCGGCGCCGGGCATCGGTGTCGAGCAGCGGTGGAGGCCGTCGAGCATGCCGGCGGTGGCGAACAGACGCTGGATCTCATCGTCCATCCCGATGGCGCGGGGGAGCGGGTAGACCTCTGTCAGTCGGTCGACGGCAGCAACGCTGAGGCCGTGCTGAGCGGCACGAATGGCGGCCATGAGCCCCACGGGCCCGCAGCCGACCACCACAAGATCGGCATCCATGTCACGCCGGACGGTAGTCGGTCCCCTCTCCAGCCGGTCCAGAGGATGTCACCGACCCTCGGCAGCCAATCGCGCTTCCATCGCTGTCCGGTACTGGTCGATCGGTTGGAACTCGGGCTTGTCGGTCAACTCGGCCCGCGTGTGTTCGAGGATCTCGTCGTTGCTCAACTCGATCGGGAGGCGTTCCAGGTACGGCTGGGCGACATGGAATGGCGTGTCGGTGAAGCACTCGATGCCGTTGCCCTCCGGATCGGTGAAGTACACCGACCAGGCATTGCCGTGCGACACGGGTGCAATGCCGTCGACACCATGCGCTTCGAGTCGCGCTTTGATGGCGCGCACCGCGTCGAGGCCGTCGACCCGGAACGCAAGATGATCGGCGAACATGAATTGGGGTGCGTTCTCGACACCGCCGACCAGCACGATCTGGTGGTGCTCGTCGGGATCTTGCGAGATGAAGACGATTTCCTCGTCGTCGCCGACCACACCCCGGTTGGTGACATGGAAGCCGAGGACGTTGCAGTAGAAGTCGACCATCGTGTCCATGTCGCGGGCGGCTCTGGTCGAGTGGCTGAGCGTGAGGCGTGGTGCGGTGGTCATGGCTTCATCATCTGCCACCGTATTGCGTACTGTCGACTCCGTGACCAGGCCTGCACCATGCGACGACCAGCGCTCCGGCGCCGATGAACGGCAAGAACTCGTGGTGCGGCGAGCGGCGGTGGCCTGATGCACACCGGTCGCGGCGATGCCGAGCTGCGGGCTCGGACCCGGAAGCGCATCCCGGTCGAGGCCGACGCATCCGACGCCGCCTGTGGGTTCCGTGTCGGGCCGGACTTCGAGCGCTTCAGCCAGGTCGATGACGTATTCAGTCGATCGCGTTTCGATCCCGCCGTGCACAGCGAGAAAGCCGACACCTTTTACGCGACCTATCGGCGTCCGCTTGCCGAGTGGCGGGCTGCGAAGGGCTATCAACAACACGACTACGCATTCCGCAACGCCACGTGGCATGTCGCCGATGTGTTCGCCGAGATGTACGAGAACGTCGACCGTCGCGATGGCTTTCTCGACCCGTTGTCGATGCTGCGCGACGGCGCGGTCGAGCAGGTCGATCTCGGCCCGCCCGAGCGAGCCACCGCGCTGATGAAGCATGCGGCCCGGGCGGCAGGTGCCGACCTTGTCGGGATCGCGGCATACGACCACCGTTGGACCTACACCGAACGGTTCTCGGTGGAGTCGAGTGGCCCCAAGGCCAACGATCTTCCCGATGATCTCGACCAGGTGATCGTCATCGGACAAGCGATGGACTCGACACTGATCGACACCGCCCCGTCGGCGTTGTCAGGGGCCGCCACCGGTATGGGGTACAGCCACGATGCCGTCGTGTTGCTCACGCTTGCCCAGTACATCCGCAACCTCGGCTATCGGGCGGTCCCATCGATGAACGACACGGCACTCGCCGTGCCCTATGCGATCCAGGCCGGGCTTGGCGAGTACGGCAAGCACGGACTGGTGATCACACCCGAGTTCGGCACGAGTGTCCGGTTCGGCAAGATCTTCACCGACCTCCCGCTTACCCATGACGCGCCGATTTCGTTCGGTGTCAAAGAGATGTGCGGGCGCTGCAACGCCTGTTCGAAGGGGTGTCCGGCGAAAGCGATCCCGGACGGTGCCCCAACCACCGACCGCCACAACAAGTCGAACCTGATCGGGGTCGAGAAGTGGACGATCGACGGCGAGAAGTGTTTCGCCTACTGGACCCGGGTCAACAGTGACTGCTCCGTGTGTGTTCGGGTGTGTCCCTACACCCGCGACTACACCAAGCGCCGAAACCGGATCTGGCAGCGGCTCGCGAGGCGCTGGCCCGGACTGGCGTTGGCGATCGATGCCCGGCAGGGCCGAGGCACCCGCCGCCAGACCGCAGACTGGTGGCCGCCGAGCTGAACGGCCAGACTCCGGGCATGGACGTCCTCTCCGCAATCCGCTCCAAGCGTGACACCCGTGCCTTCACCGATCGGTCGGTCCCCGACGAGGTGCTCGGCCGGGTGCTCGACGCAGCTCGCATGGCTGGGTCGGCCAAGAACCGGCAGCCGGTAAGGCTGATCGTGGTCACCGATCCGGAGGTGATCGAAGCACTCAAAGGTCCGTGCGATTTCGCCGCCTGGATCCATGGTGCGCCGGTTGTCGTCGTCGGTTGTGTCGAGCGGAGCGACAGCATTCGTCTGCAGTTCGACCTCGGTCGCCATCTCCAGAACCTCATGCTGGCGGCTCATGCCGAGGGCCTTGCAACCTGCCCGGTGACCGTGCAACGCGTTGCCGATGTGTCGCCGATCCTCGACATCCCAGAGACCCACGAAGCGCTCATGTACATCCCACTCGGGTACCGGGCGGCAGGAGGCGAAGCGCCGCCGGCCATTGCGTCGCCCCGGCTGTCGATGGACGAATACGTCTCCTACGGCAGCTTCGGCGGATGACACCGGCCCAGCCCGACGGTTCGGGCGAGCAGTTCGTCGATCAGCCGGGAACGGGTCCGGTCACGCTGCTCGACCCGATGACGTTCCCACGGGGACCGGCGATGAAGAACCGCTTCATGCTGGCACCGCTCACCAACTCTCAGAGTCACGAGAACGGTGTGCTGTCCGATGAGGAAGCGCACTGGCTGACGATGCGAGCCAGGGGCGGGTTCGGCGTGACGATGACGTGCGCCGCGCACGTACAGGCGGTTGGCAAGGGGTTCCCCGGTCAGCTCGGGGTCTTCGGCGATGAGCACATCGACGGTCTCACCCGACTGGCCGACGGGATCACGGCGCATGACAGCGTTGGCATCGTGCAGCTGCACCACGCCGGGATGCGCTCGCCGGCCGAACTGATCGGTGAGGCGCCGCGCTGCCCGTCGGCCGACGACGAGACCGGTGCGCGCGCTCTCGATCATGCCGAGGTCCTCGGACTCGTCGACGATTTTGTTGCTGCCGCAGTTCGCTGTGAACGGGCCGGGTTCGACGGTGTGGAGATCCACGGGGCCCACGGCTATGTGGTGGCCCAGTTCCTGAGTCCGGAGATCAACCGGCGAACCGACGAGTTCGGTGGCAGCGTCGAGAACCGGTCCCGTCTGCTCTTCGCCATCGTCGACGGTATTCGTGCCTCGTGCGGCCCCGAGTTCCTGCTCGGTGTCCGACTGTCGCCGGAACGCTTCGGACTTCGGCTCGGCGAGATGATCACAGTGGCGGCGCGGCTGTTGGCAGACCAGAAGATCGACTTCCTCGACATGTCGCTCTGGGACGTCTTCAAGGAACCCGAGGAGCAGGAGTTCGGAGGTCGAACGCTCATGTCGTACTTCACCGAACTCGATCGAGGGGCCGTGCGGCTCGGCGTTGCCGGCAAGATCCGCACGCCCCAGGACGCGGAACGCACTCTTGCTGCAGGGGCCGATTGGGTCATGCTCGGGCGTGCTGCGATCGTGCACCATGACTTCCCCGATCGCTACCGAGCCGACTCCCGCTTCGTGCCGGTCGAGACTCCTGTCACCCGTGCGTACCTCGCCAGTGAGGGCTTGTCCGAAGCATTCATCGACTACATGGCGGGATGGAAGGGCTTCGTCAGCGACGAACCGCGCTGACCGGCAGTCGGCATCGGTGCGGTACCTTCAGCGTGCTCGAGCTCCGCGGATCGATGCGAGGTGCCCACGGCCGGTTGCGGCTGCTGGTCTGGTTGACTGAGGGCATGGACCCGAGCACGCCCCAATCGCCCGATCCGGTGCAGGCACTGTTTCGTTCGTTGAACCGTGTGGTTCGCCCTCTCGTCCGGGCTGGGCTCGGGTCGCCGCTGCCGGTCGGCCTCGGCGCAGTCGTGATGGAAAGCACCGGCCGAGTGTCGGGCAAAACCCGGGAGGTGCCGCTCCTCGGGTTCCGTTTTGGTGACCGAGTGGTCGTCTCGACCGTTCGCCACGATTCGCAATGGCTCAAGAACGTGGAGGCCGATGGCGACACTGCTGTCTGGTACTGCGGTCGTCGTCACGAAACGAGTGCCACCGTGTCGCGCGGCGCAGTGAACGTGGTGACGCTCAACCCGCGCGTCGCCGACGACGGGTAGCTCGTCGTCGACGCGGAGTATCGTCGCGTCGTGCCGATTGCCGACTACAGCCTCGTCGCCCTCGACTGCCCCGAGCCGCGCCAACTCGCCGAGTTCTATCGAGCGATCATCGGTGGCGACATCGTCAAGGAAGACCACGACTGGGTCGAACTCCGGGCTGCAAATGCCGCAACGGTTGCCTTTCAGCGAGCGCCCGATCTGGTCGTGCCTACGTGGCCCGATGGCGGGCCCCAGCAGATGCACCTGGACTTCGACGTCGCCGACCTCGACGAGGCGGAGCGGGCGGTGCTCGCAGTAGGCGCCCGCAAAGCCGAGTTCCAACCCCAGCCCGGTGACTGGCGGGTCTTTCTCGACCCCATCGGCCATCCGTTCTGCCTGGTTCGCATCGGTAGCTGAGGGGTTGTGGAATGACGTCTGTTCCTGACGGACCCATCTGCGTCATCGGTGCCGGGATCGCCGGTGCCGCCGCTGCGCTCCATCTGGTGGAATCCGGCGCACGCGACGTCGCGCTCGTCGATGCGGCAGCACCACTGGCCGGGACCACGCCGGCCGGGGCCGGGTTCGTGGCGCGCTTTGGTGCCGACCACAACCGGCGACTGGGCGGTTGCACCGTCGCCCTCCAGGAGTACGGGTTGGCGTTCTACCGGCGTCTGCACGACGAGGGCGCAGACATCGAGTTTGCGCACAATGGCAACGTCGTCCTCGCCCTCACGGAAGCAGAACTCGACCGGCTGGCCGGCGGCATTCTGGGGCACCCGCTGGTGGGGGAGGGAACCCGTCGACTCGACCGCGAGGCAGTCGCCGAGGTGATGCTCGGGGCTGTCGATCCCGCTGCGGTCGCCGGCGGTGTGCTGATGCCCGAGGCGATCCAGCTCACCACCGGGCGTGCGCAACGCGAAGTGCTCGACCGACTCGACGGACTCGGTGTCGAGATGCGTTGGAACACGCCGGTGACGAAGCTGAAGGTCATCAATCGATCGGTGGTCGGCGTTGAAACCGTCGATGGCACGATCGACGCAGCGACCGTCGTCGTCGCTGCTGGCGCCTGGAATGCTGCGCTCCTCGCGTCGGTCGATCGATCGCTGCCGTTGGTGCCCATGGTTGCGACTCGCTTCGTCTCGGAGCCCGCAGGGCTGTCGCCACACACCCCGACCGTTCAGTGTCCGGAGCTTCACCTCTGGCTGCGAGAGCTGCGTGGTGGCTTCTCGTGGGGTGGCAGTTTCGCGTACCGGCTGGTTTCGGCACTATGCGCCGAAGGTCTCGAGTTCGGCTTCGAACGACCCGTCTCGCAGACCCTGATCGACGCGCAACTCGCCGAGCAGGAAACCATTGCCAAGGTCTTCCCTGCGCTCTCCGGCCGCTCGACCGTCGAAACGATCCAGGGCATCCCCGTCTACACGGTCGACGGTGGTCTCTACATCGGTGATGTACCCGAAATCGATGGTCTGTGGGTGCTGGCCGGCGACAGCGAGTCAGGTATCACCCATGGGCCCGGGATGGGCAAGTTGGTTGCGCAGCTGATCGTCGGCGAGGAGCCCTTCACCGACCCGTCCCCGTTTCGGCTCGACCGGGTCGACCCCGCGGCCTACCCCGACGAGGCGGCGATGGTGGCAGCATTGGCGAGCGACCGGATCGCCGATGCGGCCAATCGGGCCTGAACGTGTAGCGAGCGGGTGACGAGAATCGAACTCGCGTTCTCAGCTTGGGAAGCTGATGTTCTACCATTGAACTACACCCGCAGTGGCGGCCGATCGTAGCGGGCAGGGCGCTGCGGCACACTGTGGCGGGAACCGGATCTCCACCTTGTGTGGTGGCCCAGATCGAACGTTCGGGGCTCTCAGCAGCGATCTGAGGCCGCGCTGACAACGAAGCGTTAGTAGGGTCCACGGCAATGGCGAAACTGCGCTTCACCTTCGGCACGATGGGCTCCGGCAAGTCGACGCAGGCATTGCAGATCCACCACAACCTGCGGGCTCGCGGCCTCACGACGCTGCTGATGACCCAGCTCGATCGAACCGAGGGTCGGGTGTCGAGTCGCCTGGGGGTATCGGCCGACGCAGAGATCGTCGAACCCGGTACCGATCTCTTCGAACTGGTCCGTCGGCGGGGCATGTCGGTCGGTCACCTGACGGCAGTGATCTGTGACGAAGCGCAGTTCTACGAACCGAACCAGTGCGATCAGCTCGCACGCGTGGTCGACGAGCTGGGAATCGACGTCTACGCCTTCGGACTTCTCACGACATTCCAGGGTGTGATGTTTCCCGGGTCCGCCCGCTTGATGGAGCTGGCCGACAACCGAACCGAGATCCAAGTCGAGGCCCGTTGCTGGTGTGGTGCCAGGGCCACCCACAATGCACGGTTCGTCGACGGTGTCCAGGTCATCAGCGGTGCCACCGTGGTCGTCGGTGACACGGGTGGCCCATCCGCCGGCGAGGTCTCCTACGACCTGCTGTGTCGTGCCCACTGGATGGAAGGCGCTCGTGCCGCCCGAGGCGACCAGCTCGAACTCCTCGACCACGACGAGGCGAGGCCGGCCGATCGTCCCGATCGCAGTGGCCCGGTCGAGGTCGACCCTGATGCCGTCCCGACATCACTGCATGCCACCCGAGTACCTTCCCCTCAACCTGCTGGAGACAACGCGTGATCCTGTCCGATCGCACCATCCGTGAGCAGCTCGACGCCGGCCGGATCGTCATCGATCCGCTCGGGCCGAACAGCTTGCAGCCGTCGTCGGTCGACCTGCGGCTCGACCGCTTCTTTCGGGTGTTCAAGAACCACACGATGGGCCACATCGACGTGAAGCAGAACCTCGAGGAACTGACCGAACTGGTCGAGGCCGAAGGCGACGATCCGTTCATCCTGCATCCGGGAGAGTTCGTGCTCGGGTCGACGCTCGAACGCGTCGCCGTCCCCGACGATTTGGTCGCCCGACTCGAGGGCAAGTCGTCCCTCGGACGTCTCGGTCTCCTGATCCACTCGACCGCCGGCTTCGTCGATGCCGGCTTCGAAGGGCAACTGACACTCGAGTTGAGCAATGTCGCAAACCTGCCGATCACCCTCTATCCGGAGATGAAGATCGGCCAGATCTCGTTCCAGCAGATGACCACTGCGGCCGAGACGCCGTACGGATCGGGTTCGTTGAAGTCGAAGTACAAGCATCAGCGAGGGCCGATGCCGAGTCGCTACTGGGAGAACTTCGACTAGCGCGGGGCGAGCAACGTCAGCGGTATTCGGTGGCGGTGATGATTCCGCCGAGGATCATCCCGAGGCCGAGCAGCAGGATCCCGTTGTTGGTGTCCCAGAAGGAACCGACGTAGTTGAGCAGGATCGTGGCGAGACCGAGCCCGAACAGCGCGAACATCAGAACCGGAACCCAAGGCGGTGACGGATCACGTTGCTCGTCGAGTCCGGTGTGGCTGAAGGTGTCGGAGGTGTACCCCTCGGGACGGGTGCCTTTTGCGGTCACGCGGCCACCGGACACCCGGCGCTTCGTTGGCTTCTGCTCGGACATGGCGCTGAGGATAGGCGCGTCGTGGGGCAGTGGGGAACCGTGATGGTCGAATCACACGAGTGTGATTTCTCCCCATTGTTTTCCACAGGGTGTGGAAAGGTCACTCATCGAGGGGAGCGACGAGATCCATGTCTTCGAGGCAGTGCCTCGGCGGCTCGGGATCTTCGTGGGGCGCAATGGTCATCCGAACCTCGGCACCACAGATCGCGCAGCGGTACATGATCTTTACCTTCCGCAGCTCGCCCGGTGGCGGTGGTTCGGGAATCGGTTGCCCCATGGCACGCAGCATGGTCATGCCGATCCGCATCATCACGTAGAAGGCGCCGATCGCGACCAAGATGTTGAGCACGCCGTAGCCGAACAGTTCCACGGAACCAGCCTAGGTGCGATGCCAGGAGCAGATGCCCGCAGCCCCACCGCCACAGCGAAGTGCCGTTCCTCGCTCGCCTGGCTCGGACGCGTGCAAACCGTCGATGACGAGGCGCAGATCCTCGGCTGCAGCGGCGTCGCCCACTGCGATCGTGCCCCCATGTCGGTTGACGATCGACTCGTCGATCCCGAGTTGTGTCACCGCAAGCAGGGTGGTCGAAGCGGACGGTTCGGCGATGTGCCAGGAGTCGGTGGAAGGTGGCATCGCATGTCGAACGGCGTCGAAACCGGCGAGTGGATCGGTCGGGTCACCGGCACCGAGTGCAGCCGACTCGAGCACACCGAGCGAGTTGGTGGTCGCGATGGTCGACAGCACCACCACCGCCACACCGTCTGCTGCCGGCGCGAAGCCCGCAGCCGTCGTGGTGCCATCCTGTTCGAAGATCGGCGTCAACTCGTCGACCTCGATGGAGCGGATCACGTCGGTGTCGATCGGAACGTCACGCTGTACGGCCACCGACTCACCGGGTCGAGCTCCGACCGTGACCAGTGCGGCGCTCGGCGCGCTGCGCCGCTCCAGTGACTGCAGGCCCCACGCGTCCTGCCGGGCGCGGTCGATCCCAGCGGCGGTCGCGCCCCGGTCCGCCGCCGTGATCGGTGGCACGAGGCCCCCACCATTGGCGTATCGCTGCTCGACGGCGGGTCCCCACGGCCGACCGTAGATCCGGCCGAGCGCGCTGGCCCCCGGCTGCACCATCGATGCACTGTTGAGGCCGACGACGACGGCGGTTCGAGCTCGTCGTGCCGTGAGGGCGTCGAGGGCCACCGTCAGCGCTGCGATTCCCGACACCGTCTCGGCGTCGACCACGAACCCGGGAACCGATGCTGGCCACCCGGCGGCAAGGGTGCACGCATGGGCCGCGTTCGCGCCTTGGGCCCCGACCGGCTCGGCACAGCCGGCGACGACCAAATCGATATCGTCGGCGTCGATCCCGGCCCGCTCGAGCGTGGCCTGCATCACCACCGCAGCGAGTTCGACCGGATGCCAGCGGGCGAGTACGCCGTCGGCTGCAGCGAACGGGCTGCGAGCGGCAGCGATGATCGGGACGGACACAACAGGAGTCTTCTACACTGCGCGCCCGGAAAGGGAGTCCGCATGCTCACGACCATCCTTGCCAGCAGCACCTACGCCACCAATCCCGAGGCGGTCGGCCTCGGCATGCTCGTCATCCGCGTCTGTGCCGGTGTTGCGATGGCCGCCCACGGCTATCAGAAGTTCTTCTCGGGCGGGAAGATCACCGGTACGGCGACGTGGTTCGACTCCATGGGCATGCGTCCCGGGAAGCTCAACGCACTCATGGCGGCAAGTACCGAGATCGGTGCCGGGCTGCTGTTCGCAGCGGGCCTGCTGACGTCGTTCGCCGCGATGGCGATCGTGGCACTCATGTTCGTGGCCGGCTACACGGTGCACTGGAAGAACGGCTTCATGAGCGTCAACAACGGCATCGAGCTGAACTTCGTCTATGCCACCCTCGCAATCGGCGTCGCCGCAGTCGGCGCCGGCCAGTACAGCGTCGACGACTGGATCGGGATCGTCGAGGATCTCGATGGTTGGGCCGGCATCGCTATCGCCGCAGTCGGCGGTGTCGGTGCCGGCATCGCACAACTCGCCACCTTCTATCGCCCACCGAAGGACTGAGTTCGTCTCGCTCCGACGCTTCGCTCTCACCCCAGCAGGTCGAAGCAGCTTGGTGAGGCACCCGCAGGGGCGCGGCCACCGCAGGTACGGCCGTAGGTCTCGTACTCGCTTCCGATCGGACTGGTGGCGTGGAGTTCATCGCATGCCTGGTTGTTGCCTCGGCGGCACTGTTCGACGAGCAGGTCGAGCACCGGGTCATCACCGAACGTGATGTCGATGACACGCTCGCCGAGACAGGCGCGGATCGCATCACCCGGCTCGTCGGCATCGAGTGCGCGGATCGCGCACCGTGCTTCGTCACGGGTGAGTTCGGTCCCTTCTTCCGCAGCGCCGGTGATGAACGAATCGACGAAGCTCTCGACGGTGGCGAGATCCTCCACGCATTCGAGCGTTGCCGAGAGGACCTCACCGTCCTGGTCGGCGGTCAACTCGCCGGTAACGATCTGCGCTGCGGTGATCCCCAGTCTGGTGATGCCGTCGAGGATGCACCGCTGTTCGTCGATGGTCAGTTCGGTTTCGACCAGCGTGTCGATCGCTGCGAGCTCTTCAGCCGTCGGAGGATCGTCGCCGCAGGCGGACCCGACCAACCCGATGGCAATGATCACGGCGATCGTCAAGCAACGTCGGGCCACGACAGCTCCAGTTCGATCGAGGGTGCTCGCACGGCAACGGCGCCGCGCACGTCGGTCGACGGTCGGAAGGTCGCGAACGCCCACGAGGACGCGTCATCCCCCAGCGACGGGTCGAGATCGAGCGTGATCTGCTCACCGACGGTGCGGGCGAAGGAGATCAGTGTCAGCGGCAGCGAGACCCCCATACCGCGGGCTTTGATGTAGCTCTCCTTCAACGTCCAGTAGAGAAAAAATCGGTCCCGACGTTCGTCGTTGCCGAGCGGGCCAAGGGAATCGACTTCGGCCGCGGAAAAGACGGCTGAAGCCGTGTCGAAGATCCAGTCGTCCGGGCGGATCCATTCGACGTCGACCCCGACGTCGGTCCCCTCGGTGACAGCGACGGCGGTCATCCCCCGAGTGTGCGAAAGGTTGCACCGCAGTTCACCCGTCTCGGCATTGATCGGGTGGGGCCGACCCCACGGCCCGACCGAGAACCGCCACGCCGACGGTTCGACGCTCGGGCGTCGCTGTGTGAGCACGAGACGGTTGAGTGCGTGAGCGGTGATGTACAGCAACCGGTCGTCGTGATGGTGGAAGTGGTCGGCTCGGGTGCGTTCGTCGTCATCGAGCATCGCAACCAACTGCGTTGCTCGGAACCGCGATGTCAGCGGTGTGGCGAGCGCAAGGTCGACGACGGTCATGTGTCGCGGTCGACTCGATCTCCCACCATGACGACGCCGCCCTGTTCGAGGAGTCCTCCGATGCAAAACGTCGCAGCCGGGCGTTGGGTGATGGTGCGAAGCACGTCGAGATCGCGTTCGAGGCCGGGCTGGGGGCGGGTGACCATCACACATCGGTCGATGCCCTGTGTCACCGTCACGCGCACCTCGTCGCCGATCCGGATCGACGACCCGATCAGGTCGTCCTCACCGTCACCCTCCACGACGACGTTGGCGCGGAAACGTCGAGGGTCCCAGTCGCCCAGCGAACCCGTGCTGACCAGGCTGATCCGAGATCGGCCGCTGTCGTGCCATGCTGCGGCTGGACCCTGCCACGACATCCAGTCGGTTTCGTTCTCGATGTCGAGCGGGTTTTCGTAGGTGCCGCCCGTATCGCCGGCCTCCTGCAGGCGAACCGTTCGGCCGAGCCACTCGGTCCAGTCGGCTGACGTGCGCAGCGTGTCGCCTGTGTCGGTCGTCGTGATCGGTTCGTGCTCGCGCAGCACACACGTCGCCATCAGCAGCTTCGGTTCTCGTCGTGCGGTCAGGACGTAACCGGTCGATTCGTCGACGAGTCCCCAGCGTCGGTCACCCTCGACGCCGAGCTCTGTCATGGCCGCCGTCTCGAGACGCTCACCACCGACGGACTTGATCGGGTACCGCCAGAGCTGCGTCACGTGCATCGCGTTCACCGTAGACCGAGCGTCGGTTGGGGCCGAGCTACCCGACGCTGATCTCCAGGGTCATCGGATCGAGCGTCCCGATAGACGGGTCGACGAATGCGTCACCACCGAAATTGTCGATGGCGGCCGCTTCGAGCATGCCGATCAGGCCAGCCTCTTGGAACTGACGGGCTTGCAACATCAGCTGAGCGATCTCGACCGGATCGGCGGTGGGATGGTTCTCGACCGTTGCTGGCCCGACCGACTCGATCTGGATGACATGGAACCCAAAGGCCGTCTCGACCGGACCGATCACGTCGCCCGCCTCGGCCGCAAACGCGGCCTCCTCGAACGGCTCGACGAACTGACCCTCCACAACGCAGCCAAGATCGCCGCCGTTCGGCCCCGACGGTCCGGTGGAGAGCTCGATGGCGAGCTCGGCGAAGTCTTCACCGGCATTGAACCGTTCGAGCGCCGCCTCGGCCTCGGTGATGTCTCTGAGCAGGATGTGGTTGGAACACAGGTACATGGGCGGCTCTGGCTCGTCGAGGGTCAGAACCTCCTCGGCCGACCACCGACCGGCCGCAAGACTCAACGCGTAGGAGTTTGCGAGCAGCACCTCCTCGGTGTCGTTTCTGCCGATCCCGCGCAGATCGACGAGCTCGATGCTGTCGGAACGCTCCTGCTCGGTGGGGCCGAACCCTCGTCGCTCGAGCTCGAATTCGACAACCTGCGCAAGCAGCCACTCGCTCACCGTCGACGCAACGCGGGTATCGACAGTGTTGTTGCCGTCGGGGAGAAGATCGTCGAGCTGGCCCCGGGTGAGTTCACGCCCTGCGATCGAGGCAATGACCGTGCTGTCGGAACTGCTGTCGGAGCCGCACGATGACGCAACGAGGAGTAGCGCTACAACGGCGCAGACGAAGGAGGGAACACGAAGCTGCTTCACGAAGAACAGAGGCTAACGCCGCAGAGGTGAGAGCCGGGCTCGCCCGATGGGCGCAGGCCACCGGCGAGTCGACGACATGTCCCAGTCCGGTCGATCCTCGCTACGTTCACGACATGACCATCGGATGGGAAGCGCTCGGCGAAACGCTCGAACTCGGCCCCCGAGCGCTCGTCTCGTTCGTCGGTGGCGGCGGGAAGACGACAGCGGTCTTTGCCCTCGGCCGACACCGGGCAGGCCGCACCGTCATCACCACCACGACCAAGATGGGAATCGAGCGAACCGGTGGCCACCCGGTGCTGATCGATGTCGATGACGTCGAACTCGGCCGGGCGCTCGACGACCACCGATGTGTCATTGCCTGGCACCGGCTCGACGACCGTCGTGCTGTCGGCGTCAGCCCGGAGACGTGTGATCGTTGGCTGAACCTGGCCGACACCGTCGCGGTCGAGGCCGACGGCTCCCGGCGAATGCCGTTCAAGGCGCCGCTCGACTATGAACCGGTGATTCCGTCGGCATCGACACATGTCGTTGCCTGCGTCGGGATGGCTGCGGTCGGTGCTGCCATCGCCGATGGCTGTCAACGCCCGGATCAGGTTGCGGCGGTCGCGTCCTGTCGCGAGTCCGACGAGCTCACCCCCGAGCGGCTCGCCAGGGTCCTGCTGTCGCCGGCAGGCTCCCGTAAGGGTGTACCGACCGGTGCCCGGTTCTCGGTCCTTGTCAACCGGGTCACCGACACCGATCGCAGTGTCGTCGACGAATTGCGCCAACTGCTCGGCGACGTACCGCTCGTCGCGATCGCCGATCTTCCCGCCGACCGGCTGCCCGACGTCGTCTAGCCGACCACGATCGCGACCGTGCCGGTAATGACGATCGCAAGGCCGATCACCTGGGCACGAGTGACGGCATCACGGAACAAGATGCGGCCGATGAGCACACTGCCGGCGGGGAACAGCGTGATCGTGACCGACGCAGCCGCAGCGTTGGCAGACAGACCGATCAGGGCCAGCACCGAGCTGAGTCCGGCGAACAAGCCGGCGCCGAGCGCCGGAGGCGCGTACTGCCGCGGTGGGAGGATCGGCCGCTTGCGGGCGAGCGCAAAGGCGGCGACTGCGGCGAACGCGACGAGTCGCTGCGTCACGACCGGCCAACTACCGGCCTCATCGCTCACATTGATCAACACGAGCGTCCCGAGCCCGTAGCCCAGTCCTGAGATGGTGCCGAACGGGAGGCCCCCGGCAACATTGGTGGCGGCGGAGCCTCCGATCGTCACGAACATCAAGCCGATGATTGCGAGTGCGGCGCCCACATAGCCAAGTGCCGACGGTGCCTCCGCAATTACAGCGGCGTAGGTGAACGGAATCAGTGCGGTCAGCGCTGCCGAAACGGGTCCGACCACTGCCGAAGACGAAACGCGGACGCCCTGAAGGTACGTCGACATGCCGACGCCGAATCCCAGACCCGAGGCTCCGCCGAGCAGCAGGTCTCGACCGATCGCCGAACCGTCGGTGACCACAGCGATGGCGAGTGCGGTGACTGCGGCCAGCAGGCTCGTACTCGAGGCAGCGACGATCGGACCGACCTCGTTCGTGACCCGCCGACCGAAAAATTCGGTCGTGCTGATCGACAGTGCAGCCAGAAGGCCGAACAGGGCGCCCATGGGTCAGACGAACAGGTCGCTGACGCTGCGAGGTACGAAGCGGCCGTGACCGGCCCGCCCGACGAAAGACCGGTCGTCGATCACGAAGGTCCCGCGCGACAGCACGCTGCGTACCTGACCGGTGACCTCCACCCCCTCCCACACAGAGTGATCGAGGTTCATGTGGTGCGTTTCGGCGCCCAGGGTGTGCGTGACGACGGGGTCGTACACCACGATGTCGGCATCGGAACCGGGAGCGATGACGCCCTTGTTCGGATAGAGGCCGAACAGGCGGGCGGGGGTGGTCGAGCAGGTCTCGACCCAGCGGCTGAGGCCGAGTTGACCGGTGACGACACCGGAGTGCAGCAGGTCCATGCGGTGCTCGATCGAGCCAAGTCCGTTCGGCGCGGCGCGAAAATCGTCGACACCGAGCAACTTCTCGTTGTCGCAGAACGGGCAGTGATCGGTGGCAACGACAGCAAGGTCGTCGTGACGCAGCCCCTGCCACAGCGATCCGTGATGATGGTGCTCGCGCAGTGGTGGGGAGCAGATCGACCGCAATCCGTCGAGTCCGTCGCGGTCGAGGTGTTCGTCGATCGTCAGATAGAGGTACTGCGGACATGTCTCGGCAAAGACGTTCTGGCCTCGGTCGCGAGCCCAGCGGACTTGCTCGAGTGCGTCGGCCGAGGAGAGATGCACGATGTAGAGCGGTGCACCGGCGATCTCGGCGAGTGCAGCGGCCCGGTGAACCGCCTCGCCCTCGAGACGGGTGGGTCGGGTACGGCCGTGCCACACCGGCTCGGCGCGGCCTGCCTCGATCGCCTGGTCTCGAAGCACATCGATTGCGATGCCGTTCTCCGCATGCATCATGACCATCGCACCGAGGTCGGCGGCCCGCTGCATGGCCCGCAACAACTTGCCGTCGTCGCTGTACCAGGCCCCCGGGTAGGCCATGAAGTACTTGAAGCTGGTGATGCCTTCGTCCATGACCGCGTCCATCTCGTCGAGCGACGCGTCGTGGACGTCGCCCATGGACAGGTGGAAGCCGTAGTCGATCACGCACTGGCCGTCGGCCTCGGCGTGGCGTTCGTCGATCGCGTCGCGCACGTGCATGCCTGCACGTTGGCCTGCGAAATCGATGATGGTCGTGGTGCCACCCCACGCAGCGGCAGCCGTGCCGGTCTCGAACGTGTCGGACGAGGTTGCGTCGGGTGACATCGGGAGCTGGAGGTGAACATGGGCGTCGACGCCTCCCGGGAGGACGTAGCAGCCGGTCGCATCGAGCACGCGTGCAGCACCGTCGGCTGCGGCGACCGCCATCGGAGACCCAGGGGCGAGCACTGCCGCGATGGTCTCGCCGTCGATGACGACATCAGCTGGTGTGGCGCCGCTCGTCGACACCACGGATCCCCCACGAACCACGATGGTCATGGCGCGAGGCTACTTGCCCGAGGTCCGGCGAGGGTTCTGCGTGATGTCAGGATTGGCCGCTGTCGGCGAGCGGGCATGGCGATGCGGCAACCACTTCTGTGCCGGATGCGGCGACCACTTCTGTGCCGTTGGTCGTTCATGATGAGCACGTGCCGAGGACCACGGGAACCCGGTTTGCCAGACTGGGCAGATGAACATCGGGTACGTGAACCTCTACGTCGATGATCTCGATGCGGCAGTGTCGTTCTATGAGGGCCACCTGGGCTTCGAACTCCGTTTTCGTGACGATGCGCACGGGTACGCATCCTTCGATGCCGGGGCTGTGTCACTCGGGATCGCCACCATTGACCCCTCTACCCCCGACCACATCGCGACCGTCGGGGGGCTGAGGGCCTCGGAATTGTCGTCGACGACCTCGATGCCGAATACCAACGCCTTGCTTCGAGGGGGGTGACATTCGCCCAGCCGCCGGAGCGGATGCCCTGGGGCGGCTACCTTGCGCTCATCGAGGATCCTGCAGGCAACATCTTGTACCTCGACGAGGTGACGACCGTCCATCAGACCTGAGGCCCCACCGTTCCATCCACGAACGCTGTGATGCATTCGCATGGGTCGAGGATGCGTTCGGGTTTTTGTGGCTGCTGCACATCGGGGAGCGGCCTGATCGCATCGATCCTCCGGACGTCATCGGTGCCACCAGAGCCAGCGGCCGTGGGGGTGTGCATGGCCGAGCGTTGTGCGTTCGACGACGTCGCCGCTGCGAAAGATTGTGGCGCCGACCACGCTCGCCGAGGTGTCAGCGACGTCCGGAGGATCGACCTGCGGCAACCCGTCGACCACGCCGGGTGCCTCCAAACTGACCCAGCTGACACGACGATCGACACTGCCTGCCGCCAGCACGCCGACGAATGCGGCACGGGCATCCTCGGGCAGGTAGGCGAGTGCCCATGTGGTGGTGACGACGATCGGGCCATCGATCTCGGTGAGGAGGGTGGGAAGGTCGGTGACTGCATCACCGGTGCGGAGCTCGCTCGGGCGAGCAGCGGCCAGCGCGAGCGCAGCGCGAGTGCGCTCGAGGCGCCCGGTGTCGGGCCAGGTGCATGCCAGGAGCCAGCGAGCATCGTCAGGATCGTTCGGGTCGAGCGGCCGGCGGTCGAGGCCGATCCGTCGCCGGATGATGGTGGGGCGGACCGGCGGATTCCCGCCGAGAACGGCGCACTCGACGCGAACGGGGCTGTCAGGTGGACCAAGTACGCCCCGGTCGCCGAAGTCGATGCGGCAGTGGGGGAGCGTCAGTGTCAAGCCGGCGCTGGTACCGACATCGATCATCGTGACCGGTTCGTCTGCGGCCACCGTCGCCAGTGCTGGCGCCCGCACGGCGATCCGTCCGACCGCGTTGGTCTGGGTCCGGCGCGCCTCGAGGCCGGGTACGAGGTCCTCCCAACGGCGCAGTGCCGTTTCGACGAAGAGACGACCGGTGCCGGCAACCGTCGGTGCTGCACCGCCGTACTCGGCGCCGAGGTCGGGCTCCTCGCCTCGGAGCACGAGGTCGTGCATCGCAGCAAGCAGCATGTTCGGCTGGCGAACATGCTTCGAACAGGCGAGCAGTCGCTCGTGGAGTTCGGTCGAAGCAGCGACCGCCGTGCTGATCGCCTCGTAGAGCGGCGAATACCTGCGGCATTCGCGTTCGGCGAACCATGTCCACCCCGCCACCAGCTCATCGCGCGTCACGGCGCCGAGCCTACGCGGCCGCACAGCAGGGGGGCGGGCCGAGTGCTGCTGCTGGTCGGTGCCCCCGGTGGGATTCGAACCCACGATCTTCGGATTAAAAGTCCGCTGCCGTAACCAGCTTGGCTACGGGGGCGAGACGAGCTTAGTGAGCGGGTACGGCGACACCGCTACCGTTCTCCACGTGTTGCCCGACTTTCGTCTCGAAACCCACTTCGCGAGATGGGAGTTCGTCGCAAAACACCACCTGACCGCATCGGATGCCGAGTCGATGTCGATGCGTGAACTGCTGGCGATGGCGACACCCGAGCAGCAGGCCGAGTTCGACGACATGTGGCTCGGGTACACCGAGACGTGGGGCGCACCCGAGCTTCGTGCGGCGGTGGCGGCGACCTTCATGAACCGGTCGCACCATGACGTGCTGTGTTTCGCCGGTGCGTCGGAGGGAATCTTTGCTGCGAACCAGGTGCTGCTCGATCGTGACAGCCATGCAATCGTCGTCACCCCCAACTACCAGTCGCACGAGACACTCCCACAAGCGATCGGTGACGTCACCGGTGTGCCCCTCGATGCCGACGACGGCTGGTCACTCGATGTCGACCGAGTTGCCGCTGCGATTCGCCCGACGACGAAGCTCGTCACGATCAACTTCCCCCACAACCCGACCGGGGCGATCCTTGCGCTGGAGCGATATCGAGCGCTGATCGAGCTGTGTCGGTTGCACGGGATCTGGATTCTCCACGACGAGATCTTCCACGGCCTCGGTCCGTCCGGTACCGAGCACCTGCCCTTCATCGCAGATGAGTACGAGCGGGGACTTTCCCTCGGCGTGATGTCGAAGTCGTATGGTCTTCCCGGTCTGCGCATCGGCTGGATCGTCTGTCAAGACCACGACGTGCTCGAACGCATGGAGCGGATGAAGCACTACCTGTCGATCTGCAGTTCGGGTCCGAGCGAGCGGTTGGCGATCATCGGCCTGCAGAAT